>NZ_CP042818.1:2505000-3105000 GCF_008153345.1 Treponema phagedenis | reverse complement strand
TAGGTGAATTGTTTAAAGCCTTCCATCGTTTTTGTGGAAAAAGTGAATGACAAATTAGAAGTTGTGGAGGTGAAAATTATAGATACTTCAAAATTCTCATGGAATGAGTTTGAACAAAATTTATTTCAAGATGGAAAGTGGGAAATACCATCAAAGTACAAAATTAAAATAAATGATTCATCAGAGAAAAGATACAAATTAGAGATGATTTTATATAAGATGTCTCACAAATATGTAGCAAGATGGGCATTAGAAAATGCTCAAGCGTTCTTATCTTTTATAGAGATTGGTGATAAAGAGTTAAAGGAATCTATAATATGTGAAACAACAGTGGTATTAAATATGCGTATTGACGGGAAATCAAGTGCGTATAAACTGAGAAATGCTGGATTTTTAGCGAATAAATTAGGACAAATGTCAATTAATGATTTAAGTAAATATTCTGCAAGAGTATTTGCACAATCCATAGCAACTGGTCATATGAGAGGACATGCTATTGTATCATCTGATTATGCTATTAAAGTTATTAATATTTTATTCCCTAATGATAATTTAAAGGTCGAAGAAGAAAGAAATCGGCAAATTGAATTAGCGAATCAAATTATAAAGGAATATGATATTTAAACAACTCCCAATTTGTGGAGGGGAATAATTTGCTGGTATTAAATAAATTAGAGCAGTTACTAACTGTATGTAAAGTAAAAAACATTGACGATATAGATTTGAGCAAGGAATTCTACTTCATAGGTAAAACAGATGAAGAAATTTCTCTTGTGTGTGAAACAGATGATGTTCCTGAAAACACAATAGAGCGTGAAGATGGGTGGCGTGGTTTCCGTATTCAAGGAATTTTGGATTTTTCACTCATTGGCATTCTTTCAAAGTTGTCTGGAATACTTGCAGATAATAAAATTGGAATTTTTGCGGTATCTACATTCAACACAGATTATATTTTAGTGAAAGATGTGGATTTTGAAAAATCATTAGCTGTATTATCAAATGCCGGATATACAGTGATATAGATTTCAGATACTTTAAACGCAAAGAAAATCATAGGAGGAGTGAATTATTAGTATGAAAGATATTGATAATATTTGCAAAATCGCATTGGTGCAGGCAGAACCTGTAATGTTTGATAAAAGTGCATCGCTGAAAAAGGCACTTCAATATATTCGTGAAGCTGCAAGCCAAAAACCGGATTTGATTGTTTTCCCAGAACTGTTTATTCCGGGATATCCTGTTGGAATGAATTTCGGCTTTAGCATGGGAAAACGAAGCGAGGAGGGACGAAAAGACTGGAAACGATACTACGATGCTTCCATTGTTGCTGGAGAGACGGAGTTCCAACAACTCGCAGAGGCAGCCAGAAAAGCAGAGGCATATATCAGCCTCGGATTTTCCGAGCGAGACGCTGTTAGCGGAACGCTCTACAACAGCAATGTCATTTTTGAACCGAACGGGTCATATAAGGTACACAGAAAATTGAAGCCGACAGGATCTGAGCGTGTTGTATGGGGAGATGCAAATAAGGATTATTTCCCTGTTACTGAAACGCCGTGGGGACCGATCGGCAGTATGATTTGTTGGGAAAGCTATATGCCGCTTGCTCGGGTAGCGCTCTATCAAAAGGGAATCACCATTTACATTTCACCAAATACCAATGACAATACGGAATGGCAAGCCACCATTCAGCATATTGCAATCGAGGGAAAATGCTTCTTTGTGAATGCTGATATGATCATCAGACGCAGTTCATATCCTTCTGACTTGTGTGAGCGCAATATCGTATCCGAGCTTCCGGAATTTGTGTGCAGAGGAGGGAGCTGTATAATTGATCCATATGGACATTATTTGACAAAACCTGTCTGGGATAAAGAAACTATCATCTATGCAGAACTTGATATGAATTTGCCTGCCGCCTGCAAAATGGAGCATGATGCGATCGGACATTATGCCCGTCCGGATGTACTTGAATTAAAAGTCAGCGAAAAATAATAGTCTGTTGCCTCATCAACTCCCAGTTTGTATAAACCATCGAATAGTGTAAAAACAAAGCACATAACTTTAAGACCTAAAAATCTTTCAGCTATGTGCTTTTTCTGTGCTTATTTTATATCCGGTGGAATCTTAGCGGTTATGCCCTTTCTATAAAACTTTACATTGCTTTCTTCAAAAGGAACATAATCTTTTTTCAGGCTGTCAGGATAGTTTGCTTTCCAATCCTGTAAGGCTTCTTTCGTAATTTCGTTATTCTCATATTTTTCTTTCATTTTCTGCCACTGTTCAAGCATATTGCGAATTCTTAAGATAGCTTCACTGCCGAAATATATACCTGTGGTAGTGTATCCGGGATCTTCATCGTTTAGGATAACAGGTCGTATATTCACTTCAATACTGTCGTCCAGCTTAAACAAAAATCGCATTAAATCATGTTCCGTATAGGGATAATCAGGCTCTTTCAAATATTCTTTGTTTACATGTAGTGCAGCGGAAATATTTTCCAAGACATCATCTTTAGGAGTACGAATATCAAGTTCGTACTGTCTTATTCTTACATCATCTAAATGAGTTCTGTCTCCTAATGCCTTTTGAGTAATTCTCCTTAGTTCACGGAATTTCTTTATCAATTTACCCAAACTCAATCCAAACACCTCCTTAGGAGCAAATTTGTTTCTCTTTTAATAATATAATCGAAAATAGACAAAAAAACAATAGAAAAATAAAATTTAGAAAAAAGTATTGACAGAAACAAAAATGCTACTTATAATCTAAAATAGAAACAGAAACAAATAAGTTTCTGTAAGGAAAGGAGGAAAGTACAATGGAGAAATTATTTCTTACTTCAAATGAAGTTGCCGATTTATTAAATATATCGCAGCAACAAGCTTATAAAATCATCCGAGATATGAATAAGCAGCTTGCTGAACACGGCTTTCTTGTCCTTAGGGGAAGAATCAATAAGAAATATTTTATGGAACAAATCTACAAGGCGAAGGAGGGAGACTAATGCCTGCATATAAGGATGAAAAAAGTGGAAAATGGTTCGCTTCATTCTATTATAAGGATTGGGACGGACAGAGCAGAAAGAAGCTGAAAAGAGGGTTTGAAACCAAGAAAGAAGCAATTACTTACGAGAGAAATTTCACGGTAAAGATGTCAGGTTCACTCAATATGCTCTTTGAAGATTATTTTGAACTATATAAGGCTGATGTTATAGGAACAATAAGGCTAAATACTTGGATGACAAAAGAACATATGATAAGAACAAAGATTTTACCGTTTTTCAGCGGTATGAAAATGAGTGAGATTAAGCCTGTTGTAGTAAAAAAGTGGCATAACGTACTCTTAAACATCGAAAATGCGGAAGGAGGAGCCTATAAGCCGACATATCTTAAATCTATTCACGCACAGCTTAGTTGTATGTTCAATCATGCGGTTAAATATTACGGGTTAAGACAAAACCCGTGTAAGGTAACAGGGCGAATAGGAAAGCAAAGAAGCGATGAGGAAGTGGAATTTTGGACAAAAGAGGAATACCTACAGTTTATAGAAGCTGTTAAGGACAAGGATATTTCATTTTATGCTTTTGAAATTCTTTATTGGACAGGGATTCGTTTAGGAGAACTCAGAGCATTGACAAAAGGGGATTTTGACTTTGATAAAAAGACAATGCGAATCTGTAAATCAGCACAGAGAATTAACGGAGAAGAAGTTATAACAGACCCGAAAACCCCTAAAAGCAAGAGAACAATAATGCTTCCTGATTTCTTAATCAGAGAGCTTCAGGATTACTTCCTTAAAATCGAATACTTTTCAGAGAATGAGCAGATTTTCCCTAAATGTAAAACCTATTTCAATAAGGAAATGGAAAGAGGAATAAAAAAGTCGGGAGTTAAAAAAATCAAGCTTCATGCACTAAGACACAGTCATATATTGCTGCTTATAGAAATGGGATTCACACCTGTAGATATTGCGGCGAGAACAGGTCATGAAAGTATTAAGGTTTTGATGGATTACAGTCATATGTTCCCGAATAAACAGTTGGATATGGCAGATAAGCTTAATACGGAGGGAGAGTACAGTGAAAGCACCGAAATTTCCAAGCTATGATGAAGCTGTCAATCGTAAATCGAAAAAAGGGAAACCGTTGATGACAAAAGAAGAATGGCAAGCTTTGAAAGAGGAAAGAAAACAAAAGGAACGAGATAAAGGTAAGCGATTTGCTAATCACAGGAAAAAGGATGTAACCATAGCATTCAGAACAAATCGAAATGATAGAGAGTTAATTTTCAAAAAGATTTCTATGTCCGGACTTAGTAGGCAAGAATATATGACTAATGCAATCCTTAACGCACCTATAAAAGTATTCGCAACAAGAAATGTTATTGATAATTGTAAAAATGAGCTAAAGGAAATTCTATCGGAACTTAAACGAGTGAAGCAGTACGGAGAATTGGATGCGAGTTATAGGCATGAATTGAAAATGATTACTGAAATAATAGAAGCGGCAATACAAGAAAAAAGCCTTTAGCCAAATGACTAAAGGCAAGATGAAAGTACAACTTGGCATTTCATCCCTGACAAGATTATTTTATCAGGTTGTACTTCCGTCAGCAATATAAAGATTGGAGGTTACGATGATTAACAAGGGAAATTACTTAAGAAATATTCCGGCTGAATTAAGAGAATACAAGCAGTGGTTATGGTTTAAGAAAATCAGAAAACAGGATTTGAAAGGGAAAGAAAAAATACTAAAGCTTCCTGTAAGTCCGATTACCTTAAAATCTTATGGCTGGAATAATAAAGACCAATGGGCAGATTTTGAAACAGCAGTTAATAATTTAGAAAGTAGTGCTTGTGACGGATTGTCTTTTGTGTTAAGCAGGGATGATCCGTTCGTTTGTATCGACTTGGATAATGTTGATGAGAACATACTTCAGATGTTTCAGGTTGAATTTAGGGATACCTATAAAGAAATATCACAGTCAGGAAAAGGCGTACACATTTTTGTTCGAGGGCAAATTGAAAAGAACTTTAATAACCAAATTGAAAAAGTGGAGATGTATCAAGCAAACAGGTGCATTGCCATGACAGGTAATATCTATAAATTTAATGATTTTGTTGCAGAAAAAGTTCTCTTGAAACAAAAGGAGTTGGATAAATACTACAAGCTATTTTCTCCAAAAAGAAGTGTCAGAGAAATTATTAGAAAGTATCAGGAAGCAGCTGAATGTGTTCCTGACAGTAATACGGTTATAGAAACGATGTGCAGGTATAACGCAAGGGCAAGAGCATTGTTTGAAGGCTCATATACCAGCGGAGATGCCAGTAAAGATGACTTTTCATTACTTCTTTTTCTAAACAGTTTTACTCATGGAAATGCAGAAATGATGAAAGACATATTTTTGAAATCTGCACTTAATCGCATAGGCGATCGAAGTAAAAGAAGAACGGAAAAAGGATATATGAAATATTTAGAGGATAGCATTTCAAAAGCGATACAGGGAGGAAATAAGAGATATTGGGATTATAACTATCACAGAAGTAAAGGAGGATACTCGCTTGAATAATTGGCTTAAATTCGATGATTTGGAGCTAAGCGATTATGTAGATCGAGAACTTGAAATCACAGATAAGGGACAAGTCAAAAATACAACAACCAATCTCATAACTGTGTTAGTGAATCCCTGTTTTTGTAAAGAACAAGATATTTTATCAGGATATATTTTCTTTGACACTTGCAGCAGAACAATTCGTTTTTACGGAAAGTTAAAGGGAGAAAAAAACACTGATTTAGAAATACGAAAATGGAATGACCATATGACAAATATCCTCGGTGTTGAAATCGAAAGAGAATTTGGAATTAAGTATTCTAAAAATCGTATGGAAGATGCCGTTCTTTTTGTTGCTCATAAGAGGGCAATCAATTTACCGGCGATGTATATGGAATCGCTACCATATGACGGGCAAGAATATATTTCAAAATTACTACCCAAATATCTTGGAGTAGAGGATACAAAATTAAATTCTTGGATTATGAAACATATCTTGGTCGGTATGGTAAAAAGAGCGTTTAATCCCGGATGTAAGTTTGATGAATTGATGGTTCTTACAGGTGTGCAGGGCGTTGGGAAAACTTCATTTATTGAAAAACTGGCACTGTTTCCTGAATGGTATTGCTCATTAAACAATATAAAAGGGAAAGATGCCGTCAGTAATTTGGTAGGTAAGATTGTTGTTGAGCTTGAAGAATTTGTTGCTCTTAGAAATGCGAAAAGTGCTGATGAAGCTAAACTTTTTATTTCGGCAAGAACAAGCACGGTAAGACTTCCATATGAACGCTTTTCAACAGATGTTAAACGAAGTTGTATTTTGATTGCGACAACAAACGACGCTACATTCTTGGGCGATTTCTCAGGGGAAAGAAGGTACTTACCTGTAAAAGTGAACAGTGAAAAGATACAAATTCCGCTGATGTATGATCCGGAAAAATTTCCTGTATTGGAAACTATCACAAGAAAAGAACATGCAGAAATGCTGAAAAATGATTTTGAAGGAGCTATTGCAGAAGCGGTATATCTTTATAAAAATAAGCTGCATGATTTCTATTTGCCGAAGGAATTAAGGGGCGATTTGGACTATGTCATTCAAACACACAAGAGCGAAAACAGACATGTGCAAAATTTCTTAGACTTTATGGAATGGAAGATAACGAAGTCTGATACTCCTAATTTATTATGTTCCGCAGAATTTACAAGTAGATACCATGAAACCAATGAAAAAATATTTTCGGAATTAATGGCAAACGAAATGTCAGATGAATGGAAACTTGAACCCTCTGTAAAAAGTAAGAAGGTAAGAATTGACGGTGTGGTTCGGGTTAGCAAGAAGTTTTATAAACGAAATATTAATACAGATTTTGTGGAAGTAAAAGATATCGAAATTCCGTTTTAAGAGTTTTAAAAAAGTCCACTACCGCTACTTTGCTACCAGGCATAAAAGGTAGCGGGGTAGTGGTAGCGACAATTTTTAACTTTTATAGATTTTACGGAAATAAAACAGGAAGTATTTCTGTGATAGTTAAGACTATGAAAAAGCTTGATAAATGGAATGCGACATTAACTTTAATAGCAAGCACAGTAAGTGTGTGTACACTTACGGAAAAATGACTTCAGAAATCACATCGGAGATTTAATTTCGATCAACATTTTTAGCTTGTTAGGGAGAACCCTAAGACCCCAAAACCTAATAGAAGGAAGATATTTAAGATGGAAAATAGAAAGAGAAATATAAGGTTGAGATTTGATTTAACGGATAAAGAAAAAGAATTATTTGAAAGAAAAAAGGAAGAAAGCAGGGCAAAAAGCATGAGTCACTTTATACGAAAAACAGTTTTGGAAAAGGAAATTTATGAAGTTGCTCTGGAGCCTTTGAGAGATTTATGTGGAACATTATCCATTGCTACAAACACATTAAATCATATTACAAAGAGAGTAAATCAAACAGGAGTAATTTATAAAAGTGATATTGATGATATGAAAAAATCTATTGAAAAGTTCTCAAAAGAAGTGTGGGATATACATTCGTTGCTATTGAAAAATACGAAAGAAATATGATTAAAAAAGCAAGTCGAGAATTATGTATAGAATAAATTAGGATTTGAACAAGGAGTTATAAATTTATAGATACAATAATTAGCTTTTATGGAAATAAAGGTAACAGATTTATGCTACTGTAGTGTAAAAATTATTAAAACGATATTGCTATTATTCCAGAGTTAGAATATAATATAATAGCAGAAATGGAGGTACCGCTATGGAATATATATCTGCAAGAGAAGCGGCTGATAAGTGGGGAATTTCACAAAGACGAGTTGCTGTTCTTTGTTCAGAGAACAGAATTAATCATGCAACTATGGTAGGTAACATGTGGATTATTCCTGCTTCAGCTGAAAAACCGATAGATGCAAGAAGCATAAGGTACAAGAAAAAAGAAGAGAAAAATATAAAACCATTTTTAAAATGGGTAGGTGGAAAAGGGCAACTTCTTCGAGAAATAGAAAAGTATTATCCTTTTGAAAATAGTACTATTACAAAATATGCGGAACCGTTTGTTGGTGGTGGAGCTGTCCTCTTTGACATATTGAGTAGATATGAGTTGGAAGAAGTTTATATTAGCGATATTAATACGGAACTTATTAATGCGTATCGCATTATTAGAGATGATATAGATGAACTTATTACTATGTTACAAGCTATGCAGGATGAGTTTGTACCAATGGATACAGACGAACGTAAAGTCTACTATATGGCAAAGAGAGAGCGTTTTAATCATTTAAAAATCAATGGTGATGAAACTATCAATATTGAAAAAGCGGCATTGATGGTTTTCCTTAACAAGACCTGCTTCAATGGCTTGTTCCGTGTTAATAAAAAAGGATTATTTAATGTGCCTATGGGTTCTTACAAGAATCCTATGATTTGCGATGAAAAAAATCTTCGAGCATTATCGCAGAAGTTACAAAAGGTTCATATTGTTTGTGGAGATTATAGACTCTCAAGAGATTTTATTGATGAACATACTTTTGTGTATTTTGATCCGCCATATCGTCCACTTACAGACACTGCAAATTTTACAGCGTATACGGAAAATTTGTTTAATGATGATAGTCAAAAAGAATTAGCAAACTTTGTTGATGAATTGAACAAAAAAGGAGCAAAAATAGTGGTGAGTAATTCGGATCCTAAGAATTCAGATACAGAGGATGATTTCTTTGATGATATTTACTCTGCTCATAAAATTAAGAGAGTGGAGGCGACAAGAATGATTAATTGTAATGGAGAATCGAGAGGTAAGGTTAAAGAACTTCTTATATCCAATTTTTAAGGAGAAAAACAATATGATAAAAAATGGAAAAGGTGGAGGAAATACCAAAACCGGACTTGTGTTTGAGGGAAAGACAGATTTAGCTACTTTCTTGAATGATCAAAATGGATATCGAGTAGTTGGTAATATTGTTTTTTATAATAATGAAAAAGTGGCTAGAATTTTTAAAAAGCATGGATTTTATCGTTATTTAAAAGAAATAGGCATCGATTGGACAAAGATTATTTCAAAGAAGCTTTTGCCCGATGATAGTATATATGTGATTATAAATAACACACTTTTTATTGTTGAATGTAAGTATCAGCAAGTAAACGGTTCTGTTGATGAAAAATTGCAGACTTGTGATTTCAAAAGGAAACAGTATCAGAAATTAATGTCGCAGGTTAATATAGATGTCGAATACATTTATTTGTTATCGGATTGGTTTAAGAATCCAAAGTATAAAGATGTGTTGGACTATATTATTAGTATGCATTGTCAGTATTACTTTGAATACATTCCTTTAACCAAATTGGGATTGCCTGTTCCAAAAAATAATGAGGAGAAATGATAGATGGAAAGAGATTTTAATACTTGGTTATCAGGATTTCGTGACAGCATAGCAGATTATGGTTATTATATAGATTTTGAAAAAGTTCATAGAAATGTGGGTAATATCAAGGTTGAGCTTAATATTTTAAATTCACTTATTGGTTCTAAAAACATTGAAGGTGATTTTGAAAGTTTAATTAAAAAATATCCTGAAGTCTTAAAGTGTATACCTCTACTTTTGGCGGTAAGGGCAAATGAGATCTACTGTCAGGATGAAAATGGTGGATATTTATACGAATTTGACTTTGGTGAGTATTCTGCGAATAGTCACTTTCATTATAAAAGATACAAATATTTTATGCGAGAGACAGGACTATTTGATTTATTGGAAAATCATATAGTTAACAATTTAGTTGACTATGCTACCGGTGTTGAAACAGGACTTGATTCTAATGGTCGTAAAAATCGCGGTGGACATCTTATGGAAGATTTGGTTGAAAGTTTTATTCAAAAAGCGGGATTTATAAAAGATACTAATTATTTTAAAGAAATCTATATTCATCAAATTACAGATAAATGGAATATAGACTTGTCTGCTATTTCCAATCAAGGGAAAATGGAAAAACGTTTTGATTTTGTAGTTAAAACCCCAAATATGATTTATGGTATTGAAACTAATTTTTATGGAAGCGGTGGCAGCAAATTAAACGAAACTGCACGTAGTTACAAAACGCTTGCATGGGAAACTGAAGAAATTGATGGATTTATGTTTGTTTGGTTTACTGATGGAAAAGGTTGGACAAGTGCCCGTAATAACCTTGAAGAAACATTTGATGTTATGCGACATATTTATAATATAAAAGATTTGGAAGAAGGCATTATCAATAAAGTAATGATATGAGGTACAATAAATGTCGAATAGAATATTTAGATATAATGTAAATTTAGTTCCACTACATATAGCAAATCAAGCACAAAATGCTTTTAGAGATGAGCTCAATAATATACCATATTTGCTATATGAGGTTGAACATTTGTCAACAGGAGAAATAATTGCAATTAATAAACCAGGAGGAAAAAGAAACTTTGGTAGGTTATCAAGAGATGATTTTATGGTGTTTATTTTCAATCCATGTGAACAAAGATTATGGTTAATTAGCCATAGTGAAATTAGTGATGATATAGCTGATAAATATAACTATGATGAGAGGGAGGCATTATTGCTAATTGAAGGTCTTTATAATGTTTGCTGTGGTGATGAACCGGATGAGGTTATTGATAGATTGCAAATTCGTGATACTATTGGACTTCCTGTAGAAACAATTCTTAAAGTATATAAATGGATTTGGGGACAAGAAGATTGCAATTATCCGACTAAAGCTGGACGGTGGCTTTCAATGAATGCTTTGTTGGATAGATTTGGAGTTAATATAGAGGATATTTGATGATATGGCGAAAAAAATAACTAAATGGGAGCCAGAAAACTTTGAATTGGAAATGACAACTCATTGGTCTTTTCCCAAAAGAGGCGATTGGGCAACTCACGATGCAAAATGGAGAGGAAATTGGTCACCTTATATTCCTCGTAATATTTTGTTGAGATATTCTCAGGAAAATGATCTAGTGCTTGATCAGTTTGCTGGCGGAGGAACAACGCTTGTAGAAGCGAAGTTACTTAATAGAAATATAATTGGCGTTGATGTGAATGATGTCGCACTTGAGAGATGCAAAGAAAAAACGAATTTTCAGCATGATGGGTCAGACGGTAAAGTCTATATACATAAGGGTGATGCTCGTAATTTGGATTTTATTAAAGATAATAGCATAGACCTCATTTGTACACACCCTCCATATGCTGATATTATTAAGTACAGCGAAGATATTGAAGCTGATTTGTCGCACTTGAAAGTTAAGGACTTCATTAAAGAAATGAAAAAGGTAGCTGATGAAAGCTACAGAGTTCTAAAAAAAGATAAATTTTGTGCTGTTCTTATGGGAGATACTCGTCAAAAAGGACATATGATATCGATGTCTTTTGATGTGATGAAAATATTTCAAGATGTTGGATTTAAGCTAAAAGAATTGATTATTAAAGAGCAACATAATTGTAAGGCAACTGGTTATTGGAAAACAAACAGTATTAAATACAACTTTTTGTTGATTGCACACGAATATTTGTTTGTTTTTAGGAAGTAAAATATTTTGATAAAAAATAAGAACAAGCTGACCAAACAGAGATAAATGATAAGTGTATTTTGTGTAATAGATTTCGAGTTTATGGATAGATATATTGCTTGTAAAGAAAGGAAAAGTTTGGCGGCAATACTAGATGATCTTAAAAGGGATGGTGAACAAATTGAAATTAGGAAAATTAGAGGAAGTTGATATTAGAGAACTCTGGAAGCATGAGCAATATGATTTTTCGGAATGGTTATCTAAAGAAGAAAATATTGAAATGCTGGGAGATGAAATAGGCTTAACATTGACAGAGATAAACAAAGAAGTCTTTGTTGGTTCTTACCGATGTGATTTAGTTGCGAAAGATGAAACAACAGGAATTAAGGTTATTATTGAAAATCAACTTGAAGCTACTAATAATGACCATTTAGGTAAAATAATAACATATGCTTCTGGTTTAGACGCAAATGTTGTGATTTGGATTGTTAAAGAAGCAAGAGAAGAACATAGAAGTGCAATAGAGTGGTTAAACAATAAGACAACTAAAGATATTTCGTTTTTTCTAATGAAAATTCGTGCATATAAGATTGGAGATTCTTTGCCGGCACCGAAATTTGTGGTTATAGAGAAGCCTAATGATTTTATAAAAACAGCAAATGCTGGTATGGATAGTGGAGAATTAAGTAAAGCACAGGCTGAAAGATTGAACTTCTGGAATAGATTTAATGAAGTTTTGATTTCAAGAAATAAGCCATTTAATGCAAGAAAAGCTACAACAGATCACTGGTATGATGTTGCACTTGGTACGAGCGAAGCACACATATCAATTACATTAGTAAATAAAATCAATAGCATAGGTATTGAAATTTACATTAATGATAATAAGGAACTTTTTGATAGGTTGTATTCAGCATCTGAAGAAATACAAAATGAATTGGGATTTAGTATGGATTGGCAAAGATTAGATAATAAAAAAGCTTCCAGAATTATCTACTATATTAGCGGATTTGATTTTGACAATCATGAAAACTACAATGAATTAATTAATGAAGTAATAGATAGAGTTATTGATATTAGGAATGCTTTTAGAAATCGTTTATAGCTGGAGGGTTTAAAATGGGTAGATCAATAACCAATGAGTTACTTGATAAATCAAAAGAAGCAATGGTATCTGCTATACAAATTTATAACAACCCTTTGATTAAATTTAAGTCTGAGATGTTTATTATCACTGCCATTATTTCTTGGACATATCTTATGCATGCTTATTATAGCAAAGAAAGTATAGACTATAGATATTTTCATATGAGAGGCAAACGGAAAAGATATGATAGGACTAAGAATGGTGCATATAAGCACTGGGAGATAGAAAGGTGTATTAATGAACAAGCTTCTCCATTAGATAAAGGTACAGCTAATAATCTGAGGTTTTTAATCGGAATAAGACATGAAATCGAACATCAGAAAACGGATAGCATTGATGAATATATTGGAGCTAAACTACAAGCATGTGCATTAAATTATAATAGAGAGATAATCAAAATGTTTGGGGATAAGCATAGCATAAAAGATAATTTGAGCTTAACAATTCAATTTTCTCCAATATCACCCGAACAGGAACAGTTATTAAGAAAAGAATCAGTAAATGAAATACCGAGTAATGTAAAGAATTTTATTGCAACATTTGAATCCGAGTTGGATGATGAAGAATTAAAATCATTATACTATTCTTACAGGATTGTATACATTCCAATACAAGTAAATCGAGCCAATCAAGCAGATAGGGCAATAGAATTTATTTCTCCAGACAGTGACAAAGCAAAAGATGTAGAACGTGTGTTAGTTAAAGCTGTTGAAAAAGCGAAATTTTTGCATAGTGATATCGTGAAAATGATGAATGAGGAAGGGTATTCTACATTTAGCATGCATTACCATACTCAATTATGGAAGGCAAAAGATGCTAAAAATAAAAAATATAATTATGGAGTAAAAGTTTCTAAACAGTGGTATTGGTATGGAAATTGGATTGATGTAGTTAGAGATTATTGCCAAAAGAATAATTTTTAGCTTAACTATGGATATATTCGAGGATATATCTGATGCTGGAACTGGGACTGGAACGGGTAAAATAATCTAAAAACGAGCTGAAATTAGATGATTTTTCCTGTACTTAAAAAATTTAAAGTATGAAATTTGAACACTTGGGATATAATGAACAGTGGAAAAAGAAGAGTGGGTGTAGAAAATATGTTGAGGTGATTAAGATTAAAGGTGAAATTTCAAGAAAAGATTTGATTAGAGAAATTGAAAAGGCAATGAAAAGTGAAGAAATAGCAGCTTTTATTGGAGCTGGGTTATCTGTTTCGGCAGGATTTCCAACTTGGTCTGAATTACTTAAGCAACCAGCTTTTGATCTAGAATTAAATGTTGAAAAGGAAACGGATTTAGTAAATTTAGCTCAATACTATTCCAATACCAAACAAAGAAGTTCCATAGACGATTTAATTAAAGAAAACTTTTCTAAACTGAATAAGCCTACAAGAAATCACAATCTTCTTGCTCAATTGCCAATTTCGACATACTGGACAACGAATTATGACAAACTACTTGAAAAGGCTCTGGAGGATAATAACAAGATTTCCTTCGTAAAAACAAAAGATGAGCAGCTTCGTGGTACGAATAGAAACTTTGATGCTGTTGTCTACAAATTACACGGGGATGTTGACTCTCCAGAGGATGCGGTAATTACAAGAAGTGATTACGAAGAATTTGGGTATAATAAAAGGAAACTCTTCAGAGAAGTCCTAGAAGGAGATTTGTTAACAAAAACATTCCTTTTCCTTGGATTTAGTTTTTCTGATCCTAATTTTAATTATGTCATTGGTAGGCTTAGAGTGTTGCTTGAAGAATCTAAGACAAGGAAGCACTACTGCATAATGAAAAGGGTATCTGATAAAGAAGATGACTTCGACTATAAGAAAGCCAAACAAGAGTTACAAATAGAAGATTTAAATCGTTATGGAGTATTTACCTATCTTGTGGATGAATATTCAGACATTACTGATGTTCTGCAAACAATTGTGGATAGATATAGACGAAAGACAATATTCATTTCGGGAAGTGCTGATGATTATGGTGATTTTTCAGATGAAGAAGGTAAAATATTTCTTCATACGCTGTCAATGCAATTATCCGAAAAAGGCTATCATATCGTTAATGGGTACGGTAAAGGTGTTGGAGAATACTTGCTATCAGGTGTTGCGGAATATTGCCTTATAAACGGTGTAACTTTACGCGCGGTTTGGCAAAATTTATTACGAGGTTTGGCAAAAAACGTGTGTTTTTGCGTGTTTTAGGCTGTTTTTTCGTGTTTTTTATGACAAATTTTGATGGTTTTTAATCATTTTTTAAACCATTTTTTTTAACATTTTACTAGCCTTTTTAACACTGTAAAACACCCTTTTTACAAGAAATATTTTAAAGTTTTTTTACTTCTCCGTCAACAATTCCGATTGGATAGTTTGCGGTTAGGACTTCTATTTTTGTCATTCTTTTAGCTTTCCCCTTTGCGCTTAAAGAAGAGGCCATTTTTAATTCAATGCAGTACCAATTATTTTTTTTGGTAAACTCCATAAGGGCTTTGTTTCGATAAGAACTAAGCAAGAATTTCCCCTGTATATTTTGCAGCATTCCTAAAAGGTTATCAAAATCTTGTTGAGTATAACCGTCATAATGTCCTTGATGTGTACCTACATAGGGCGGGTCAATATAGTGGAATGTATCGGCTGTATCGCGGGAAGCAATAACCTTTAAGGCATCGCAATTTTCAATTTGCAGCATTCTAATTCTATTTGATATTTTATCCGTAAACTCATCTATTTTATTTACAATATTCTTTGTTGTACTCTCATTCTTTTTTTCATACGCAAACCCCGTCCCGATACTATTCCCAAATGACATATTAGCTTGCACCCATACAGCCCATGCTCTTTTTACCGTATCAAACATGTCAGGGTTTTCGTAAATTATTTTGGCATGTCGGTGCATTTCACGGCTATGCAGCGTTTTCATAATTTCTTTTTGGAGTGCTGGGAAGTCTTCTTGTACAACTTGGTAAAAGTTGATGATTTCCGCATTTGTATCGTTGATGACTTCAGCTTGTGAGGGCTCTTTCGCGAACAGAACAGCAGCACCTCCGCAGAAGGGTTCGCAGTAGATTTTATGTTCAGGAATAAGTGATACTATTTTTTTTGCAAGCTGTTGTTTGCCGCCGTAATAACTAATAGGTGTTTTCATTTTTTACTTCCTTAAGCTTTTATTTTAGCCATTGTACTATTTTAATTTTTGACTTTTCGGAATATAGATAAGGTGGTATAATAAGAGCGGAGGAAGGTTTTATTTTTATTGTTTGCGATTGCAGCCTTGGTCGGGTGTAGAGATAACACGCAAGCCGGCAGCGGTGTAGATACCGGATCGACTAATTCCGGGGCGAATAATTCAGGCAAAACGCAACCAAGCGGAACGCAATCAGGCAAACTTGAAACCGTTGGTTTTGTATCAAAAAGATGGTTTGACGATAAAACAAAAAGACCTGAATTTACTATTAAGAATTATAAAGTAACCTTTAACGATGCCCCGGCATTTGATGAAATTACATGGATGACTTATATATACACTGAAACTGTTGGTTTTACCAATTGTGCAGGTGGGGATACTGTTTATCCGGATGACTATACGTGCTGGGATATATATTTATATCCGGCTAAGCCTGAAAACGATTTTGCCGAAACATGGCTTGCGAAAGATAGTCTTGATTTTAGTAAAAGAATAAAAATACCGGTTACCAAAGTTGAAGTGCTGGACAATCAATATTTTGACCCCGCAAGCGGGCATCCGTTTAAGCTAAAGGTAAGCATTAAAGGCTACCCTGATATGATTATTGCAGGCTCAAAAAAATAAATTTTAAAAATATTCTAGCACAATGTAAGCTGAACAATTAGTACTTATCGCACTAAACAGCAATTGAGCCTTAGTAGTATTAAGCGCAATCATATTTTTTGCCGCAGCAAAGGCTAAAGGATAGGTTACCTTTCCGATTGTTACAACCCCTTCTATGCTTGTTATGGTATCAATGTTGAGCGGTTTGAGATCAAGAGGTTTTCCCAATCCTTTTTTCAAAAAATAAATAGGTATTGAAACTCTTTTTACAACAACCCCATTCCAGTTTGTTTTATCGGTACGCCATATTTTGTTTGTTTCAGTTTCAAACCCGTCAAATTTATATATATCGCCTCCGGGAGCGGGCTTGTTTTCGAGTTCTTCTACACGGTTTGAAATTTCGCCGAGACCTGTTCTAAGATTCGCAACATTAACTTCAACTACATCAAGTGCTTTTTTATTTACGGCTTCGGCTTCAGTTTGGGCATCGGGAACTTCAATAGAGCTGTTTTTATTGCGGATAACATTATGATAGGGGTTAAGCTCTGCAGTACGCTCGTCAAGTTTTTGCTCCGCCGATTGTTTTTGTTCATCGGTTGCGCTTGACTCATCGATACCCGCAGGCAAAAAGTCTTGCAGTGTTAGGGTGGGGTTTTCCGCCTTAACTTTTTTTGTGAGCGTTTCAATATCGGAGATGAGTTCATTTTTTGCTTCGGTAATTTTGTTTTGTGTTCTTTCTTCACTTGTTTGTATTGCTTGGGTTTGGCTCTTTAAGTTTACCAGGTCTTCATTTTCTTTTGCATCCGCCGCCTTCAGTCTTCCGTCTTCGGTTCTGTATGCGATGGAGTTACCGGTAACCGTTTCGGTTGCGTTGTGTGCTTTGCCGTTTGTAATGTGTTCTTCAAAGTTGCGCACGAGTGTGTTAAATTCTTGTGTTTGTTTTTCATTTATTTCGCTTAGCGTGTTTACTCCGTCGGCAATGCAATTAATATCTTCGGCAGATAAAAGGTCTCCATAAGAATGATAGCGAATAAATACTTTTTCAAAACGTTGATTGAAGGTCAGCGCTTTGTAACAATCAATGTTTGACATTTCAGAAGCGATTGAATCGATTTCTGCAAAGTTATAATCGGTTTCAAGGACAAGCGGCTTTTGCATTGTATCATCTTCATAGACTTCCATGGTGTTTGAAAAATAAATTGAGTGTTCAACATAGTATACCTTATTCGGAATAATGTTTGTAATTTTTTCTTTTTGTACAAAGTTTTCTGAATTTTCCTTTGTAAGGTCTGCATTAAATAATTTCCTGATTCTAATTTTTTCCATTTTTATAATCTCCTTAGATTTTTTTATTTTTACGCATACCCCGCTTCTCGTTTTGCAAGGACGGGGCGGTCTTTCAATGCAAAACTTTTTAAGGCTCTGCTGTCGCGAGTATGCTTTTTAGTTTGTTTAATTTTTATCTTTTGGGCTAATGCACCGTTATAGGTGTATTCCATTTCATCAATTATTCCTTGCATAAATCCATAGCCGCGTAAACTTTTAAAGGCGATTAAATCGTAGAGCATCAGGCGCGGGTCGCTCCATGCTTGTACACTAAAATCTTTTGCAAAGTGTCGGTAATAATAACTCATTGATTGTAACACATCGCGTGCAATGTCATCGGAAGCGAGCGCGCCCACTTCAATATTTTTTACGATTTCGCCATTGACTTGTATGTCATCTTCGTTTCTTGCGGTGATTGTTTTTTTAAATTGTGAAGGAGTAAGACGGCTGCCGTATATTTTAACGGTGAGCGTTTGAGGGTTCTCTTTAAAATAATTCCACGCCTTAACTTCAATTCCTTCGTTAGTAATTCGATATAAGAATTCAAATTGAGTTTGTTTAAAAATGTTTTCAATTTTAATGAGGTCAAAACTTGCCGCATCTTTTAAATCGATTTTAAATACTTCCGGCTTATTGTGTGCATTGCGCGACTCGACTGCTTCGGCATCGGCGCTATTTAATGACGGGTCTTTTTCAGGGATGATATACGTGCGCGGCATTTTCGGTACAATGAAGTTTTCCGTTTTTAAAATAGTATTATACGGCTTTTCTCGTATCATTTGAATAATAGTGAACTGCTCTCCTTCATCTCGATCGATAAAGTTCCAAACCTTCACAATTGCCCGTATCGGTTTTTCCTGTGCGCCATACTCGTAAATGGTTTCATATTCAAGGGCTTTCGGAATAAGCGGGTCAGAGAATTCAAGGGCTTCAAAATTATCAGGAAGTAAAATGGTAAAGGTTGCACTCGGCTCTGCTCCTGCGCCGAGTTCGCGCTCATGAAGGGGAATGCGTATTTTATCTTGCGGAAATTCCCGCTTTGGGATTCGCTCATTGTAGATGTATGATTGCTTTTTCCCAGCATGATATTCACCGTCATATTCATACGTTGCGTATGAAAGATTAATGATATTTGGCGAAAGTGTTTTAGTTTGTCCACCGCCTTGTGATTTGTATTCGTGCAATAAAAAATAGCGCAATGGGTAGCGAATTGCTCCGTGACGAGAGAGCATCGGTGTTGCGATGAGGGCGGAGCCTGTTTCATCGCAGGCGCAAAAGGCGTTGGTTAATACGCACAGTTTATTTAGCAGTGATCCGATGTTTCCGTTTAAAGGGATGCGATTTAGCGCAACCCGTTTTAATTGCTCGTCAACTTTGATAGCAGATAAGTTTATTGCGTTTGCGATTTTTGCAAAGCACTCATAGGCGTTTGTTTTGTCTCCTATTCCTAAATTAAGATAATCATTTTTACGCACTCCGATATAGTCTTGTGCTTTTACAGTTACACTTATTTTCTGCTCGTTCGTGTCAATGTCGGTTACAAAGAAGTTTCCGAAGTTCAATATAAACGGCTTTTGATTTTTTCGTGTATTGAGAATGAGTGCGACGGAGACAATCGCATTTGCATTAAAAAAACCTGCAATGGGGCTTTCACTATTTTTATCATCATACATGCGAGTTATATTATTCAATTCGATTTCAAGTGAATTAATATAGAGCCTGCCAATAGAGCCTTCTTTGTTTTCTGTTTTCTTTTTTTGCTGTTTAATTTTTACTACGTCTTTTTCAGTAACAAAGAATTCAAATCCGGGATAAAAGGAGACAATCCATATTCTTTTATTCGGGGTGTGTTTCGTAACATGCAATTCAAGGATACCGACATTCTCTGCTTTTAGTGGAAAGACAATTTCATTGCGTGTATTGTTTGTAATTGTATACCGGGTGATTTCCGTATCGTTTTTTGTTTTTGCAATTACGGTTGCCTCTTTAATTATTCGGTCAGGATTAGTACGGATAGTAATTTTTTTTGTGTCTGTGTTCGGCAGATACAGTTTGATACAATCTGTTACCGATCCGGAGTGGTCAGCTTTCTTTCCGATGTAGCCGATGTGTGAATATGGCTGGCGCTTTACTTGGTGGATTCTATTGTCGCGGTGAATATTGTACGGTTCAGGGAACACGCGATAATTTATTTCCTCGTCAATAAAAAGTCTCTGTTCGATATGGTATAAATACGGGTAGACTATTTGGTCAGGTACCGATCCCGTTTGTGTATTCGGGGCGAAAATCTTAATGCTTTCCGGCACTTTGCAGGAGAGAAATGAGAAGATAATGCGAGCGGTGTAACTGCGATTATTGCCGCGTATTTTTTGTTCGGTTGAAAGGGGTGTTTTTATCATCGCTCTGTTAAAAAAACTTTTTAATTACTGTCCTACAAACAAATACATTTCAACGGTGATATTTTTCGGTCGAGTTTCTTCAGTTTGCCTTCCGGAAGCAGAGCCGGTTGAACTGCTTTTGTTTTCCTGCTGCCACTGATATTGTGCATCAACTCCTTTTGTACTTCCAACTCCATTACTGCCTTCATACGTGTAACTATGGGTATGCCGTTGCATTGCATCTATTTGTCCGCCGCCATTGCCTCTTACCCCTGAATCATAGCTTACCGACCCGGATCCACTAAAGGCACTTGCATTGCCGCCTGCAAGACGTAAGAAGGTGCCCGGATATTTTTCGTGTAAGTTTTTCCATTCAACCGGTGCAGTATCCGTAAATTGCTCCCAGGGGAGGGGCATGCCGGGGAAGCGAGTATATAAAAATCCTATAGGCGGAATGGAAGGCGGAGTGCTTGCGGCAGCTTGCAAGGCTTCATAAATCGCTTTTATGGACGCTACTACACAATTCCAGTTTTTGTTTGTTAACGCATCATCAGGATTCAGTGTAGAAGGTAAGTTCTTTTGCACCTCCAAAAGTTGTTCATCAAGTTTTGATTTTAATCCCATTTTTTTGCTCCTTAATTAAGTATTTTTTTTAATTTATTTTTAAATTCACACCTGTATAAATAAACATATTATTTTTTCGGAATGAATAATTTATTTTTATCGTGCCGACCACTTCTATTTTAATTGCATGAAAGTGTTCCCGGTTAAATCTTGCAGCGGTTGCCGGCATGTGTTGTTTTTTGATAAATAGCGATTTTTCTTTTTCAAAGTCGGTTTGTTCAATACATCTAATAATCATTTGAATGGTGTTTAATCCCTCATCAAACAGTGTTGCAAACCTAATCGAAGCTGATTCATATTTTCTGATTATGTCTTTTCGTTTTATGCCGTTTGCAGTTGTAAGCTGCGAGGCGATTTCTTTTTGCTCAATTGTAATTTTTCCGCCGAGTGGTAGGGGGAAAAATTCTCCGTCAATTACAATGACATCTTGCGGATAGTGTTTGGTAATATATTCTTGTTCGGTCATGTTCTTTTTTTTAACTCCTTAATGTTTAAACACGCCAGTTTTTATTTCCTTCTTCGACAATGTTGTATACTTCACGGTCGTGATTTCTTAGTGCGTTTAAAATACTTTCTTCTAAATCATCTCCTTGATTGTGCACAACTTCGACATTGTATGTTGCAGAATAATTCGTACTTGCGCTGTTATCGGTATTATAAATTCCTGCGGCTTTAAACATTGTTTCAAGATTCGGCAAGTTAAGTGGCAGTATCACTTCAGGGATTCCCGCTTCAGCGACAAGCCCCGGGGCGCCGTTCGGTAAGGTGATGCCGGTACCCGCTGCACTCGGCATAACAATACCGCCTTGTGCGAATTTAATCGGGCGAGGTGCAGGCGGTAAGGCTTGCTGGATGTAGTCGGGCGGTAAGGGTTGCCCCGCAATAACGCCTATTTGTACGCCTGCCATTACAGCGGCAGCAGTATGTGCAGCTCCTGCTGCAAACCCTTGCGGATTTCCGGCAACACCAAGTGCAAACTGCGCAACCGCTTCCGCCGTTTCTATTGCTGCTTTAATACTCATGCTAATAACACCTTGTGCCTTTTGCCATTTTGCAGCTTCCTGTGCAGCCTTTGCGGCGGCATCTCCTGCAGCGTTTTCTGTTGTAATTCGTGTAACCGCGTATTCATGTTCGGCTTGAGCTTTTGCGTTTAATAAGGCAACCTCTTGCATGCGCGCTTCTTTGTCGCGTTTTATTTTTTCATCTTCCGCTTTTTTATGTGCTGCGTCTTCCGCTTTTTTCTTTCGAGCCGCTTCAAGCTGCTGTTCCGTGTTGCGGAGTTTTATCAAATTGGTTTCAACTTCAAAACTTCCTGAAAGCTCCTGTATACTTCGATTGTATTCTGATTGTCGTCTCTCAAACTCTTCTTGCCTCCGCTGCTCTTCGCGCTCGGCATCTTCAATTTGTTTTTGCTCTCTTTTTTCTGAAAGCTCATTGTCGATTTCTAAAAGCGTTTCGTTTTTTTCACGCTCAATTTCAGCAAGGCGAATAGCAGTCTCTTGTCTTCGCTTCTCTTCTTTATTATTTATAAATCCTTGCGCTGCATCTGCAATTTGCGAAAATGTCGAACTTATAATTCCGCCGATTTCAGAAAACTTATCGGCAATTTTGCGGGTAGCTTCGGCAAATGCATCGCTCGCTTTCTTTGCCGCTTCTTCGGCAAGCGTCCCCATGTTGTCCGCCTGCTTTTTTATTGCCGCTGCCTTTTCCTGATCTTCTTTGTTTGAACTTTTTTGCAACGAAATATACTGATCTAAAAGTTCATTACGTTTTTGGCTGTATAGGTTTGCTCGTTCCTCCCACTCGGCGCGGTTTAATTGTTTTTCTGTTGCACCTGTAATTTCTCCGGTTTCTACTTTTAATTGTACTTTAAGCTCAACGTCCGTTTTTGCTTCTTCAGTAAACTTTTTTATTTTCTCAAGTTCTTTTTGATGCCGCTCATCGGAGAGCCTGTCAAGTTCCTCATTTGTTTTTTTTGTTTCTTCTAAAATTGTTTCATGTGCAGCGCCTACCGCTTTTGCAAGCGATTGTTCAACAGTTAAATTTTTCTCCGCATTCTCTTTTAAATTTTTTGTAACATTTTCTTTATGAAAACTTTCTAAAAGTTCAAGCCGTTTTTTATAAAAGGATTCCTCATTTTTTAAAAGTAACTCTTCTTGCTCTTTTTTATCTTCAATAGATTTTTTTATAAGCGCAACTTCAGCTTCGTATTCTTTTTCTAAATCAGCAAGCCGTTCCGCTTGTGTTTTTTCATTTTTTTCTTTTCCTTTGCCTGTTTCATTAATTGGTGCCACTGCTTGTTCAGGCTCAAGTTCCGGCACAAATGATTCCTTTGAATAATCGCGTAATGCTGCAATACCGCGCTCCGTCTCTGTGATGTCTATTTTAAGTTTCGCAATTTCTTCGCGTGTCTTTCGTAAACCGTCTTTTGCATTTGTTACCGTTTTTAAAGAGTCAGGCAGTAATGCAAATTTTTCAAAAACTTCTTCAATAGACCATGCAGTGCTTTCGCTGTATTCTTTTACGATTTTCGCAAGGTCGCTTTCAGCCGATTGCAATTGACTAAGCACTCTTTTATTATGCTCTAAATCTTCCTGCTTCCTGTCAGCTACATCATGAGCAGCTTCAACCGATGCTTCAACATCAATTCGTGCTTTCCCCGTTGACTGACTTATCATAATCAAGGACTGCCCGGTGATTGCGTTTATTTCCTTAGCGATTTCTTTCATGCGCAATGCTTCTTGCGCATTCAGTTTTTCTTTTTGATTTAATGTTTCATATGCTTTTGCAAGTTCGCTTATGCGCTGCGCTTGTACCATTGTCGCGGTATTCGCTTCAATTGTTGCAAGCTTTTGTTTAAACTGTTTTTCAGCAGCTCTGTCCATCCATGCCAACAGTTCTTTAATTGCAACAACAGCCGCTGCGGCTCCTGCAATTGCAAGCATAAACGGGTTGCTCGCACCGATAACTTTAAATGCGGCGTCCATTGCTCTTAAACCTCGCTGCACGGCAATGATTCCTTTTACCAATCCAAACGCCCCGGCGGTTACCGCTGTGAATGTGATAAGAACTTTCCCAACAGAAACAATAAGTTTTAGTTGTTCTTCATTTAAATTTTTAAGCCACTCGGCAAGTTTAAAGACGGGAGATAAAAGGGCTTGTAAACTCGGAATTAATTCTTGGCCAAGTTTAATTGCGAAGCTTTGTGCGTTAAGTTTTGCTTGTTCAAGCTGGAAACCGAACGCATTTGGTCCCGCTACGGTTGCATCGTTAAATGCCTGCTCGGTAGCCCCCGCCGATTCGTTCATTGCTTCTAAGTCGCTTGCGAATTTTGCAGCTCCTTCTCCCGCCGCATACAAGGCGAGGTTCCCCGCTTCAGCAGAACCGAAAAGATTACTAATAGGTTCCCCTGTTTTATCGGCTACCGATTTTAATGCTTGCAGTGCTCCGGAAAGTCCTCCAAATTTTGCAATGAGTTCTTCACCGGTTGCAACTCCTAATTCTTTAAAACTTTTTGCAAGCCTCTCTTGCGGTTTTTGCAATTCAGTATATACAGCCGAAAGCTTTGTTGAAACTTCCGCAGCTCCGCCGATTACACCGGTTCCGGAAGAGAATATGGCAAAAAGTTCTTCTTGAGAGACACCGAGAACATTATTCATCGATGTTACCCGCTGCATGGAAACAGCAAGATCGCTCATTGATGTTTGTCCGAGCTTTAATGTTGTGAAGGCTAAATCTGAAACCCTTTTTTGAGCTTCAAAAGAAGTGTTCCCGTATGCTTTTGTTACGGCAGATAAAAGCTTAACAGATTCTTTTGTAGTTGCCCCTCCCGCCGTTGCTCCCTTTGCGGCAAGTTCAAGATTCTTTGCGCTATCGGCTGAATCTCCGAATGCGGAGATTATTTCGTATAAGCCTTCGGTTAAATCTTTGGTTGTTTTGCCGACAGCAGGAGAAAGATTTAGGACGTTTTCTTCAAGTTCTGCAATGCGCTCTGTAGCTCCCGGAATAAGTGTTTGCACCTTCCCAAAGCCTTCGTTAAATTCAACCGCCATTTTTGCAGTTGCAATGCCGACAGCGGCAATCGCTGTTGTTGCAATTGCCGCTTGCTTTGCAATACTGCCATAAAGCTCGCTTACGTCTTTTGTTTTTTTATTAAAATCATCGAGGGCTTTTTTTGACTCATCAATTGCGGCTTTAAATTTTTCATTGTCCCCAGTGATTTTAAAAATGAGCTCTCGCACTGTTGCCATTTTTTTTACATCCTAAACTTTTTTTTAAAATATTTAAATCTATCGATACAAATCTTCGATAGTCTCAAGTTCCGATTGTGTCAATAACTTTTTTTCTTTTTTAATCGGAATACCTTTTTTCATTAATTCAAAATTGAAACCTGAGCGAACCTTTTTAACTAAGGTTTCAAGACTCCATTCGGTTAATATTTCGCGCTCACTGACATTGTACATCAAAAGCGCATGGTCAATTATTTCTCCCCAGTCGTTTTTTTTTCTGTGACTTCCCCTGTATCATCTTCGCCGTCGTTTGGAATTGCGGAGGTAAAATTGGTAAGAATTGCATATACGATACTTTGATACATTGCATTGATTTGTTGAGCTGTTGCATTTTTTAATAAATACTCTTCGGTAAACTCAGGATGAAAAAATGAACAAAAAAGAGAAACCGAGCGCACCGTATCATGGAATAATTTTTCAGGCGGGTCATCTTCTTTTTGCGTTTCTACGTTTTGATTATGATTATCAAGTAAGGGAATTGCAAGCCCTGAAGGAATATAGCCTATTTCAAATTCTTTTTCTAAAAATTTTATCTTTACGCTTTCAGCTTTTAATAAATCAAGATTTACCATTTTCATTTTTTTTACCTTTTGTTCCTTAACTTTTTTTTAAAATCTTTGCCGGTTGCGCACTTGCATCCGGCAAAAAAAACATTTTATTACACGTCTTGATCTTCTCGATACAAACTTCCGGGTTCAAGTTCTTCATCGCCGATTAAATCTGGATGTGGAGAAAATTCAAAACTCATCGGAACCTCTGCGACATTGTCCGCATCGTTTTTTGATTTTAATTGAATTGAATCTTCTCCATCATAAAAGCCGTATGGGAATTCAAACGTGCGATTGATAATTCGTCCGTCATCGGCTTTACGACTGTTTGTTAAGCGCATTGATATCGGCTGTACAACTCCGCCTGAACCTTTTGTTAACCGATAGCTTTTAATCGGTATTGTTTTGTATTCGATTGTTATAGGCTTTGTTATATCGCAAGTACCTGTCGGTAAAAACTTATAACCCCATGCTCCAGATTTACTTTGAGATATTTCATAATCGGATTGGGTTAAATTTTTACCGCCCTGCTTGATAGTAATATCCTTCGGCTTACTATTATCAAAACTTGCATGGCTGAATTCATAAAACTTATCGAGGGCGAATGTGTTTGCTTGAAGCTTTTCGCTTTTTTCCTGCTCTTTCCCTCCCTGTGTGCTTACGGTTACAAGTCCGTGCATGATTGTTCCTAAAAGCGGAATATGCCTTTCAAGTAGCGCAAACTCAACCTTGCCCTTAACATCCGTTTGTCCTTTAATTGGCACCGTGCCGTTGTCAGCCTTGATGTCGATTTTGCTTGAGGAAAAAGAAATTTTAATTCCGCGCGCAAGCCCTAAATCTTCCAAGTCCTGCAAATCCCATGTTTTAGTAGTGCGGTCAAGTAAAATATCTTTTTTTGAAATTTCAATTTTCGCACTTGCAAGAACGATACTATTCGGGTATCGTGATTTTGTTACATCCATTTTTTTTAACTCCTTAAAAACGATTTTTACATTACTTCATCGAGATTGAATTCAAGTTCGATGAGCCAACTTTCATTGTATGAATAAGACCTCTCCTCCGATTCTAAATCTGAAAAGAGGTCGTCATCATCCCGTAATGGTCGGTGATACGCTAAGCCGTATATTCCTTTTTGTTCATTCGTTTTATTTTGAATGGTGAACCCTTGCGTATCATCAAAGAATTGTGCTAATGCTAGTATAACGTTTTGTAATTAAGTTCATATTTGAGAGCGTCGGTTATAACCGCTTCAGAAACATCGAGATCATCAAGATTGTATTTCCAATGGAATACGACTGGCTCTTCATTAATCTCGTCAAAGTATTTATACAGTCGATTAACTAACTCTGTTTTTGATTTTACTCTCATGCCCCGCAACAGTTGTCTTGTTAGTTTGCTGAAAAATCCTTCAATCATATTTAACCAAGAACCATGCTTTGGCGTAAACACAAACTCAAATCTTCCCGGTACCGTTGAAAGATATCGAATGGTTTCTTTGGAGGTATGTACTTTTAAGTTATCCAAAATGATTCTAATTTTATCTTCTTGCGGGTATCGTTCATCAAGTATTTTAAGAAATTGCACATAATCTTTACTGGTGTGACTGTCGCTTACAAGAGGAATGGCATCCCCCGTCTGTAAATCAATGCCTGCTAAAAGTGAGAGCGTGCCAAGCCGTTTGTATTCATAATCACGGCGAATGCATTGATGGGTTTCATCAGCAGGTAAATCATCGCTTGTCGTCGCGATAGCTTGTATGCCGGGCTTCTCATCATACGAAACAACATGGATATTCTTCCCTTCTTCTGTCTGTAATGGCTTATTTTCCTCAAAATAAAGTTCAAGTTGCTTATAAACGAGCAAAACATTGTGCATTTTTCTATCAAAGTCAGGGTCTCTGTTTTCACAGTAATATTCTATTTTGTAAGGTTTAATGTCTGCTTCAGTTAGTATTTTAAATACCGTTGTTTTATGGATAGTAGCGAGCCGTAGGTATCCTGCACTTTCAGCGGTGGTGTTAATATGCTTTGTTAACAGTGCGTAAGTCCATGTTTCTGCAGCATACCCAAAAGTAGTCGGTTTTTGACAAGCGAGATTTATAATCCACGATTTCTCTTCATCGGTAATTTCCGGATTGTTTCCGCGTCCGGGTGCATCGGTGAGAGCATGCTCTACGCCGCCCTGCTTATATTTCTTAAGGCAGAGCGCAACGCTTCTATACGTATAGCCTACCTTGTCGGCTGTTTCCTTAATGGACAGCCCCTTGCTTTTAAGCAAAAGTATTCGTGCACGCGTGAGCGTTTGTGCTTGGATTGTTCGTAAACGAACAAGTGATTCAAGGTACGTGAGCTCTTCAGGATTTAGTTCAAGTTTACTCGGCGGTTTTGGCATGCAATACTCCTTAGTGATAAAAAGCTGTTGAGATAGTATCACAAACCAAAGAAAAATACAATATACTTTTCAGGAAAACGTTATACTAGAGAGCGGGATAAGCAGTCATTTATTGCCGGCTCACTTGCGGGGATTTCCGCGAAGACGGTGCCGCGCATTCTAAAACGTGCTCTCCCGTTTCCAATTAATGCCGGGTGCGGCAACAGTGTAAGCTCAACATGGAAACGCTCCGACTTCACTTCACTTGGTGCAATAACTACCGGCGTTTTTGTTTGTTCCGATAAAAGCTCTGCATAGGATTTTATAATTTTTAAAAAATTACACGGCACAATAGTCCTCCGCTCTTTTTTCCATTGCTTTAATTACTGAATCCGGTAAAAACATAAACGGGCGCGCAGGGATTGTTATTTGTTTTTTTAAAATAAAAATTACTTTTGGCTGTCCGTCTTTTTCTTTTGCCAAAATAACATTCGCCCTTGTACTCGTTCCTTTTCTATACGGGCGATACACTGAAACGCCGTTCTTTTTTAATCCGTCAATAACGTTACGCGGAGAAAATCCGTAACGCCTAAATAACGTTCTTGTATAAGGACTTGCGGGGATGCACAAATACTGCGCGTTTTTAGGACGAATAACCGTTTCTTTTTCGCCGTTTTCAGGATTGTGAGTTCTTGCGTACGGAACCTTTGTTCCGATTACCGCTTCGCTTTCAGAGTGCTGCGCGGTAAGACTTGCGCGCAACTTTCCATAATCGCGAAGCGTATTATCTCCCTGCTTTACCGATTTTGTAAGCGGCGCATTTTCAGGCTTTACATTGCTTTCAATATTTTTTTGAATTGCACTTAAACCCATAAGCGAAAACTCTTTCATAAGAGGAGCTAGAGAATCTGCAGGTTTTAAATTATCATATTGAAGCGTAACTTGTATCTTCATTTTTTTACCTTCTCACTTTTAGGATTTGTCAATGCAATTTCAGGCAACACCGCTTCCCGCTCTTTTTCAATGGAGCGGTACCGGTCGCTTATTAAACGCTCTGCGCGCTCCATGTACTCCTTTGCTTTTATGCGGTCGCCGTTATACGTGTAAAGCTCGTATACGGTTAAAATTTTTAACACTTCCTTTTGTGTTCTGCTAAAAGGATTTATTTTTTCGCCGACTAAATGAAGGAGCGTTTCCGCTAATTCTTCAGCACGATTGATACAATCTTGCGTTACCTCATCTGCTGCACGATCTTCATCCCAACTCAATTCGCTATACAGTTTTGGCGATATAAAATTTTTAATATCAAAAACGGAGATGATAGATTGAGTGCGCGAAGTTCCCGCCTGTTTCCCCGACGGAGGAATGTTGGCCGGATTGGCGGGTAAATTAAACATCTTGTTACTCATTTTCCATCATCTCCTTAACATAAACTTTTTTACATCGACATTTTTACATAAATAGAGGGTTCTATTTTAAATACTTCTTAATTGTTGATTTTGAAACTGCAAATGCCGGCAATGGTTTTGAAGAGGATAAAACCTTAATCCCTGAAGGATCGGTTATCTCTTCATAGCTTGCGAAAAACGGCAAGGGTTGCAGCTTTGCATCAAGCTCATCGAGGGCAGCATAAAACAACTTACCGGTGTTTTTTAGATCAATAGTCTGAATTGATTTTGCATCCACTATAGGCGTTGTTGCCGTTTGTCCCGGAAGTGCGTAGGTGCCGCTCATTGGCATAAGTTTATATTTACCGAATAAGGTGCAGCCTGTTTCTGTCCATTGAACCGGAACGTTACTTGTTACCTTTGCGATAATGTCAATGATTTTTGAATACACATCTGAGCCAACTAAGAATACTACATCAGCAGATGCGCCCGTTTTTTGCTGCTCAACAAATTGCGATTCAAGTTCTTTTTGCACATCAGCCAATGTTGCCGTAGCGGTAAGAGCGGCAGCACTTAATTCTTTAAGCTTGCCGATTTCGACCTGATATATATCATCGGCTCCGCCTTCGATACTTGCAGGATACGCTATCCTTCCGCTCAACGATTGGCATACAAGAATTTCAGTTGATACCGCCGTGCGGTCGCGTAAGTTCTCGATTACCTCGGTCAGTTTTGCGTTAATGTTCTCAACATCGCCCATTGCAATAAGGTTATTTAATTCAGCCCCGGATATAAATCTGTTCATGCTCAAAGGCTGCACTTCAATCATGCCGAGCGATTTTTTATCGCCGCCTACCGCATAGGACTTTGTTCCGCGTAAGACAACCGGAACGGCACCGGTTACATTTTGAATGTCAGCAACCGCAATATACGGACTTGTTTTTTGCTTTCGGCTTGCAGCCGGAAAGAGTAGATCGGTCATCGGCGTTTGCGGCTTTGGTAGACCGCTTACCACATCGGTAAAATTCTTTAAATTAAAAAACGCATTGAGCGATCCCGCTAATTGTGTTCGTATTGGCATTTTTTTTAATCTCCTTAAAAATACTTTTTTAAAAACGTATAAAACGTTTTTTAATTGATTGCATAAAGCCCGTTTTTACGGAGCTTCTCAACCAAGGTTTCAGTACAAGCCGCACCGTCTGCCCCGAATGTTACCGCTTCCTTTTTTACCGCACCGAAGACAACGACCGCTGCGGTGCTGTCTTTGCTGTCGCCCTCAACCTCAGAAAGCAAAAGAGCGATTGCATCTTCGGTATCGGCTGCAAGATGTTCAAGCTTGCCGTCAACCAGTTTTAAAGCCGTGCCGGCTTTTAAACCCTTTAGCCCATCTTTCAGCGAGTACGAAACGATAATATGATTGTTGCCTGAAAGAATGCTTGATTGTTCAATTCCAACTTTTCCGATATTTGCATTAATCATTTTTTTTATCTCCTTAAATTAAAAAACTACAAAGCGCCCATAAGTTTTGCAGCCGAGCTTGCATAACTTGCGCCTTGCCCCGCGCTCTTTGCCTCAGGGTCACTTAAAACAATTTCAGTGCCCAGTACCGGGTCAGCCATTGCGTTAAAAATTGCCGTAAGAGTTTCAATGCTTGATGCCTTCTTTCCGTCCGAGAGCAAAAGCTCATTACTTAATGTAAGCCCATTCGCTAACACTTCAAGGTCTTTTAAATGCGCCGCCGGAACCTTCCCTTTTGCTGCCTGCATAAGGCTTGCCGTTTTTGTTTTACGCAGCTCATTCAAAAGCATTTTTGTGCGCGGGTCGGAATCTGACAAGCTCAATTCATCTTCAGGGTGTTTTTCCTGAAATGCTAAAAGCTTTCTTTTCAACTCTTCGTTTTCAGTTTTAAGCTTTTCAAAATCTTCACCGCTTCCATTACTCCCGGCCTTTGCTTTTTCAAGTTCCGCGGTGAGTTTTTGAACCTCTGCCTCAAGTTCGGCTATCCTTTTTTTAGCCTCATCAAGTTCATTCATTTTTTTTACTCCTTCGTCCATATCGGACAATGTGATTTTCCAGACCGCGGGAAATGCGTGAATTACTCCGCTGTCATCCAACTGTATTTTTTCTTTTATATTTTTTTTAAAACTTTTAATTGCCGCAGGCTCTTCGCCCAAATATGCCAAATGGTGCAAGTACAATTTTCCGGTTTCGCCTGAGCGTTTCGCTCCGATTGAGCATTCCGGGAAAAATCCCGCGTCAACGGCTTTCGCTAATTCATCCTGTTCTTCAATAATGCCGTATAAAATACCGTCTTTTAATTCAAGGCTTACAACAGATCCGAGTCGAGGTTCAGCCGCTTCGGTAACATGCCCGATTGTGATGGGGCTTGAATCTTGTGCGGTAAATGATTCGTAAATTTCCTGTAAGTCTTGTTCGCTTACAATTTGCGTATTCGATTCCGAGCCGAAAACTCCGGCACGCGCAATCGGTCTTATTCTTGTTTTCATAGCTTGATGATACCGCGTTTTAAATGCGAAAATCGGAGAGGAGATACATTGAATGTAATTTTTTTTTAGTTGAGTTTTTTATTTTTTAAGGTATAATGTGAAAAAAAAAGAGGTGAGAAAATTGAAGGAAGCAACATTAAAAGTAGCGGAATGCGGCAGCGGCTATAAATATCAAGGCGCAAGGTTTATTCATTTAGGCCCCGATTCCGGAGAAGAATTCAGAGAGAATTTTTTAATTCCGTTTCTTAAAAAAAATAAATCCGATTGCAGGTTGTGTGTTGACTTTGCCGGCACTGTTGTATTTACGCACGGATTTTTGGAAGAAAGTTTTGGAGGCGCAATACGGCTCGGGTTTGAAACGGTAAAAAAAATTCAATTTAAAAACATTCCGCCTGAAATAAAAAAAGAGCTTTTGCGCTTGATAAAAGAAAAATAAAAAAGCCCCGCGCATTTTGCCGGAGCTTTTTTTTGATGATTAAAATTTAGACTTATGATATATTATCTATCCCGTTATTGCGATTTTGGAGCTGCTTAAAATCGGCAAGCACGTCTTCCCAAGTTTTATGCAATAATTGTTTGTCGCTAATTGTTGAATAAAAATCATTCTTATCCAGTATTGCTAAAATACCGAAAACAGTCGACAACGGTTCCATGTTTGTTTTTTCTGTAAGGTTTGCGTTTTTATCAATGCTGTTTATATATTCTATCAAATATAAATGCCCCGATTCATGTGCAAGGCAAACCCTAAGCTGTATATCGTTTAACCGTTCAGAATAGCCGATTAAGAAAAATTTACCACGTTGGTATTGCGCCCGAGCCGAAAGATTATCTTTAGTCAATGGTAATGGTTTTATAATTATTTTAAACATCGGGTTTTCTGTTAATTCTTGCAATTGAATTTCCATCGTACGTATTATATGTGCTAAATATTGTTCTTTCATACCATCTTGAATTTTTTTATATTCATCCGCAATAATATTTACAGATTCAATTTTGACATCAAATTCTTTTGCTATTCTGGCTTTTTTTTCATTATCAATTTTGAACATTTTCTTGACCCAGCCCTAATTTTTCATAGTATGAATATAATTTCCAACTGCCTTCTAAAAACATTTGCAGAGCTAATTCATATTTATGCTCAGGCGTTATTCTTTCTTCTCCGGAAGAATAAAACACTTCGGGACTGTACATAGCTTCATCAAGATAAGCCGTTTTTTCTTGTATATCTTGAATGTTAAATGTTTTAAAAGTATCTTCTATTTTTTCTTTAGTCTTTGATTCGCGTAATGATACGACTATACGTTGATCCATATTTTCCTTACTCATACTTTGCCCCCAAGAATTGTTTATTATCACTACCTAATTATACCTCAAATTTCCTGAATTTACAATCCCTCATCGCCCTTAAACCCTGCCCACAGCTGCGTAATGCCGTTTAAAAAACGTTCGAAAGATTTAAGGCTATCATTTTAGCCTTTTTCGGTTTAAAGCGCGTTAAAAGCCGTTTTTACAAAACGGCTATAAATTTAGCTTTTGCCTCCCAATCGCCTTCTTTAAGAGGAATTATCGCCCCGCTGCCGTCTTCAAACAACAGCTGCCACTCTCCCTCATCTGTTTGGTGGAGTCGTTTTAACGTGGTATTTTCTCCATATTTTACGACCATAATTGAACCGTTTACCGGGCTGTTGTAGTATTCTAATAATACATGGCTGCCGTCCGCAATTCCCGCCGCTGTCATGCTGGTACCCTTAATTTTTGCCACGCAATATTTATGCCTCTTTTTTAAAAAGCGTTTCGGCACCGGGTAGGTTTTATACTCGTTGAAAGCTTCTATAGGAAAGCCCGCCGCAAGGTTTTCGGCAAGAGGTAAATCTTCCGTTTCTTCCTCTTCGCCGTCCGTGCCGTAATAGGCAAGCCGCTCGTGCACTTCACCGGTTGAACCCATTGTGCGAATAATTGACTTACGAGGATTCTCCGGCTTTTTCATGTTTTCAGGAGAATATAATTGTATAATTTCTTCCCACTCTTGCCGGAGTTTTTGCTGCTCTTGTTCTATGGCGTTTAGTCGCTCATCATAATCGGCAAATTTAGAGGCCGTAGCATTTAGTGCTGTGTTTTCAAGTTCCTGTAAAATAGCTGGTTTATCCGGTTCAGAATCTCCATTTAAAAAAGGCTCTCCTGTGCCGGTTAAGAGCCAGTTTAAATTTACGCCATTTTGTTGTAATTTTATTTTTACTGTTTCAGATATATCCCGTTTATTATTCTCATAATGACTTAAATTTTGCTGACTTACCCCTAAAAAAGCAGCAAATTCACCTTGATTTAAGCCTTTTTTCTCTCTAATTTTTTTTAATCTGTCTCCAATCATTTATTTTACTCCGTTTTGTTGTAAATTTATAATATTTTTCAACAATTTGTCGAAAATACGCTTGACATTTAAACGAAATGTTGTATACTGTAATTATATCGGTAACAATCGTAACCGCTTTATAGTAGATTAAACAAATAGCAACAGCTATTCACCGAATCAAAATACTAGCATTCATAAAATGGCAGCACTTGTTACCATTTTATATAGCTAAGGTCACTAAAAACGGCAACACCTGTTACCATTTCCGATTATAACGGAAAAATCGGAAAAAATAAAGACGGGGAGTAAGCGCAGGACTCCATAAGTCAAGCTGATTTTTGAAAAGCGATTTTATTTTTTTCAAGTGCGTGAGGGAAAAAATAAAATCTGATTAAGAAAGAAAAAAGGATAAGTACACCATGACTATCCTTAACAGTCAATGCCGATGTGCTGCTTTCTTAATCAAAATAAAAAAACGGCAAGAGCCCCGCAAGGGTTTTTATTCCGGTTCAAATCCGGAAGCGGGGCATCGGGATACTTCCCGAACGGAGGAATAAACATGGATTTAACTAAAATTATTGACGACTTGGTTCGTAAAAAGTCTAAGTCGAAGCTTCAAAAACTTATTGCCAAATGTGGCGGATATATTTTCAGCATAGATTTCATAGCAAAGGACGATAGTACAACAACAAGATACATAAATATCTTAACCAACGATTTTGATGAATCACTGAAAATTACAAAAACATATTGCGGCTATCCTTTTGAACAAGATGAAAAACAATGTTCCGTATACCTTCGCTTAATAAGCGACATCTCACCGAACGGACTGTATTCCGGCAGTATTGTTTTTTTGCAGGAACAAACAAAAGAAGCGGTTAAAAAAAGCAATGAGCTTACCATTCCCTACACTGTTAGAAGTATTCAAGAAAAAATTAAAACATTGCCGGAATATGATTTGTGGGATTTTAAAAACCGCATTGAGGAAGAGTTGATGTAGGAGGAATGAAAATGAATTTAACAAAAAAGATTGACGATTTAATCGCGGCAAATGATGAGTCGGGATTGGATGCGATTATCAAAGAACATGGCGGATATATTTTTAAAACGGAGTACCTTGGTTTTACGAGTAATCACGGACTTATGGGAGAGTATTTTTACAGCAATTCTTTTGAAGAAGCCGTGGGAAAAACAAAGGAATATTTAAGTATTCCCTTACAAAAAAAAGAAGACGGACTTTCAATATCTCTTGAATTAATAACTAAGTTTTTAAATGGCGGATTAGAATACGGCGCAAATATCTTTTCTAAAAAACAAACAGGGAAGGGAATCACCTCAACTTGCAACTTAAGCGATTGCAGTAATTTTGAGCAAATTAAGCGAGGAACTGAAACGCTATCGGATGATGATTTATTGAGGTTTAAAAAACTCATTGAGGAAACTTTGATGTAAGCACAATCCCCGCCGCAGTGGATGCGGCGGGGTATACGGAGGAATGTTAGGAGAAAATAAAAAATGAATATTTATTTTTTTCTTGCGATTATTTTAATTGCAAACAATTTACTGATTTTGTTCCATCTTCTTATACAACTTTCTGAGCCGCTTTATATCTTTTTTGTTAAGATTAAAACAATAATTGTCTACGATTTCCTGGCCTGTCTCAATTCGTATTTGTGCAAGAATATTTTGATAATGCGGCTGGCTAAGAGTGAGGAGGCTTTTTTTGAGCTTTTCGGCGGTATTATCGGAGTTGCCGGAATCCTTTCCGAGCAACAATGCGTTATTAATAATTTTAGTCGCCGAAACGATACGATGGAGATCGGCGATATATTTACACACATCTTTACTTGCAATGAGTACACCCCGGTTGAGAAAATCGACGAGTTGTACGCTGAGTTCCTCGATGAATTTATCAAAAGCGATAAGCGAACAGAAATCCAAATCCGGGTACTCATAAATGAACTTGACCATTGCAGCAGAAAGCTCGTGATAAAACTCGATTCGTTTTGGGAATACTTCATAAAACAATCGTTCCTTGCGAGCCCGAGCGTTTGCGAAAAAGTTAAACAAAGAATTAAGAGCAAATATTAACACACTTCCGCCTACGGTTATACCTGCTGCAATAATTATTGCTAACTCATTACTCATAAAAAACACCACTCCTAAAATTTTTATAGTTTTTTTTGGCGAATTAATTATAGCAAATTTTAAGATGGTTTTATACCTTCGAGCCTTGCGCCCGAAGGTTGCCCCGCAAGGGTTTTTATTCCGGTTCAACTCCGGAAGCGGGGCTTTGGGAAACTTCACCTAACGGAGGAAAACAACATGTAAGGAGGAATCACTATGGACAACAGCACTGTACCTCTTGATGATTTTTTAATTTTGGAAAAATACGCGGTAACAAGTAGACCGTACCCCTTTGACCTTGAGCGTAAACAAAAGGTAGAGCGGGCTATGTTTGACGCGGGTATTCGAAGCGTTTCCGAATTAGCGAAACGGTTAAAAATGAATTATACAAGCCTATCGGAAATAATCAACGGTACCCGCTTAAGTAGAAAGGCAGAAACTCGTATTGCAGCCTTTTTAAAAAGGCCCGCCGCCGAACTCTTTACTGTACGTACTCCTTTAGAACTTGCAAAGATGAACAAAAAACAAATTGAAAGTAACGGGGGGCGTGTTGCATGAAAGTATCAACAAAAGATATGGCGGATATTTTAAGCATAAGCCGCAAAGCGTTATTAGAAAAAGCGGGGCGGGAAAAATGGCAGTACGTTAAAAGGCAGGGCGGCAAGTTTTGGATAACCGAAAGCATGAGCGAAGATGTGCAGCTTGCCGTTCTTTCTGCCCGAGAGGTAGCAACAAAAACGCAAAGCGAATCGGGGCAGTTATTTACACAAGTTACCGAATCGGAGCGAGATGTTGCAAAGCTTAGAATGTCAATCATAAACGCATACAACACCGCCGAGCTTTCGGCGAAGGAGTTTTGTAAGGCGTTTAATGCAGGGGAAATTTCCCTTGCATTAAAAGAGGCATACGGCAAGCATTTAAGCGAGCGCACCTTTTACCGCTGGTTAAGTGAGTTTACGCAAAGCGGGATTTCAGGAATAACCCCGCTATACTCTTCCGGCAATAGCCGCGGAGGCAGCGGGGCAAGTTTAACCGACGAAGAAAAAGATGTACTCAAACATTTTTATTTAGACATTAACAGACGAAGCATTAATCACTGCTTCCTTGCACTTAAAGCAAACTTGCCGGATACAACGGCAACGTATCAGGTTTGTTATCGGTATTTAAAAAGTTTACCGCCTGCACAAGTTGACCGGTACCGCAAAGGCGAAACTTTCTTTGAAGCGCGGCACCTGCCGTACATTGAGCGAAACAAACCGCTATACAAAAGCATGGAGCATGTGCAGGGGGATCACCATATATTAGATCGCGTGGTTAAGTACAAGGGAAAGCTAGTGCGGCCATGGGTAAGTACTTTTATTGATATGCGAAGCGGGGCGGTTTTAGGTTGGTGCGTGAACACAAACCCTTCAAGTCAAACAATTCTCGCCGCGTACTACATGATGATTGTGCGCTTCGGAATTCCTTTAGTTGTGCACGTCGACAACGGCAAGGACTACAAGGGTAAAGTAATCAAGGGTCAGAGTGCGCGCATGAAAGTCTTTGATGCGGCCGGAGTTGAGCGAGAAGAGGAAGTGCTTATCACCGGAGCAATTGTAACCTGCGGCAGTAAATTAATTTATGCAACGCCGTTCCATGGGCAATCGAAAGGCGTTCAAGAGCGGTTCTACGGGGTTCTCGAAGAGTATTACTCAAAGAATACCGGGAACTATATTGGCAGCAATACGAGCGCTCGTGTTGACGAGCAGCGGCTTTTTTGGAGAGCAATAAACGGCAAGGCAAAGCGGGATGATGTAAGCGAATGGGCTGATGTTGTAAACGAATTCGTCCACTGGGTGCATTGGTACAATACCGAATGGGTTAGCAATGCAAAGGGGCGAAAAGGGCTAACGCCTGAGCAGGCTTTTTTAGAAAACTTACCTGAGAACTTGCGCGCCCCCGATATGGAAACGGTAGAGCTTGCGCTCACGAAGGCGGAGGTGCGCACCGTTTCGAGAAACGGCATTCGAATTGGCAGCACCGAATATTGGGCTGAGGAGCTGCGGGGCTTAACGGGGCAACAAGTAATGGCGCGGTTAAATCTCACCAATAAAAATGAAGTGCTCGTCTGCGATTCAAAGGGCAAGGTTTTATGCCGGGCGTATGCGGGCATGTTTATTGAAACAGGCAATACAGAAGCGGACATGGAGTTTGTGCAATCGGTGCGCAAAAAGGTGCGCGCTTTTGTAAAAGACAATCCGCTTGAGCGGCTTTCGTTTAAACCTAAAAACATGCTTGAAATTGCGATGGAAGCAACCGGCATTGAAACGCCGCAAATCGATTCTTACATTCCGCAGCTTGAAGAGCCTGAAAAAGAAGAAAAAGAAACTGAACCTAAAAAGGGCAAGTATCAAAATTATTTTGATGCGGATGATTTACAAATACTAACATCATAGGAGGAATGAGAATGAGTGATGTTTCGATTGATAATCTTTCAGTTAAAGAAAGGTTGAAGGAAGCGCTGCTGCGTTTTGACATAAGTCAAACGAAAGCGGCAAAAGAAATGGGTTACACATCGAGTGTATTAAGTCAATATTTAAATGACACGTACCGCGGCGATGTTGTAAAAGTTGAAGAGGCAATAATCAAATGGATTGCGCGCAAAACCGAAAACGCCGGCAAAAAACATGTCGCAATAATTGAAACCACTGCGATGCGGCAAATGAGCCGGGCAATTCGGCTTGCGCACGATGAAAAGGACATCGCCCTTATTGTAGGAGATGCCGGAAGCGGAAAGACAACAACAGCCGAGCAATACGTTCGCGACAACCCGCGCACTTCTATTTTGATTAAGTGCTCCGGAGCGATGAGCAAAAAACGCATGACCGAAGAGATTGCGCGGCAAATAGGACTAAATACGTATCGCGTTAAGTTTGATAACCTCGTTGATATGGTAAGTGAGGCGTTAGCGGAAAAAGAAGCAATTGTAATTATTGATGAAGCGGATAGTCTTCGCGATGATGCCTTAGAGTTTAGCCGCAGGCTCATTAACGATTTAGGAGAAACGGGTCTTGTGTTGATAGGACTTCCCGGGCTTGCTGCCCGCATTCAAAACTTAAAGAATGACCACCGCCAGCTTGAAAGTCGCATCGGGGTATTTTTGGAATTGCGAGGACTTACAAAAGCGGATGCGGAAAAAATAGCCGAGAGTGTGTGGCCTGAAGTTTCGCAAGAAATTACGGAAGCCATTTATGAGATTTCAAAACGAGATGTACGCCAGTTTGTAAAAATTATAAACCGCGCGCAAAACATCATGGGAGCAAACAAACTTGAAATGCCCAATGTTGAAATAATCGAAATGGCCGGCAAAATGATTTTACGCAGAAATTATATAGGGGGTTGATATGAGCGAAAAAAAAGATGTACCGGCTGATTTAGGCATTAACAAAAAAACTACAAACAAGGTTTTGAGTTTACAAAACGATCTTGTAAAAGTTTTAACAACGGCAACATTGCGGGCTTTTGAAATTGGGAAAATTTTATACACCGTTGAAGCGAACAATTCAAAAGGCAGACAAGCGTTTGTTGATTGGGTAACAAAGGATTTAAAAATCTCGTGGCAAACGTGTTTGAACTATAAAAAGCTTTTTGTGTTTTTCTATCAGGATCCCGAACGCTTGGAAAACCTTACCATTATGCAAGCGTACGCAGAAGCGGGCATTGCGGTTAAAAAAGCCTTACCACCTCCGGAAGAAGAGTATGAAGAGGTATTTACCGCAGGCGAAGAGAAAGAAGCATACGATGCGGAACTTGCCGAAATATTTAAGCGCAATCCTTTAAGCGGAATACAACTCAAGAAGTATCGCGTGAATGTTGAGGACGGCACGGTTTGGGGCTTCAGGAAAGGCTACGGCAGAATTTCAATTGCGGATATTCGCCTGACTAAACCTGCGGGGCTTCCCGAACTTGAATGGCTTACCATGCGAAACGAAGTGCAAATTGTTTTTGAAAAGTATTTTGAAAAAATAGAGCGGTGCGAAGATGAGGGCGTAATTCCTGAACCTGAAGACACGCCGTTTGGATTAAAACATATCGGCAGGAGGTGAGAATATGAAAGTAAGTGCTGACGCATATAGCTTGCTTGATAGCAAACTTTTTGAAATTGAAAATACGGCAACTTCGGGGATTTTACAAAAAAACCCGCGCGATTGTTGTGTGGAAATTAAAAATATTGTCTTTGAAATAAGGCAGATTTTAAAAAATGAATTTTACATCGATGGCGGTGATGAACCGCCTGCGGCGTAAAAGATAAAAAAAATAAACATAAAACTTTAGGAGGTTTTATAATGGCGAAGTACAAACCGAGTACGGGAAAAATTGAATCGATTGAGGAAGTCAATAGCGCACTTAAAACTATCGGACTTCTCGAACATGAACTTGATTTAATTGACGCAAAATCAAATAAAGAGATAAGCGCAATTAAAGAGCGGGCAGCAAAAGACGGCGAGGGAAAGCGAAAGCAAATTGCAGAGCTTGCCGCAAAAATTGGAGCCTTCGCCGAATACAATCGTGATGAATTATTCATCGATAAAAAAACGATTGAGCTTACATTCGGAACTTTCGGATTTAGAAAATCGACAAGCATTAGTATTAAAACAAAAACGACAGTCGGTCTTCTGGAAAAACTCGGGCTGACCGATTATATTCGACTTAAAAAAGAAGCCGACAAGGAAAAGATGGCAGAGCTTGACGATGAAACGCTTGCACAAGTTGACGCCGTTCGAAAGGTAAAAGATACTTTCTTTTGCGAGGCAAATAAAGAAGAGGTTAATCGAGACCTTCTTAAAAGTGCCGGTTAATTTTTAAAGCCAAACCATACAGGGGAAAAAACTTTTTCCCCTGTGTGTATTTTTATTCAAATTAAGGAGAGATGTTATTTTGTTGAGAGAGCGAAAACAAAAAATTGCACTTATTCATATTGCAAAAAAAGAGCTTGGGTTAAACGATGAAAACTATCGCGCGATTCTTTTAAATGCTAATATAAATTCCGCAAGCGAAATAGAAAGCGAGGAGCAGTTTAAAATAATTATGCGCGCCTTTGAAAACTTAGGATTTAAGTGCACACTTTCTAATTATGAATTTAAAAATAAACGCTCAGGAGGCGGGGCTAATCGCTTAACTTCAAAACAAGAATACTATATACGGGGCTTGTGGGATTTAGCAAGCCGCAACCGAAGTGAGCGGAGCCTTCGGGCAATCGTGTATCGAATAACCGGCGAATACGATATTTCATGGCTTAGCAAAAAAGACGCAAGTAAGGTTATTCTTGCCTTACGAGATATTTGCAAAAAGGCAGGATATAATCCTGATACAAAACAAAGTTAAAAAAAAGAGGATGTAAAAATGTTTTTGACGCCCTGTGAATGTGCTCAAATTATGAGCGAAATTGAAAACAAAGAAGTATCGGTTAGGAAAGTGTATTACTTGCTTGAAAGTTTTGAATTGCTTGCGGTTAAAATCGGTAATAGTTACAAAATAACAATACAAGAATTGGAGGAGTATTATGAGCGAAGGGATCCGCGGTGTGCAGGAATTGTTAGAGAACTTGCCGGCAATATTAAGCGTCAAAGAGGTGGCGGATGTTTTCAACGTAAGCCAAATCACTATCCGTCGATTGATATACAAGAGGAATTTAAATGCGTACAAAATCCCGGGAGAGCGGGAGTGGAATATCAACAAGTCAGATTTAAAAAAGTTTATCGAAAGAAACGAAACGATAAACAATTAGAATTTTGTTTTTCAGCGTAAAAAAACACTTTAGGATTTTTTATATCTTAAAGTGTTTTTTTATTTCTATGTATCTCTTCTCCGATTTTTCCCGCTTCTCTTTCTTATAATGTTTTTATGAATATTGAAAAACAAATGTTAACGGTAAATCCGTTTTCCCGTCCAGGGCAAAAGCTGCAAGAGGTTAAGGGAGTGGTTATTCACTGGGTTGCAAACCCCGGAACAAGTGCACAAGCAAACAGAAACTATTTTGAAAGTTTAAAGCGGCAGAAAAAAAAAGACGGAGCCAGATACGCTTCAGCACATTTTATCATCGGCATTACAGGCGATGTACTGCAATGTTTACCGATTGATGAAGTAGCCTATCATGTCGGCGCGTGGAAATATCGGGATGGCATTGAGTACCGTTTAAGTTCGTATCCGAATAATTGCACCATCGGCATTGAGCTTTGTCATAAAAATTGGACGGGTGCATTTACAGAGGAAACGCTTGCAAGTGCAATTGTACTTACCGCAACTTTGTTAAAACAATTTTCATTAAATCCGCAAACAGATTTATACCGGCATTTCGACATCACCGGTAAAGACTGTCCGCGATATTTTATCGGCAACCTCGGCGCATGGATTGATTTTAAATGTGCCGTTGAAAAATATTTAATAAGCATTTTATAAATGCTTAAAAAAGGAGTTAAAAAATGTTTGAACTTATGAATTTCCTCCCGGTATTCGTACTCATTGCGGTGCTGCTCACCGTTATTTTTACGGAACTTATCAAAAAGCTTGATGTGAAAGATAAACTGAAAGGCTATCGCGTATGGATACCTTTTTTGTTTTCCGCTCTTTTTGCGTTTCTTTTACAGTTTGGCGAGTTTATTAAAATCCGCGAGGTGTGGTTTTGGGGAGCGACTATTTTCGGATTGAGTGTATTTTTTTATGAAGCTATTTTGAAAAAAATACAAGAGACGTCATATCCTAAAAAAGAAACTGAAACGGATGAAGAGGGAAATAAAAAGAATGTGTACAAAATTTAAAAAACGAATACAAGAAATTTTGTCACGCATTACAGCGCTTTTAAAACAAGCGATTGCTTTTTTTAAAACGCATTGGAAAGCGTTTGCCGCAGCCTGTTCCGCTGCGGCAGCGGGCTTTTTGTATGTCGTTTTTAAAAATAAACATCGATGTAAAAAAATACTTTTTGCCGCAAAACAAAATGCGGAAGGCGAAAGGGAAAAAGAATATGAAAAAGTTAATCAAACTCCTGCAGGTGATCTTGTTTCTGGTGCTCACAATGCAGATGAGTTACAGTCAACCAAAGACGACATCAAAAGCGATGCCGCATCAGCAATTCAAAATAGAATTGAAGAAAGCGGATTATAGTAAATCCGAAGTTGAAAAGATTATTGCAATTTGTTTTGAGGAAATGAACACGAGTATTGACCGCGCATTTGATGAAGGGTACAAGCAAGGTCTACTCGCCGCCTCTCCCGATGCTGCTTATTATAAACGTTTAAGTAAAGATTTAGAAAAGGAAGTAAACCGCCTGCAATCGTGGCGCGTGGTGCCGTGGTGGACTATCCCGCTTTGCATTGCCGGAGGCACAGCTCTCGGCTTTAGTTTTTCGTATTTAAGGAAATAAAAAAATGGGATTTGAAAGTTTAATCATAGCGGCGAAAGATTGGGGACCGACAGCAATAACAACAATAATTGCTTTTGTCATCTCTTATCTTTTTAAGCAGCAAATGAAAAACGCCGCAGAGGACGCAGCACGTTCTGATGAGTTTAAAAAAAATCTTGCAAACGGGTTGAATCGTTTAGAAGAAAATTTCAATAAAAATGTTTCGGAATTAAAACAAAAAATTGAAAAACAACAAAATGAAATTGATACGTTAAAGTTAGAAAAACTTGAGCGAGAAGATTTCTATAAAGACATGGGAGGCTGGCGGGCTGAAATAAATCGCCTACAAGATTTAGTCATCAATCAAAATAATAGTACGCTGCAAAAGATTATTGAACTTTGGCAATCACAAAATAAAAAATAAATTTAAAAAAGAAGAGGTAAAAAAAAATGAAAGGAAACAAAAAGTTTTTACGCGGTGAAATTTTAAACTATTTAATGACAACATACCCTGACGGGATTCCGGAACAAGTATTATTTCACCGTTTCTATGAATATAACGAAACGGAAGAAATCAAAATGTCAACAGAGTACCTGACCGAAAAAGGGTACACGGAAAAAAAAGAAGTGCCGCATCCGTACAAAGAAAAACAAAAGGTTCGCTGGTTTAAAATAACCGCAAAAGGCATTGACCTGCTTGAAGGAAACATCTCGAAAGACGCCGGCATAGTCCTCGACTAAACAAGGGGGCAAACTATGGGCGCAAAAAGTAAAGCGGAAGAGCACGGACTCGTTGAACTTATCATTGAAAAATGGGAAGGCGGAAAAAACACAATCGTTTATGTTACTGAAGAAGTAAATAAAAAAATACAAGAGCTCGGCCTTAAGGTTACGTTAAGCCGCGAAGGCATTCGGCGGGTTATAAAATCTCACAAAGAAGAAATTGAAGATGCAAAAAAAGCGATTGAGTCTGCAAAGGCAATGGCGGAAGTTTTAAAAGACTATCCCGGCACCGAAGCAAGCGAAGCAGTCCTTATGCAAATGACAAGTCTCATCTCTAAAGATTTGCGTACAATCGATAGTTTGGAATTTGAAGACCCGAAAGAATTACTTTTAACTACTGCGCGCATTGCAGAAGCTCAATTAAAACTTTCAAACTACAGAACAAAAGCAGCAAAGGCATTGGAGAAAGCAAAAGGGGAAATTAAAAAAGAATTGCAAAATGCAATCAAAAACGATCCAGAACTTTTACAAAAGCTTTGCGCAATAGTGGATAAGGCAGAAGTAAAGTGAGCGATATTTTAAATGAGCTTGTAGGCGAAAATTCAAAAGAAGTTCTTGAAAAAAAAGAGCGGCTTCAAAAAGCGGAGCATGATTTTTTTTACTTTTGCAAAACATACCTTCCGCATTATTTTTCATCTGAGCCCGCGCCTTATCATAAAATATTAATTGATATTGCAAACACTCACACGCTCACCAATGAGCATGTTGAAAACATAAAATCGCTTCTTAAAAAAGAATATCATTCGCTTTTAATTCCGACTGAGAAATTAAAAGCAGTTGTTGATATTGAGCCGCGCGGATTTTCAAAATCAACCCGATGGGCTTTAGCCTATCCGTTATGGCGTTTATTATTTAAAAAAAATAATTTTGTCTGTATTTTTTGTGCAACGCAAGATATGGCAAATAGAGCTTTACAAAGTATCAAAGATGAAATCGAAGGAAACGAAATAATTTTTGAAGACTTCGGTGCAATGGAAGGCTCAATTTGGAAAAGCGATTTTTTATCGTTTAAAAACGGAACAGCAATAAAATCATTCGGCGCGGGTGCTGCCGTTCGAGGCGTGAAGTTTAGGCAGTACCGCCCTGACTTAATTATTTGTGATGACATTTTAAAAGATGAAGCAGCACGTACATTTTCTCAAAGACAAAAAATATATAATTGGTTCTTGCGAGCTGTTATGCCGCTCGGTCAAGATACGTTTACTATTATTATAAATACTATCTTTCATTCAGATGATTTACCGAGTAGGCTTTTAAAAAGAATTGAAAATGGCGAATTGGAAAACTGGATTGGTTTACGATTTGCAGCGTTTACTCCGCAAGGCGATTCCCTTTGGTCTTCCTATTGGACAAGTGAAAAACTAGAAACAAAAAAGAAAGAAATCGGAAGTGCAGCATTCAGTACCGAATACATGAACGAGCCCTTAAGCGATGAGGAGCGAGTCTTTAAACCTGAATGGTTTACGCGCTTTTCTCATGTTGATATATCAAGTTTAAAAGTATACATGGGCGTTGACCCTTCCGCCGGTAAGCATGATGAGTTCGCTATTTTTACTTTAGGTATCGCCTCGGATGGAATGATGTATGCACTCAACGAATGGGCGGAGTGTTGTTCGGTTGACTCAGCAATAAATAAATTAATTGAAAAGTATCTTTTATACAAACCGATTTTAATCGGATTTGAAGAGGTAGGTTTTCAATCAATTTATAAAAAGCACATCATGGAAGCGGCGAGCAAAAAAGGTGTGTACTTACCGATTAAAGGATGCAGTACAAAAGGGATCGGAAAAGAACGCATTCTTTCACTTTCACCGTTTATTGAAAACGGCATGCTTAAGTTCAAAGAGAACATGAATAAAACAATTGACCAATTGACGATGTATCCCAAATCGGAGTTTGACGATTTGCAGGACGCGCTCTATTATGCGTGGGAAATTTCTCAAATCGGTTTTAAAGAAGTTACCGCGTTTAATTTAACATCCGGCTTTGACCGTCTCGGCGCGGCATTGCATGGTTTTAGGAGAAGAAGATGAAAAATAATTTAAACATTGAAATAATATCACCGGATAAATTCGAAGCGGTAATTGCCGAGCTTCCCAATCCGAATGAGATAATAAGCGATAAGGTAAGCTTCTATTCGCTTATCGATGAAATGATGCTTGATTCAAAAATCGGTTCGCATTTACGCTTGCGGAAAGATATTGTTACAAGTTTTAATTTTGTAATTGAGCAAAAAAACGCAAGCGATAAAGTATATGAGTTTGTGCGCGATAATCTTACCTCCAATCTTAATTGGGATAATGATGTAAAAGAGTTTTTAACCGCCATTGAATACGGTTTTGCGTTTTCAGAAGTCTTATGGGCCCAAAACGATGCGGGCTACTGGATTCCCGATTCACTTCGAAATAAAAGACCGGAGCAAATATTTTTTAAAACGGAAATTATAAAAACAAAACAGGGACAGCGTTCAATATGGGTTCCGATGTTAACAAAAGAGAATAGACCGCTTATCGAAAAATGTAAATTTTTAATTTACCGAAATAATCCGCGCGCTGAAAATCCCTACGGTTTTTCAGATTTGCTAATGTGTTATTGGCCGTGGCGATTTAAACAGTTTGGCTGGGAGTTTTGGCTTAAGGCTGCAAAAAAGGCTGGCGTTCCTTCTATTGTTGCATTGTTTGAAAGCACGAACACAGAGGAAGCAAGGAATGCAGCACAGGCTATTTCGCAAACCCTTTCAGAAATGGAAGGAGGCGCGGGCTTAGCTCTTTCTAATGTCAAAGATATTAAGACGCTTGAAATGAGCGGAGCTCTGCAAGACCATAAGGTATTAATTGAAACATGCAATCAAGAAATAAGCTTTGCGCTTACCACGCAATCGTTAAGCACGCAAGAGGGCACATATGGCACACGAAGTCAAGCAGAAGTGCACGATGAAAATTTAGTGCGAGTTTGTCATGGAGATGCAAAAGCGGTGCAAGGCGTATTCCAAGAATTAATTAATTGGATGGTTGCGATTAACTTCGGCGAAGGAGTAGCAGCACCGTCCGGTTATTTTGATTTAAAAAGCTATGCAACGTTTACGGAAATTATGCAGGCAATACAAAATAAAATCCCTGTTTCAAAAGAGGCCTTATACACTCGGTACGGTTTACCGCGCCCGAAAGATGATGAGGATACGTTTATTGTAGAGGCTCCGCAAGCGCAAGGCTTTATGCTTGCCGATTCAAACTCTAAAAAAAAAATTCAAAACAGCAGATCACCCGTAAAAATATTTTAGCCGATGAAAAAGAAAAATCATCGGAGCTTGAATCTTTTTGCGATGCCGGCAAAAAACGATTTGATGAGTGCATTTCTAAAACGTTAAAACAAGCGTTAAAAGATGTTTTCAACATTGATAAAACGCTTGAGAAAAACGAATTAAAAAAGCTTGTAAAAAATATCTCGTATCCTGAAAGCTCAGCGGAGCTTATCAAGCTCACCGAAAAAATAATTGCGGGTGCTTTTCTTTTAGGCTTTAATCATGCAGGAATTACGCTGCAAAAAAAAGACGTAAACCTTGCCGATAATGTTTCTTATACTTCCGCCGTTGACCCGCTCCCGTTTGAAGAAGCGATTGGTTTTTTAAAAAGCAAAGTATCAATTGAAAAACAAGTTTGGGATGCATTGGAGCCGAAGTTCCGCTTTAGAGCCTTTACGGTTGCACGCCTGAGCGAATGCGACCATATCGAAGATGTGCGTAAGCGATTAATTCAAGCTCTCGAAAAAGGCGAAGGATGGCAGGAGTCATGGGAAGAAATAGAAAGCTTTACCAAAAATATTAGAAAGCCTTTTTTACCCGGCTATTGGGAAACAGTTTATCGCACCAATGTGCAGACCGCTTATACCGCAGGCCGCCTCACTCAATACGCAAGTAATCCGCCTCGTGCGTGGGAGCTCTTAGTCATCCAAGACGGAAGAACAACCGACATATGCAACAACATCGCAAGCATTGCAGGCAACGGGAAAGCACTCAAGGCCGATCACCCGTTTTGGACGGTCTACGGATTCCCGCCATACCATTTTAACTGCCGCACCACAATCCGCGCCGTATACGATTATGAAGCGGGAGCAGGCACCAACATCGTAGAACCGTCAATAGACGAAATAAAAAAAGACTTTATGCCGCAAGAAGGCTTCGGCGGAAATCCAATCGAAAATGGCGATTGGTGGCGTTTAATTGAATCAATGGAAAAACGGATAGAAGAGTACGGCATACAAGAAGAGGTTGAAGAGCAGGCAAAGGAAATCGGTGTACAAGATTATATTCTTACAAAAGAAGATATAGAAAACACACCGTTTAAAACTACTCCTAAATCGGTTGGAGCAATGGAACGACGGTGGTATATTAAACATCAAAAAACCGTATATAATCCTGAATATGACGCATATGATTTTGATACTTTTATCAAACAGGGCACTTATGTAAAAAGTATAAAAGTAATTGCGGAAGGGAAAGAAATAAGAGATGTAAACAGACTTATAAAAACATATAAACATCAAAACGGGAGCTTTACAAAAGCAAAAGATTGGTATAAGGTGAGAGGTACGGCGATACTTGTGAATGAAGACGGTGATGAATATCGTGCTGAAATACACTGGTACCAATGTAAAAACATTGGAAAGGTTGAGATTAAACAAAAACGAATTATAAAGGTGATACATGAAGGTAGTAAATAAAAATAAAAAAGATATTTGGTTTCAAGATAAAGAAGCTTATGAGGTATTTGCAATAGAGGGAAAATATTATCGTATAGTCGACGATTCCGGAGAAGACTATTTATACCCAAAGGTTTTTTTCGATATTGTTGATGACAGCCCCATACCGGAACCGGAAAATAAAAAATAAGTTTAAATTTAAAAACATATTATCTTCTCAATATAAAAAGCTTTCAAGCAGTTTGTTTGAAAGATTTTTTATTTTTTTTTGCATTTATCTGTATTACAAAATTACATCGTTTAATTCAGTATAATTTAAAAATTATGTAAAAAAGGAAGGTAAAAAAAATGAAATTAACCGAAAATATCGAACTACTGCATGGCGACTGTTTAGACTTTTTGCCGAAAATTCCGGATGAAAGCATACAGTCAATAATTACTGATCCGCCGTATTTTTTAGGCATGACTCACAATAGCCAAAAGGGTTGCTTTAATGATTTAGCTATTTGTAAGCCTTTTTATGAAAAGCTTTTTAAAGAATATAAGCGCATTTTAAAGCCTGACGGCTGTATATATTTCTTTTGCGATTGGCGCAGCTATGCTTTTTATTATCCGCTTCTTGATTCTGTTATACAGGTTAAAAATTTATTAGTCTGGAAAAAACACGGTCGGCCGTCTCTAAATGTTTACGGTTCAGGTCATGAACTTATTATGTTTTCCGGAAAAATTAAAAAGTCCTACATAACAAATATAATTGATGATGTAGCCTCGTTTAATATCGGAGCGAGAAAAACAAACGGCGAAAAAATACACCCGACGCAAAAACCGATAGAACTAATGGAAAAATTTATTTTTGACAGCACCGATGAAGGCGATGTCGTATTGGATTCGTTTATGGGTTCCGGCACAACCGGCATTGCGTGCCTGAATACAAACCGCCGATTTATCGGCATGGAAATTGACGATAATTATTTTAATATCGCAAAAAACAGACTGGAAACCGCGATAAAAGGGCAATCAAAAAAAGCGGTTTAATGGGTATTAAAACGGCGTAAAAATCCGAATAAAAAGCCCTGTAAAACGATGGTTATCCACAAGCTGTGAATAACTTTTACAACATCATAAAAAACAGCCCCGGATATCTGGTTTTTTACTACTTTTTAAGCGGATTTTCTTAAAAATTTTCCCGATTTTTCAAAACCAAAAAATAAAAAGATTTAAGGTAACAGAAACGGCTAAAAACAGCCCTTTTTGGGCATTTTTCATCAATTTTTGCCAAACCTCGTGTAAAATCATACCTTTTCCTAAAAGCACACTTTATCACTGATAAACACTATATATATGGCTTTTTGCTTATTTTTTAATAAACATACGCTATATATGGATTTGCTCGAAAGGTAACAGTTTTGCCAAATCTCATGTAAAATGACACTGACACAAAGGCTTTTCCTTGTGCAGCGGATTGAAACCAATTTCGATCACTGACATTTATTTGTTTACCGTCATTCGTGGAACGAATACCGGAAAGGTCATAAAAGTTTAGCTGCAGCAATGTTTTATTGAAGGAAAGTTGTGCGTTTAAGTATTTTGTTTTTTCCACGAGCTGCACAGAAGGTGAGGTTAAAACCGGTGAGCGGGCAAGACTTTCAAGAAATTGGAAAAAACCATCTATTCTGCCATTAATAATCAACGCAGTATCTTTTGCTTTATCGACGAGGTGTGTTTCAACTTTTTCCGATACCGCTTTTTGGGCAATGATTAATGCCAATAAACCAAGGATAAAACCATAAAGGGAAATCAACAACCTGCGCACTTAGGCAAGGTTGTTGTTCTCATAAGGAGGTTGCACTCGGGTTTAATATCCTTTTTATGATGCTTCAAAAAATGAGATATTAAACCCTCGGCACGAATAAAAGAGGAAATGAAAAACCCGCGCACATCGTCAGCGCCTATTGCAATGAAGACGGCTACACACTCGGACAAATGCTTACTGATGAAAAATCAAATGAAATTACAGCAATTCCTGAATTATTGCAAAAAATCAACATAAAAAATCAGATTATCACTATCGACGCCATCGGAACGCAAACCATGCGTGTTTTATAAAAAAGAGTGCAAAGCCGATTATGTTCTTGCGGTAAAGGAGAACCAAAAAACGCTCTACGATGATATCTGTGACTATTTTCGTATTGACGAGATAAGAGAAAACCTTACAGCGTGCGAAAATTACCGAAGTACATCTGAAAAAGCACACGGACAATTTGAAACAAGAAAATACTACATAACAGATGACATTACATGGCTTTCAAATAAGAGCAAGTGGGAAGGCATAAAAAGTATCGGCATGGTAGAAACTACTATCACAAAAGGAGAAAAAACAACCGTTGAGCGGCGGTATTATATAAGCTCTTTAGCTGCTCATATCGACTTATTTATGAAAGCGGTGCGCGGACATTGGGCGATAGAAAGTATGCATTGGCATTTGGATGTTACGTTCAAAGAAGATGCGAACACCACGATAGACAAGAATGCCGCAACGAACCAAAACATTATTCGCAAATGGGCACTTGCAATTCTTAAACGGGTAGAACATATCCACGGCAAAAATATTCAGGTGAAAGCTAAGCGCTACGCAATGAGTTTAGACCCGTTCGGCAGTTTAGCACAAGCATTATCAATCTAATTCTTCACGAAACACTTAAAAAAAAGATTATTTTTACTGCAAAGGAAAGAATAAAAATCTTCTTAGCTCTTGTCGTGAATCTCTCCCCGTATTTCCTCAAGTAAAAACCTAACCGTAATTTCGCTGTTCCTCAAGTAAAAACCTAACCGAAATTACTTTTTGTTTCGCCACGGAACTGCAGTAGCAATAAGTGCTTTTTGTAGTTCCGTGACTTTTACGAGCAGTTCCGATAAATCCAAAGCTGCCTTTCGCCGCCGCAGTTCCGCTTTTTCTTTCTCCGGCACATCAGGAGATTCAAGCAACCGGCTGTACGGAGTCTTTGCTGTATCATATTTTTTTATAACCTTTTTGTCTATCCGTTCTTTAAAAATCAGCAACTAAAAAAGTATCAACTTTTAGAGTTGCTGATTTCCGTGTGCGATGAGCACACAGAAAAATAAGCGATGTTTTGAAAAGCACAGTGGCTGACAAGCTTTTCAAAACTCGACCATTTAATGAGGCAAGATATTTCCTTGCCGAAATTAAATGTTCTTTTGAAAGATTTTTGTTCAGATGAATGCAGTGCCGACTATTCTAATAAGTTGAAAGTGGCTTCTATTCTTTGGAAAGAAGTTAAAGATTCAAAAAATGAAAAAAAATATTCAAGGAAACTCTTGGATGAGCATTCTCATAAAATAAAAAATTATCGCAAGTAAATAATTACTAATTCGTCCAAACGTAATGTATGATAAATGCAACAACCTGTCAATAACCAGTGAATATTTCACCCCTAAAGGGGGTTAATTTTGCAATGAAAATTGCACCCCTTAACACATCGAGTTATCCTGCTTTTGCATCTTTAAGTAAGAATTCATAAATCAAGTCAATAACTACTTGAGGCAGGTCTCCGGTTCGTCCAACCGTATCGGTTCGGTATATATCATCGAGCGGTACAATCGGATAGAATTCATCATGTATTAAAGCGCGTATACCATGTTTTTGTGAAATCAATACATTTACCGTTGTGCCTGCGCCGAATTTATTCTGCTCAATTTTAAACAAATGGTTTTTGATTGAGATGGTAGAACCGCTTGAAAGCTTGCGCGTAATAACCGATGACAACAGTTTATCAAGATCGAGTGTTTTTGGCGTCGGTACAAACATTGAATATGAATCGCAGGCCGAAACACCAAACTGTTTGTTGAAAATACCGATATACTCTTTTAAGAATTGATTTGCTTGCTCTATGGTTGTGATGTGGCGTCGTGCAAATTCAACAGGGAGTCGGCTTTGTAATGTTTGCCATAATCGCTCAACACGTCCTTTTGCTTGTGATGAATGAGCCGGGAACATATCGATTCCTAAGTACTTGATAATTTTGCCGAATTGTGTTACTTGTTCCTTGGTTCCTTGTAATTGCTCCTCAATGGATAACTGTTTTTTTGCATTAACAAAAAAAACGCTACACTTATCCGGATAAAGAGCGGCAGGGAGTCCGTAATTTTCGAGTGTCTGCCGCAGAACTTCTAAATATCCGAGCAGGCACTCGTTTTTGCATAAATAAAGACCGGTAATCATTCCGCGTGCATCATCAATAAAAGCATGTAATGCGGATTTTTCTTTCCCGCCGAACCAAGGAAACGGAGTTGCGTCCACTTGCAACAGCTCTCCGAAGCAAGCTCTTCTATTGCGCGTTTTATGCACCTTCTTTCGTGTTCGTCTTTTCTTTGGTGAATAAATTCCATGTGATAACAGAATACGGCGCAGAGTCGAATATGACAGCTGCAATTTGACAATGCGGGATCGCTTCGCAGCGCAAGTAATCGCTGCTCAATTTCTTTCGAGGTCTTCTTTGCAGAGGGACGCTGACTGTTGCCATGCAGCATTGCTGCTAAACCCTTTTCTTTGAACGCCTTTTTTAATTGCTGTACGCGTCTTCGTGAAAGGTTTAATCGAAGCGCAGCCTGTTGTACCGTACATCTCCCCTCTAAGCAGTTGGCGATAACATGTCCTCGTGTAATTTGATCAATGCTCATAAATAATTTCATTCCTCCAGTGTAATGTAATAAGTCAATAATTTCACCTCGGTAAAATATAGGGGCGAAATATTCATTGAAAACTTATAGGGGTGAAATTATCACAGATTAAAGACAGATAAATGCAACAACCTTGACATTTTAAAAATATTATGCTATAATAAAAGAGAGTATAAAAATGATAAAATCCTTCAAATTTTTTAGCTTTTTGTTGTATTTTTTTGTCGTAATTTGTCTTTCTGCTTGCACCAATTCAAATAACGATGGTGACATTGTAACTGTGTACGATTCTAGTGATAATAAAATAGCAGAATTCACATCAGAAAAAGATATAGTTTATTTTGCCGAATTAGTGGGAAATAGTACCGAAAATATTGATGAAGATAATTCAACCATATTATATCGTGATCTCCCCAAAGATGCCAAAATAAGTTTTAAGTATGTTTTCACTCACAAGAGGAATAACGGTCAAAAGACATCTGTCAATTTCTTTGTATATGAAAATTACCCTTATATAACATTAGGCGGTATCCCTTTAATTACCCCTTTAACTTGGGAGTTGTCAGCAGATGATAATAATTTTCTGCAAAGTCCAACAACACGTGAAAATAAATAGTTAGCTGTTATCTAGTTATACCGAATTTAAAAAATGCATATCGTGTATTACTTACTCGTGCGAGACAGGGCTTTATAATTTTTCTGCCAAAGGGCGAGGCCTCAGATAAAACAATGAATCCAAGTTATTATAATGGAATTTATAAATATTTTACGGAAATTGGAATACAATAAATTTAATAATAGCTTATCTATGTTTTTTCTTTAAGAAGTTAAATAGTAGAATATACCACCCTTGAATTTACTTAACCTCTCTGTTTAAGTTTTTGGGCGTTCCGGTTTTTGCTCTAAAAATCCGGGTTTTCGTTCATCCCAGTCGAAAAAAGTGCGTATCGGGATAAGCTGATTGAGGTTTTTTGCCGGTCGTGTCGTCGAGATGCCTTTGACAGAGCATTTTGCAATTTCAGGCTTTAAGAATCTTCCGATTGTTGCACTGGAGATTTTACCCAATTTCATTTTCAGTTCATCTGAATACGAAAACTGCTCGGCAAAGTATGCAACGGTTAATTTCGCCTGCAAAATAGCAGGCTCATAAACCACTCAAGTTTTGCTTGATAAACAGTAATGCAAAACTTATTTTTTAAATGCACTTTTTCACTTCGTTACAAAAGTGCGGAAATCGACATTTTTCGCAATTTGATAATTGCTCAAGTGTCGATTTTATAGGAAGATTATCACGAATAAAAACGACCAATCGCTTTGAACAAAGCCAAGTCGAATACTCCCAAAGCCGAATCACCTCATGTCTGACATCATCGCCATAATACGGTTCATACATTCCTATAAATTCAGCAAGCGAACAAACATCAGTTTGTGAGGTTTGATGAATTCCGCCGTTTCGCAAGTACAACGAGAAACGGCACTTTAATAATGCGATGTTTTGAAAAGCACAGTGGCTGATAAGCTTTTCAAAACTCGACCGGTTAATGAGGCAAGATATCTCCTTGCCGAAATTAACCGTTCTTTTTTTTCGAGGCTTATTGATTATTTTAACCGAAAGTTTTTTTACATTGTTGAAAACACTCGTATGCAACACGGCTTTATTTTTAAGCACATAAATTGCGTACTTTCTATTGTAGCCGGTCGTTGCAGTGAACTCATCAATAATTTTTGTCTTTTCTTTTTTTGATGCCCAACAATAACGTTTTGCCGTTTCTTCCAAAAGTATCTTTTTTATTCTCATATCCAATCCCATAGTTTAGCCTCGCAAGGCTATTATATTTAGGTTAGATTTTTATGTGATGAACCGTTTTTATTTCAGTTAGATTTAATGTGAGGCAATGCGCTCCCTTGCATTGATTTTTCCGATAAAGTATACTTGAAAAATACTGAAAATATGTGCAAATACTTTCTTTTTGAGCTATTTTATAATAAATACTAATAAAACACGCATTGGGGTAAATTATGAAAAAAGAAAATGTTATATTTTTATTGTTTGTTGCCGTATTAACAGGATGCGCTTCTCTGCAACAGGATGTTTTATACACAACCGATAAAAAAGACTTTTCTGTTGTGGAGTTATCAAAGATAGAAGAAGAACTTACTGCTCAAAGAATAGAAAAAAACAAGGCATCTCTTGCAGCAATTCAAAGAGATTTAGACAAAATTATTTCGATTCCTTCATCCGATGCACCGTTTATTGCGCGCAGTTATGCACTGTATGCCGATTTATTATTGCTAAAGAATGAGCGATCTGCCGCAATAAAAAAATTGCGTCTTGCAACATCTAATGACCCTTATGATGAATATGTACAGCTTGTTACCGCGCGCGCACTTCGCAACCTCTCTGAGAAAAAAAACTACCTTGAAAACTTAACCGAAAAAGATGCAACGGCATATCGACTTCGCGCCGAGCTTGGCGATACTTATTATCATTTAAAAGAATATGTTGATGCTTTGGTGGCTTTTGATGCATCGCTGCCTTTTTTACCTAAACAATACACCAATTTATACAAAGAAAAAAGAGATTTTTGTCTCGGGAGGAGATTTACTAAAGATTATACCGGCTCGGAAAGTTACCTTGAAGCAACTGAACTTTCTCTTTTGGGGATGACTGCTATAACACAGGAGAATAGCAGCGGGTTGCATTATATTACCGGTACTGCGCGCTGGAAAGTAACTGTGCTTGCGGAACGTTTGCAACAGGCAGGCTGGTATGCGCCGGAAATTGATTTTTCACAAAACACCACAAGAAAAGATGCCGCTCTCTTTTTATGGCATTTTTTAAACGGAAACGATACTCGCAATTTAAACCGCTACAGCAGAATTTATGAAAAGCGGCAAACAAGTCCTATTCCCGATTTACCCTTTGAAAGCCCGTTTTTTGATGCCATTCTCGGCTCGGTTGAAGAGGATATTATTCCGCTTGTTGACGGCAGAAATTTTAATCCTGGCGGAAAAGTTTCGGGCTCGGAGTTTTATCATTGGCTGCTCAAAACCGATCAACTGAAATAAATTTACCTTCTCTTGTATAAAGCCTTTTTTTACGGTATTTTAGTCAGCGTATGAAAAATCTCGTAAAATATGCTTTTCTTCTCTTTTCTTTTCTGTTAATCTGCTGCGGGGCAGCTCCATATAAGGAGTATGCGCGTGCGGGTTTTGTAATAGGAACTCTTTGCCAGATACGAATCTATACGAAACTTCCGAAAAAAGAAGCTGAAAAAACCTTGGATTCCATTTTTACCCGGCTTCAAAAACTGGAAGAAATTTTGAGTGCAAATGCCGAAAACTCTGAACTCATGCTTGTGAATACGCACGCAGGGATAAAGCCGGTAACTGTATCGCATGAGTTAATAAGTCTTTTGCAAACAGCAGTGTTTTTTGCAGAAAAAACAAATGGCGCCTTTGATCCTGCAATCGGAGCAATCGTAAAACTGTGGAATATCGGCTTTGATACGGCAAATGTTCCGGCAGATGATGAAATCAAAAACAGGCTTTCGCTTGCCAATTATAAAAACATAGAGTTTAATAAAAATACGGTGTTTTTAAAAGAGTCCGGCATGATGCTTGATCTTGGAGCAATTGCAAAAGGGTTCGCTGCGGACGAAATTATAAAAATATTAAAACAACGCGATATCAACACTGCGATTATTGATTTAGGCGGAAATATTTTTGCACTTGGAGAAAAGTCTAAAGGAGAGCCGTGGAAGGTCGGTTTACGCAATCCGCATCTACATAATGAATTTCCTGTAGTATCAGCGGAAGTTAGGGATACTTCTGTGGTTACTTCCGGCAGCTATGAACGATTTTTTGAGAAAAACGGAGTCAGGTATCATCATATCATCGATCCGAAAACGGGATATCCGGTAAAAACAAATCTGGTGTCGGTTTCAATTTTTGCAAAAAACTCAACCGATGCGGATGCGCTTTCTACCGCTTGTTTTGTGCTTGGGTATAAAAAAAGCATAGAATTGCTTAAAGATTTTCCCGAAGTCGAGGCGGTTTTTATTTTTGATGATGATACCATAAAAACCACTACCGGACTCAAAGGGAAAATCGGTATTTTGAATAAAACCTTCAAGCTTACCGATTAACGCAAGGCAAGTTTGCTTGGCTGTTTTGGGTTATTTTGATAGAAAATAAAACGCTTCATCGGGAAGCTTCCCGCCGATAAGCCGGGCATTTGCTTCCGCTAAAATGCGGAAGTATGTTTTGATTGCGGAAAGATTCTCTTTGATTGGGCTCCACTCAAGGTTCATGCGAGGAATTGCCTGCGTTAAAAGAGCTGCGGAAGAGAAGTCGGTAAGCGCTGCCGTTTTTTCTCCTGCTTTTTTTGGATTGTTTTGCGCCCATGCGATAGATTCTTCCAGAGCTTTGACAAAAGCTGCTATATATTTCGGATGCTTTTTTAAAAGTTTTTTGCTGATTACTAAAGAAAGTTGCGGATACAAAGCGTTTTCGCCGACTGTATTACGCCATTCTTCCTGCACATCTAAAAATAGCGCAGCATTTTTTTTCTTGCACGTAATCACACTGAGCTCCGGTTCACTTACAATAGCAATAGAAATTTTTCCGTTTATAAACATGGAAGCCAACTCTTCTTCCGGTTCAATGTAATTGAAAAATACATCTTTATCGGGCTCTAATCCGGACTCTTTCAAAATTGACCGCAAAATTATATCATCAATACTGCCTTGGTCGACTGCTGCAATGGTTTTTCCTTTCAGCTCATGCAAACCGGTAATATTTTCCGTTGTAATACCGTAAAGCTGCCTCATACTTATTGAACCCGCCACCTGAATTTGGACTCCTTTTGTGTACAAAAGAGCCGCAATGTGTGGAGGAAGCAGCGCAATATCCGCTTCTTCCGCGATAACATGCGCCTGTATAAGCTCAGATGATTTCAGCAACACGTACTCGGTCGGTAAACAGAGTGCACGATTTTCGCTTATCATATTCGCCATGCAAAACACACGCGCATCTTTCGGCACGACAACTTTTACGGTTTTATCAGCGTCTTTCGCTCCTTTTGCAAAAACAGAAAAGGCGGCAAAAAGCAGCACGATACATAAAGTAAGCTTTTGTCTCATAGTTTCCCCTTATAAATTTTTTATGAGAGTCAAATTATACCAAAAAAAGCAATATTATTCACTTGATTGGCACGACACGCGCAAGACTTTTTAATAATACGAATCGTAAAAAATTTTATAAAAAAGAGTTCGACACGGCGCAACGGTGGGCAATTTACCATAGTGATGATGAAATTCACAAGACTCCTGTTGATACTTCGATTAGTATTACAGTACGTTAATTGCAAAACGTTATACTACTGCCGTTCCCGACATTCTGTCTCTTCCGCTCCGAAAATTCGTCAGCGAGCCCATCAGTGTTAAACCATTGCGAGTTTTAACTGACCTTTCAACTCTTGCATAAAAATATAAATCTGATTATAGTACCGGTACCGGGGTGCCAAGTGTTTATCTTGTGCTGAGATAATACCCGAAAGTTTTCCGTATGGAAAACTTAAAACCTGATCCGGATAATACTGGCGGAGGAAGTTATGAAAAAACTCTATGTATCCATCCTTTCATTATTGTTTTCAGTGTTATTGATTTTACCCGCTTTTGCGGGAGGCTCCATTGAAACAGGGAGCAAAACAGTTACCGTATATGCATACGATTCATTTACGGCTGAATGGGGCGCAGGCCCTGAAATTGCCAAGCGGTTCAAAGCAAAAACAGGCTATACGGTCAAATACGTTACCCTCAAAGACAGTGGCGATGTATTAGCCCGCGCAATCCTCGAAAAAGACAATCCAAAAGCGGATGTACTCATCGGCATTGATAATTACCTTGCAAACAAGGCTCGTGCTGCTGATATTCTTGAACCCTACCATCCGAATGTTTCCGATACGGTTATTCCGAAAGAATACGTTTTTGAGGAAGACTGGTTGCTTAGCCCCTATGATTACGGTTTTTTTTCCATTATGTACGATACTAAGGCGAAGGTTAGTGCACCGAATAGTTTATCTGATTTGACAAGACCCGAGTATGAAAAAACGCTGGTTATTATGGATCCGCGCACAAGCACCCCAGGACTTGGTTTTGCAGTGTGGACAAAAGCCGCTTTCGGTGAAAGCTACCTCACATTCTGGGAGCAGTTAAAATCTTCTATTATTACAATGACACCCGGTTGGAGCGCAGGATATAGCCTATTCACTTCGGGAGAAGCGGCTATGGCAATAAGTTATACAACAAGCATGGCATATCATGTTGCCGCCGATAAAACAGATCGTTTTAAGGCTTTGATTTTTCCCGAAGGACATATAATGCAAATTGAAGGTTTAGGTTTAGTAAAAGGAGCTGCTAATCCCCAAGGCGCAAAAGCGTTTATAGATTTTATGCTTTCTAAAGAGGCGCAAGAAGTGCTTCCCGAAACACAGTGGATGTTCCCCTGCTCGCAGGAAGTGCAGCTGCCCGAATCGTTTAAAGCAATTCCATTGCCTAAAAAAGCACTTACACTTTCTGCTAAGGAAGCGGAAGAAATTGTGCAACCGATTATTGAAATTTTAACACGCTAAAATTTGCGTTTTTAATGAATATAGCTAAAAAAAAACTTTTTCATATATTTATTCTCCTTGCTGCCGCAGGCATTTTTCTGCTTACCTGCATCTCCTTCTTTGTACCATCTGCGGCAGCTTTTATTCTCTCCTTTTTGCCTCAAAAAGCATATGCGCTGTATCATTCAGCCCCCATAAATTATTCTTTTATCGGACGAGTTTTCAGGTTTACGGTTTTACAAGCCTTTTGTTCAGCAGTGCTGGCAATTCCGATTGGCATCGCTACCGCATTTTTTTGTGCAAGGCGGCAATTTTTTGGCAGAAACCTGCTTCTCGGGCTTTCCGCTATTCCGTTAAGCATTCCGCCGATGATTATTGCTCTTGCGTTTATTCTTTTTTTTGGACGCAACGGTTTTGCAAATACGCTTTGTATGCAAATTTTTTCTTGCTCAAAACCGCCCTTTGGTTTTTTGTACTCAAAAACAGGACTCATTATTGCGCAAGCTTTTTATAATTTTCCGATTGCAATGTCTACAATTGCAAAAGTGTGGGCAAATCTCCCCGAAGAAGAGGAGCAGGCAGCTTTACTGCTCGGAGCAAACAGACTGAGCATATTTTTTACCATTACGCTTCCCGCATTATACAGTGCAATTGCCTTTTCATTTTTAATGATTTTTTTATACTGTTTTTTCAGCTTTATCCTCGTTCTTATGTTCGGCGGAATAGGTACCGCTACCCTGGAGGTTGAGTTGTATCAAGCGGCGCGCGTCGGATTTAACCTAAAACAGGCTGGCTTTATCGGAATTATTGAAACGCTTACCGCGTTGTGTATCTTATTTTTAACGGTAACCGTGCAAAAATCTCTCTCTGCAAAAAACATTCGTATAAAAGAGAAACGTGAGAGACTTGCAATTTCAGGTACTGCGGAAAAAGCATTCTTTTTTCTCGTTATGAGCATTATTTTCTTTTTTTTACTGGCGCCGCTTTTTTCCATTATGATCCATTCGATCTTAGATACCAATCACGTGTATATGCAGGGAATTAGAGTGTTTACAGTACGAGCGTGGCAAAAACTTATCACATCGACTCTTTTTTGGCGAGCTTTTTTTAATACAATTATAGTCGGAGCATGTACCGCATCGCTTGCGCTTATTACTGCTGTCTTTTTTATTTTTATTACACAGAATATCGAGTCTGAACGGGTGCAAAAAATAAAAACGATTTTTCCATTTTTACCTTTTGCAGTTTCATCGCTTATGTTCGGTCTCGGCTGGACTATTTTGCACACGGCGCCTTCGGTGATAGTTTTAATTCTTGCTCAAACAGCTCTTGCATGGCCTTTTGCATGGACACAAATTCAAACATCGTATGCACGAATACCCGAAACCTGTTTTCACGCGGCGCTTCTTTTATCCGGCAATAAAATCGAAGCCTTTTTGTACGTGAGTTTACCGCTTTGCAAAAGCGGCCTGTTAACCGCTTTTGCCTTTGTTTTTGCTGTTAGCGCCGGAGATGCATCGTTGCCGCTTGTGTTAAGTATTCCTGATTTTGATAACCTTTCCCTGCTTTTATTCAGATTTTCAGGTTCATACCGATTTGCGGAAAGCTCCGCCGTGGCGGTCGTTCTGGCAATCTTAACCGGATTTATTTTTATTCTTTCACAACGAAAGCGAGGTGCATAATGAATGCAGATTTTTTAGTCGTATCAAACCTGTCAAAGTGTTGGGGCGAAAAAACAATCAGTATATCGTTCGGATTACAAAAAGGTTCGGCACTTGCGCTGCTTGGCCCTTCCGGTTGCGGAAAATCTACGATACTCAAAATGATTTCAGGACTTTTACCTCCGGACTCGGGAACCGTTTTTTTAGAAGGGAAAGATATTACCGAGTTTCCTCCCTCAAAACGGAAAATCGGTATGGTTTTTCAGGATTATGCGCTTTTTCCTCATCTTACCGTACAAGGAAATATTACCTACGGGCTTAAATTTCAGGGGCTTTCAAAAAAAGAGGCGGCAGCAGCGAGTGCTCATTGGATTGAGTTATTCAAGTTGCAAGGAATGGAAAAGCGTAAAATTGATACGCTTTCGGGTGGAGAAAAACAGCGGGTTGCCTTAGCGCGAAGCCTTGCGGTAAACCCGGAAATTATTCTATTTGATGAGCCGCTTTCCGCCCTTGATACGGATTTGCGAATAAAATTACAAAAAGAGTTACGCGCACACCAACAAACAATCGGATATACCGCAATTTATGTTACCCATGATAAAGATGAAGCTCGTATACTTGCCGATTCAATCATTTATGTGTGAGTTCAATGCTCTGCTTATAATACGTAAAATGCTTTTTTTGTAAAACAAGTGCTTTCTATCGTTTAATTAAATCAGAGCCGTCCGGACGGATATCCGAGTATCTGCCCGAATTATTCCAATACACATAGCCGCTATTTATTGAATCTTTAATTCCGAGAATTTGTCGTTGTACATAATCTTCATTATAGTATTTTCTGTCATACGACACAGGAATATAAAAAGCTTGTGCCCACGGACGGACGACAACACTATTGCGAGCAATAATCCTGTTTCGGTATGAGCCGTAATAGTAAATTCTATAAGGACGCTCTTGCGCAGGTGCATAGGCCAAAAAGCTTTGCGCAAAATGACTGGGATAAAACATTGGGCAAATAACATCAACATAGTCCGCAAGCAGTTCAACTTCCTGTCCGGTGCGCGCTCCGGTTCTGTACCAACCGTTTGCTCCGTAAATATCAATGGAAATAGGAGCCTTGATTTCTTCTCTTGCATAGGCGAGAAAAGACATTAGCGCGCTTTCCTTATCCATACCTTTTTCCTGTGCGGGATAACGTGCAAGGCGTAAATTATCTCCGTCAGTCGGAAAGCGAATATAGTCAAACTGGATTTCATCAAAGCCGCGCGCAACCGCTTCTTTTGCAATCGCAATGGCGTATTGCCAGACTTTTTCGTTATACGGATCTACCCAATGTTCTTGGATATCTTCTTTTTTGTCACCTACAAATGTATACCCTTGCCAAGGCTTCCCCGAAGCATCTTTTACCGCAAGCTCGAAATTATTCCATCGATATAGGTTTTTATCCTTAAAGGTTACAATACGCGCAACAAGATAAATTCCGCGTGCCTTTGCTTCTGCAATAAAATTATCAATGTCGGTGAAAGGCCGAACCGCATCAACGCTTTTTACAAGCGAATCTTGCGAATCGTATCGGACAAAACCGTACTCATCTTTTACATCATATACAATCGTATTGAGTTTGTTATTTTCTATTATAGTAAAAAACGATTGCCGCATTTTGGAATCACGAATTTGATGTGCCGGAATATATAATCCTTTTTTCCCATCCGCTTGTGCGCGGTACCCGGTGTAAGGGAATTCTTTTGTATCATGCAAGAGCCAAAGCTCCGAAAGGCTTAGCGGAGACCCTGTTTTAGAAATATGTTTTGGTACCCATGCACAAAGCGGTTTTGTTAAAAGCCTTTGTAATGCAAACTCTATTTGCTGTAAATTAAATGGTCGCGGCATAATAAGCGGAACCTCAAATAAACCGCCGTTTTTGCAGCCAACCAACGATGCAACTGTGGAAGAAAGTCCGTCAATACAATGAGATCCCTGCAATTCTCCTGTCCACTCTTTTATTTCGATAAACTGCTTTTTCTGCCAGTTAAGTTTCATAATCTTCGGCACAAAAGTATGACTTGCAAACACTTCCACCTCTCCGGCGGCTTTTCTTACGGTAATATCCGAAACTTCTTCGGGCGATTCCGGCCCCATTGTGAGTCCGTCACTGATGTCCGTCCAAAGCGAAGTTTTATCAGGCTGCATCCATGCAACACCGTTTAATGCATGCGAAACGAGTACCGTTAATTGCGGGATTCCTTTGGTATCTGGGAGATCTAATACTGCTACAGCTTTCACACCGTTGCGGTTTGAATTACAGCCTAAGTCTTTCCACGTTTTTCCCCCGTCTCTTGTTAAAAAGACCGCGGTATTTGTGGCCGTCACAAAAATACTCGGGTTATCGGGATGCACCTCCAAATCTTTCAGAGGCTGCGGCACGGAAACAAATTCTTTTTTAGCATTGGAAATAGTTTTTATAATTTTTACCGGCAATCCTGTGTTTACAAATGAAAAAGTTTTTAAATCGGCTGATTTCATAACTCCCTTTGAAGTAAGAAAAAGCCAGCTATCATCAAGAGCAATAATTTTTTTTATTGCAACCTCTTTTAAAAGAGGAAACGCTGCGTAAGGAGTAAGTTTATATAACCCCTCTTCGGTTCCGGCAAGAAAGGGTTGTTGAGAAAAAAGTAAAGAAGAAAATATTACACAATACAAAAAACCTATAATCCGCTTCATAAACGGCAGTATAGCATAAATATAGATATTGAAAAAGCTTGTAAAGCCTGTTATTCTTTTATTCATTTATGCATAAAAGAGGGTGAGTATGTCTGCAAAACAAAGAATCGGTATTTTAACTTCAGGAGGAGATGCTCCGGGTTTGAATGCCGGAATACGTGCCGTTTCCCGTACATTGATAAACCGCTACGATATGACGGTAATCGGTATTGAAAAAGGCTACAAGGGTTTGATTGAAAATCAACACCGCATTTTAACCGCAAATGAGCTTTCCGGCATTCTTGCGCGCGGAGGAACAATACTCGGCACATCACGGGAAAAGCCCTTTAAAGATAAAGACTGGAAAGCTGATTCCGGATTCGGTGCGGTTGATAAAATAAAAAAGAATTATAAAAACCTGCGTCTCGATGGACTCATCGTGCTTGGCGGAAACGGTACGCATACCACCGCTCACTTGCTTGCCCAAGAAGGCTTACGCATTATCGGAATGCCTAAAACTATTGATAACGATATTGTATGTACCGACATTACTTTCGGTTTTTATACCGCCCTCGATGTTGCAACAAATGCGATTGATCGCCTGCACTCTACTGCCACAAGTCATAATAGAGTAATGATTATCGAAGTGATGGGGCACAAAGCAGGATGGCTTACCCTGTATTCCGGCGTTGCGGGCGGCGGCGATGTTATTATCATTCCCGAAATTCCCTACGATATTTCATGTATTGCGGAACATTTAAAAAAACGCGCTGCCGGCGGAAAAGAATTTTCTATTGTCGTGGTCGCCGAAGGGGCAATTTCCATAACGGAGAAAGATTACGACAAGAAAACACTGAAAAAAATAAGGAGTAAAATGACCGGATCAATAAGCTATCAAATTGCCCGTGAAATTGAAGCGAGCACCGGGCTTGAACCGCGTGTAACCGTTCTGGGGTATTTGCAACGAGGCGGTATCCCTTGCGCAAATGATCGACTTTTAGCAACTGAATTCGGTACCGCCGCAGCCGATATGGCCGCCCGCGAAGATTACGGAAAAATGGTTGCCCTGCAAAACAATAAAATTGTAAGCGTTCCGTTAGCCGATGTTGCCGATAAAATAAAACCGGTGCCCATGGACGATCCCATGATTCTTGCCGCAAAAAATGTTGGCACCTGCCTAGCAGACAACTGATAAAACAAATTGCATTCTTTTTGTGTACTGCATACCGATTTTTACATCCGTGACAGGCTTGCCGAGCCAATGCGCAGATAATTGGTTTGAAAAGCTTGAAAAATTACTCGGAGCCTCCCCAAAATATGATAAAAATCAGCGCATGAGATTAGTGTAGCTCTTTGCAACTAACTTGCCATTATCGTAATCGAAGCAAACACGGACGGCAAAACCGGATTTAAGCATCAGTATGGTAAATTACCCACCGTTGCTAAACTCCAAACGATGTTTTAAAGCAAAACAGCTTGCAAAGCTTTAAAACTCGCAGGTTTGGTTTTGACAAGGAAGTCAAAATGAAACCGTTGTGTCAAGCTCTTTCTCTAAAATTATGTATGATGGGACTACACCTTGAAGACTCCTTCCCACTTTGGTATACTTGCAGCATTTATAGATGAACAGAGGAATTATATGGCGATAAATTGCGGTATTGTGGGACTGCCGAATGTCGGGAAGTCTACTATTTTTTCGGCGCTGACGCGTGCGCCTGCGGAGGCGGCGAATTATCCGTTTTGTACGATTAACCCGAATGTCGGGATTGTGAGTTTGTCTGACAGCCGGCTTACAAAGCTTGCCGAGCATTTTAACCCAAAAAAGGTTATTCCTGCGACAGTTGAATTTGTCGATATTGCCGGCTTAGTCAAAGGCGCTTCAAAAGGCGAAGGCTTGGGAAATCAGTTTTTGTCTCATATCCGCGAGGTAGGCGTCATTGCCCACGTGGTGCGCTGTTTTGACGATCCGGATATTGTCCATGTTGATAACAAAATTGACCCGCAGTCCGATATCGAAACTATCAATATTGAGCTTGCGCTTGCGGATTTGGCAAGTTTGGAAAAGCGCGCCGAGCGGGCGGAAAAGGCAACGCGCATGGGCAAGGAGGCTCAAAAAGAAGCGGCGATTGCCTTCAGCGCAATTGAAAAAATAAAACCTCTTTTGCAAGAAGGCAAGGGAGCGCGGCTTGCACAACTTACCGACGAAGAGCGCGCCGCAATATACGATACGCATTTGATAACAATGAAGCCGCAGCTCTATGTCTGCAATGTCGATGAGGACGGTGTGCAAAACGGGAATGCCTATATCGAAACGGTCAAACGCATTGCCGCCGCCGAAGGAGCCGACACGGTGGTAATTTGCGGCAAGTTTGAAGCAGAACTTTCCGACATCGAAAGCGAAGAAGAGCGCGCAGCCTTCCTTGAGGAAATCGGCTTAAAAGAATCCGGCCTTGCAAGCCTTGCCCGTGCCGCCTACCATTTAATCGGCCTGCGCACCTTCTTCACCGCCGGCGAAGACGAATGCCGCGCATGGACAATCCGCTCGGGCGACCCCGCCCCCAAAGCCGCCGGCGTTATCCACACCGACTTTGAACGCGGCTTTATCAAAGCCGAAGTATACAGCTTCGACGACTTTCTAACATACGGCAGCGAAGCCAAAATCAAAGAAGCCGGTAAATACCGCCTTGAAGGAAAAGAATACATTGTCCAAGACGGCGATATCATGTTCTTTAAATTCAATGTTTAAAAAAGCTCCGGTTTAGTTTTTGACGTCCTTGTCAAAAACTAAACCGTCTGTTTGGAACCACGGGCGTCCGTGCCCGTTCTGAAATTTACATCCCTCCGGTGCAGGGGTTACGGGACAGAATCGCGGCGAAGCATAAGCCAATAAATCTCTCACAAGACCTCCAACAAAGTGGTTCGCAGCACACCAAAGCGGGGTACAGGGGCAGCCGCCCCGTATGCAACGCATAAGCCAAAAAAGCCCTGCGCCAGCAGCCACTGAAAACTTCCAAATACACATCCACTATTGCGTGCCCACCACAACTGAAAACCTATTTACTCGACGGCGGACACGGGCGAAGCTTTGATACTTGTCTTTCGCTTCGCCTGCGAGTTTAAAAGCTTCAATTTTATAATTTTATGTTGATGCTTTTAAACATCGTTTTACATTAGCTACCAAGACGGGTTCTTAGGGCAGCGCCCTAAGCAGTGTTGAAGGAGAGAGGGGAGTCCCAGAGGGGAGAGAGGAAACTTGCTCTGAACAAGTGTCTTCTCTCCCCTCTGGTGCAGGGGTTAAGGGGACGCAAAGTCCCCTTAATGCGAAGCATACGCGCAACCAGCCCTGCGCCAGCAGCACCTACAATCCGGGGTCTAAGGGGCAACCGCCCCTTAATGCAACGCATAAGCGAAAAACGCCCTGCGCCAGCAGCAACTGCCATCCGGGGGCTAAGGGGCAACAACCCCTTACTATAAGCATTCCTATGGTAAGTTTGCTTGCCCTTGCCAAAGCATCAACACTATTTTGTAGAATTGAAGCTTTTAAACTCGTAGGCGAAGCGAAAGGAAAAAAGGCAAAGCGTCGCCCTTGCGCCGTGTCAGGCTCTTTTAAAAAATGAAAATGATGGTTGAAGTAAGGATGCGCATTTTTTATTTTTATGTAAGCCGTATTTTCTCTTGTATTTTGTTTTTGGTTATGATATACTATGTCCACATTGGTTTATATATGAACTAAAATATTTTACTATTTTATTCGGAGAAAAATATGAATAAAACTCGAAATTTAATTTTTTCGGCAATTTTTGCGGCAGTTGTGTGTGCGGGCTGGGTAATAACTATTCCGGTCGGGCCGGTTCCGATTGTGTTACAAAACGCCTTGGCAATACTTTCGGGTATGCTGCTCGGGCCTGTGTACGGCGGGTTAGCTGTTTTGCTTTTTCTTTTTGCGGGAGCTTTGGGGCTGCCGGTATTTGCGGGAGGCAGCGGCGGCATTGCTGTTTTAGCGGGGCCTACCGGCGGATTTTTGATCGGTTATTTTTTAGGCGCCGTAGTTGCGGGACTGATAAGTATAATTGTTATGAAAAAAGATTGTCCGATTTTGATTAGCTCAATTCTACTTTCCCTCGCCGCTGTCTGCGGATTTTTGACGGTGTATGTTCCGGGCGTTCCATGGTTAAAAGTTGCTTTAGGTTTAACATGGGCAGATGCATTCTTAAAAGGTTTTGTTCCTTTTATTATTCCCGGCCTTATAAAAGCGGCTATTATTGTACCGATTTCGTTCGCGCTTGCGCCCGTAGTAAAACGCTATCTTAAATAACATGAAGGAGGCTTTGCTTTCTCTTAAGGATATCCGCAAAACGTTTGATTCGCGGGTTATCCTTGACGATATTTCTTTTGATGTTTTTGAAAATGATTGTATTGTTTTGGCCGGAGCAAACGGGGCGGGCAAGACGGTGTTAATGACCATTCTTTCCGGTTTGGAAACGGAGTTTTCGGGAACGGTCAAAAAAAATGCGGATACTAAAATCGGTTTAGTTTTTCAATCGGCAGATGCGCAAATACTCGGCGACACTGTTTTTGATGATTGCGCGTTCGGGTTGCTTAATTGCGGGTTTTCAAAAGCGCAGATAAAACAAATGGTTGAGCAGACGCTGCAATCGGTCGAACTGTTTGAAAAAAAGGATTTGCCCGCGCGCAGTTTGTCGGGCGGAGAAAAACGGAAGCTTGCGGTTGCTTCTATTTTAGTGCTGCACTGCGATTTAATTATTTTTGATGAACCGTTTGCCAATCTTGATTATAAGGGCGTTTGTCAAACGGTGCAGTTAATTTTGCAGCTGAAAGCGGAAGGGAAAACGCTTATTATTATTACGCACGAAACAGAAAAGATTCTTGCCGCCTCAAATCGGTTTTTGGTTTTGGCAAACGGGAAAATTATTTTTGATGATACGCCGCAAAATGCTTTTTCAAAATTGGATTTTGAAAAAGCGGGGCTAAGGAATCCGCTTCAGGGGACTCCGGCTTTTGAAGACTTACTATGGAAATGATATGCGCAATATAGTTTTGTTTCAGTATCAAAATAAAAATACCTGTATTCACAAATTGCCGGCATCGATTAAATGTATTTTTCTTATTGTGTTTTCGCTGTTAATAACGCAAAACAATACGATGATTTTTTTTGTACTGCTTCCGATTCTTGTGCTGATAAGCATAGCGGCAAAACTTCCCTTTGCGATGATTAAAAAAAACACGCAACTCAGTGGTTATTATTTTTTATTTATTTTTATTTTTAAAATTATCGGACAGCCAGTAAGCCTCAACGCTTTTTATGCTCACGGCATTGAAGCTTTGTTGATTACAAAAAACATTCTCTGCATTTTGTTTGCCGCTTCGGTGTTTTACAGCACGACATCGCGGAGTGAGATTTTTGAACTGCTGCAATCAATCGAAAATATTTTTGCAAAAAAGAAAAAAAACAAAATCGGTTTTGTACTGATTTTTGCTTTAACGCTCAATTTTATTCCGCAAGTGTTTTTTTGTTGGAATCAAATTTCGTCGGCATGGACTGCAAGAACAAGATATCACGCAGGGGTTTGGCTGAAGCTGAAAAAACCTTTAATTCTTTTGCCGATACTCATCACTGAATTACTTGAGTTTGCCGTCCAAACAGAACGCGCATTGCAAAACCGGCGCGGTTTGTTTTAAATTGAGAAAGCGCGAAAACTAAAACATTGGCAATTCTTCAAGCGGTTTGCAAAAAACCGGTTGATAAAAAGAATAATTTTCCGACATGAATAGATTTTCTCGTTGGATAATTTTTCTTATTGAATCACTACCGTACCGTTCTGTAATTAGCTCCCATTATACTAACCGGAATATCAACAGGCAACTCGCAAAATTCCGAACGATGTTTAAAAGCATCAACACTGTTTTGTAAAATTGAAGCTTTTAAACTCGTTGGCAAAGCGGAGGCAAATTATTAACGCTTTGCCCTATGGTAAGTTTACTCACCGTTGTCAAGCTCAGAACCGCCACGGACGCCCGTGGTTCCACACAGAATTGAGTTTGAAAACTATCACAGCGTACTCGGAGTTTTCAAATTCAGCTGTAGTAGTCGGCAGCCTTTCCCCGTAATAATTTTTATTTTTTGTATACTTTCACATTCTTAATTTACACTCAATTTTTATCAGATTTTAAGAGTCCCGTACAATGGCTTATGGCATGGAAGCTAACGTCCTCTGTGATAATTATCCGGTTGCCGGTCTCTTTTTTCATACCTGCCCGATTCTGTAGCCTTGTGATTTTGCTTTTTTTTCTTACGGAGAAAATAAATACTTGTTTTAAACGGAAAAGCATATTACAGTAATAATGAGCCGAAATAAAATTCGGTAATACTAAACATCACAAATTTGGAGGTACGTATGAAAATTCTTATTGTGTGCGGAAGCGGTTTAGGGAGCAGTTTTATGATGGAAATGAATGTTAAAAACATTCTTGAAGCTGAGGGCATTTCCGGAATAGAAGTTGATCACACCGATTTAAGTTCCGCAAAGGGAATGCAAGCCGATTTATATATCGGTACGCGGGATATTACAAACCAGTTTACGGATTTTCCGGGCGAAATTCTTTCTTTGTCTAATATGATTGACAAGGACTATATTAAAACGGAATTGTTAAAAAAATTAAAAGAGATGAACGTTATTTAACTCTTATAAAATTATAGGAAAAAACAGGTCTTGTGTAGGTAGAAGTATTCTACGTGCATAAAATAAAAAGCGAAGAGGTGTATTATGAATTTTTTTAGATTTTTAATGAATGATGTATTAAGTGTTCCGGCTGTGCTTGTCGGTTTGGTTGCGCTTGTCGGATTGCTTATTCAAAAAAAAGATGCGTCCGAGTGTATTAAAGGTTTTATCAAAAGTATTTTGGGCTTTTTAGTGCTTGGCGCAGGAGCGGGAGTTATTGTCGGTTCGCTGGGGCATTTTTCCGACATGTTCCAATACGGATTTAATATTCACGGTGTTGTGCCGAACAATGAAGCCATCGTTGCAATTGCACAAAACACACTCGGCTCGGAAATGGCGTTGATAATGTTTTTCGGTATGTTTGCAAATATTTTAATTGCCCGTTTTACACCGCTTAAATATATCTTTTTAACCGGACATCATACCATTTATATGGCGATTTTGATTTCGGTTATTTTATCGGTCGGCGGATTGTCCGGCTGGCCTTTGGTGGTGATAGGTTCTGTAATGTTGGGCTTTACTATGGCGCTTATGCCGGCATGGGCACAGCCGGTTATGAAAAAGATAACCGGCTCCGATGAGATCGCTTTCGGGCATTTCGGAACATTCGGGTATATGTTTGCCGCATATATCGGGAAGCTTGTCGGGAAAAATTCAAAGTCCACTGAAGAAATACAGTTCCCGAAATGGCTGGTATTCTTTAGAGATACTTCTGTTGCCATTTCCGTTACGATGGGAGTAATCTTTATCTTTTCGGCAATTTTTGCAGGGCCTACGTATATTCAGGAAAAATTGAGCGGAGGACAAAACTTTATTGTGTTTGCAATATTACAGGCAATCACTTTTGCGGGTGGTGTGTTTATCGTACTTTCCGGTGTGCGCCTTGTGCTTGGAGAAATAGTTCCTGCCTTTACCGGTATTTCTAAAAAACTGGTTCCGAATGCAAAACCTGCGCTTGATTGCCCTGTTGTATTTCCTTATGCACCGAATGCGGTATTGATTGGGTTTATGTCAAGTTTTATCGGCGGCATTATCGGAATGTTTGTATGTATCGCTTTTAAATTGCCGGTTATTATTCCGGGTGTTGTGCCTCACTTTTTTTGTGGGGCTTCCGCAGGCGTTTTTGCGAATGCAACCGGAGGGCGCAGAGGTTGTGTTATCGGCTCCTTTGCGCATGGGTTACTTATCACCTTCCTTCCGATTTTGTTGATGCCCCTGCTTGGCAGCTTAGGTTTTGCCGGAGCCACTTTCAGCGATACTGACTTCTGTACCGTAGGAATTCTGCTTGGCGGTATTATCAAACTTTTCAGATAGGCTTTTCAGATAAGGAATGAGCGGCAGGGAATCTCAGTTCGTTTTTAGAGATCCCTAAATGCAAATAAGATTCCGATTCTACTATTTAGAATCGGAATCTAAAATTTAAGAACCGTATCTTCAAATAAAATTATAAGACTCCGTATTAACTGTTTTTTGATCTCGCAAGAAGTCTTAGTTATCACTTAAACTACTATGGATAGGCGTATGCAAAATAAGAATTTACATGAGATAGCCCATAAAATAAGGGGCTTAACGTTGGAAGCTGCATTCCATACCGGAGCAGCGCATGTCGGCGGTTCGCTTTCTACGGTGGAAATATTGACCGCTCTGTATTATGAGGTTATGCAGGTGTTTCCGCAAAACCCTCAAGACGAAAATCGGGATAGGTTCATTTTAAGCAAGGGGCATGGGGCGCTTGCGTTGTATGCCATTCTTGCGGACAAAGGATTTTATCCGCTCAAAGAACTTTGCTCTATCAAAAAGTTTTCGGCATTATTGCAAGGACATCCGATAAAAACAATTCCCGGTATTGAGATGAGCTCAGGCTCCCTCGGGCAGGGAATTTCTTTTGCCTTGGGAAAGGCTTTTGCGCTCAATAAGCAAAACTTAAAGGCACGTGTTTTTGTTTTAGCCGGAGACGGTGAAATGCAGGAAGGGCAAAACTGGGAAGCGTTGCTGTTGGCGGCAAAACTAAAACTGAATAACTTGACTGTAATAATTGATAATAATAAATTGCAGCTTGATAATACCATCGAAGATATTCTGAACTCCGATAAAAACTTTCAAGCGCAGATACGGGAATTCGGTTTGGAAACCTTTGCGGTTGACGGACATGATGTATCAGCCTTGGCGGAACTCTTGGAAAAACCTCAAACGCAGGGAGTACGAGTGATCATTGCAGATACAATAAAAGGGAAAGGAGTTTCGTTTATGGAAAATAATGTCAAATGGCATGCCGCTAAAATGACAAACGAAGAATTTGACCTTGCATGCAGCGAACTGCATTACACACCGGTGTTGGGAGGACAACTATGACCACATTAAAAGCTCCTCGAGATGCTTTCGGCGAAGCACTCATTGAATTACACGATTTATATCCGAATCTTTTTGTTCTTTGCGCAGACCTTGCGACTGCGGTAAAGACAAAACAATTTGCCGAAACTTTTCCCGACAGATTTTTGAATGTCGGAATTTGTGAACAAAATATGATGTCGTTTGCAGCGGGGCTCGCATCCGAAAACTTTATTGTCATTGCCTCTACCTTCTCGGTGTTTGCTGCGGGAAGAGCTTTTGATCAGGTGCGGCAAAGTATTGCATTTGATTCTTATAATGTAAAAATTATGGCTACGCATCAGGGCTTATCGGTCGGTGCGGATGGGGCTATTCATCAATGCATGGAAGACATTGCCCTTATGCGCGCTATCCCAAATATGAAAATACTTGCCCCCTCTGATGAAATGAGTACAAAGGGAGCGGTGAAAACTGCTGTTGCAACGGACGGAGCATTTTACGTGCGAATCGGCAGAGCTGAAATGCCGAAACTGTATGACGATAGTTTTAAATTTGAGATTGGCAAATCCTATGTCTTGCGGGAAGGAAAAGATATCACCCTTGCCGGCACCGGAATTATGGTATATCATGCTTTGTTGGCAGCGGAAGAATTACGTAAAGAAGGTGTAACTGCCGAGGTTATTGACTGTTCTTCTATCAAACCGTTTGATGAAAAAACACTCATTCAGTCGGTGCAAAAAACAGGCTGTGTACTGAGCTTGGAAGATCATTCCATGTATGGAGGTTTGGGCAGTTGCATTGCGGAAATTCTTGCTCAAAAGAATCCCGCTCCCTTAAAAATCATGGCGATCAAGGACTTGTTTGGACAATCAGGTTCAAAAGAAGAGTTGTTGGCCGCATACGGATTGGATAAAACTTCAATAGTATCTGCAGCTAAAGATTTAATAAAGACTAAAAAATAATCTTTGGGGTTTAATGGCTTATAGATTAAGCTTATTAAATTTATTCCTACAATTAGGAGGTACAAAATATGTACAAGAGGTTTGTTATTGTTATGGCATTTTTGGCGGCAACCGCAGCCATGTTTGCCGGCGGCGGAAAAGAAAAAATTGTCATAGCTCATCGCGGTGCTTCCGGCTATCTTCCGGAGCATACACTGGAATCAAAAACTCTTGCATTTGCGCAAGGAGCGGATTATCTTGGGCAGGACTTGGCTATGTCAAAGGATAACCAACTCATCGTTATTCATGACCATTATTTGGATAACCTTACCGATGTTGCAAAAAAATTTCCAACCAGAGCTCGAGCCGATGGACGTTACTATGTGATTGATTTTACGCTTGATGAATTACGTCAACTGAATGTCACAGAGGTGTTTCAAGAAAAAGATGGAGTACAAAAGGCTGTATATTCGGATCGCTTTCCGCTTTGGAATTCTACATTTAAATTGCACACTTTTGAAGAAGAGATTGAATTTATTCAAGGGCTGGAAAAATCAACAGGGAAAAAAATAGGTATTTATCCCGAATTAAAGGCTCCGTGGTTCCATCATAAAGAGGGAAAGGATATTTCCGTTGCGGCTTTGACTGCGTTAAAAAAATACGGCTATACAAAAGAAACAGATCCTGTTTATTTACAAACATTCGATTATAATGAGTTAAAGAGAATTAAAACAGAACTTTTGCCTCAGTTCGGAATGGATTTAAAATTAATTCTTCTTTTAAGTCTTACCGAATGGGAGAAAACACAAGAAAAGGATTCTGCCGGCAATTGGGTAAATTACGATTATGATTGGATGTTCAGGGCAGGCGCAATGCAAGAAATAAAAAAATATGCGGACGGAGTCGGACCGTGGATTTATATGCTTATTGATGATGTACATTCAAGTGCAGACGCAGTAAAGCTTTCTCCTCTTGTTGATGATATCAGAGACGCAAAGTTGGAGTGTCATGTTTACACTATACGTAAAGAAGATGTTCCCGATTACATGAAAGATGTAAACGAGTTATTAAAAATATTGTTTAAAAAAGCAAAAATAACCGGTGTCTTTACCGACTTCCCTGATATCGGAGTAAAGTTCCTGGGCAAAAAAGCCCGCTTCTAAACTATTAAAAAACCTGCTTAGCTCCTGCTAAGCAGGTTTTTTAAATTTACCGGGACGGCTTGTGAGTCAAACTAAAATCGAGCATAAAAAATACGTAAGAATAAAACTAAAATACATTCCGCAGAGTTTTGAAAAAGTAATTTATGCGGAATGAAATTTACATACGTTTAAAAATACTTTTAACGACATGACAGCCTTACAAAAACTTTGAAATTGATACTGCTATCTTTTTAATATCCTTTCCGCCGGTATTTATACAGAGATCGTAATTAAGACGATCCCCCCAGATTTGGCGCGTATAAAATTTATAATACCATGCACGGTTCTTATCGATTTTTAAAATTTCTTTTTTCAAAGCAGAGTCTGACAGGTCTGTTTCGGAAGTTCTTTCTTTGCAGCGCTGAATTTTTGATTCCATATCAGCATATACAAATATACGGAAAGGCCGATACTCCTTAAGAATAAAATCCGAGCATCTGCCTACAATAACGCAATCAGATTTTTCCGCCATCTCTTTAATAATACGATGCTGTGCCGCAAAAATTTCGCGGTTTTGTTCTTCGAGGGGATCGGGCAATACATAAAAGCTTCTGGCGACATGAATAGGAAAAGAAATAACCGAGTCGGTTTCTACAATTTGCTGAACATAACTCTCCGATAGTTCCGTTTGTTTTGCAATTTCCGTTATAATTTCTCGATCATAGTAGGCAATAGTAAGTTCTTCCGACAACCGTCGCGCTAATTCACGCCCGCCGCTTCCGAATTCACGGCTAATAGTAATAATCTTTTTCATGAGTTTTTCCCTTTCCTTCAATATTTTTTTGCAATATCGTTTATAACGATACGATCTACCATAGATTTTATCATGCATTATCATACTGCTAAAAATAAATATTGTGAACCTCATAACAGCAATTTTTAGCGGTTCCCCTGGAATCCTTTTACGATGTTTTTTTAAGTTATCACTATCAAAAAACTTGTAAAAAAACTCATGGGTATCTTAAAAAGCCGGCCTTGAGTTTTTTTACAGAGGCTGTAAGTTTTCGGTTTATTTTTAGCAATGGGTATACACAAAAGCGCTGCATATTCGGAGACTTACAGTTTACTAAACCTAGTATAACGTTTTGTAATTAAGTTGCTGTTAGTAATCGGAGCATTGGCAATAATAGCTTGCAGATTCAGCATTCCTATGGTAAATTGCTCACCGTTACGCCGTGTCGAACTCTTTTTATAAAACTTTTTATGGTTTTTGTAAGATGTATCAAAAAAATATAATCGAGTTATTAAAAAAACGTTATACTAGCTACACGTGCATAAATCAGCGCTGACACGGACGGCAGCAGATTTCCATGAGTTACGAGCCTTTTGGAGGATTATAGTTTGTTCTCATCATTCAAACTATAATTTTTATAAAAGATCCAGTTTTTATTTTTTGTAGCCGTGAATTCCGGCAGACTCGTGCAGGTTTTATCATTGTTGTCATAGTAGTCATCATACAACACTGCGATACCTGAAGGTTTTCCCGTTCGGTCAGGCAAATTATTAAAGAGTTGTTTAAATGCCGCAAGCGTCAATTGATTGCCCGAGCAGTCCAGTTTTTGCAGGGCAGGCAGCATACTTATATCGAGAGACGTTAATTTGTTCCGATAGCAATGCAGCGTTTGTAAATTCGGCACCGCAGCCAATATCTGAGGCAGAGACGATTCGAGAGCTGGATTCCCGGAACAAGTCAGTTCTTTCAAGGCAGTACAACCGTTTAGTTTCAGAGTTGTAAGTTGCCTGCCGCTACAATCCAGCTTTTGTAACTTTACCATAACGCTTGCATCCAGTCTAATCAAGTTTGTGTAAGAACAAGTCAATGCTTGTATTTTATTATCCGGATCTTTAATAATCAACTCCGCACAGAAAGGAGCCCCGTACACTACCGGATTTTGGTCATTTCCCGGTATTTCCTCCTTTTCAATACCGTTAATAAACACTTTTCGCGAACTGCCGTCCGATGTTTTTATTGACAGTTTGATCTCAAAAACGGATATTTCTGTTACGATTATTTCGGACTTTTCAAGACATGTATTCTCGTTGCACACTGGTATTATCGGGCAACCGGCAAAAAATATCGGCACCATGAGAACGGTAAGCATTGTTGCCCGTTTCCAAAAGCAGCTTTTCATCGTGAACCTCCTAAAATTTTTTTCAGGTATCGCAACGGTAGTTTGCAAACTCATTTCTGCATGGAACCACCGGTATTCATGCCCGTTCTGATTGTCATTTGACTCTCCCTATACGCTTGTTTTTTCATACGTAATACTTGGAGGTACAAGCCCATTTCCATAATCAAAGGCACATAGCGCGATACCTCGTGACTACCGAACAGCGATGCACTGTTTACACGGAGAGACACTGCAAAAGCCCAAAAGTTGTATTCGAGAACAAGAGCAATACGTATTCGATATATTGTCCCTTATACTTAGAATAATAGCACAGGTTATTATCGGATACAAGATTAAAAAAACGCGATAATTTATCCGACATACCACAAGCCGTTTATTGTGATAAAAAAATACTTTTGTACTTATCAGAAAGCTTACCGTTGAAGAAATGCTTAAAGGTATAACCCCTAAAAGCCATTTCCAAGTTGTTTGCGAAAAATTGGGCATTGAAGTTATCGTGGCACACTCACCGCAAGCAAAAGGCGAGAGGAAAGAAATCACGATGCATATCAAGATCGCTTTGTGAAAGAACTACGTCTTACCAATATAAGTACCATTGAACAAGCAAACCCATTTTTAGAAACAACATCTTTGCCGCGCATTAATAAAAAATTTTCAGTACCACTTGCTTTTTTTAAGGATGCTCATGCACCGGCGTGCAGCGACATTCGATACTCGTTTTTGCTTTGAAGAACGACGCGTTGTGAGCAATGAGTATATTATTCGATATGAAAATAGATTTTTCCAAATAACAAAAGCAAATAAAAAACATCCAAGACCGAAAACAGCAATTACGGTACGGAAACTTTTGGATGGAACAATACGATTGGTATGGAATAACATTAAACTGAAAATTATGAACTTTGTACCGGCAGTATTTATTCCGATTATCTTGGTTGCGTTTTTTAAGTAGGGGGGAATTTAATATATTTTTATTTCGCCTATATAGCTATTTGATTTATCAATCAATGTTCCCCGCACTCCCATCGTAAAAGCAATATTACTGCTTCTGATAGCGAGAAGCTTATCACCGGTTTTTATTTTTAAATTTTGCATTAGATTTCCGGAAAGATATATACTGCTGTTTTTCAGTGTAAGCCATCCGTATTTTCTGCCTTTATAAGAAAGGAGCGCCCCTTCCGGCAGTGTTCTATCTTTTAGCGCCGGATTTTCCTGCAAGATATTTTTTAGTTTTGAGCAAGACAACAAGGTATCGGTTGTTACACAAAACTTCGCCCCTGCGAAATTCCAAACGACGTTTTAAAGCATCAACACAAAAGTGTAAAATTGAAGCTTTAAAACTCGTTGGCGAAGTAACAGTAAATTTTCAAAACTTCGCCCTATGGTAAGTTTGCCAACCGTTGTCAAACTCAGACCTGCCACGGAGGATGGCGGTGGTTCCAAACAGAAGCGTTTGAAATGAGGCAGCTTGGAGCCGGAGTCATAGTTCACAGTGATGCCGGAGGCCAATTTACAAGCATAGCGTATAAACAAACGCTTAGAAAATTCAGAGCTATCCAAAGCATGAGTGATGTTGGAAAATGTTATGACAATGCGCGCATGGAAAGTTTTTTTGCAACACTAAAGAAAGAACTTTTATATAGAATCGATACAACAAAGATGATGCGGGAACAAGTGAAAACGCTTGTATGGCAATACACCATGGTCTATTACAACCGGAAAAGAATCAGTACGGTCAATGAGGATGGTTTACCGCCGACACTGTATCGGCTGAAAGTCACAAAGAAAAAGAATGGAGTGGCTTGAACATACATTTAGGGGATAAAAATACTGAACTGATATTGACATTTCCACAGGCAAGGGCAAAGCCTTAGTAATATACTTTCACTTCGCCTACGAGTTTGAAAACTCTTATTTTATAATAGCGGTAGTTTTCAAACATCGTTTGGAATTTCCAAGGGTCTAAGTGGCAGCACGCCCCTTAATGCGAAGCATAAGCGAAAAAATCTCACAAGATCTTCAACGAAGTAGTACGTGGCACGGGCGAAGTTTTGCTATTTTCTCTTTACTTCGCCTAAAAGCGGAGTTCAAGGGGCAGCCGCCCTTTGTTCATGCTAAACCCTGTCTTATCGCTTGACGGGGTGGCTGAAAAAGGAATAAATTAAGATATGAGTATTTATACTAATCAAAATATAATAGAAGAAAAAATTGTTATTAACGGAATTCCCTGTCTAAGATTTTATCCTTCTGAAACAAGCGGTTTTGCTCAACCGTTTCCTTCAATTATTTATTATCACGGATGGTCTTCGGAAAAAAATAAACAGAGAATTCTCGGATATGTTTTTGCAAATTTAGGATATCAGATACTTGTAGCGGATGCAATGCATCATGGTGAACGGGATCGGTTTAAAAACTATGACGAAACGCTGAATAATTTCTTTTTGCCGACCATTATGCAAAACCTTGCGGAATTTCCCATACTGCAAAAATATTTGATTGATAATTGTAAGGCGGATAAAAACAGAATTGCGGTTGCCGGGCATTCAATGGGCGGATACACAACTGCGGGAATTTTTACGCATAATCATACGGTAAAAACCGCCCTTGTATTTAACGGAGCGTGTAACTGGCAAGGCGCTGTGCGGGAAACCGAAGAAAAGTACAAAGATCGGGGAGTGCATATCGTATTTGATGCAGCGGCACGGCAAGCGGATCCGGCAAATAATATCGAAAAAATTATTAATCGTCCATTATTTCTTTTACACGGGATGAGTGACAGTTTTGTTTCGTATAAAGTGCAAAAACAGTTTTACGATACACTGCAGCCGAAATATGCTGATACATCGAAAATAAAACTAATGAGCATTGAAAGAATGGATCATTATATCAGTATTCAAATGCTTGATGAAGCAATTGATTGGCTGCAAAAAGAATTTTTGCAAGATGGTTAATTCTCATTATAAAAGATTAAAAAATCATACTGCCGAATACATCAAAAAAGATTTTGCCGAAGAGCAAAAGAATAACGATAATCATCAGCGGGCGAATAAAGGCTGCGCCTTTTTTAAGGGCAAAACCGGATCCCAAATAATTTCCGATAATATTGCAAACCGCTACCGGCAGGGCAATAGAATAAATTACCTTATTACTTAATATAACGGCAATCACAGACGCATAGTTTGATGCAAGATTAAGTATTTTTGCATTTCCGGAAGCGTTTTTTAAATCGTATTTCATCCACATTGAATACGCGATGATTGCAAAAGTGCCCGTTCCGGGACCGATAAGTCCGTCGTAAAAACCGATTACCGAACCGATACCCCCTGCAAGTATAAATGCTTTTTTTTGCGGAATTTCAAAGGATTTATTTTCGCTGCCGAAATTGCGCTTAAGCAAAAGAAAAACGGCGACTATCGGCAGGACGATGATAAAAACGGTTTTAAGTGTAATCGGATCAATTTTTAATGCCAACTTTGTTCCGAGAAATGAGGTGAAGAAAGAGAAAATCGCGGATATTCCGGCTACTTTCCAGTCCAAAGCCTTGTGTGTAAAAAACCGGAAGGCAGAAAAAGTTGTTCCGCAGGCTGCGGAAAATTTATTACAGCCGATGGCATGATGCGTAGGAACTCCGACAAAAAAGAAAGCGGGAAGCGAAATTAATCCGCCGCCGCCTGCCGCCGAGTCAACAAAACCCGCAAGAAACACAAAAAAACATAAAAAACTCATTGCCCAAAAAGATAATTGCATTATATAGCTCCTTTTAAATCCCTTTAATTTTGTATAATTCGCACTGTGAAAGTTCAGCGATTTTACAAAACCCGAGCTCGACACGGGACTGTCGGTTTACATATTTTTATTCTCAGATATCTTTCTTTGTTTATCGATACATCAACGACAAGAGATTAACTTTTTTTGCCTTTTTCTGCAACAGGCGTGCAACTTTGCACGAAGGGGTATGCTATGGCTTTCTTCTTAAAGTATCTTATTTTATCGATTGACGGTTGCTATTATAATTAATCCGCGATTGCATAAAAAGTATAAAAACCGATGCGTTAATAAAACACATGAAAGCATTTATATGCTTGCAAGAAACTGCTTATTTATGAATCTTTTTTTTAGAATTTAAGATAGCGGTAAAATTTGCTTGCCTTTTATATGGAATTGTATTGTGCTTTATATCTAATGTAGCATTTTGTAATTAACTTCCTGTTATACAAATTGGAGCACTAACAATGAGGGACTGCGGATTTAAGCATCCCTATGGTAAATTGCTCGCCGTTGCGCCGTGTCGAACTCTTTTTTATAAAATTTTTTACGTTTTTGGTAAGATGTATTAAAAAAATATAATCGACTTATTAAAAAAACACTACACTAGTGTAACTTGACAATTCAGGAAACTTACACCCGGTATTTTAGTGCTTTATGTGCCTCATGCTCTTGATTTTATCTCTGATTTAGTGTTATATGCAAATAATTTGCAAAACATTATAGGAATTATACATGAAGCGTTGTATCGGATTTTTAGTGATTGTTTTTTTTAGCATCGGGGTTTCTTCGGCAAATCCTTTTTTCGGCACGGATAATTCTCCGGCGCCTGTGCAGGCGGGAAAGCCGTCGGATGGAATTGCGGTTATGCAGGAGCGGCTGCAGGGCTTGCTGGGCGATCATATTTTGGAATGGAGTAAAACCAATTCAATGCAAGCGCTGTTTGCCGTGCTTGCAATTTCGTTTTTATACGGCTTTATCCACGCGCTCGGTCCGGGGCATCGGAAAACAGTGGTTTTTTCTTTTTATCTCGGGAGGACCGCGCCGATATGGGAGCCTTTTCTTACTTCTTCCGTGCTGGTTCTTTTACATAGCATTGTTTCTATTGTGCTTTTATATATTTTCAGAGGAGTTTCGGGGGCTGTTTCGGCGCAAAGCAATACCGCCGCAATCTATATGGAAGGCATTACCTATATTTTGCTTATCGTATTAGCTGTTTTTTCAATTTTGCATATTCTTTCACATATGTTTCCGCGTATTTTTCCGCATCGTATTTTCGGCTTCGGGTGTAACGAAACTTCTTGCGGGTGCCATGAACACACCCATTCTGATGATTGCGACTCTCATGCGCATGCAGGCGAATGCGGAAAAACTCACGCACACTCAAACGTAAAAGAGTGCGACCATGCACATGATAATAAACCTGCAGAAGATGATAAGCGGGCGCTGCTAACGGAAGCCGGAAAAAAGAAGGCATTGTTTAAAGGGCAGTACGACAGAATTTCCAATATCCAATGGGCGACGCTTTTGCTAAGCGGGCTTTTTCCCTGCCCCGCCGCATTGTTGGTAATGATCCTTGTTGTAAGCCTTGATGCGGTCGGACTCGGTTTGGTTGCGGTACTGTGTATTTCTTTAGGAATGAGTTTACCGATTATGGCGGCGGCGTATCTTGCCTGGGCGGGAAGAGCGGGTTTTTTTTATAAATTACAAGCAAATGAAAAAATTGTAAATCATATTACCTCGATCTTGGGATTGATTTCTTATAGCTTGCTATTGCTGTTTTGTTTATACGCCGCATGGCCCTTTATGAAGAGTTTAGTTATCTGAAGATATAAATATTTATTGAAAACTTATCGGGGTAAAATTATCACAGATTAAAGACAACTTTCCACTGTAAATCGATATAAATTTCGCACGCGTAGTAAATTTTCTCAATATATTCTTTTTGATAAAAAATAATGCACCGTAAGTTTTTTATAAATGCCAGTTTGAAAAATTAAATTTGCCGATTCCCTTTTTCTTTAGTATATTATACATATAACCTAATATACAACTTATTTTATTTTGGAGGAATAAATGAACAAAATTACTGAACGATTAAGTAAACACGTAGCCGATTTAGGAGTTTTATATGTAAAATTACATAATTACCATTGGCATGTTGAGGGCATGAAGTTTTCAACCATCCATGCGTTGACCGAAGGATATTATGACGAAGTAACAGAAGCCTTTGATACCATCGCCGAGCGTATTTTGCAGCTTGGAGAAACTGCGCCTGCTTCTATGGGTGAGTACCTAAAACTCGCAGGGATTCAAGAAGAGACTGCGAAAAAATTTACCGAAACCGAAGTTGTTTCAAAGGTAAAAGCTGATTTTATATATCTTGCAAAAGAGCTACAGGAAACACGCATCATGGCGGCTGATTCCAATGACTCCACAACGGATGCAATTCTTGCGGATATTATCCAAAATCTAGAAAAAGCTGTTTGGATGCTTGGAGCAATGCTTAAATAAGCTGAAAACAAAAAAGGCTGAACTTTTAAAAGTTCAGCCTTTTTTTTATAAAGGAGATAGAGAAACTGTGGAGAATAGGGGACTCGAACCCCTGACCTATTGATTGCGAACCAATCGCTCTACCACCTGAGCTAATTCCCCTCACGTATGAAACCATACTACCGTAAATTTGTTTTTTCTTCAAGAGGATTTTGTTTTTTTAGGAGATTCTAAATGAAAAAATATCAATGTATTATGTTTTCGATGGTATTAATACCCCTTGTTTTAGGCTCATGCCGGAGCACCGGGCAGTACACAGACTCAAAAGTTAAAAAAATTTCTTCGTTTGAGACTGATTTTACTCAAAACATTTGGTTGTTGGCCGGTTACCGCAGTGAACAAGGTTTTATCCCGCTGGAGCCCGAACACGGCTCTTTCGGAAAAATTAAGTTTGAATCAGATGGGAAATTTTCCGCTACAAGCGGAGTAAACCTTGGCAACGGTTCTTGGAAAAAAGGAAAAAAAGTTTCCGAGAATCTATACGCTCTTTCACTGGGCACTATCGGTGTAACAAGAATGGCGGCGGAAAATGAAATAAGCGCAAAATTTGACAGCGATTTTTTTACCCTCCTGGGGAAAACAGCTTATATTCAGTTTGAAGCGGATGGTTTTAAACTTTTGGATGAGAAGCAAGAACAGCTTCTTTATTTTATTTTCTCGCAAAATAACGCTATCTGGTAATGGGAAATACGGCAACTATCAGACCGCACCATATTTTGTGTACACGTGCATTTCGAGGCAAAGGCTATTCGGATGATTTCTTGCATACTATGCGCAATATCATCGAACGCATAAAAAAAGAGCGGATAGTTACCATCATATACGGCGGTGATACTATCTGCTCCGCTTGCCCGCGGTATTCAGATGGGAAATGCGAAACCGAAGCAAAAGTCCAAAACATCGACAAAAATGTTATACATTTTCTCGGAATTGAACAAAGACGGTATTCCTATGACGAAATTGACAAAATAATTGCACAAAAATTCACAAAACCGGTGTTTGAGTCAATATGCGCACAATGCGAATGGAAACAGCAAAACATCTGCACATACGAGGATGTCATACGCCCTTTTGTATAAAAGCGCGTTGCAAGCCGATTAAAATTACACCGCGAATGCTTATGTATTATCTGGGCGTGCCCCTCCACGCGGCGTTTTTACTTTTAGACTAACGCCGCACGGAGGGGCGGGCTTTCCGCTTGTAGTTTTTTGCCGCTGCTGCATTTCAGGAGCAACGTTATTCCGCTGTGCGCTCCATAAGTTGCTGCTGCAAAACTCGAGCGGCAAAAAAGCTACCGCTACAATCCCTCACGCGGCATAGGTTTGACAGAACATCTCACACCCATAAGTGTGGACACGCTGCCTGCATAATGACAGGCGATCTGCGGATTTAAGCATTCCTATGGTAAGTTTACTCACCGTTATCAAACTCAGAACTGCCACGGATGGCAGTGGTTCCAAACAGTAACGATGTTTTAAAGCAGAGTAGTTTGCAAAGCTTTAAAACTCGCAAGGTGTAATTTTGGCACGGACGGCAAAATTACACCGACTTGCAGGGAATGCGAAAGGGATGGGAGTGGAAATTGTGCCGCCGATTGGGTTTGTACAAGGAGCAACTTATGGACGTTAGGGAATAACGTTGCTGGTTTTTCGCAGAAGAGGCGGCACAATTGGAGCGGACAGCCCGGTTTTTTCATTTAGGGTCTAATGTCAAAAATGAAAAAATTCGCCCGTATGATTATGACTCTGCCGAAATGTTACAGAAAGGCTTCTATGTCAAGTTCGCCGGCAAAGCAGGGAATGGTGATGTCCCAGTTGGACAGTACTTGCGGGTGTACTTCGCCGAAGATGCCGATTGTTTCGCCTTTGTGCACGATGCTTGCCTGTCGCCCGACGATAAAGCGGGGGTCGGCTGCTTCCTGTACCTGATATTCGGCGTCAAGGTAGTAGAGCAGTCCGGCGACGAGGCTTGCCGCTTCGTTGTAGTTTGCGGTTTGGGAAGCGGATAAAAAGCCGAGGCTTTGGCGGGTGCGCGTGCTGGTGTTTTCTTCTTCGCAGAGAAAGGCGATTTTTCCGATTTCGAAGATCCGGTGCGGATATACGGCATGTCCGGATACCATTTCCGCCGACAGCAGGCTGGCGATGATCGAAGGGCGTACAAACTGATAGTTTTCGGTCATCGGGTTTGCAATTTCGATAACTCTATCGGCGGGGATATTCATTCTGTCGATAAAATCTTTTTTTGAGCCAAGGTAGTTAAAAATCATTTCCTGATAGCCGAAGCCTATCATCAGGGTTTTAATTTTTCTGCTCAAGGCGGTAACGGGGCTGAGCCTGCCGATGGTGAATTCGTGCGGAACTTCGGGCTCAAAAAAGTCGACGGTTTTTCCCATCATTACGTCTTCGATAATGTCAACTTCGTGTAAAAAGTCGTTTCGGTACGCAGGCGGAATAAGCGTAACAGTGTCGCCCGCAGTTTTTGTTTTGCAATCCATGCGCTCAAGCGCCGCCGTGATTTCTTTTACGGAAAAGTCCGAGCCGAGGAGTTTGTTTACCGCCTGTTTTGTGGTGCTTGTTGTTTGCTGAAAATAAAAAGGCGTGGTAATTGTTTTTCCGAAGCCTGTTTCGTACGGGTGCTGAACCTGAACCGGCAGTATTTTGTAGCCGGCGTCGGCAAAATCGCAGGCGACAATATTGGTTGCCACCAAAAGAGAAATCATGTCGTTTCCGGTGAGCTCGACCAGTAAATCGGTATCGCCGGTTTTTACCGCACCGATTGTTGCGCTGTTAATAATCGGCGCCATTGAAAGTATCTCGTTTTTTGAGTCCTGTAAGAGCGGGAATCGTTTGGTGTCTTTTAAAATCCATCCGTATTCTTTGCCTTTCGGATGTTCGCTGATAATTTGCCGGCAGGTCATTTCGTTTTCGCAGCCGAGCGGGATAAAACGCACAGCGTCGGGGTCAACCGAAGTGTAATGCACCGGCCATTGAATCATATCCGACCGATATACGCCCATAGAAAATGATTTTCGCTTTCTGCCGAAATTCCAACAAAGTTTTTCCTGCGTTTGGATTATGTCTAAAAGCATCGGTTCGTCAATCGGTTTGCCGGAAATGACAAAGGCGGTCATAAAGGGGCGGATCTTTTCCAAACTTTTGTCGACAATGACGATTCTTTTTTCAGCGTCTTGGCTGTGCTCCGTTGTGGAAAAAAAGCTTTCGTACAGGGGCGCATTTGATTTTCCGCCCGCATGAATGCGCAAAAGACGGGCAAGTCCGGCGGTAGACCAAAGGTCCGGTCTGTTTGTATCGTTTAATTCTATTTTAATGCAGCGCTCATCCTCTGCGGCGTCTTCATCGGGAAGCTCATCAAGCTCCGCCTTTGCCGAGGTTAATATTTTTTCAAAATCCGTGTAGTCCGGTTTTGTTCCAAGCAAGTTAAAAAAAAGTTTTTCATTTACATCAATTTTAGGCATAGTTTTGTCCTTTCGGTATATCTGCATTGCAAACGCGGACAGTTTTACATTTCCGCTTCGCAATAATAAAATCCATTATAGAGAAAAAAAAAGCCGATTTCAAGGGGCTGTTTTAGAGTCCGCGCGTTTTAAATACTGAAGGGGTTGCAAATCTTCGGCAATCGGCGTTTATATTCGGTTTTATTAAGGAAGAGCCCCGGTTTAGTTTTTGACATCCGTGTCAAAAACTAAACCACGAGTTTTAAAGCTTTACAAATGCTTTTGCTTTAAAACATCGTTTCTGTTTGGAACCACCGCCATCCGTGGCGGTTCTGATTTTGACAACGGTGGGCAAACTTACCACAGGCAAAACCAAGCCCACGATTTTTAAAGCTTTGCAAATAGTCTTGCTTTAAAACATCGTTTCTGTTTGGAACCACTGCCATCCGTGGCAGTGCTGAGTTTTGCCGTCCGGTGAAAAAAACTAAATCAGGAGTTTTAAAGCCTTGCAAATAGTTTTGCTTTAAAACATCGTTTCTGCTTGGAACCACCGCCGTCCGTGACGGTTCTGAGTTTTGACGTCTGGTGAAAAAAACTAAACCTACGAGTTTTAAAACTCCCTGTTATAAAAAGGAGCCCGACACGGCGCAACGGTGAGCAAACTTACCACAGGAATGCTGAATTTGCAAGCCGGTATGGTTAATGCCCTTGTCGTGGGAGAAAAAAGTTTGCCCTTGCCGTTTGCATAAAAAAGATTTATAGTATCGCGTAATACAACAGTGTTTTAAGTAGGAGTAATATGAATATTGCAATTATGTATGGCGGAAAGTCAAGTGAACATGAGGTTTCTTTGGTTTCCGCAACTTCCATTGTAAGGAATATAAATAGCCTTCACACCATACATTTAATCGGTATCACAAAACAGGGAACATGGTTTTTGCAGAACCAAGATGAGCTTATGAGAATTCGCTCCGATGAACAAGCAGTTCTTCAAATACATACCGCTGCCGAAAATCAAGTGTCGATTATTCCCGGCGGCGGTACAAAAGGAGCACTTAAAGTCGGGCAGCGCTTTTTGGAAACAGATGTCATATTTCCCGTTTTACACGGTTCTTTCGGAGAGGACGGTACTATTCAAGGGCTTTTCGAGATGGCGGAATTACCGTATGTGGGCTGCGGTGTCCTTGCAAGCAGCCTTTCCATGGATAAGGAGAAAACAAAAAATCTTTGTCAAGCGGCGGGATTACCGATTGTGCCTTTTTTTACCGTCAGAAAAAACACCTGGGATATTCAAAGCGAAAGAGACCTGCTCATACAAGAAATTGAAAAAGAGCTTGATTATCCGCTTTTTGTAAAGCCGTGTCGCGCCGGCAGCTCCGTCGGAGCGGGAATCGCAAAAGATAAAAACGAACTGCTTTCGCGCGCTGAAGAAGCCTTTAGCTGGGATTATAAAATACTGGTAGAGGCCTATATTCCCGCGCGAGAAATTGAGTGTTCGGTTACCGGGAATGAAACCTGTATTGCCTATACTCCCGGCGAAATTATTCCTTCACATAGCTTTTATGATTACGAAGCAAAGTATACCGATCCTGACGGGGCTATTCTTAAAATACCGGCGGAAATTACCGACGATGAACGAAAGACAATCAGAGAAATTGCTATGAAAGCATATAAAACCTTAGACCTTTCGGGATTTGCCCGTGTAGATTTTTTTATTGATAAAAAAACAAAAAAAATATACCTCAATGAAATAAATACTATTCCGGGGTTTACCTCAATTTCAATGTTCCCGAAAATGTGTGCCGCTTCGGGACTCCCTTATCCCGACCTTATTACCTTGTTGCTGCAACTGGCAATTGAGCGTTTTGATTCCGAACGCAAATTGAAAACAAGTAGGGGTAAATAATACAAACACTAATGTCCCTTAAAAAGACTGAGATAAAATCCCGTTCTTTTTTATCTTGGAAAGGGTAATCTTTACAGAAAAAAGAAACTCAGTTATAGTACTTATAAACTAATTTGGAGGTTTAAACAAAAATGAGAAAAATTATTGCCACACTGCTAATCAGTTTTTTTTGCTTTACCGGCTTTGCGGTGGAAGAGAGTAGTCAATCAACGGAAAATATGCCGCAAGAAAACAACGTAAAATTTTCAACCGAAGTCGGACTTACAGCGACATTTCCCGCTGCAGCGCTTATTTCCGTAAAAGAAAAAATCAAAATCCCCGCAATGAATTTTAATTCTCCTCTTACGCAGGGAAACAATGTTACCATTAAAATCGGTATGGAACTCAGCCCGCTCACCCTTGAAGGAAAAACCGAAGTGGTATGGACTCCTATTGCATTTTTGGAATTATACGGCTCGCTATTTGCAGGGTCAGGCTGGAACATTGTACGAAAAAAAGCAAGCGATTCTTTATTCGGCTTAGCGGAAGCTTTGCCGGCAGCTGACAAAACTACTCGCTATGTTCCTTTTAATTTTACCAAAACATATTGGGGAGGACAGCTCGGCGGAGCTTTTCAATTTGACTTAGGAGCGGTAATCAAACATGATTGGGCGCATGTTGTGTTCAGAACGGATCAGGTTGCAAAATATTCAGCTCTTTCAGGTATGAGTAAAGACAAAAGCTGGATATATCAGGCGGGAGCCCCAAGGCGTAACGGCTGGCAGTATATTGGTTCCTATGTTTTTGGCTATCAAATGCCCATTCCGCTCAACATGATTGCGATGATGGCGGAAACAACCAAAGATTTACACAAAACGCCGGCAAATCGAAAAGACTGGGGAGAAGATAAAATGCAGGTTGTCTTTGGTCCCGTGTTTAATTTTAAAATCCTTGAATGGATGGATTTAATGCTTGCAGTCCAAGCTGAAACAAAAAATCAGTATGTAAGTCCTAATGATTTTTATCAATACAGAAAACTTGCTAACCCTACACGCAAGGTTTTCTTCAAAAGAGCTGCACTTATTTTTACCATGACATTCAACCATAACTAAGCTTATTTCGGGCGGTTTTCAGTCAGTAAAAAGATTTTTAAACCGCCCGTTTTTTATTCCAAATAATACGCAAGTCTTTTCTCCTCGTCTAAGACAGATCGTAAAAAATTTCATAAAAAAGAGTTCGACACAACGGTTTAGTTTTAAAAGCACTTGGAAAAAGTTTGTGCTTTTAAAACATCGTTTCTGCGTGGAACCACGGGCGTCCGTGCCCGTTCTGAGTTTTGACGTCCGTGGCAAAAACTAAACCTGCGAGTTTAAAAGCTTCAATTTTATAATTTTGTATTGATGCTTTTAAACATCGTTTGAATTTGTTCTGAGTTTGACAACGGTGAGTAAACTTACCATAGGGCAAAGCGTTAATAATTTGCCTCCGCTTTGCCTACGAGTTTTAAAGTTTTAGTTTTACATTATTCTGGTTTTGCCGTCCATGACAAAAGTTGGAGGCGAAGCAAGATTGTTTGTAAGGCTTCGCCTGCGTGAGGGATTGCAGCGGTAGCTTTTTTGCCGCTCGAATGTTGCAGCAGCAACTTATGGAGCGAATAGCGGAATAACGTTGCTACGGATATTCAGAAGCGGCAAAAAACTACAAGCGGAAAGCCCGACCCGCAGTGCGGCGTTTTAAAGTATGGGTGTAAAAAAACGTTGCACTGCGGGGCACGCCAAAAATATTTTTCTTTTTATTATCTTCTTTTGTTTCCTATTCTTAACTTCCGTGTTGAAATAAAACCTTAATTTTGTTATACTCATCTAACATTAAACGTTGTTTACGTTTTATGTAGAGGAGCTATAATATGGCGAAGAAAGAAAAAAAGCCATCGAGATTAAAAACGATTAAACCGTATATCGGGAATAAAAAAGGTTTTTTGGTTTTGTCGTTGGTGATGTCCGCACTATCGGCAATATGTACGATTATGCCAATGTATTATATATGGAAGATTATTCAAGAGCTTATAGTGAATGCAAAGAATATCAGTGTTGGGGCAATTGGGACAAACGCAATAATGGCGATTATATTTGCGGCTGTCTCGATTGTGCTGTACTTTTTTGCAGTTTTATTTTCGCATTTAATGGCATTTGAAGTTGAAGAAAACATTATTAAGGTTTCCATGCAAACCATTATGAAAAAGCCCTTGGGTTTTTTTGATACAGTTGAAAGCGGACGCGTGCGAAAAGTTATTGTAGACGGTGCTGCGGAAACCCATTCGTATTTGGCACACCAGCTGCCGGACTTAGCGGGAACCTTGGTGAGCCCGATAGTCCTATTGGTATTGTTTATTATTTTTGATTATCGATTGGGTTTGGCAAGCCTTTTGCCTTTAATTTTGGGAATGGCATGTATGTCGCAAATGAGCTCTCCAAAGGCACAGGCACTTCGAAAGGACTATTACGAATCGCTTGCAGCCATGAGCAGCGAAGCGGTTGAATATGTGCGCAGTATTCCGGTAGTTAAAGTTTTCGCACAGTCGATAGAATCTTTTAAGCGCTTCTATAAATCAATCATTGAATATGATAAATTTGTAAGGTCTATCTGTCTTTTATGGAAAAACATTATGCCTGCTTACGAAGCAATTGTTTTTAGTACGGCATTTTTTGTTGTTCCGATTGCGCTTATTTTAATTAATGGCGGTGCAGACATCGGCATGATTTTATCAAACTGTATTATCTTCTTTTTAGTCGGACCTACTTTCGGCAGTCTTGTAATGCGCAGTGCTTTTTTATTCAGCTATGGGGAAAAAGCGGTTTTGAGTATTGAAAAAATTGAAAACATGCTAAAGTATGATGAATTGGAGTACGGAAGCGTAAACGATAAACCGCTAAAGGCTGAATTGGAATTTAAAAATATTTCTTTTGCATACAGCGGAGAAGCAGGGAAGGTTTTAGATAATATAAGCTTTCATGTTAAAGAAGGCGAAACCTATGCGCTTGTCGGCCAGAGCGGCGGAGGTAAAACAACAATTGCACGGCTTGCATCGCGGTTTTGGGATCCCGATGAAGGCGAGGTAGTTTTTGGCGGTCGAAACATAAAGGATTACACAAAAGAAGCCTTGATGAAAAATGTTTCCTTTGTTTTTCAAAACTCAAAATTATTTAAAATGAGCATTCGGGATAATCTTAAACTTGCAAAAAAAGATGCTACCGATGATGAATTAAAAGAAGCATTGCGAAAAGCGAGCGCACTCGATATTGTGGAAAATCTTGAAAAAGGACTTGATACAATAATCGGTACAAAGGGAACGTATTTATCCGGAGGAGAAACGCAGCGCATTGCAATTGCGCGGGCAATTTTAAAAGACGCCCCGCTTATCTTATTGGATGAGGCTACCGCATTCGCAGATCCGGAAAACGAACACATTATTCAAAAGTCGTTTAAAGAATTAGCAAAGGGCAAAACAACCTTAATGATTGCGCATCGCCTTTCGTCGGTTGTAGATGCGGATAGAATTTTGGTTATCTCCGGCGGCAAGATTATTGAAGAAGGTAGCCACGAAGAATTACTACAAAAAGGTGCAGTTTATAAATCAATGTGGGATGAATATAAAAAATCTGTCGATTGGAAAATCGGAGAAAAAAGCGGGGTGCAAAAATGAAAAAATATTTAAAGAACCGATATTCAATGAGCGATGTGGGTGCAAAAAATCTTGTAATTGCAATTTTTACCCATACGCTGAATAACTTATCAAAAATACTTCCGCCAATGTTCGGGTTTATTTTTTTAGATCAATTTTTCGGCGTATATTTCGGAACGCCCTCCACGGTTCAATGGGGAATGTGGCAATATCTTTTAACAATAGGCATTATGTTTATCTTTATGTTTATTATCGGAAGGATTGATTATATGCGGCTTTACCCGGTTGTATATCAGGAATCAAAAAATTATCGAATTGATATTGCAAACCGGTTAAAAAAACTGCCGCTTGCGTATTTCGGCAAAAGAGATATTGCGGATTTAAGCGCAACTATTATGAGCGACCTCAATGTATACGAAGAGCTTTTTTCTCATGCTGTACCACAGCTTTATGCAACTGTAATTTCAACAATAATTTTATCCGCAATGATAATCCGCTATAATGTAAAACTGGGGCTTGCCGTATTTTGCGTTATTCCCTTTGCATATTTAATATTTTTTGTATCGCGAAAATTCCAAAAAGCAAGCTACCGAAAAGGCTATGCAAAAAAGCGTGAAATTTATGACAGCTTGCAAGAAGGAATGGACTCAATACAGGAAATAAAGTCCTACGGTATGGAAAATTCATTCTTGGAAAATTTCAAAACCAAGCTAAAAGAAGAGAAAAAAATTAAGCTGGAAGGTGAACTTTCCGCCGGCGTGTTTTTAAACTTTGCCGCAATTGTTTTAAAAATAGGTATTGTTGCGGTTGCTCTTGTCGGAGCTAAAATGTTCATAGCCGGAGAAATACCGATTATTACCTATGCCGCATATTTAATGTTGTCAATGAGTATTTACAATCCTATCTCGGATATCTTTAACAATTTATCAATGCTTTTGTATTTGGACACCTTAGTTACACGACTAAAAGAAATTAAAGGAATGCCGACGCAAGAAGGAACTGAAAACTTTAAACCCGACAATTATGATGTCGGATTCGAAAATGTTCGCTTTTCCTATGATGACAATTTTGAAGTTATCCGCGGTGTCAGCTTCGTCGCAAAGCAGGGCGAAACAACCGCACTTGTCGGACCGAGCGGAAGCGGAAAAACCACATTGACAAAACTTGCTGCACGCTTTTGGGACATTAACGAAGGAAAAATTACTTTGGGCAGTACGGATATTTCGGGGGTTGACCCGGAAACTTTACTTAAAAGTTTTTCAATTGTTTTCCAAGATGTAACTTTGTTTAATGCAAGTATAATGGATAATATCCGCATTGGAAGAAAAGACGCAAGCGATGAGGATGTGCTTCGCGTAAGCAAGCTTGCTCGCTGTGATGAGTTTGTGCAAAAGCTGCCTGATGGGTACAATACCCTCATCGGTGAAAACGGCGAAAAGCTTTCAGGTGGAGAACGACAGCGTATTTCAATTGCGCGGGCAATATTAAAAGATGCGCCTGTAATTCTCCTCGATGAAGCGACCGCAAGCCTCGACGTTGAAAATGAAAGCTTAATTCAAGAAGCTCTCTCAGAGCTTGTACGCAATAAAACCGTTATCATCATCGCTCACCGAATGAGAACGGTTGCCGGTGCCGATAAAATTGTCGTGCTCAAGAATGGCAAGATTGAAGAAACAGGCAGCCCGAACGAGCTTTTGGAAAAGAACAGCTTGTTTAAATCGATGATGGAAAAACAATCGCTTGCGGTATAAAACCTGTAACTTGTTTGTAGCTTGTTTTTAAGCGGTTAAAAAAAGCGGAGTAGTTTTCTTTACGGTAAAAAAACCAACTCCGCTTTTTTAGTAAACACCGACTACAACTGTTGACTGGCTATAACACTAGCCTCTGACAACAACTGTTGGCTGTCTACAATACTAAACACTGCTTACAACTGTTGGCTGTCTACAATTTTTCCGTCTTCCAAATGAATTCGCCTGTCGGCGGCACTTATTGTGGAAGGGCGGTGCGCAACAGTGATAATAGTTTTTTTGTTTTTTATATTTTCAAGTGCCTTTCTAAAAAGCCGCTCGCTCTCGGAATCTAAATTGGAAACCGCTTCGTCCATTATGAGTATCGGCGCATTTGTCAGTAAGGCTCGCGCAATTGCGACTCTTTGCTTTTGTCCTCCCGAAAGCGTCATGCCCCTCTCCCCGACACGAGCCTTGTAGCCGCCTTCAAGCTTAGTGATAAATTCATCAGCCAAGGCTGTTTTTGCCGCAGCTATCATTTCTTCATCGCTTGCTTCCGGGTTTCCCAATTTTAAATTCTCCGCAATGCTTCCGTTGAATAAGTACACATCCTGCGAAACGTATGAAATGTTTTTTCGCAAATCTTCAGTGCGCATCGATCTTATATCTTTTCCGTTTAAATAAATGGTCCCCTCATCGGGATCATAAAAGCGTAAAAGTAAATTCATTAGAGTTGTTTTGCCTGCACCGGATTCTCCGGTAATAACAACATTGTCATTTTTTTTAATAGATACATTTAAATTTTTGAGCACCGGATTTTCTTTATCATATGAAAAGCTGATATTCTTTACGTCCAAAATATTTTCGGTTTCAATCTCTGCAAATTTTGTTGCACGCTCATCCTTCGAATACTCTTTAATCGGAGACGGCTCGTGAATTAATCCGTACACCCTGTCAGCACAAGCAGCTGTTAGGCTAATTTTTCCGGCAGTGCTTGTTACCGCTATTACCGGCAAAAAAATATTCATTGCTAAAATAATAAGAGGAGCTATCAGAGTATTATCGAGGCGTCCTGAAATTGTCATGCTGTGGCTTAAAAGAATTACCGCTATCATTGTTATAGCCGACACCGTATCAATAATGCCTGCTTCCAATCCTTTTAATTTGCCGTCACGCATTTCGTGCTTGCTCAAGTCCGCTGTGTCTTTACTTATTTTTTGAGTAAAGCTTTTTTCTTTCCCGAAAATAATAATTTCTGTTAAACCTTGAATTGCATCCACAATCCGAGCATTCGCAAGCCCGAGTCCTGTTCTAATGTTTTTTCCGTTTTTTTGGTTTTCCTTTGAAAACCAATACGGTATTGTTGTGATAATACACGAGGATACAAACATAAGTAAGGCAATCTCCCAAGATACTGTTAAGCAAAGCACCAAAAATGACAGCATACAAATAATAGCTATCATATAATCACCGAAGATGTGGGCAAAGAAAGTTTCCAAAGTTTCAACATCTTCCATAATGATGGAGCTTACATCACCGGTGCGGTATTTTAAACTTGTGAGAGGTCCGCCTCTCTCAATTGCGTCAAATACATCGCCGCGTAAATCTTCCAATACAAGGTAGGCAAGCTCATGGGCGATGAGCATGTGCAAATATGCAAACAGGCCCTTTGCAAGAATAAAGCCCAAAAGGTATGGGAAGAATTTAACAATAATGCTGCCCTCAGCTCCGCCTATGGCAAGACCTGTTAAATATGCTCCTAACAAAAGCGATACTAATTGCGAAACATAATTCATAACTCCGCAAATAATAGAACCAATTAATGTTCCAATATAGCGTTTTGAATACTTTGAAAGTTTTATAAGATTTGAATATTTACTCATTGATTCATCTCCTCTGCTTGTGCAAGCACAAGTTTGTAATAATACTCGCCTTTTTTCATCAGCTGTTCGTGGGTTCCTTCTTCTACAATCACTCCGGATTTTAAAACTAAAATTCTATCCGCATCGACAACGGTTGAAAGCCTGTGCGCAATAGTAACTGATGTGCGTCCCTTCAACAGGGCGTCAAGCCCGAGCTTAATTTGTTTTTCATTTTCGATATCAATGCTTGAAGTGGCTTCATCCAAAATAATAATCGGAGCGTTTTTTAAAAGAGCGCGTGCAATGGAAAACCTTTGCCGCTGTCCGCCGGAAAGATTTAGTGCCCTCTCCCCAAGCTTCATGTTATAACCGTCCTCCGAAGATTGCATAAATTCTTCAAGCCGGGCAATTTTAATTGCCTCATCCAAGTCTTCTTTGCTTGCATCTTCGTTTGCAAGTTTTAAATTTTCCTCAATTGTTCCGTTAAACAAATAAGTATCCTGAGATACCATTGCAATTTTTTCGCGCAAATTTTTTAGCGGAATTGTTTTAGTGTCAACTCCGTTTATGCGAATTACACCGCTGTCGGGATCGTAAAACCGCAAAAGCAATCGGGCAATGGTAGTTTTTCCCGAACCCGACTCTCCGACAATTGCAAGCCGTTCTCCGGCACGCACTTCAAAACTGAGCCCGTCAAAAACTTTTTCTTTAGCATATGAAAAAGATATGTTTTCAAACGATATATTTTGATGCGGACTATCAATTGCAGGATCGGGCGGATTAAGAGTATCCGTAATAGTTTCCTTTTCATCAAAGAGATCAACTAAGCCGTCAACCGAAGTCATTCCCATAAAACCTTGGTGAAAATAATTTGCTAATCCGCGCACCGGTCTAAAAGCTTCCGACACCATAAATAAAAGTATAACAAGAGATGAAATCGATATACGTCCAATTGCCGCATAATAGCCTGCAAGTCCAAGTGTAAAAGATGAACCAAGGGATGTAAAAAAACTTGCAAACCCGAACTCGGCAAGATTTATGCGAAGACTTGCCATTGTTTTTTTATACAGCTTATGCATTTTTGATTTTAATTTATTTCCGATTCGCTTTGCCGCATTCATCGCCTTCAGTGTCATAATTCCTTGAACGCAATCAACAAACTCGGCATTAAGATGCAAGTAAGCACTCCAATGTTCTTCGGTGAATTTTGATAATACTTTTAAAAATAAAATCGGTGCAAACATAGTGATGAGAATAGAAACTAAAACTAAAAGACCGAGCGTCCAATCTACCGTGAAAATATAGGTAACCATTACACTTGATCCTATAATGCAAATGATAATTTGCGGGATGTATAATGTTAGGTATCCTTCCAAATATTCAATACCCGCAACGATTGTAGATTCAAGCTTTCCCGTCCTTGTTTCTGTTAAATAACCGGGACCCAATCGCAAAAGTTTTTCGTATGCTCTCTTGCGTAATGCCCCCTTTACTTTTCCGACAATCCATTTTCCGTATATTTGATTAGCCCGAACCAGTAAAAATCGTACAATCACAATAATGACCAGATAGATAATATATCTTTGGATTTGTGAAAACTCTGCATGAACGTAAAGAGCTTTTACAATCTGTCCAAGTGCAAGTGCTTGTAAGATAAACGTAAAATTAATTATAAGACCAATGAACGATTTTGATAAAACATAACGGGTAACACCGCTCATCAACTCTATAATTCTTCTGTGAATTAGCATATGCGTCTCCTTTTAAATATAGTTATTATAAAATTGTTTATTAAAGACTTGTTCATTTTCCTTCCTTACTAGTATAACGTTTTCCTGAAAAGTATATTGTATTTTTCTTTGGTTTGTGATACTATCTCAACAGATTTTTATCACTAAGGAGTATTGCATGCCAAAACCGCCGAGTAAACTTGAACTAAATCCTGAAGAGCTCACGTACCTTGAATCACTTGTTCGTTTACGAACAATCCAAGCACAAACGCTCACGCGTGCACGAATACTTTTGCTTAAAAGCAAGGGGCTGTCCATTAAGGAAACAGCCGACAAGGTAGGCTATACGTATAGAAGCGTTGCGCTCTGCCTTAAGAAATATAAGCAGGGCGGCGTAGAGCATGCTCTCACCGATGCACCCGGACGCGGAAACAATCCGGAAATTACCGATGAAGAGAAATCGTGGATTATAAATCTCGCTTGTCAAAAACCGACTACTTTTGGGTATGCTGCAGAAACATGGACTTACGCACTGTTAACAAAGCATATTAACACCACCGCTGAAAGTGCAGGATACCTACGGCTCGCTACTATCCATAAAACAACGGTATTTAAAATACTAACTGAAGCAGACATTAAACCTTACAAAATAGAATATTACTGTGAAAACAGAGACCCTGACTTTGATAGAAAAATGCACAATGTTTTGCTCGTTTATAAGCAACTTGAACTTTATTTTGAGGAAAATAAGCCATTACAGACAGAAGAAGGGAAGAATATCCATGTTGTTTCGTATGATGAGAAGCCCGACATACAAGCTATCGCGACGACAAGCGATGATTTACCTGCTGATGAAACCCACCAATGCATTCGCCGTGATTATGAATACAAACGGCTTGGCACGCTCTCACTTTTAGCAGGCATTGATTTACAGACGGGGGATGCCATTCCTCTTGTAAGCGACAGTCACACCAGTAAAGATTATGTGCAATTTCTTAAAATACTTGATGAACGATACCCGCAAGAAGATAAAATTAGAATCATTTTGGATAACTTAAAAGTACATACCTCCAAAGAAACCATTCGATATCTTTCAACGGTACCGGGTAGATTTGAGTTTGTGTTTACGCCAAAGCATGGTTCGTGGTTAAATATGATTGAAGGATTTTTCAGCAAACTAACAAGACAACTGTTGCGGGGCATGAGAGTAAAATCAAAAACAGAGTTAGTTAATCGACTGTATAAATACTTTGACGAGATTAATGAAGAGCCGGTCGTATTCCATTGGAAATACAATCTTGATGATCTCGATGTTTCTGAAGCGGTTATAACCGACGCTCTCAAATATGAACTTAATTAGAAAACGTTATACTAGTTAAAAACTAGTTAAAAAATAATTAAAACATGCAAATTAATTAACAGGCACAAGTGTTTTATCAACAACTTGGTACTGTCTATTGCAAACCCTTTTTACTAATTCAATATCATGACTGATAAATACATAGGTTAATCTATATGCTTTTTTAAGTGCCAATAAAAGATGCATAATTTTTGCCTGCGTAATAACATCCAACATTGAAGTTACTTCATCTAAAACTATTAGCTTTGAACCTGAAAGCAGGGCGCACATAATTGATATTCGTTGTAACTCTCCGCCGCTAAAAGTTTGCGGTTTATCATTAAGTCTTGACGGGGTAATTGCAAAGTCTTTAAAAAAAGATTTTAATTCGGTTTTAATTATATTTTTATCAACCGTCAAAGAATTCCGTTTAAGATATGCTCTTTTAGTTTGCATAAGAGTCCAGCCGACTGTTTTTAACGGATCGAATGCGGTTTCCGGATTTTGCAAAACCATGCCAACTGTTTTTAAAGGGGAAATAATTTTTCCCCTGCTTATTGATTTTAATCCTGTAAGCGCAAACCCAAGGGTTGACTTACCTGAACCGGATTCGCCTGTAATACCGAGGACATCACCTTCGTAAATTTTTAAATGCACATTATTTAATATTTCTGTGGTGTTTTTCTTTCCGTATGAAATACTTACATCTTGAAACTCTGCAATAACTTTAGGCATCACACAGCACCTCCATTCCGTTTTCAGGGAGGGCTTTCCAAAAAGCCCTCACATAGGCTTTCGGGTTTTCCCTAACGACATGCTGATATTTACCCCTATCAACAATTTTTCCCTGATGCATAACTGCAATGTTTTCCGAATATTGTTCCACAATTCTTAAATCATGCGTGATAAACAAAATACTCATTTTATATTCTTTGACAAGTTTAAAAAGTAAATTCATTAATTCAAGACAAGAGCTTGCATCCAAACCCTTTGTAGGCTCATCTAATAATAGCAGCTTTGCATTTAAGGCAAGCCCGATTGCTATCATCGCGCGAACCTTCATTCCGCCTGATAATTCATAAGGATAGCAGCGTAAAATTTCTTCGGCGGGATTTAGTGAAAGCATTTTAAAAAGCTCTAAGATTTTTTTTCGTGCATTTTGTTTTTTAAGCCCCAATCTTTTTTTCATCGGTAATAAAAATTGCTTTTCCATATTGAGTAAGGGGTTTAATGCGCTGTTAGTGTTTTGCGGTACCCATAAAATTTCTTTTCCTCTTAAATCTTTTAAACACGAAAAGTTTTCGCGCAAGTTTATGTATTCGCCTTCTGCGGAAAGATATTTAATTGCACCGTTTACTTTCATCGTTTTAGGAGTAAGTCCTAAAATTGATTTAGCAAGAATTGTTTTGCCGCAGCCTGTCTCTCCGACTAAAAAGTAAACCTCTTCTTTTTGAACACTCAACGAGACGCTATCTATTATCTTTTTTTCATTTAGAGAAATACTGAGGTTTTCAATTTTTAAAAGCTCTTTCATTTTAATACGCCGCCTCCCTGTTTTAATCTTTCTTCCAACAAGTCCGAGTACTTTGTAAAAATCATCACGCATATAAATTGAAAAAGTCCCGGAAAGATAATAAGCCACGGAGCGCTGCCGGAAAATCGTAATGAATCTTTTAAAATTGTTCCCAACTCCGGTGTGCTAAGATCAAAACTCATTCCCAAAAATGAAAACGATGAAACAGCGATCATGCTATGTGCAATAATTAAAGGCAGTATTGGAAGTAAAAGATAATATGCGCGCGGCAGAATGTTATGAATAAAAATTGATAAGTCCGATACGCCGTTTACACGAAGCGCAAGTATAAAGTCTTCATTTTTAACCACTGATATTTCCGCTCTGACTAACTTAATATTATAGACAAATCCAAAAATAGAAATAACTATTAAAACAGTGATAAGCCCATTGCCGATAACTGCGCTAAGAAAAATTGCAGATAAAATCATTGGCAGAGTAAGCATAATATTCATTAGATGCAGCAAAAACTCATCGAAAATTGTTTTATAAAAACCTATAGCAGCTCCGATAAGCCCCCCGAAAAAAAACGGAATAACTTGTGAAAGAAGAGCAATTAAAAATGTGTTTCTAAAACCTTCGATGCTCAAAAAAAACACATTTCTACCCATGTGATCTGTTCCGAAAATATGCGAAAAGCTTGGTGGAATCAATCTTTCATTAAAATTTAATACATGGGCAGGTCTCAAATAGGAGACAATTAAAACAAAGAGAATAATAAATAAGCTGAGCAGTCTGAACGTTTTTTCTTTTTTAATAATTTTCTGCATAGAGCAGCTCCCTTTTATTCAAGCTTCCGATTTCGTTTTCATTTCTCATATCGAGTTTTGGGTAGATTGTATCGGCAATAAGATTAAGAGCACAAATCATTATCCCAATAAAAAACAACGAACCGCTGATTAAAAAGTAATCTTTAAATTTAATTGCTTCTATTAAAGTATCTCCGAATCCCGGAATGTTAAAAACTTTTTCCATTAAAACAGCGCCGCCTAAAAACGAAGATAAATCTAAAATTGCAATAGAAATTGCGGCAGGCAGCACATGAGGAAGCACATGGTATATTAAAATATCAAAATTACTCAAACCCTGCGAATACGAAAATTCAACAAAGCCCTTGTTCATCACATCCCGAGTTTTAGCTCTTACAATTTTTGACATAAAGCCCATGCTTATTACACCCATAATCAGTGCGGGGATAATAAGGCTTGTAATACCGGAATAGCCTATTGCATGTTTCCATTGGAGCTTAATTGTTAAAAACCAAAGTGCAATCAAGCCAATCCAAAAAGGCGGAATTGCACAGCTGACAACAGCCCAAAAGTTAATAAAGCGATCTGCCGCAGACCTTTTTTTATTCCTGCATACAAGCCCATTGAAAAAGAAATAATTATCTCCACTGCAATGCTGATTAAAGCCATCAAAAAGGTAATCTTATATTTACTCCAAAAAACTTTTATTACCGTTTCGCCGTTTAAAGCAGACCGCCCGAAGTCGCCCCGCAAAATATTTTTCATCCATTTGCCGTAGAGTTCAAAAAAACTTCCATCAAATCCAAGTCGTCTTGCATAGTCGGCGGCATCGCTTTTTGATACAATGTTTTTACTCAAATGCTTCATCAACAGTAAATTCCCTGCATCACCAGGAGAAAAATAAACTATTGCAAATGCAATAAGAGTGATAATTATAAGTATCGGAAAAAAGAAAAGAATATTTCTAAACCACCGTCGTCGCAATAATTTCATTATCGATATACAACTCCGTTTAAATCAATTTTGAATACACTACCATCAAAATGAAAGTTTTTAAATTTTTTATTGTGAATAATGTATCGCAAGTCAGCAAACAGTGGGATGGTTACTGCGTTGTTATATTGAATTTCCCAAATCTTTGCCGCATAGTTTTTTGCCTCTTCCTCAGTTGTTGCTTTAAGATATCCGCTGCTTGCTTCGAACATCTCATCATTTATGCAAAGTCCAATTCCGTATTCGCTGTGATCCCGAGAAAATCCCATATATCCTATGCTCCCAATAAGCGGTACAAACCACGGATGCCGTATATGTATGTCATAGTCGCCTGCGGCAAGCGTTTTCATTCTTTGTGCTACATCCAACGAAGTTGCAATAGTTTCAATACCCCACTTTTTCATTACATCAGCAATATAAAGAAGTAAGTCCTTTTCATATTCTTCATCGCCGCAAATAATTTTTAGTTTTAAGGGCTCGCCCTTCGCATTAACGGTTGGCTTATTTGCATTTCCGATAATGTATCCGGCATTTTCTAAGTAGCGTTTCGTATTTTCTTCCGAATACTCAAATGCCTTTTGATTTTTCGGTCCGTCATCAAATTTAGGATTGTACACATGCCCGCAAGCTTTCGGAATTCCGAAGAAAATATTTTTTACCAAAGTTTTTCGATCGAACATGCTTGTAAGAGCAAGCCTTATGTTTTTATCCGCACAAACTCCGTTTTTCCAGTTAGGCACCAGCGAGCCGACACTGGTATAAGAATCTTCGTTTTCTCTTATAATTTCAAATCGATTATTTTTTTTCAGCTCATTGATAACGGAATACGGCATGGAGATGTAGTGCTCACTAAGACCAATAACATCAACCTTACCGCTTTCCAATGCCAGCTTTCTTGTTTGTTCGTCGGGAATTACGTGCCATAAAATTTTATTTACATCCGTTTTAAAATCGGCATCCCAATATTTTTCATTTCGTATTAGTGTAGTAACCCCTCCTGAATCCGTACCTTCAAATCGATATGCTCCTGTTCCTACATGGGTTGCAAATTTTCCTTCCTGAGTATAACCGTTAATCGGAATGCAAGGAATCAGTGCTAAGTCGCTTTGAAAGCTTAAATTCGGTTCCGAAAATTTTACCTTAAGATGCGTTTCATCTATAATATCAATGCTTTCTAAAACAAAACTATAGCTTGCATAATAAATCACTCCGCCTTTTTCAATATTCCATTTTACAATTTCAGAATTAAGCTTAGTGCCGTCATGGAAACTTACATCATCCCTTATTTCTAAGTTATATTCCGTATAATTTTTATTCGGTGTCCATGAGCGGATTAAACTCGGTAAGGCGTGATAATTATGATCGATTCGAGTAAGTGTATCGAATACTAAGGTTCCGCCCTCTTTTGAATTCTTAAACGCTCCGATTGCTCCGATATTAAGAACACCGTCTTTTTTTATTTCACTATTTCCGGATTTTTGTACTCCGTACGAAATAATAAAAACCGACAAAACCAATACAAAACCTACAATATATTTTCTTTTCATTTTATCCTCCGTATTTAAATTAGTATAATTATTGTTAGCTAGAACTAACAATAATTATACTAATTTTCCTATTTGGTTTCTGCTCCGTTTTTATTATAAATGCTCCGTACTTATATTGTTTTTCCGATATTGACGGGGGCTTATTCCATAAGTTTTTTTAAATGATGCTGAGAATTTACTGAAATTGGAATAACCCGCTTCAACTGCAATTTCCCAAATCATTTTATCGCTAGTAGCTAATTGTAGGGCGGCACGGCTAAGCAAAAGCCCGTTAAGATACGCTCTTGGAGATAAGCCGCAAATTTTTTTAAAGAGTCGATAAAAATCTGATTGGTTTATATTTGATTGTTGTATTAATGTTGAAATTTCTATATAACTTAATTCAGAATCTTTTATGGATTCTATTACTTTTTTAATTCTTTTTATTTCAGGTTGGTTGTAGCTATAAAATTTTTCTTGAATATCCGGATTTAAATCATTAAGCACATACAAGAGCTCTATACATTTTAAAAATAAATATTTTTCATCTTTTACTTTAATCAATTTATAAATTAAATCAACAACATCTTTAATTATGTTTTCCGTTTCTATTGTATACCACATTCGCAAGCCGAACTTATTATTGATGCTTCCCAAACCTAAGTGTAATTCTTTTAAAAATAGTTTTACATTTTTCGGCAGCAGCTTTTCATTTATAATAATGCTAAATCCTTCGTAAGCTCCGCAGGGAAATCTTGACGATACCATTTTGCAATCATTTGAATTGATAACTAAATCTCCTGAATCAATATACGCAAACTTGTCTCCTTCAAATTCTGCTTCCATTCTGCCAATCCTGCAATGGTCAATTCTAATTGTCCACTCATGCTCATCGGGGTTCCCCGCATCGTATCGATAAATTTTATTAGACTCAGTATAATAATGATGAATGCTTATCCCGGGGTACGGATTAAAATATACTGCCTGCTCAATTATTTTAGGTTCTATTTTTTTGTGCATTTTTTTATGTCATCCTCTGCGATTTTTTTTGCTTACTATTTGCGGAGAGGTTTTTGCTAATGAAAATTAAATCGCTTATAAATATACCATAAGCTTGAGCTAAACGCCAGCGCCCCTTTTTATTCATATAGTTCCAATTTCCTGACAGTAATAAAATCGCACAATACATCATTCACGGCAATGCCGGTTTCAGGGTTGCATATACCACACAAAGCTGTTGCAAAACACGACTTTTAAAATTATGTTTACAATCGAAAACGCTCATTTTTAGGTTTAGCTTTAAACTCGTCGACTTAGTTTTATCACAAATACAAAAACTAAGTCATGGGCTCCGGTTATTTTTGCGCTATTTTTAGCATGCAAAAAGATTCCGACTTCGCACTTTTGAAAAACCGTCGCCGCCCGCCGTGGCGATTCTGATTTCTGTTCCGTAGTATGTTTTAAGCAAAACAGCTTGACCTTCGAGTTTAAAAGTTTCAGTTTTATAATCCGTTTTGCAATTAACTTTCATATATGTTAATCGAAGCATTAACAGCCGGCTTGAGGATTCAGCATCACTATGGTAAGTTTACTCGCCGTTGTCAAAACTCAGAACGAGCACGGACGCCCGTGGTTCCAAACAGAAGCGATGTTTTAAAGCAAAGCAGTTTGTAAAGCTTTAAAACTCGCAGACTCTTCTCAATTTTAAAAAAAGTTTAAATAATAATAAGAACTCTTATTGTTGACAATTTATATATAATTCCGTACATTTATAGTATGAAAACAGATTACGATATTATTATTATTGGCGGCGGAGCGGCCGGGCTTACTGCAGCGCAATATGCGTGTCGTGCAAACTTAAGAGCCCTGGTGATTGAAGGTAAGGCGCATGGCGGGCAGGCGATTTTAATAGACTCCTTGGAAAACTATCCCGGTTATGCGGATCCTGTCAGCGGATATGAATATGCGGAAAATATGCGCAAACAAGCGATTGCCTTTGGAGCGGAGATTGTATATGAAAATGTTGAAAGTTTGAGTAAAACAGACTCTGTATTTACGATTAAAACAGCGGATAAAACATATACAAGTTTGACAGTAGTGCTTGCAACCGGAGCGGAGCACCGAAAGATGGGTATTCCCGGTGAGGAAGGATTTTACGGTAAAGGAGTTTCCTATTGTGCAACTTGCGACGGTCCTTTTTTCCGGAATAAGCATATTGTCGTGGTAGGCGGCGGTGATGCAGCCTGCGATGAAGCAATGTTTTTATCTCGTTTAACCGAAACAATTACGATGGTACACCGGAGAGATGAGTTGCGAGCACAAAAAGCTTTAGCGGAGCGCACAATGAAAAATCCGCATATCAAAATTGAGTGGGATACTATCATAGAAGAAGTGAAAGGTTCATCGCATGTAACCGGTGTTGTTTTAAAGAATAAGAATACCGGTGAAGTAAAAGAACTTGCGTGTGATGCGGTTTTCTTCTTTGTCGGTATGGTTCCGATCACCGATCTTGTCCCTGACGCAAACAAAGATTCTATCGGCTATATCATCACAAATGAAGAAATGGAAACTTCAATCCCCGGTCTATATGCCGCGGGCGATGTTCGTGCCAAGTCTTTCAGACAGGTTATTACCGCATCTGCGGACGGTGCTATTGCGGCACATAGTGCAGCAGGGTACATTGACAAATTAAACGGTTGATGTATGTAACTTGGTTAAAAAGAAAACAGCTTATAATGCTGTTTTCTTTTTTATTTCCCTGCTCGGTTTTTTTTGCACAACAAGCTTCTTTGCCAAGCTTTTATGATGATCTCCCTGCGCCTCAACTTGCCGAACAAATTATTTCGGCAATGACCGATGAGGAATTGCTTGCACAAACCTTTATGTTCGGTTGGGCGGGACAAAAGCCCACCGATATTTTGACAGGTTGGGTTAAAAACAAAGGCTTAGGCAGCATAAAAATTTTCGGTTGGAACACACATGACAGTATTGAGCTTGCGCAATCAATTTATCACTTACAAGAGACGGCAAAAAAATGCCGTTTTTCTATTCCTTTATTTGTAGCAACCGACCAAGAAGGCGGATGGATTCGGCACGTCAAAGGACTTACGTCCGAAACACCGGGAAATCTTGCGCTCGGTGCTTCAGGAATTCCGCAGGATGCGTATTATGCAGGCTTCTATATCGGACGAGAAATTGCTACTCTCGGGATACATATTAACTTTGCCCCCGCGGTCGATCTCTTAACTAATAAAAATTCTTCAATTATCGGTCCGCGCGCTTTTGGAGATGATCCGAAATCAGCCGGCATTTTAGGGGCAGCCTTTATGCGCGGCAGTAGGGACGCCGGTGTGCTTACAACGGCAAAACATTTCCCCGGGCACGGAGATACCAGCATAGACAGTCACGGAAGACTGCCTGAAATCTTAATATCTGAAGAAGTCTTTTTTAATAGGGAGCTCCTTCCGTTTCAGATGTTAATTGATTCCGGCGTTCCCGCAATTATGAGCGGACACCTCAGCTTTCCGAATGCGTTAAAATCAAATATTCCGGCAACATTTTCCCGCTATCTTTTATCCGATATTTTACAAAAAAAAATGGGATTTACCGGACTGATCATCACCGATGATATGATGATGCACGGCGCAATTCGCTATGCAGGGAATATTGAAAAGGCGGTACAACTCGCGCTCGAGGCGGGCAATGATATTATTGAGTCTTCCACAACGCCGCGTGAGCAAGATGCATTCTGGAAACATAATCTGCAATACATGGGAAAAAATCCTGCGTTTAAAGAAAGAGTTAAAAATGCCGCCTATAAAATACTGCTTGCGAAACTCAACTATTTTAAAAGCGGCAAAAGTGCCCCAATCTTTCCCGATATTGCCTCTATCCCGCAAAAACTGCCTGATCCTGAAAGCGAACAATATTTTCTATCGATTGCGGCACATGCAGTAACAATAGTACGAAACAAAAATATTCCGCTTCCTCAAAAGTCTTTGCAAAACGTTTTGCTTGCGGGGCGCTATCAAGATTTTTTAAAAGTCGGGAAAAAACGCATCCCTTTGGCGGAAACCTCAAACCTTTCGGACTCGCTTTCTTATAAAGTGCGCAATGCGGATACTGTTATTTTTTGTCTTGCCGATTCATACTCTCAGCAAAAACTTATAGAGCTATTACGTTTTTTTCCGCATAAAAATTATGTCATTATTTCGGTGCTTTCTCCTGTACCTCTTTTAGAGCTGCCTGCAATACAATCTGCCGTTGCAGTATACAGTTATTCTCGATATTCTTTTGCGGCAGCCTTTGCCGCTTTGCTTGGAGACTTTATCCCGAAAGGCAAAAAGCCGATAAAGCAATAACCTATGCAATATCGTCTTAAATCAATTACTAAAAAAAATATTGACGAGGCAATTCAATTTATTATATTGCGAGAAGCTTATAGTATAAACCTGGCGGAAAAACTGCGTGAATTACGAGATTTTTTTTTGGGAAAAAGCCCGAAACATTTTGTGCGCAAGTGCTTGCTGTTTTATGCAGTTTTTCCAAAGCCACAAAAAGTTTGCGGAGTACTTTTACTTACCGCAAACGGCATACTCCTTCATAATATTGATGAATCAATCAGCGATTCCTTAATTGAACAAGCTGCCGGCTATTTCCTTGAATTCTCAATTCATTCAATTATGGGCATTGCGGATAGAACCATACTTTTTGAAACACTGCTCAAGCGATACTTTGCAAAAAGTCCTTCCAGAATTGAAAATTACACCCTCATGCTGCTCACCGCATTCGAAAAAATACAGCAAAACTTTTTTGCCGGTATACAATTTTCCGGTGTACACTTTTCCCGCTCAACCTTAGATGATGCGGAGAAACTTTTACCCTTGCAAATTGATTATGAAAATACCGAAGTGCTTTCAAATACGGCAACGGTAAAAACTCCTGTTTGTTTAAAACAGCTAAAAGCAAAGCTGCAATCGGAAATAATTTTTCACGCTTCAATAAATGAAACCCCGATTGCTAAAGCGGGAACCAACGCGCAAGGCTTCAACTGGAACCAAATAGGCGGCGTATACACGCTCCCCGCCTATCGCACCCGCGGACTTGCAACCGCCCTTACCGCTCATCTCGTACGGGACAGAATGCAGGCGGGAAAAAATCTTGCGCTTTTTGTAAAGGTAAAAAACACTGCCGCCATCACTGCCTATAAAAAAATAGGATTTACCGACTCGCTGCCTTTTAGAATCGCCTATTTTTTATAAAAAGAATTCGACACAACGGTTTCATTTTGACGTCCGTGGCAAAATGAAACCTGCGAGTTTTAAAAGCACTTGAAAGCGGCGGTGCTTTTAAAACGTCGCTGCTGCGTGGAACCACGGGCGTCCGTGCCCGTTCTGAGTTTTGAGGCCCTTGTCAAAAACTAAACTACGAGTTTAAAATCTTCAATTTTACAGTTTTGTGTTGATGTTTTAAAACATCGTTTGGAATTTCGCAACGGCGGGTAGACATACCATAGGCAAAAACAAACCCATCTGCTTGGAACCGCCGCTTGCCGAAGCCGGCAGCGCAGCAAAAGCTGCGTTGCTGCGCTGTCATACACGACTACAGTCTAAATGAGGGGCCGACTTTAAGCGTAAAGGTGTTTGCGCATAGCCACCGGCTCCCACTGATGCTGTTATAACCCCAACCGACCGCATCTTCCAAACCGATATTGATACCGATTAAATCGGTAAAATAGTATTGTGCAGCCAAACGGATTGCAGGAAAGCTGAGGTTTAATAAGCCGAAACTAACAGATTCCTCTGATCCTGCTGTTGAACCGAATCCTCCATACTGAATGCCGATACCGCCGGAAGCATGTATGTATAAATTTTTGACACCGCGATAGGAATATCCGAACAACAATGTTCCAAGCCATGCGACGCCTCTCATTTTAGCTTTAAAGTGCCTATCATAATCATAATAAGAAACAGAATCAGAATACTTTAGTGCACCGCCGATTAAAACATGGTTATTAGCCATGACGGTAAATCCGCTTTTTGTTATAAGTCCAGCGTCTAAACCTACATTAGCGTTTACCACTGATATCGGCCCCATTTCAATGTCTGACAGCCCAACTGTCGGCGACAGAAGGAACTCAATTTTTTTTAGGCTCTTTCGGTTCCTGCGGTTCTTCCTGACCAAAAGCGGTTGCAAACACCGCACCCAACAACAAGCAGAAAAATACTGCTTTTTTCATAATAATGCTCCTTTGCAGCCGTATGGCTGCGTGTATATTTTGACTATGGCTTTTTCGGTAATCAAAAAAGCTCGGAAGTCCGCATTTTATAACGGTGATAGTACGCTTTATTTTATTCTTAAAAACGGCATACCATACCAAACCCGACAAATAACGTCGGTTTAAGAAAAAAAGAATAAAAAGTTTTTGAAGTTGTAAAAAACGTATCTTCGAAAAGAAACTATATTGAAAACCGGACTTAGTTTTTTCCGGTAATGAAGCGGTTTTATTTATTTAGAGAGAGAGAGAGAGAGAGAGAGAGAGAGAGAGAGAGAGAGAGAATTCCGTGCCAAAATGCGGTATAGTGAGAAATTTTTTAAACAAACCGGATCGTACATAAAACAGTAAACAACCTTTAAGTAATATTTATTAATTATATCGTATTTTTAAAATATGCAAGCAGAAAAATAAAAAAAAGCCGGTGCGCTTTAAAACGCACCGGCTTTTTCAAAAAACGGGGAAAATATTAGAGCTTGCCTACAAGGTCAATTCCAGGGGTCAAAGTCTTTGAGCCCGGTCTCCACTTTGCGGGACAAACCTGGTCGCCGTGCTTTTCCACAAACTGAGCAGCTTCTACCTTGCGCAAAAGCTCATCAGCATCACGTCCGATTCCGAGGTCATGCACTTCATATGCCTTGATAATTCCGTTCGGGTCAATTACAAAGGTACCGCGCAGTGCTTGCCATGCATCATGAATTAAAATCCCGAAAGAATCGGCAAACTTACCTGTTTTATCGGAAATCATCGGATACGGAAGGTTCCTGATTGTATCGGTTGCGTCTGCCCATGCTTTGTGAACAAATTCGCTATCCGTTGAAACGGAAAAAACTTTACAACCGATTTCTTTAAACTGAGGATACACATGTCCTAAATCAGCTAATTCTGTCGGACAAACAAAGGTAAAGTCCGCAGGATAAAACATAAATACTGCCCAACTCCCCTTGATTGTTTCATTTGAAACCTCAATAAACTTTCCGTCATGATACGCGGGAAGCTTAAAATCAGCAATCTTTCTACCGATTAAATTAAAATTTTCCATAAATTACCTCCATTCAATATTAATAATCATTCTTAATATAAGATACTAAATATCAGCAAAAAAGTCCAGTCAAAAGTAAAAATACTCGGCAAATACCTTGTTTTACTAAAAATATCCTGTTCACGTTTTATACAGCCGTTAAATCAAAAAAAATCTGATTTATTTTGGATAGTTTTGCTTGAATTTGAATTATTTTGCTTGACTTTGAATAAAACAGGATTTATAATAAAACTATATGTTAAGAGTATTAAATTAAGCAATTTTAAAGACTTGCTCAATTTAATTAAAATCACTTTAAAAATTTAAATTTAGAAAAATGCTTGCAGAAGAACGATTTGATAAAATACTTTCTCTTATTGATGTAAAAGGATCCGTAACGGTGCAAGAGCTTGCCGAAAAATTGCATTTTTCCGAATCAACTATTCGCCGAGATCTTAACAGCCTGCATTCGCAAGGTCGACTTACAAAAGTTTTCGGCGGCGCAATTACAAAAGACCTAACATTCAGCACAAAAGATGTTTCAGTCTCTTCTCGCGAAACTCATAACCAATCGGAAAAACTTGAAATTGCGCGCTATGCCGCCTCTCTCATTCAACAAGATGATTTTGTGTATCTTGATGCGGGGACTACAACGGGTTGCATGATCGATTTCATCAGTCAAAAAAATATTACTTTTGTTACAAACAGTTTTTCCCATGCGGAGCGCCTTTCGGAGAGGGGGTTTCGTACCTATATCTTAGGCGGAGAAATTAAACAAACCAGCGAAGCGGTCGTCGGAGAAGAAGCAATAGAATCTCTTTTAAAATATAATTTTACTAAAGGTTTTTGGGGAACAAACGGGGTGAGCCCGAATACCGGTTTCAGCACGCCCGACATAAGTGAAGCACTCATTAAAAAGGCTGCGATGAAACGTACGCATAAACGCTATGTTATCTGCGATGCAAGCAAATTTTCAAAACTTGCCAGCGTTACCTTTGCCGACTTTATGAAGGCGACCGTTATTACGTCAACTTTACCGGACTCCTCATATTCAGAGTATAGAAATATTATTGAGGTAGGATAAAAAAATTATGAGAGGTGAAAAATGATTTATACCGTAACAATTAATCCTTCACTTGATTACATTATTGATGTGCCGAACTTCCAAACCGGTGTGTTAAATCGAGTTACCGCCGAGCGGATTAATGTCGGTGGGAAAGGGATTAATGTCTCCCTTGTGTTGCGTAACCTTGGGTTTAACTCAATTGCGCTCGGATTTGCCGCGGGCTTTACCGGCGATAAAATCTGCGCCATGCTTTCTGAGAAAGGAATTACCAATGACTTTATCTCCGTTAAAAACGGAATTTCCCGCATCAACGTAAAACTGAGATCCGATGAAGAGACCGAAATGAACGGACAAGGACCATCTATTGAAGCTGCGGATGTGGAAAAACTTTTTAGCAAAATAGCCGCCTTGCAAGATGATGATATTCTTGTTCTTGCCGGCAGTATTCCATCTACGCTTTCCTCAACTCTCTATGTTGATATTATGAAACTCTTACAAAAAAAGAAAACAAAAATCATTGTCGATGCAACAAAAGATTTATTAAAAAATACGCTCCCATATAAACCCTTTTTAACTAAACCGAACAAACATGAGCTTTCGGAAATTTTCGATACGGAAATTACTACAACGGAAGAAATTATTTTTTATGCAAAAAAAATACGAGAGCTTGGCGCGCAAAATGTACTCATATCTATGGCAGGGGACGGAGCGCTCTTTATAAACGAAAAAGGATCGGTGTATCAAAGCGCCGCTCCAAAAGGAAAAAAAGTAAATTCAGTCGGCGCCGGAGATTCCATGGTAGCTGGTTTTATTGCGGGATTTTTAGAAACCAATTCATACACCGAAGCTTTCAAGATGGGTTTGTGTACCGGTTCTGCAAGCGCGTTTTCCGAAGAGCTTGCAAAGCGGTATCAGGTAGAAGAATTGCTTAAAAATCAGCAGTTTAATTTTTAATACGGAAATTAAAACACGGAAAACAGTGCCTGTGGTTTTAATATCACACAAGCAGGTTAAAATCTCCTGTCTGTGTATCTGATGAGTTTTGCTTCATATTTTGTTTGCAAAACATAACTTATTAACTTCAGCTTTTTCAAGCAATGTTTTAAAAAAGCGAAGGAAAAACTTTTTATAGGAGGATTTATGCGTATAAGAGATTTGCTTGATCCGAAAAGTATTTCACTAAACGGATTTGCAGGAAACAAAGACGATGCGCTTAATCAAATTATTGATTTAATGGCAGCAAGCGGAAAAATTGCGGATAAGGCAAAATATGCCAAGGGAGTATATGCCCGCGAAGAAGAGGCTACCACTGCGGTAGGAGACGGGGTTGCAATTCCGCATTGTAGAAGCGATGCGGTAAAAGAAGCAGGCCTTGCGGCAATGACTTTCTCTAACGGGGTTGACTTTGATGCTCCGGACGGAGAAAAAGTAAAAGTACTTTTTCTTATTGCCGCTCCGGAAACAAAGGATAATGTGCATGTTGATGTTTTAAGCAAACTTTCAACACTGCTACTCAATGAGGATTTTACAAAAAATCTTCTTGAAGCAAAAAATATTGATGAATTCCTTTCTGTTATTGATGAAGCAGAGTCTGAAAAAGATGCACAGGAAATGCCTCACCAACCGACAGAAAACGCAAAAGCAAAACTCCTTGCGGTAACTGGCTGTCCCACCGGTATTGCGCATACTTACATGGCGGCTGAAGCTTTGCAAAAACATGCTTTTGCAAAGGGCTGTACCATTAAAGTAGAAACACGGGGAACCGGCGGTACGAAAAACGAACTGACCGCAGCTGAAATTGCGGAAGCTGATTGCATTATTGTTGCCGCAGACACACAGGTTCCGCTCGAAAGATTTAACGGCAAAAAGCTCATCCAGTGCAAAGTTGCTGATGGAATTAATAAAGCCGAGACTCTTATTGAAAAAGCAATGCGGGGAGATGCTTCAATCTATCATGCAAAAAATGATACGGGAGCAGCACATAAAAGTGAAGATTATAAAAAAGACAGTGTAGCTCATGTAATCTATACTCATCTTATGAACGGCGTTTCATATATGCTTCCCTTCGTTGTGGGCGGCGGTATTTTAATCGCTATTGCTTTCTTAATTGACGGATTAACTGTTGATCTCAATTCTCTGCCTGTCGATCAACGCTCAGGCTTCGGTTCAATAACACCGATTGCAAAAATCTTTATGTCAATAGGCGGCGGTTCTTTTAGCTTTATGCTGCCGATATTAGCCGGATTTATTGCGATGAGTATTGCAGACCGTCCGGGGCTTGTTGCCGGATTTGTCGGCGGATACATTGCCGCTAACGGAAAAAGCGGCTTCCTCGGTGCAATGGCTGCAGGCTTTATTGCGGGATATTGTGTGCAGCTGATAAAAAAACTTCTTTCAGGTTTGCCCAAAGCTTTTGACGGAATTAAGGCTATCTTGTTGTATCCGCTTCTCGGGATTTTCGTTACCGGCTTGATACTGACCTTTGTAATTGAGCCGCCCATCGGAGCACTGAACACGGTTTTAAATACTACACTTTCCGGAATATCAGGCTCCGGCAGCATTATACTCGGTATTATCCTTGGAGGGATGATGTCCGTCGATATGGGAGGTCCGGTAAATAAAGCCGCCTATGTATTCGGCACCGCTTCAATAGCGGCAGGCAATTACAATATTATGGCAGCCGTCATGGTCGGCGGAATGGTGCCACCAATTGCAATCGCTATTTCAACCATTATATTCAAACACAAGTTTACTGTCCAAGAAAGAAAGGCAGGCCCTGCAAACTTTATTATGGGGCTTTCCTTTATCACCGAAGGGGCTATTCCTTTTGCAGCCTCCGATCCCTTACGGGTTTTACCGGCCTGTATCATCGGTTCGGCACTTGCCGGCGGTATTTCAATGGCGGCAAACTGTACTTTAATGGCTCCTCACGGCGGAATATTTGTTTTCCCGGTGGTAGGAGGTGCGCTTATGTATCTTGTTGCCCTTTTGGCAGGATCCATCGTTGGTGCGCTGCTTTTAGGATTGACAAAGAAACCGGTTCATGAATAAAATAGAGTTCGGATGGTATAAACTCAAAGTACATAGATAGTCATTTTAGGCGATGTGCTTGATTTTACAAACCGACATATCAATCAAACGCCGTTTTTGGCATCATGCTGAAAACGGCAGAAAACTGACAGAAAAATTCCTAAAAGGACTGTCAAATTTATGTATACTAACAAAGAAGATAAAATGAAAACATTTACTTACACAATTACCGACCCGATTGGAATACACGCTCGTCCTGCCGGAAAGCTTGTTGCTCTTACAAAAACATTTAGCAGTAAAATAACCATTTCCGGAAATGACAAAACAGCAGACGGCAAAAGAATGATCGCAATCATGAGTCTTGGAATTAAACAAGGAACACCGATTACTATTACAATCGAGGGAGATGACGAAAGTGCCGCAGCAAAAGCTATAGAAGACTTCTTAAAGGAAAACCTCTAAGCTTCAATTAGGCCGATAGCGATGTATAAGACGGTGGCAAAATAGCTGCCGTCTCATGCGGCTCCTGACACAACCCCTCACAGCCTTTCATAATCTGCATCCGTTTTTTAGCCATCACCCCGTATTTTCCTCAGTAGATATCACGTTGGTTTTTCGTATTCATCGGTATTTGCGATTGTTGCAACGAGAACAACAAAAATGATATCGGATACTGTATGTTTTACTTGCCATTGCCGGCGGGTATCTGTTAATTCTTCGGTAACAGTAATTTTTTATAAAATGTTTTACGGACTTTTTATCGGCTGATTATCCGCCATATATGACGAGAGTTTTCTCAACTCTTGTCGTGGAGGCGGATAATTAATTCATCATTATATGGGAAGTAAAACCACAAATGCGCTATTAAAAGCAAACCTGTGGGAAAAAAGAAAGCCGCATAAAGCCTTCTGTCTTTAAAAATTTGCTATCGTCGCAAAATTCTTACAAGCATGAAAAATTTACCTAAGCATCCTCGAGCCGATGCTATTTTCGCTCTGCGATTTGGAATCCATTGTTCTTGTCGAATGAGAGGGTGTATTCTTTGCCTTCCTGAAGGTCGACTTCAAAAGGGATGAAGTCGGTGGCTGCATGGACGTTTTTGAAAACAACACCTTTGCGATGGGAGGTAAACCTGACTTCGAGAACGCTTTTACCCGGCTTGACGTAAATACTTTCGTGGTCTGCAAATGCCGCTTTGACTCCGTCGATGCTGCGAACTTCGATGTTGCTGGATGCAACACCAATGAAGCTGCTCTTCAAAAAGACTTTGCAGGAGTTAGGATAGAGGGACAGGTAATTGTCCTTTGCTTCGCGGTTTTTCTTTTTGAAGATGATCATGGTTACAATTCCATAGATTAAAAGAGCTGCAATTATGAGTATAAAATACTGTGGTGCCATATTTCTTTATCCTTTGTTTGTTTTTGTTGCCGTTGAGGTACTAAAGGGCACTTCTAAAAACCTATTTTTTAGTGTACCTATTTATTATTTTAGTAGCTTTTTTATAAATTGTCTAGTGTAAAACTTGGATTCTTTATCTTAGTTCTCTTACTTTTCCATTTTATTACCTATATGCTCTCTCATTTTACTTCTTTAGATAGCAATATCGGCATAAGTTGTATGTTAAGTTCATCATTATTATCGAAAATGTTGCACGAGCTAGTCCTATCGTTCTTACATAGATACCTTTCATTGAGTTTGTCATAAAGCCAAATACATGTTCAACTCTTGCCCGTATTTTTGATTTTTTTCTGTTACCGATTTTTTGTTTTTTAGTAAGAGGTTTCCCTCTTGCTCCTCTTTCACAAATTTGTCCTTCTATCCCTTTCGCTTTTAAAATCCCCTCTATTTCTTCTCCTATATAGGCACTATCTGCGTATAATCTTTCATCTTTCCTTTCAACTAAATTTTTTAACTCTCTACTATCATGAACATTGGCTGCTGTTACCGTTGCTTTCAATATAAGCTTACTTTTTTTATCTATTTTTATATGATCTTTATAACCGTAATAATTACGTTTATGCTTCTTTGTCCACCTCGCATCACAGTCTTTTTGCGATAATTTTGCCTTATTTTGTTTTTCTTGCCATTGTTCAGGAATTTTTCCGTTTTTGATTTGTTCATTTTCATCTTTGCTGTTATGCTGTATCGGTGCTTCTACTATTGTCGCATCTATTATCGTTCCCTCTTTTCCTATTAAGTTATTTTTAGCTAATTCTTTTCCAAACTTTTCAAATAATTTTTTTGATACTCTCGCTTCAATGAGTTTTTCTTTAAAAAGCCATATTGTTTTTGCATCGGGTACTTTATCTTTTAATTCCAATCCTAAAAATCTCATAAAGGATAGCCGATCGTTTATTTGATATTCCGTTTGGTCATCACTTATGTTGTATAATTTTTGTAAAATTATTATTTTAAACATCATTACATAATCGTATGCAGGTCTTCCGCCTAAACCTTTTGGCTCTTTAGTTAATGCTTTTTTTAATAGGGGCTTGAATATTTCCCAATTTATTTTTTCGTTTAATTTTTCAAGACTATCTCCTAGCTTACTTAATACTCTTAAACGATCTTCTTCATCAAATAATCCTTTTTGTTTCATACCTCATTTTATCATCTTTTTAATCTTTTTTAAAGGGGGTTTTTAGAGGTGCCCTAAAGCAAAGAGGTTGTTATATAACACAAATCGTTTTTTGTAATGTCAAGCCCCTAATCTTGTGTAAAAACCATGCATAATGTCGGGTTTTGTTTAACTAAACACGAGATATGCTCTATTGTAGTATAACGTTTTTCTGAAAAGTATATTGTATTTTTCTTTGGTTTGTGATACTATCTCAACAGTTTTTTATCACTAAGGAGTATTGCATGCCCAAACCGCCGAGTAAACTTGAACTAAATCCTGAAGAGCTCACGTACCTTGAATCACTTGTTCGTTTACGAACAATCCAAGCACAAACGCTTACGCGTGCACGAATACTTTTGCTTAAAAGCAAGGGGCTGTCCATTAAGGAAACAGCCGGAAAGGTAGGCTATACGTATAGAAGCGTTGCGCTCTGCCTTAAGAAATATAAGCAGGGCGGCGTAGAGCATGCTCTCACCGATGCACCCGGACGCGGAAACAATCCGGAAATTACCGATGAAGAGAAATCGTGGATTATAAATCTCGCTTGTCAAAAACCGACTACTTTTGGGTATGCTGCAGAAACATGGACTTACGCACTGTTAACAAAGCATATTAACACCACCGCTGAAAGTGCAGGATACCTACGGCTCGCTACTATCCATAAAACAACGGTATTTAAAATACTAACTGAAGCAGACATTAAACCTTACAAAATAGAATATTACTGTGAAAACAGAGACCCTGACTGTGATAGAAAAATGCACAATGTTTTGCTCGTTTATAAGCAACTTGAACTTTATTTTGAGGAAAATAAGCCATTACAGACAGAAGAAGGGAAGAATATCCATGTTGTTTCGTATGATGAGAAGCCCGGCATACAAGCTATCGCGACGACAAGCGATGATTTACCTGCTGATGAAACCCATCAATGCATTCGCCGTGATTATGAATACAAACGGCTTGGCACGCTCTCACTTTTAGCAGGCATTGATTTACAGACGGGGGATGCCATTCCTCTTGTAAGCGACAGTCACACCAGTAAAGATTATGTACAATTTCTTAAAATACTTGATGAACGATACCCGCAAGAAGATAAAATTAGAATCATTTTGGATAACTTAAAAGTACATACCTCCAAAGAAACCATTCGATATCTTTCAACGGTACCGGGAAGATTTGAGTTTGTGTTTACGCCAAAACATGGTTCGTGGTTAAATATGATTGAAGGATTTTTCAGCAAACTAACAAGACAACTGTTGCGGGGCATGAGAGTAAAATCAAAAACAGAGCTAGTTAATCGACTGTATAAATACTTTGACGAGATTAATGAAGAGCCGGTCGTATTCCATTGGAAATACAATCTTGATGATCTCGATGTTTCTGAAGCGGTTATAACCGACGCTCTCGAATATAAACTTAATTAAAAAACGTTATACTAGTATAATGTTTTGTAATTAACTTCCTGTTATAAAAATCGGAGTATCAACAATAAGGGAGTGCAGATTTAAGCATTCCTATGGTAAATTACTCGCCGTTGCGCCGTGTCGAACTCAGAACTGCCACGGATGGCGGTGGTTCCAAGCAGAAGCGATGTTTAAAAGCATCAACACTGTTTTGTAAAATTGAAGCTTTTAAACTCGCAGGTTTGGTTTTGCCATGGACGGCAAAACTCAGAACCGCCACGGACGGCGGTGGTTCCAAGCAGAAACGATGTTTAAAAGCATCAACACTGTTTTGTAAAATTGAAGCTTTTAAACTCGCAGGTTTGGTTTTGCCATGGACGGCAAAACTCAGAACTGCCACGGATGGCAGTGGTTCCACGCAGAAACGATGTTTAAAAGCACAAACTTTTTCCAAGTGCTTTTAAAACTCGTGGTTTAGTTTTTGACATGGACGTCAAAAACTAAACCGTTGTGTCGAACTCTTTTTATTTTATGATTTATAGCGGCTGTATTAAAAATCTAATCGAGGTATCAAATGGGCGTGATACTACTATCATGGCGTATGTAACAAAGCCCGTGTTGATTTTACATTATTTTTCAGTCATTGTAATACGAAAGATTGCCTAAAATTTTATTTTCAAGTATATTAAAATTATGAATAGACTTAGTAAAAATATTAAAACCATGGTGCTGCCTTTTATGGTTGCGCTGTTCTTTTTTGGGTGTTCAGAGAAAGAAGCTCAAGCGGATTCAAAAACCGCAAGCGGGATTCGGCAGCTTGAACAATTTAGATTTTATATTTATCCGAAGCCGATGGATATCCCTGCAGATTTTTCTGTTGAAGGCTTAAAAGGCGGTACAATAAAAGCGGATGATCTGCATGGAAAAATAACCCTGCTTAATTTTTGGGCAACGTGGTGCCCTCCCTGCCGCGCGGAAATGCCTTCACTGGAAAAAATGCACAAGCTTATGAAGGGAACTGATTTTCAAATTGTAGCGGTTGATGTCGGAGAATCAAAATCGCAGGTAGAAGCGTTTATTTCTAAAGAAAAATATTCTTTCCCAGTGTATCTTGACGAGTCCGGTACATGGAGTTCGATTTTTGCTTCACGCGGAATTCCCACCACGTATGTAATCAATAAAGAAAGAAAAATCGTTGCCGTTGTTATCGGCGGGCTTGAATACGATCAGCCTGAAATTATTAAAATTTTTAAAGAGTTGGCAAATGAATAGTGCTCCCGGAATTTTAGGATCTCTCTTGGCGGGCTTACTTTCGTTTTTAAGTCCTTGCGTTTTGCCGCTTATCCCTGTGTACCTTTCGTTTATTTCAGGAGAGTCTGTAAGCAATATCAGAGAAGGAAAGGCGCGGCTGCAGTTATTTTTCCGCAGTCTGTTTTTTGTTTTGGGGTTTACCGCTGTTTTTGTATTACTGTCCCTTTTGTTCGGCGGGGGAATGCAGCTTGCCGGCGGGCGATCCCTTATAATTATTACTCGAATTGCCGGCGGGCTAGTCATACTTTTAGGGATCAATATTATTTTTGACTTTATTCCTTTTTTGCGCACCGAGCAGCGGGGGCACACTGATATGAAAAACGCCGGCCCCGTGAAAGCATTTTTATTCGGAATGCTTTTCGCCGCAGGCTGGACGCCCTGTATCGGACCTATTTTGTCCTCAATTTTATTTTATGCGGCAAGCTCAGGGAATGCGCTTTATGCGGCGCTGCTGCTTGCCATGTATTCACTCGGGTTGGGGCTTCCGTTTTTATTGGTAGGACTCTTTTTTGATAAGGCGGAACCGATCCTCAATTGGTTTAAACAGCATATGAAAGCGGTTAAAATTATTTCCGGGATTTTAATAATCATCTTCGGTATCCTTATGCTGACATCGGGATTAGCCGCCATAAGCAGAGGGTTTTTAAAGCTGGGGTTTGCTTTAGAAGAATACTCAAAAACGGGAATTACACCGTTCAAACAAATTGCGGGTTTTCTTGCGCGCTGGTTTCAATATCAGGGAGGTTGATTGCTTGCATTTGGTTTATAACGCTTGATGTGAGAAGCTTTGCAAACAGCAAGAAAAACTTTTGTTTAAAAAGTATAATAAAAGCCGGCTAAAACACTGCCGGCTTTTTTAATTTTACTGAAGTCAAAAACAATACTATCCCAAAACAACTAATAGAACGTTTTGTGCTTACGTTGCTGTTATGCCTATGGGAACATCAACAGGAGGCTTGCAGCTTCAGCATCACTATGGTAAGTTTGCTCACCGTTGCGAAATTCCAAACGATGTTTTAAAGTAAAGTAATTTACAAAGCTTTAAAACTCCTGGTTTAGTTTTTGACAAGGACGTCAAAAACTCAGAACCGCCGCGGACGGCGGTGGTTCCAAACAGAAGTGACGTTTTAAAAGCACAGCTGCTTTAAAGTGCTTTTAAAACTCGCAGGTTTCATTTTGCCATGGACGGCAAAATGAAACCGTTGTGTCGAACTCTTTTTTATAAAATTTTTTACGTTTTGGTAAGATGTATTAAAAACGAATCGATTTATTAAAAAAACGCTGTATTAGTTTTATAAAAGTTTATGATTCGTATTGAGTGAGTTAAACAATCGGGTTATCAAAAAAAACACTACACTAAATAAGTTTATTATTTTGAGCAGCGGAAAAGAGTTTGCTGTTCCATACATTGTCCTGCATAAATTGTTGGCGGATGCTGTTTTCTCCGATATTTATAATTGAGTACTGCATTGCTTTAAACGCTTTGCTTAAATAGGCGCTGGCGGAAGCACTCTCCGTTCCTTCTATCTGCGAATAGATATCAAAGCAAAGATACAGGTAGATAGAGGCGAACGGATCGTTAATATGAAGAGCTTGCCCTGCAGCTTCTTCCAGTTTACTCAGCTCAGGAGTAATTTTATCCTCTTCTTTATTCTGCAATAAATGAATTCTGCATCGATAATATGTTAAAAAAAATTGATACATTTTTGTGCATATCGATTGCTCATATATTCTTCCCCAAATAAAATCTTCCGCAAATGAATATCCGTTTGAAATTTTTGTATCTTTTGAGGAAAGGCAATGCAGTTGATTAAGAGTCATATCATCAAAGTGAATATGGAGGTTGGAAATTTCATCATTATTGATAGGTGAAAGGAGTAATGATTCCAAGAAAAATAATGCGGCATCAGTGTCGGAGTATATATGGTCAAGAAAAACTTTTTGTGCAAGGTGTGTTTTCCCGTTTAATGAAACCGCGCGTGCAGACCATATTATACAGAGTGTTTTCCATTGGTCAAAATAAAGTTCTGCTAAATCCGTTGCCTCATCAAATATTTTTTTCGCACTTTCATGCTCTCCGAGTTTAAGTGCAATTCTACCGCGTAAAAATAGCATTGGAATTTTCCATGTTTGTTCAAAGTAGATATTAATTGCATCTGAGAGTTTTATTAAAAAGGTTTGCGCTTGGCTAATATTGTTTTGTAAAAAATAAGTTATTGCAATATGAAAAAGTGCTTCACAAATAAATCCTGAATCACGTAAGCTCTCGGCATCATCTAAAGCGTAGTCAAAGTACGTTACCGCATCGCTAAGCTTATTTTGTTGTAAAGAAAGAAATCCTAAAAGAGAAAAGGTGCGGTATTCTCCCGCTAAAAAATGATCCTCTTGCAAAATGCTCAGCACTGATTTTGTTGCCTGAAATGCTCCAAGCGGATCTCCTTGAAAACTTAACCGCAACGCTTGCTGATATTTTTTTATTACCGCATAAAAAGGCTCGTATTGATACTCATCAATATCTACATGAAGAATATTTACATCCGAATATTTATCAAAGAAATTATGCAAAAAGAATATGGAAGTAGAATCTGAATGAAGTGTTTTAAAAATTGCACAAAGGTTATCATCTGCATGCAAACTTCCTGCCTGATATTTTTTCCAAAGGAAAGAGGCAACAAATCTAAAAAGATATTCTTTCCGCTGTTGAATCTTTTTTTCAAGCGTAGTAAAAATGCTTATCGGAACAGAATAAATATTATTTTTAATCAATGTGATTCCATATCTGTCCATTTGCAAAAGCAGGTCGGAGAAAAAGCCGGCATTCTTTTTTAATGAAAGAAAAAAATCTTCCATCTCATCTGCAAAAATATAATGAGATGCAACTATTGTTGTATACATAAGTTCCGCAAGGTCTTGCGGAATATCATCTATATTCGCCTCTGACTTCGGCATATTTCTAATAGGCGATGATGAGCTTGCCCAGAGTATTTTTTCAGCTTGCTTATAATTTTCTTCATCTTCAATGGACTCTACATAAATGATCGGTGCATCATCAATCTTATATGCCTTTCGGTAGAGTTTACAACATAAACCCATGTGTTGCAAAAATGCATCTGCCAAGTATTGAGGAAATTCAGCAGAAAAACGATATCGTTTATAAAATGCAAGAGATGCTTTTGTTTCGGCAAGTACTTTTTTTTCTTCGGTATTCAGTATAGTAAAATCTTTTTCGTTAACAGGATGCATACTGAAAAAATTATACAAGGCTGCAGGACAGGTAGAATATTGATTAACAATAAAACTGTTTGGTTCGATTTGATTTTCGTCGGTTTTATTTGAAGGCTGCGTAAATGAAATCATTTGGTACATATCAATTTCCGGAACATATTGGAAATTCATGTATTCTTTTAAAACCTGCTTCGCAGTCATTGTGACAAAAAATCCTCTGTCAGGAATAAGTTTTTTTTGAAAATGCATAAAATGATCTATAAGGTTTTCTGTGTCTGAGGTAGGCAAATCGTCAATTACAATACGGTATTCGGAAAACCGAAAAGCATTTTTTTTAAGAAGCTTATACGTTGCCTGCAAAAATCTTGTACAAGAAAATACATGCGCAATGCTTTCTTCAATAAATGTAAAAATATGATTGAATTGGATTTCAGCAATTTTCGCTCCATTGTATGAAGCCATATCTTTTAATTTAGTAAAAAATTCTACTGTTTCGGATGGAGCAATCCGCATGAGTTGCCGTCGGTATGGAACTTCAAAATAAATACAAAGCATGTTTTAATTCCTTTTTTAACAGTAATTACAATCACAGATAAAAACCTTTGCAGACCTGTAATTTTTCCAAGGATTTCTCAAAATATAGTATCGGAATACTTTTGACAAGTATTAAAAAATTTTGCGCTCTTCACGGGTTTAGATAATTATTTCATTAATAATTGAATACCCGTTTGGATAAGTTTTTGTTCTGCAAAAATTCTTTGCTCCGTATCAGACAGTGTTGTTATTTCCGGCGTTTTTGCCGAGCCGACTACTCGCCGGATTATTTCTGTTCCCGCAAAGCCTTGTGCATCGGCAAGAATTTCTTGTACAAAATCTTTAATCAAAGAATCATTTCGATATAAGGGATCAACCGTATTGGCTTTTAAAAATTGTACAGCCTTTTGTTCAAAAAGAGTCGGGAGGGCATGAAGATTTTCTTTTGCCCAAGTTTCAGTTTTTTTAAAATTGTGTACTTCCGCATAGACTTTTGTAAAAAAAAGATGCGCAAAAACATTCCCTACATCGTATGCAATCGGACCGAAAAAAGCAAACTCAGGATCTATAACCTTTATAAGGGTTTTTGCATTTATGTGTTTTACAAAAACAGAGCCTGAATGCAAATCCCCGTGAATTAAGCTTTGCGGCATATTTTGAAATTTCAACTTAAGTTTACCAACATACACATGCAAATCCGTATTTTCTTCCACATTCTTTCTAAGCCAATCCTCATTCGGTTTAAAAAGAATATTCCTGTTTCTGACATCTTTATAGGGATGCGTAAACACTAAATCTTCGGTAATTGCACAAAGATCAGGGTTCATAAATCGGCAAATTAATTCCTTTTTTTCTTGAGGCGGACAAATAAAATCAGTGAGTGGCAGTTGCGTTTTAACGATAAAATCGGTAATACATTCGGCAAAGCAGGGAACACCGTTATTATGCAAAAGCTCTTGTTTTAAATTTTTATATTCGCCGATATCCTGCATAATCATACATGAGTTTTCAGTATCAATCAGGAAAACATGCGGAACCGATTGCGGAAAAAGTTTTTCATATAGTTGTAAGGCTTCCGCCTCCCGCGTGTTTCTTGCAGGGTCAAGATACCCGTCGGGACGTACCCGTGTTTGCGCATCTGCCTGTTTGATAATAGCTGAAAGTCCGCTATCCACACTCTTTATTCTAAACACATAATTAATATTTCCGTCTCCGATTTCTTCACATACCAATCGCTCGTTTGCGGAAAAAAAGTCGGTTTTTGAGCGAATATAATCAATGGCGGTTTTTTCCGTTAATATGGTTTTTCTTTTCATACATTCCCTATTTTAAAAGTTACCAAAGATAATAGTCCGGAATTATAAAATATTATTTTCCAGTACTTAAGGCAACAATTGCGGATCTGAATAACTCGTTTTCATTTTCTTGCGGGTTAGCGCCCTTACTGCGCAAAGCACTCGCTGCCGCTTCAACTTGCTCCGTTGCCGCCTTTCGATCATACCCCATTTGTACCAGCGCTTGAATAATATCCTCAAACTCGGACTGCGGTATACTTGCCGACTTTCCGATTTCGTGAATATTGGAAAGCTGTCCCTTTAATGCAAGCACCATTTTCTGTGCAGTTTTTTTGCCGACCCCGGGAATTGTTTGCAGTAAATGAACATCACCTTCTTCAAGTGCTGTCTCCAAATTTTCCGCAGTGATCCCCGAGAGAATTCGCAACGCTTGCTTCGGCCCAATCCCGTCCACCTTAATAAGGTCAAGGAACAAAGCCCTTTCTTCTCGTGTAGGAAAACCGAAAAGCCGCATCTGATCTTCACGATGATACAACCACGTAAAAACTCGAACCGTTGCTCCGACCATTCCGAAGCTATCCAAACTCTTTGCGGAAACCGCAACACTCCATTCAATCCCATGCGTTTCTATACAAATACTCTCCGAAGATTTTTCGGTAAGCACACCGTTAATGCTGTTAAACATAATCAAAGAGTAACATAAACACCGCAAGAGTACAAGAAGTTTTTTGCGGAGGATGCATTGCTTCATGAAATTTAAACAGCTCCCCTGAACAAAAACAGAGAAAAACAAAACGATGCGCATTCGCTTTAAGTTTCAATTACGGATAAAATAGGCAGGAGAAAATATCCGCTAAAATTACATAAAAATTTGGGAACCCGTTTTATATACGGGCGTTGCAGTTTGCAGCGTACAGAAAGCTGGCTTTACCTTACACTTTGCCGGAACTTAACACCTACAGACCGCCGCGTGCTACAATGTAAAGCAATGTTTAAAACCGAAAACTCTTATTTTCAGATTTCGGTTTTAAACCGGTCGACTTAGGTTTGCGTAACTACAAAAACCAAGTCATGGACTTCGGTTCTTTTTGCGCTACTTTTCTGCTCGGAACCACGGGCGTCCGTGGCGGTTCTGAGTTTTGACGTCCATGTCAAAACCAAACCTTGCGAGTTTGAAAACTTCGATGTATAGAAAGAGTTCGACACGGCACAAGGGCGAACCCTTAGAATTTCTACTTTTGGTTCGCCTACGAGTTTTGCCTGTTTACGTTGGAGTATCAGGCAAAACATCGTTTGGAATTTAGCAAGGGCTTACCATAGGAATGCTTAAATCCGGTATCGTTGGATGTTTTGATCAGCATAACAGTAAGCTAATCATAGAACGCTGCACTAAGATTTAATTATTCGCCGAATTTATCAAAATACCCTTGAATGTACACAATTGGCGTGCCCTTATCACCGGAGCCGGAGGTAAGATCTGAAAGCGAGCCGATTAGATCGGTAAGTCTTCGCGGAGTTGTACCTTGCCGCTCTGCAGCGTCATCGGCTACCTGTGTTTTATTTTTATGGATATATTCGGCAATTGCTTTTTCCTGCTCCTCATGCGATTTATCGGCAAAGGTATTATCGGCAAGATATTTCAGTTTTAATTCATGCGGGGTGCCTTCCAATCCTGAGGTAAATCCGGGAGAAACAATCGGATCGGCAAGTTCCCAAATCTTTCCCACTGGGTCTTTAAACGCACCGTCTCCGTATACCATGACCTCAATTGTTTTACCGGTTTTTTCTTTTATCTGTTTTTGGATTGCGTTGACAATTTCAGTGCAGTCATTCGGAAAAAGTTTTACCGAATTGTCCGATGCTTTGTTTGATCCGAGCAATCCGTATTTGGTATTGTACCCGCTTCCCTGTACCGACTCATTTAAAAGAGCGGTGAGATCGTAAACTTTTTTTACTCCGTAAGACTGCAAAAAACGCTTTGTTTTTTCCCGCGTATGAATATCGCAGGCAATAACCGTTTCCGCATGCTGTACAATTGCTTTTAAATTATTTGAAATAAGTACCGAAGAGTTTTTATTATATGCATGCAATATCGAAAGGAAAAATTCTATATAATCTATGCCGGTAAACGGATGTTTATACTGCCCGAATCTTTTTTTGAATTCTTCAGCGGTAAAAGAATCTTGACGCGGATTTATATCTACCGTATTAAAAATTTCAGGATCCATCAAATGATTTCCAACTTCATCAGCAGGAAAACTGAGCATTACCGTCAGTTTATTACCTGCTTTTGCAATACCCTCTAAACACAGAGAAAAACGATTTCTGCTTAAAATAGGAAAAACCAAGGCAAGCGGAGAATCTCCGAACTTTTTTTTGGTATCTGCGGCAATTTGCTCGGTTGTTGCATAATTACCCTGCGCTCGTGCGACAATAGATTCGGTTATTGCTAACACATCTTTATCTTTAATGGTGAACCCTTCACCTTCCGCTGCGGCAAGCAAAGTGTTTACCGCAATTGCAACAATATCATCACCTTTACGCACAATCGGTGCAATTAACCCGCGGGCAGTTGTTCCCGTAAATCTTCCCATAAAAAGCCTCTTAATCAAAAATTCGGCTATGGGATTACTCAACTTTCACAGTGTATCTGCTTGGCTTAGCATGCAGGTAAGGCAAAACGCATGCAATTTTGCACACACAGCGCTTTTCAGTTTCCTTTCCGCATAACCGGCTTATTATAAAAAAAACAAACTCTGCTGTCAATTCAGGTAGCGGTGTGTTACAGGGTTCGTAGGGAAAGAAGAAAAATCATATATTTATGGCGTTGCGGTTTGAGCTTTCCAAAAGTCGTCCGCTAATGCAAATTGTCTATTACTTAAATATGTCTTTCGTCCCAGTGTAGCGTTTTGTAATTAACTTCCATTCATGTTAATCGAAGCATCAATAATAACTGCTTGAGGATTCAGCATCACTTATGGTACATTGCTCACCGTTGCTCAATTCCAAACGATGTTTTAAAGCATCAACACAAAACTGTAAAATTGAAGCTTTAAAACTCGTTGGCGAAGCGGATGCAAATTATTAACGCTTCGCCCTATGGTAAGTTTACTTACCGTTGTCAAACTCAGAACGGGCACGGATGCCCGCGGTTCTAAACAGAATTGAGTTTGAAAACTACCACAGCTATATAAACAGGAGTTTTCAAACTCATAGGTTTGGTTTTGACAAGGACGTCAAAACTCAGAACCGCCACGGACGGCAGTGGTTCCAAGCAGAAACGATGTTTTAAAGCAAGACTATTTGTAAAGCTTTAAAACTCGTGGTTTGGTTTTGACAAGGACGTCAAAACCAAACCGTAGTGTCGAACTCTTTTTTATAAAATTTTTTACGTTTTGGGTAAGATGTAGTAAAAAACGAATCGACTTATTAAAAAAACGTTACACTAATCTTCCAATGTGTACCGTAATAGGTGTTCTGTTTTATAATTGTTGTGTTATTAAATAATAATTCATAAGTCTAACACCTTTTCTACATATGAACCCTCTATTTCTTGAGAAGTATACTTCCATAAGGATTGTTTTTGGCATTTTTTAATTAGGGGCGGCATAAAACTGTCGGGACAAAACGGGCAGCATTAAAACGATGCATAAAAAACAATATTTATGCACTTATTTTGTATATTTATACAGAGAATCGCTTGACATTTTTAAACTATTCCTATAAAGTTACCTATCACTTAGAAAAGGAGTGTTTTATGAAATTAAAAAGAAGTGTTTTTCTTATGCTTATAGCGGCTGCTTTCCTATTGGCAAGCGGTTGTTCAAAAAAAGAAGAAGAAAAATCAGCTGGAAATGCATCGCAGGCAAAAGCCGCCTATCATATCGGTATTGTAACCGGAACAGTATCGCAATCAGAAGATGATTTGCGAGGAGCTGAGAAGCTGATTGAACTGTACGGGGCTGCAAAAGACGGCGGTATGATTACCCATATCACCTATCCGGATGATTTTATGTCTCAGCAGGAAACCACTATTTCGCAGATTGTTGCGCTCGCCGATGATCCACTCATGAAAGCGATTGTCGTAAATCAAGGCGTACCCGGTACAGCCGAAGCGCTTAAACGCGTAAGAGAGAAAAATCCCGATATTTTACTGCTGGTAGGTGAGCCACACGAAGATCCGCTTGTTATTCAACAAGCAGCGGACATGGCAGTCAATAATGACTTTATTACGCGTGGCTATACAATTCCCTGGGCGGCAAAACAACTCGGTGCAAAGAATTTCGTACATATTTCTTTCCCGCGGCATATGTCCTATGAAACACTAGGTCTTCGCCGCCAAATAATGGAAGAGGCATGTAACGATTTAGGATTAAAATTTATTTTTGAAACTGCACCCGATCCGACAAGTGATGTAGGAGTTGCGGGAGCTCAACAGTTTATTCTTGAAAAAGTTCCGCAGTGGATTGAAAAATACGGAAAAGACACGGTGTTTTTCTGTACAAACGATGCACACACCGAGCCTTTGTTAAAACAGCTTTTTGCTTACGGCGGATTTTTTGTAGAAGCCGATCTTCCTTCTCCTTTGATGGGATACCCCGGAGCCTTGGGTATTGACCTTTCCAATGAGGCAAAGGATTTTTCAAAGATTTTGAAGAAAGTTGAAGAAGCGGTTATCGCCAAAGGTGGAGCCGGCAGGTTTGGTACTTGGGCGTTCTCTTACGGTTTTACCTTATCGGTTGGGCTTGGAGAATATGCACGCAGAATTATTGACGGTGAAGCAAAACAGGGAAGCCTAAACGATCTGTCAAAAGCCCTCGGAACCTTTACGCCCGGCGCACAGTGGAAGAGTGAATTTTATATTGATGCAAATACCGGTGTTCGTGCAAAAAACCAAGCGCTGGTATTTATGGATACGTATATTTTCGGGAAAGACTTCCTACCCACCACAATACAGGAAGTTCCGGTAAAATATTTCACCATTAAATTTAAAAAATAAATTATCTAAAAGCCTCCTAAAAATTGGATAATTTGTTAAAACCTAATTGGTTGACAGCGGAAGCTCTAATGCTTCCGTTGTCTTATGATTAGATGAAGGTTTTTACTGGTTATAAAGAAGATGAGTAGAGATACTACAATACTATCACTGGATAATGTTACAAAAGAATTTTCAGGCACGCAGGTGTTGGAAGGCGTAACCTTTGATTTGCATGAAGGCGAAATTCTCGGGTTGGTCGGAGAAAACGGTGCAGGGAAAACCACGCTTATGAGCATTTTGTTCGGAATGCCCGTTATTGCGGAAACCGGCGGATATGGCGGCAGGATAATCATTGACCACAAAGAAATAAAATTTAAGTCTCCGCTTGATGCGCTTGATGCCGGAATCGGAATGGTGCACCAGGAATTTTCGCTCATTCCGGGGTTTTCGGCTGCGGAAAACATCATGCTTAATAGAGAAATCAAAAAACCGAGTCTTTTATCGGATATTTTCGGGGAACGACTCAGTTTATTAAATAGAGCGGCTATGCGTGAGCGTGCGCAAAAAGCCATTGATCAACTTGGCGTTCAAATTGACGCGCGGACACATGTGTCGGAAATGCCGGTCGGGCATAAACAGTTTACTGAAATTGCCCGTGAGATTGACCGGGAAAATGTCAGAATTTTGGTACTTGATGAACCGACCGCTGTTCTTACCGAATCCGAAGCAAAAATCTTGCTTGAATCTATAAAAAAATTAGCGGCAAAAGGAATTGCTATCATTTTTATATCTCACCGATTGCAGGAAGTTATGGATATTTGTGATCGAGTGGTAACCTTGCGGGATGGGAAATCAATTAAAGATATACCCATTGCAGAGACAAGTATAAAAGAAATAGCTGCCTCTATGGTTGGACGCGATATAAAAAAAGCAGTAAAAGATACTGAAGAAAAAGATTTTGGGCAGGTATTATTTGATGTTAAAAATCTTTGGGTTGATATGCCCGGAGAGGTTGTGCGCGATGTAAGCTTTTCAGTTCGTCAAGGAGAGATTTTTGGAATTGGAGGATTAGCCGGACAGGGAAAGGTTGGAATTTTAAATGGAATTATGGGACTTTTTACCTGCGGTGGCACTGTAACTTTTGAGGGAAAAGAACTTGAACTGAATAATACAAAAAAAATATTGGAGCAGGGAATTGCTTTTGTCTCTGAAGATAGGCGCGGGGTTGGACTCTTGCTTGATGAAACATTAGAGTGGAATATTGCGTTTACTGCTATGCAGGTAAAAGATGAATACCTTATCAACCTTTTCGGAAAGTTGATAAAAGTGCGCGATGATCGCGCAATGCAAAAACTTGCAGAAAAATACGTTGATATGTTGCAAATAAAATGTACAAGTACAAAACAAAAAGCAAAGGAGCTTTCCGGAGGGAATCAGCAAAAAATTTGTTTGGCAAAAGCATTTTGCATGAATCCGAAAATTCTTTTTGTAGCGGAGCCGACACGGGGAATAGATGTGGGGGCTAAAACTCTTGTACTTGATGCACTGAGAAAGCTGAATAAAGAAGAGGGAACTACAATTATTATAGTTTCCAGTGAGCTTGAAGAATTGCGTTCGGTTTGTGACAGAATAGGCATTGTTTTTCAAGGGAAAATGGCAGGAATACTTTCTCCAAAAGAAGAGCCTGCAGAGTTTGCTTTATATATGGCCGGAGTGAAATAAATGGAAAAAATAAGAATATTCTTAAGAGAATTCGGTTGGCCGCGTGTTATTATCTTTCTATTTTTACTTTCTCTTTTTATAGTGGCGCCTTTTGTAGATGTAAGCATTGGCGCATCTTTAAAAGATCTTATAAATCGATTCGGTATGAATAGTTTGATGGTTCTTGCTCTGGTGCCGATGATACAAGCTGGTTGCGGATTAAATTTCGGACTTTCTCTGGGGATCATCGGGGGATTGCTCGGATCAACACTTGCAATGCAAACCGGGGCACAAGGCGCTATGGGATTTACCCTCGCAATTATTTTCTCAGTCTTTTTTTCAAGTATTATCGGTTGGGCATATGGTATTATGTTGAATAGGGTAAAAGGCGAAGAAATGACTATTGCTTTATATATCGGCTTTGCTGCGGTGATGTTCATGTCCATCATGTGGATACTTTTACCGTATTCAAGTGCAAACATGGTATGGGCATATGCAGGGCGCGGGTTACGTACTACTATAAGCCTTGAAGGATTTTGGGATAAAATACTCAGCACGCATTTAGTTATTAAAATTCAAAAATTTGAATTTCCGCTTATGCTCATTTTATTTGTTTCTATTTGTTTTGCTCTAATGAAACTTTTTATGCACACCAAAACAGGCACGGCAATTACCGCTGTAGGATCAAATCCCGAATTTGCTCGGGCAAGCGGAATCAATATCGAAAGGGCGCGAACAATAAGCACTATTGTTTCTACAGCTACCGGAGGAGTGGGAATTCTTTTATACCAACAAAGTTTTGGATTTATTCAATTATATCAAGCGCCGCTATTTATGCCTTTCCCGGCAGTTGCAGCCATACTCATAGGCGGCGCATCGGTTAACAAAGCTTCAATATTGAATGTCATCATCGGAACGCTTTTATTCCAAGGAGTTTTGACAATGACTCCCTCGGTTATTAACAGTATTTTGCAAACCGATATGTCGGAAGTAATTAGAATCGTTCTTTCTAACGGAATGATTTTATATGCGCTTACCAGAAAAACACAGGTAACAAGGTAGATGAATATGATTAAAAACAAATTACAAAATTTTTCACTAATAGATTTTTTGGCAGACAACCTTGTATCACTATTATTTTTGACGATCTCATTTATTGCAATTCCTATTTCAGGACTTTCCGCGCATCATATTATCAATGAGATTTTAACCCGTATCGGAAGAAATTCTTTTTTAGTGTTTTCTCTTATTATTCCGATTATGGCGGGGATGGGAATCAATTTCGGTATGGTTCTCGGTGCGATGGCAGGGCAAATAGGTTTGATCATCGCAATGGATTGGGGAATAGGCGGAATATATGGATTGGTTTTTGCCGCTCTCATCGGGATGCCGCTTTCTGTTATTCTTGGGTGGATAGCGGGATCGGTTCTGAATAACGCACGCGGAAGAGAAATGGTAACAAGCTATATTCTGGGCTTTTTCTTTACGGGTGTATATCAGTTTTTTGTATTGTATTTATTCGGTTCCCTTATTCCGATGCACAATAAAGCGATTACCCTTTCCCGCGGTTACGGTGTACGAAATACGCTTGAACTTGCGCCGGTACGTCAAGTGTTGGACTCCGCCTTGCCGGTAAATATTTTAGGTTTTAGAATACCATTGCTATCTTATCTCATTATTATTGCGCTTTGTTTTTTTATTATTTGGTTTAAGAAAACAAAACTGGGACAGGATATGCGCGCAATCGGGCAAAATCAGGCGGTATCAAATTCAGCGGGTATTGATGTTGAAAGGACGAGAATTCTTGCGATTGTAATTTCTACGGTTTTAGCATGTTTCGGTCAAATAATTTTCTTACAAAACATGGGAAACATAAGTACCTATAACGCTCACGATCAAACAGGTTTTTTTGCCGCCGCCGCAATTTTGGTAGGAGGAGCATCGGTAAACAAGGCAACAATTCCCAATGTGTTTTTAGGTGTAATCCTCTTGCATTTTTTATACGTCGTTACTCCGATGGCGGGGCAACATTTATTTAACTCGGCAATGATCGGCGAGTATTTCAGGCAGTTTTCAGGTTATGCGGCTATTGCGCTTTCGTTGGTTATGCATGCAATGAAAACACAGCGTAATGCAGAGAAACAACGTGCATTACTGAGAATGCAAAGTGAGGTTAAATCATGATCCGTATTGAAAATACGAAAATAAAAATTATCATTCGAATTTCGCTTGCGGTAATATATGTATTGTTGCTTTGTATAATGTTTTTATTTGGAAGAACACATACGGTTCTTCTTGACAATAGAGATGCCGCAGACGGCTCATATAAAGCGATACCCGGTTTTGAAATTAAGCTGAATAATGAAGACTCAATAGAAATGTTTAAAGGCGACAGAGATAAAATCTTATTGCGCGGACAAAATCATACGCTTGTGGTTACTTTTTTTGACGGAACACCCCCTTTCAAGGGAGAATTTCAAATACCGCTTTTTCAAGATGCGGTGTTGCTTTCCATTCCGGCTCTTGTGAATAAACATAAAAACGCAATATCCCCTTTTGAGATGTACAGCGTGCAGGAAGAATAAAAAAATATCATAAAACGTAATATAACTGCGAAGGGATTTAAAAGATATTTTAAATCCCTTTTTTTTAGAAATTTTTTAAAAAGTTTTCTTTTCGATACAGCCCTCCTTTCGCGTAATGATAAAACAGCCGGGGATGGCAAAGGCAAACGATGTTTTAAAGCACAATTTTTTTTCAGGAGATTTAAACCGTATTACCAAAAATTGTCATTAAAGCGATAATTTTTGGTACGCTTTATATGGTAGACTCTTTAAGGGGTAATTTTTATACCCTACTATAACGTTTTTTTGATAACTCGATTATTTTTCTTAATGTATTTTATACAAATCGTAAAAAATTTTATAAAAAAGAGCCCCTGGTTAGTTTTTGACGTCCTTGTCAAAAACTAACCCACGAGTTTTAAAGCCTTGCAAACAGTCTTGTTTTAAAACATCGTTTCTGCGTGGAACCACCGCCGTCCGTGGCGGTTCTGAGTTTTAACGTCCGTGTCAAAAACTAACCCACGAGTTTAAAAACTTCTATTATTATAGAAGTGTGGTAGTTTTTAAACTCGTTTCTGTTTGGAACCACGGGCGTCCGTGCCCGTTCTGATTTTGACGTCCGTGTCAAAAACTAACCCACGAGTTTTAAAGCCTTGCAAACAGTCTTGCTTTAAAACATCGTTTCTGCGTGGAACCACGGGCGTCCGTGCCCGTTCTGATTTTTGACATCCGAGAGCGGCTTACCATAGGAATGCTTAAATCCGAACGCCGTTATTGTGGATGCTCCGATTAGTACACAGAAAGCTAATTACGGAACGGTATCAGTATTTAACCTCATTTTTAGGCTTACCGTTTAGCCAAGCATAGACATTGCTAAAAGCTATCTTCGCTCTTGTAATCATGGATTCATCTGTTGCATATGCAACGTGCGGTGTCAAAATTGTATTTTTTGCATGCAGCAGAGGATAGTCGCTCGGAATCGGTGGCTCCATATCGAATACATCTATTGCGGCTCCTCTTATTTTTCCGGCATTAAGCGCTTCGGCAAGTGCGGTATTATCAACAATCGGTCCGCGTGCGCAGTTTATCAAAAAAGCATTTTCTTTCATAAGTGCAATTTTTTCTTTTGAGATAAAACCCTTTGTGGAATCGTTAAGCGGCAAGTGCAGGCTTATTATATCACTGTTTTTCATCACTTCATTAAGCGAAAAATATTTTACGCCAAGTTTTTTCAGTTCATCAGATTCATGGTTACTATACGCAAATACCTCGCAATCAAATGCTTTAAATAATTTTGCAACCCTTGTGCCTATGCGCCCCGCTCCGATTATACCAACGGTTTTACCCATCAGTTCGTTTCCAATCAGACTCTTCCCAGTGCCGCCCTTTCTTGTTGCCTCGTCTGCAGCTTTCATATTTCGTAAAAGATTTATGGCAAAACCGATGACAAGCTCGGCAACCGACTCATTACTATAGCCGGCGGCGTTTGTTATCACAATATTTTTTGATTTACATGCCGCCTGCCCCACATGATCAATTCCGGTAAACGCAACACTGAGTAATTTTAATTTCTCTGCATTTTCAATCACTTCGTTCGGAAGCGGATTGCTGCCGATCATGACAACATCAGCATCGGCGGTTCGCTTTTTTAATTCGGCAATATCTTTTGTAAGAGAATCATAGGCTTTGAATTCATGCCCCTGCACGCTGAATTGTTTTGCCAAATCTTCGATAATTTCCGCTTTAACGCCCAAAGGCTCAATTAAATTGATTTTCATTTTATCCTCCGTATTGTATTGGAGACCGCTAAAATAACTGTCTTAGAATCTCCTTCCATTGCGATTTTGATATTTTGCAAAAACTAATCAAGCCTTTACAAAACATTCCGTCGTCAAAAGACAGTATAGCAGATTTTTTAAAAACTCACAGCTGAATTTATGCTTTAAAAATTTTAATTGCAAAGATTGGACTAAAATCAGTATAAATAATAGATTGATAGTGCTATAATTATAAAATATTTTACATAAGGAAAAAGAAATGAAAAAACTTCGATAAGAAGTTTAGGGGAAACAAATGAAAGAAGTTTATCAAAATATTTTTATGAAAGAGATTCCGCTAACCGGCAATCCTTTAAAATCAATCAATATATTCATCATAAAAACTCCGGAAGAATCGCTCATAGTAGATACCGGCTTTAACAATGAGGAAGTGCGGGAGCATATGATGCTTTTTCTGAATGAATTAAAAATTGATTTAAATAACACGGCGCTTTTTTTAACGCATCTTCATGCGGATCACATAGGGTTGGCAAGTTTTTTGCAGGGAAAAGGAGTGAGGAAAATTTATCTTTCGGCGGTTGACGGCGCTATTATAAAAAACGGTTTTAAAAAAGAGAGTTCCCATTGGCAAAGAATTATAAAAAATTCTCATAGGCAGGGGATGGATATAGAAGGGCTTAAAATTGAGGAGCATCCGGGATTTAAAAACAGGTCCGAAAAGTCTTTCTCTTATATTCCCTGTAAGCCCGGCGATACATTGAGTATCGGTGATTTTCACTTTGTGTTTTTAGACGAAGCGGGGCATACACCCGGCATGCTCGGCTTGTATGAAGCGGAGAAAAAAATTCTTTTTTGCGGAGATCATATTTTAGGAAAAATCACTCCAAATATAACTTATTGGGGAGAAGAATTCGGAGATTCACTGGGGATATACATGAAGAACCTCAACAAAATAAAAAACTACTCCATTGACCATCTTTTCAGTTCGCATCGCTTTCTTGTTGATGATGTGAATAAGCGCATAGACGAAATACTGCATCATCACCGAGTGCGGCTTGACGAAATTATGTCTATCCTGCGCCAAGACGAAGCTCTGACAGTCCGAGATGTTACCTGCCGTATGCACTGGGATATTCGCGCTAAAAACTGGGAGAACTTTCCGCCTTCGCAAAAATGGTTTGCTGCCGGAGAAGCCGCCGCTCATTTATTACATCTTGTTCAATTGGGCAAAGTAATTGAGACAATCGATGACAACGGAGTTGCGTGGTATAAAATCCGCGCATAAAAACCACCGCGCATTTGGAATATCTACTTTGCGAACGCTTCCGTATGGGAAGCTTGTACAGCGCCTCTTTACATAAATTTTTTTATGGTGTTGTATTTTGATTCGGAGTAGGGATGATAGCGCAGTTTTAAATCAAAAAGAGTTGATTTTTTCAAAATGCTTTTTGCATTGCTGAAAATTTTAAAGCTTTCTTCGCCGTGATATTTTCCCATGCCGGAATAGCCGACTCCGCCGAAAGGCAAATAATTTGTTGCAAGATGCACAATCGTGTCGTTTACACAGCCGCCGCCGAATGACAATTCGGTTAAAATCTTTTTCTCTATGCTTTTATCTTCGGTAAAAAGATACAGCGCAAGAGGCTTATCCCGTTTTTTAATTTCGCTGATGGCGGCATTCAAATCTTTGTAAGTAATAACCGGCAAAATCGGGCCGAAAATTTCTTCCTGCATTATCGGAGAATCAAAATCAATATTCTCGATAATTGTCGGCTCAATAAATCTGCTGTTTGTTTCGGTGCTGCCGCCGACCACAAGCGTTCCGTCGTGTAAAAGATTGCTGAGTCGCTCAAAGTGTTTATCATTTACGATTCGCGGCAGCTGCATTTGCAAATATGTTTCCGTTGGGAAAAACTCTTTGAAAACATTTTTTGCTTCCGCGATAAATGCTTCTTTTATGCTTTCGTCAATTAAAAGATAATCGGGCGCAACGCAGGTTTGACCGGCATTCAAGGATTTACCGAATAAAATACGCCGCGCCGCAATTTTTATGTTTGCGGATTTTTCTACAATGCAAGGACTTTTCCCGCCAAGTTCAAGCGTTATCGGCGTAAGATGTTTTGCCGCCGCTTCCATTACAGTTTTTCCAACCTGTATACCGCCGGTAAAAAAAATATAATCAAACCTTTGTGTTAACAGCTCGGTGTTTTCTTTTCTGCCGCCTTCCACCACGGAAATATATTCTTCGGGAAAATTTTCGGATAAAAGCTTTTTGAGCGCCGCAGCAGTTGCAGGCGTTTGATTGGACGGTTTTACGACTGAACAATTCCCCGCAGCGATGGCGCCCACTAACGGCGCAAGCGTTAAGTTAATCGGATAATTCCAAGGTGACATAATCAAAACGGTACCGAAGGGCTCATAAAGAATTGAACTCTTTGCGGGAAATTGCGCGATCGGCGTTTTTACTTTTTTCGGTTTCATCCATTTTTTTAGATGCTTCATTATAAAGTTCAATTCTTCATACACTATTCCGAGCTCCGAAAAATATCCTTCCATCTCGGTTTTATGCAAATCCGAGTAAAGCGCATTCAAAAGTTTTTGCTGATTTTCCTTCAATGCCGTTTTCAGTTTTTGCAACTGCGCAATTCTAAACGCATACGGCTTTGTTGCATTTGTATCAAAAAAATCCCTGCACGCTTGAACACGCGCCGCAATATCATTTGTCATAATTATTTCCTTTCGCATTTGTTTTATAGCCATCCTCATTTTACACTTTCACGCTAAAAAATGAAATAGACAAATCATACCCGTTGTTAATCAAGGGTAATTTCATCACTATGCTTTTTAGCGAAACGTACACTCCGCGGAGAATCTAAATAATACCCAATCGGGGCGTTGCGGTTTGAAGCGTATAAAAATTCGGCTTTGTTTTATAGCATGCCGAAACAACGCACTCGCAAACCGCCGGCGTACTACGGGCTCCGCTGTCGCTGCGGCTCTTTTTGCGCTATTTTAGGCGCGCAAAAAGGATCCGGCTTCGCGCTTTTGAAAAAGCGCTCGCCGTCCTCCGTATGCCTAACGCATGTGAAGCATTGTACATCCGTGTACAATGCTTCACAATGAGTTTTGCCCATTTACTTTTTTGTACGGACAAAACTCATTGCTGCATAGAACCACCGCCATCCGTGGCGGTTCTGATTTTGACATCCGTGTCAAAAAGTAACCTACGAGTTTTAAAGCTTTGCAAATAGTTTTGCTTTAAAACGTCGCTTCTGTTTGGAACCACGGGCGTCCGTGCCCGTTCTGATTGTACATCCGTGTACAATGCTTCACAATGAGTTTTGCCCATTTACTTTTTTGTACGGACAAAACTCATTTCTGCATAGAACCACCGCCATCCGTGGCGGTTCTGATTTTGACATCCGTGTCAAAAAGTAACCTACGAGTTTTAAAGCTTTGCAAATAGTTTTGCTTTAAAACATCGTTTCTGCATGGAACCACGGGCGTCCGTGCCCGTTCTGATTGTACATCCGTGTCTAGTTTAACTTGACAATTCAGGTATTGAAAGAACGCTGCACTGTAGTTTTTGAATAAAAGCGTTTTTTAGGGTTTTCACAAAAAGCTGTCTGTGTGTGCGGCGGTAATGGCGGCTGCGAGGGCATCGGCGGCGTGGTCGGGGGTTGGTGCGGTTTTTAAGCCTAATAGGATTTTGACCGATTCTTGCACTTGATGTTTATTTGCTTGCGCTATTCCGGTTACGGTTTTTTTTATGGCGTTGGGGGCGTATTCCCGTACAGGGATTTGCCATTGTGCAAATGCTAAAAGTATAACTCCGCGCGCTTCGGCGACTGATAATCCGTTTGTTACGTTTTTTGCAAAATAAAGGGTTTCAATTCCGGCTGCATCAGGGGTGAACTCTTTCAGCACTCCGCCGATGGAATCGAAAATTATCGCAAGCCGTTCTCCTTGTGTGTTTTCAGGCTTTGTTTGAATTACACCGTACGTGAGGCAGCGCAGTCGACTTCCCGACTGCGCTACCACGCCGTATCCGGCAGAGGCAAGCCCGGGATCAATGCCTACAATTATCTTTTCACGCATATATGGAAAAAGCCTTTTTTGCCGCCTGAAAAAGGACTAAACCTCGGGTTCACAGGTAATAGGAATGTCCGAAGTTTCTTGCGGCAAGCCGATAATTCCGGGTTGGCAGGTAAGCTGTAAGCCGTCCCCTTCTATCTGTATGTCAACAGTGTCGCCGGAAGAAACGGTGCCGTCGATGATTAAAAGCGCAAGGCGGTCTTCAATTTCCGTTTGCAAAAGCCTGCGCATCGGGCGGGCGCCGTATGCCGGATCATAGCCTTTTTCAATACAGAATTCTTTTGCTTCATCGCTTAGATGCAAATGAATATCTTTCTTTTTAAGCCGCGCAAAAAGTTTCTCAAACTCAATCATCAAAATTGATTCTATTTCTTTTTTGCCAAGCGGCATGAAGACAAGCGTTTCATCAAGCCGATTGATAAACTCGGGCGAGAAAAAGTTTTTTATTTCGTTGAGTGCGTTTGCCCGAATATCGGCGTAATCTATAATACCTTCGGTTGAATTGGTAAAACCGAGTTGCCGATCGGTTGTAATAGAGCGAGACCCCGCATTGCTTGTCATAATAATGACCGTGTTGCGGAAATTTACCGTGTGTCCGAGATTGTCTTTTAATTCTCCCTCTTCCAAAACTTGCAAAAGCAGATTGAAAATATCGGGATGTGCTTTTTCGATCTCGTCAAGCAGAATTACCGAGTATGGCTGGCGACGCACTTTTTCGGTCAGCATGCCGCCGTTTTCAAAACCGATGTATCCGGGCGGCGCTCCGACAAGGCGGGATGCGTTGTGTTTTTCCATATAATCACTCATGTCAATTCTAATCAGCGACTCGGCGGAGCCGAAAAGGAATTCCGCAAGAGTTTTTGCAAGCAGCGTTTTTCCGACGCCGGTCGGGCCTAAAAATAAGAAAGAACCGATGGGGCGTTCGGGCGATGCAATGCCCGCGCGAGAACGGCGGATTGCATTTGAAAGTATGCTCACCGCTTCGTCCTGCCCGATAACTTTTTTGCGCAGTTCTGTTTCAATGTTCATAATTCGTTTTGTTTCGTCTTCACCCAGCGAGCGGATTGGAATATTCGTCATTAACGAAACCGTTTCCGCAATATCTTCGGAGAGGATGGAAACAATCGGCTGTTCATTTTGCTGTTCCATTTTTAATTGTGCAAGCTGGGTGCGCAATTCTTTAGCCTCATCACGAACAATAGCCGCTTGTTCAAAATTTTGCGATGCAACAAGAGCTTCTTTTTCTTTGCTGAGATCTTCTATTTTAGATTTTATAATCGCAAGTTCTTTTGGGCTTTCATCATGCTCAATTTTTTTCATTGCGCCCGCTTCGTCCATTACGTCAATCGCTTTGTCGGGAAAAAACCTATCGGGTATATAGCGTTTTGCAAGTTCTACAATCTTAACAATCGATTCTTCGGTGTATTCAACGCGGTGATGCTCTTCATACTTTGACTTTAAGCCGCGCAGTATCTCGCAGGTTTCTTCAAATGAGGGCTCGTTAATCATAACGGTTTGGAAACGGCGTTCAAGGGCAGCGTCTTTTTCAAAGTATTTACGGTATTCTTCAAGGGTGGTTGCTCCAATGCACTGAATGTCGCCGCGCGCAAGTGCGGGTTTGAGCATATTTGCCGCATCAAGGGAGCCCTGCGAGCCGCCCGCCCCAATGAGGGTATGCAGCTCATCGATGAAGAGAATAATATCTTTAGAATCGGAAGCTTCTTTTAAAATACGCTTGAGCCGCTCCTCAAATTGCCCGCGGTACTTGGTGCCGGCTATAATTGAACCTAAATCAAGGGCAATAACCCGTTTGTTTAAAAGAGAGTGAGGAACTTCCTCACGGATAATTGCTGCAGCCAGTCCCTCCACGATTGACGTTTTGCCGACGCCCGGCTCTCCGATTAAAACGGGGTTGTTCTTTCGTCTTCGGGATAGAATTTGAATAACGCGCTTAATTTCTTTCGCTCTGCCGATAACCGGGTCAAGCTCACCGTTTTGAGAAATCTCCGTAAGGTCGGTGCTGAATTCCGGTAAAATGCTTTGTTTATCCTGTTTTGGTTTTACAGCTTCGGAGGGAGCGGAAAGACGTATCGCAATCCTCCTGGCATCGGAGAGGAGAATCCCTTCCTGAGTAAAAAGCTGCGCCAAAGAACTTTGCTCTTCTCGCGCAAAGGCAAGAATAATATGCTCGGTGCCGATATAATTGTGGCGCAGTGTTCGAGCTTCTATTGCCGCAGCATCCAGCATATTTTTTATTCTGCCCGACGGAGGAATTTCGCCCAATACGGGAGGCCCTTCACGAGACGGGGTGCTTTGCTCAAGAACAAGTTGAAAACTTAATAAATTGATATTGAGTTTTTCTAAAAGCTCAAAGCCTTTGCCCAGTTTATTTTGCACCAAGGCAAGCAAAACATGCTCCGGCTGCAAAAGATTTGCGTTTAATCTTCTGGCGGTTGTTTGGCTTAACTCAATCAGCAGTCTTCGTGCATTTGATGAAAGGTCTTGAAGCATATACTCTCCTTAAAGTAAAAAATTTTGAGAAATCATGAAATTCCGAAAAAAGCTTATCCCGCAGTATATCCGCCGGATAAAATTCGGACTCATACCAACTGCATCCAATCAACAATGTTTTGCCCGCAAAATATAAAACAAACTCGGGCAGCTAAACAAGCCTGTGCTATTTCAAACACTTGCTTAACCTGTATCCTTAACTAAAAAGTTTTTGAGGAATTTAGTATATTAACCGCTCAAGCGGGCATGAAGTAATTCCTGAAATTTTCCTCTGCGATTTAATGTTTATTATCCTGCATTATAGTCTTTTTTGCTTTGAATTACCAGACAGGCGGGGGACTGTACTCCTACCGGTGGGCTTTAAAACAAAGGATAATCTGCTAAAAGATACTCCTTTTATCTGTTATCGGCAAATTTTAGCGCGAAACTTATCGTTAATTTGCATGAAATGATTTAAGCAACCCTGCAAGTTTTAAAACTTTGCAAATACTTTTGCTTTAAAACGTCGCTTCTGTTTGGAATCACGATCGTCCGTGGCGGTTCTGAGTTTTGACATCCGTGGCAAAAACTAAACCACGAGTTTGAAAACTCCCTGTTATAAAAAGGAGCCCGACACGGCGCAACGGCGAGCAAACTTACCATAGAGATGCTGAATCTGCAAGCTATTATTACCAATGCCCCGATTAGTATACCAGCAACTTAATTACAAAACGTTATACCAGGTTTTTCACACGACAAGAGCTAAGAAGATTTTTATTCTTTCCTTTGCAGTAAAAATAATCTTTTTTTTAAGTGTTTCGTGAAGAATTAGATTGATAATGCTTGTGCTAAACTGCCGAACGGGTCTAAACTCATTGCGTAGCGCTTAGCTTTCACCTGAATATTTTTTGCCGTGGATATGTTCTACCCGTTTGAGAATTGCAAGTGCCCATTTGCGAATAATATTTTGGTTCATTGCGGCATTCTTGTCTATCGTGGTGTTCGCATCTTCTTTGAACGTAACATCCAAATGCCAATGCATACTTTCTATCGCCCAATGTCTGCGCACCGCTTTCATAAATAAGTCGATATGAGCAGCCAAAGAACTGATGTAATACCGCCGTTCGATGGTCGTTTTCTCTCCTTTTGTGATAACGGTTTCTACCATGCCGATACTTTTTATGCCTTCCCACTTGCTCTTATTTGAAAGCCATGCAATGTCATCAGTTATATAAAAGTTTCTTGTTTCAAATTGTCCGTGTGCTTTTTCAGATGTACTTCGGTAATTTTCGCACGCTGTAAGGTTTTCTCTTATTTCGTCAATACGAAAATAGTCAGAAATATCATCGTAGAGCGTTTTTTGATTCTCCTTTACCGCAAGAACATAATCAGCTTTGCACTCTTTTTTTATCATTTTTGCAATGTTCATTTGTGTTCCGATGGGCCATAACACGGCGGATGGTGTCATGTGTCGGGATGCCGTTTTCAAGTGCAATATATTGCCTAAAAAACTGTTCATTTTTTGTGCAAACATTTCTATTTCAGTCCATTCATCGGCATTTGCGATTGTTGCAACGAGAGCGATAAAAATAATATCGACTTATTATCCGCTGTACATGAAAAGAGTTTTCTCAGCTCTTGTCGTGGGAGAGATTAAATCAGGGCTTACGCATGGAGAACGAGAATCATACATTCTTGGGCGTTGCCTTATATATAAACTTTTCTCTTTAGAGAGCCTCTTGTATCTCCTACTACAGCGTTTTTTTAATAAATCGATTCGTTTTTAATGCATCTTACCAAAACGTAAAAAATTTTATAAAAAGAGTCTGACACAACGGTTTTGTTTTGCCGTCCGTGGCAAAATGAAACCTATGAGTTTAAAAACTCCTGTTTATATAGCTGTGATAGTTTTCAAACTCAATTCTGCTTGGAACCACGGGCATCCATGCCCGTTCTGAGTTTTGCCGTCCATGGCAAAATGAAACCTACGAGTTTAAAAGCTTTAATTTTACAAAACAGTGTTGATGCTTTTAAACATCGTTTAGAATTTCGCAAGGGTGGCAATTTACCATAGGCAAAGCCTTAGCGCACGGGGTGTGGTTTTAAAAAAACAAAACGCCTAAAATTGCTCCGGCAACAACAAATACTATCGGATGGATTTTTTTAAAAATCGTGCTGAGCACAAATAAAAGAGTAAAAAAGCCTATTGCTTTCCAGTTCCCGATATCAAGTATTTTTTTTGTACTTAAAAAGCGCGGAACAGTAAGCAATGCAACATTGAGTACATTCCATGCAGCGACGGCAATCATACCGGTAGCTCCCGCTCGTAAGCCATAAAAAGTTTTCTTTACTATCGGGGTGTCCTGAAAATTTGATGAGTATTTTGCAATTAACACAATAGTAATCAAAGACGGCAAAACAATACCCGTTGTTACCACTAAATCGCCGACTACACCGTAAAGCTCATAGCCGATGTATGTTGTCATATTGATTCCGATCGGTCCCGGAGTTGATTCAGAAATTGCAACCATTGCATAAAAGTTCTCCGGCGAGATGAGCCCCCGCGAAACCAGTTCCTGCTGCATAATACTGATAGAAACCAAACCGCCGCCGATTGTGCAAAACCCGATATAGAAAAAAAGAAAAAACAATGCAGGCAAACTCATTTTTCTCCTCCTTCAGCCTTCACTTTAAAATACTGAAAAACATAGCCCAGCAAGCCCGAGCAAAGCACAATAATGATACCCGACACATTAAACATCGCCATGGCTATAAAGGCGGCGGCGGCAATAGCAAAAGTCGCAATATCAAACACTGTTTTTCTGCCGAAATCGTATACAGCCCGAATTAAAAGCATGGCAACGGCAACATTGATACCCTTAAATGCTTTTTGCACCCAGACAATATCCTGAAAGTTGCTGATAAAGGCTGCAATAATGGTAATAACGATAATTGAAGGAGTTACAATTCCCACAGTAGCAATAATTGCTCCCAAAAGCCCCAACCTTTTATAGCCCGAAAACGTTGCCACATTTACCGCAATAATTCCCGGCGTGCACTGCCCGATGGCAAAATAATCGATAATTTCCTCTTCGGTCAGCCACTTCTTATCGTCAACTAAATCTCGCTTAAGAATCGGTAGCATCGCAATACCGCCGCCAAAAGTTACTGAGCCTATCTTAAAAAAAGCCCAAAAAAGCGAATGTAAAATTTTGAGTTTTTCTTTGATTGTCATGGCACAAGCTTAACAGAAAAAAATAAGACTGTACAGTAGGCATTTTGCAGATACCCGTATTTTGCCGCGCCGTTTCTATTGCAGGAATAATTTTGCCATCAACCTAATATAATTTTCTATTCCTCAAATATTTATATGTGGTTATTTTTCATCTGCAAGCTCCGGTCTGTACATTACATCTGCTTGTAAAATTTGTAGACTTACGGTAAAATCGTTACGAAAGAACTGAAAACAAGAAACGCTAAATCAATCCATATAATAAACATATAACGATTGATAGTTTATGGGCAAATTTATTATGAGACAAACAGACAAATCAAAATCAATTGAATCGGAATTAGCGGTGAAACAGATCAAACCCGATGAACTTTGCTTGCGCCTTGCGAATGAAAAAGATTTGCCGCGTATTTTAGAAATTGAAACCGAAAGTTTTTCTTCGGAAATTGTGGAATCTCCCGAAACCTTTGCAGAAAGGATCCGTCATGCGGGCAACTGTTTTTATCTTTTATGCAAAACTCCGGCAAAAGGCGAACGAGCGGAAGAAGAAAAAATTCTTGCCTATTTGAGTGCTGAGCTATGGGAAGAGCTTCCCCCAATGAAAGATGAATTTTTTGCACTCGGGCATTCGGCTAAGGAAAGACATCGCGAAGAAGGAAAAGTACTATATATTGCTTCGTTTGCGCTGGCAAAAAACAATCGCGGAAAAAAAGTACTGCGACACGGAAAAACGGAGAGCCTGGCAAGTTTCTTTTTTCGTTCGGCAATTGATACCATCTGCTCGGACTACCCGAAAATCGATACCCAACTTTTACTTGTGCACAATGAGTGGACCGCGGCAAAATATATTTATCAACAACAAGGGTTTTACGAAATTGCAACCTTTACCCGATTTGAAGGCTTCGGGAAAGCCCCCGCCCTCATCTATAAAAAAGATATTCCGCAAACATCGGCGCAAAATTAAGTTGCAGCCTGTATAGCAAAACCATTTTCTCTATTTAATAAAAAAGAAATCGACACGGCGCAACGGCGAAATCTTGGAATTTCTACCTTTGCTTCGCCTACGAGTTTAAAAGCTTCAATTTTACAAAACAGTGTTGATGCTTTTAAACATCGTTTAGAATTGAGCAACGGTGGGCAATTTACCATAGGAATGCTTAAATCCACAGTCCCTTATTGTTGATACTCCGATTTTTATAACAGGAAGTTAATTACAAAACGCTACACTAGCACAGTGTAACTTTACACGCGGTTTGGCAAAAAACACAATCAGAATCGCCACGGACGCCCGTGGTTTCGCGCAGCAGCGATGTTTACAAACAAAAACCCTAAATATTAAAGTTTTGTTTGTAAACACGTAGGTTTAGTTCTCGCCGATGGTAAATTACTCACCGTTGCGCCGTGTCGGACTCTTTTGTATAAGACGTATTAAAAACTAATCGAGTTGTCAAAAAAATGCTGAATCGGATTCAATTTCTTCTACTTAAAAATTGCAAGCAGGATGATCGGAATAAATACTGCCGGTACAAAGTTCATGATTTTCAGTTTTGTAATATTCAGCATGTTAAACGCTAAACCGATTATCATGATAGAGCCTACGCAATTGATTTCATTAATAACTTCAGTGGTTAAATACGGCGCAATTAATTTTGCTATAAGCGCAATACCGCCTTCATATAAAAATACCATAAGGCCGGACAATGCAACGCCCGCACCTAATGTAGTTGTCAGAATTATTGAGGTAATTCCGTCAATGAGAGATTTTGCAAATAAGATTTCGTGATTTAATTGCATGCCGCTTTGCAATGCGCCGACAATTCCCATCGCTCCGACACAAAACAAAAGGCTTGCCACGACAAAGCCTTTTGACAGCGAGACATCTTTTCCCACAGCTTTAAAAAGTTTGTCTGCCATATAACCAAGTTGATGAATTTTCTTTTCCAAATCAAGGACTTCTCCGATAATTGCGCCTATTGCGATTGAAATAATTTCAATTAAAATATATTGTCCCTTAAGTGCTCCGGAAAATCCTATAAAAAATACAACCAGCGCCATTCCCTGTATAACTGTTTCACCGATTCTTTTCGGAATTCCTTTTCTTAAAAGTAAGCCCAAGCATGAGCCGGCTATAATTACAATTCCGTTTACTAAAGCTCCCGTAAGCACCATAATTTCCTCCTTGACAATTCTAACAAAATATTTTGATTTTGTCCCGCTCGCAGTCAGTAACCGCTTCACAATAAACTATCCTGTTATTGCTCTTTTGGACGCTATGGTTTGGACTTTACAGAAATTCTCTTTGTATTTAAAAAATATACTGCACGATATTTTATACGAATTTATAATTTACTGTTGATGCTTTTAAACATCGTTTGGAATTTCGCAAGGGTGAGTAATTTACCATAGGAATGTTTAATTCGGTACGCGTTATTGTCGATACATTCTCCCTCATCCTCTCTCGAATATAAACTTAATTACAAACTGTTGTACCAGGTAAAGCTTTCCAAGTTTTTTATTCAGCGCCATTGCATATAATTCCTAACTCTTATACTATTCCGTCAGAGAAATATTGTGTTGAATTTTAGCTTTTGAATTTTGGGAGGGATAATGACTATTCGTGAATGTAAGGCCAGTGATGCCGAGCCGATTTTTTTCTTAAACAGAGATGAGTTGGGATATGATTTTTATTTAGAGGGCACAAAAGAAAATATCGAAAAAATTTTACAGCGGGATACAGATAAAATCTTTGTGGCGGAAGATGAGGGGAAGATTGTCGGATATGTACATGCAAATAATTATGAACTTTTGTTTTCCGCTCCGATGAAAAATATTATGAGCATTGCGGTTTCGCCGAAGCATCGCGGAAAGGGCATTGGCAGGAAGCTGCTTGCGGCGATAGAGGACTGGGCAAAGAAAACGGGAGCACACGGCATACGGCTTGTTTCGAGCAGCAGCCGCACGGATGCCCATCGATTTTATCAAAGCTGCGGATATGAAAAAACAAAAGAGCAATTTAATCTTAAAAAACTTTTTTAAAATTATGTAAAAGGTAGTGGACATAAAATGGCAATAAAAATTATCTCGGCGGAATTTATCAAGGGAGCGGTAAAGCCCGAACAGTATCCAAGTCTTCCTGTGCCCGAGTTCGCTTTTTTCGGGCGCTCAAATGTCGGCAAATCATCGCTGATTAACATGCTGGTTAATAGAAAGAATTTGGTAAAAACCGGCTCCCGCCCCGGAATGACCAGAGAAGTAAATTTCTTTTTGGTAAACAGACCGAGTGCCGTGCCTGTTTCTGAAATTGCGGGAAAGAAAAATATTTTTGCCTTGGTTGATTTACCCGGATACGGGTATGCAAAAGTTTCGGGCGGCGTTATACAAAAAATAGACAGCATGCTGTACGACTATTGCACAAACCGGCAAAACTTACAAACTATTTTCTTTTTAATAGACATGCGCCGCGAGCCCGGAGAAATTGAAAAAAACAGTATTGCTTTTTTTCAGTCTTATAATATCAAAGTGGTGATTGTCGGCACTAAGGCGGATAAACTAAAAAAGAACGACCTTGCAAAGGTTACCCGCAACTGGGTGGATTTTTTCTCTGTTGATGCGGAATCAATTATTCCCTCTTCCGCCTCAAAAAAACTTGGCAAAGAACGCATTCTTGCCTGCGTTGAGGAACAACTCTTTGAACAGCCATAACCCGTCCGCACTTACGGTTCTTTTACGGTTTCTAAAAATCGCAAAAATCGGAACATTAACAAAAAGGCTTCGGGAGTTAAAGAGTCTATGGCATCTTTTTCGGTGTGCATGAGCTGCCATGTTTTTGGAATAAGTGCGGCGAGGGGAGAATCCGGATCAGGTTTTTTATTTTTGATTACGAGGTCGGTCAATTCTTCTGCGGCGGTTTTGCTTTTTTTCTGAAAAGAGAAAAACCGGCGGGGCTCCTGCGCTCTTCCGCTTTTCGGTACCGGAATGTTTTTCAGCAAAATCCCCGCTTCAACTGCGGGTAAAACCGTGAAAACCTGTGCGGTAATTCCCGCCGCAATAAACCCCGCATTATCGCTATACGGTGTAAGCAAAGACAAAAATCTGTTTGGACAAGCTCTCTGCGCATAGCCGATACAGCGTTCGTGGAAGGCTTGCAGCCCTTGCGTTTTGTCGGAATCCCGCCCGTAAATTCCGGACTCAGAAAGAATAAGCGTATCACCTCTGCCGCAGCAATCAAACACGTAGATTTCTTCATTATCCATACGCAGTTTGCGCAAGCCGGTGCCCAGCGCATACGCCCCCTGATTGCGAATTCCCTTTGCGCCCTTTTCTTCTCCCTCCGTGAAAATAATTTTAATATTATGAAAATCTTGCACGTGTACAAGATGTTCCGCAAAAAGCATTAACTGCATACACGCTGCTGAATTATCATTCGCCCCCTGCGTGCCTTCTGCGCGATCATAATGCCCGACCAAAATCTTTGTTTTAAAAATCGGATTATATGCGCTCGAGTCGTATCGCACAATAATATTTTTATTTCCGCTTATATCAACAACCGTATGTGGCACCGCATGCGCCCGCAACCATGCGGAAATAAAAGCGGCTCTATCAATCCCGAGCTGCACAAAGGATTTAAATAATGAGGAATGAATAATTGCGGCGGCAGTATTTTTATCCACAAACCGATTATACCAAAACCTCCCGCTTTACACAATGTAGAAATTTCAATACTGCGATAACAGTCTTTTAATAACTAGTATAACATTTTTTTGATAAATCGATTATTTTTCTTAATGCATTTTATACAAAACGTAAAAAGTTTTATAAAAAAGAATTCGACACAACGGTTTGGTTTTGCCGTCCGTGGCAAAACCAAACCTGCGAGTTTAAAAGCTTCAATTTTACAAAACAGTGTTGATGCTTTTAAACATCGCTTCTGCATGGAACCACCGCCATCCGTGGCGGTTCTGCGTTCGACACGGCGCAACGGTGAGCAATTTACCATAGGAATACTTAAATCCGCAGTCCCTTATTGTTGATACCCCGATTTTTATAACAGGAAGTTAATTACAAAACGTTCTACTCGATTATATTTCCTGCAGTTTCTAAATTATACTTGACAACGGGAAAATTTTCGCATACACTTTGAAAATAGGGGTGGCATATGCAGTATTCGTTGGAAATGTCAAAACCGATAAGCTTAATTCGGGACGGATTGCCGAACTGTAAGACATACCGTATTCCGATTCTTATCACCCGACTTGACGGGCAGCTCTTGTTTATCTGCGATGCGCGATTTACGCATCAGGATGATAACTCAAATAAAGTTTCGACAATGGCGAGGATTTCCGCCGATTGCGGACAAAGCTGGAGCGATCCGATTCTGTTTAATGATTTTGATGATGTGCTGATTCCTGCCGACTCGGCTTTTTGTAACCGCTTGCAGTACGGAATCGGCATGAGCGATACGGCAGCGGGCAAAACGGAGTCGGGCAAAATTATTACGGTAACCACTTCCGCGCCGCATTCCACGGGACTGTGCGGAGGCGCAACTGGCATGAAAGGTTTTGCCTATGACAACACCGACGGGGAACCGCGTTTATTTTTGAGGAAGCCCTCCGAGCGGCTTCAAGGTTTGCAGCAAAACCCTTCAGCAGCTGCGATTGAATCATTATGCGTTCCCGAAGATGCGGAAATTTTTGACTCAAGTGTTTTTTGTTACAGTGTTCCCGTGCGCGGCGGCAAAATCAGAAACGATTCTTTCCCCGATGAGGACACGCATACGTGGATGAATAAACAGGGGTATTTATTTTCTGATGAGAAAATGAAAGAACCCCTGTTTTGCGCGCAGGTGCGGCTCCCGTTAACCGAGTCGGAAAATTGTCTGCCGCTTACCGGCGGTAAAACTCATGCGCACGTTTGGATGTTTATCGCGCCTTTTCAAGTTTGGCGCGGCGGAAATTACCTTTCGTATGCCGAAAGCGCCGACGGAAAAAACTGGGCAGCCCCGCTTGACATCACCTATATGGTAAAACCGGCGGACGAACTGAGCGGTTCGTTTTTTGTTTCGCCTACCTGCGGACTTTTAAAACAGAAGGCGCCGCATAAAGGCAGACTGCTTTTTTCCGCCTACGGAGGCTCTACCGCAAATTCATGGGGCGCACATTTTGCCGAACGTGTTGCCGTTTTTTGGACTGATGACGAAGCCAAAACCTGGCAGCATAGCCGCTATATCAAAACCCCTGTGCATAAAATGTCGGAGTCCGCAATTATCGAAGCGCCTGACGGAGCGCTGATTATATTCAGCCGTTCCGACTTTCAAGGTGTTATGATGAGTCAAAGCAATGACGGCGGCGCAACATGGTCGGAAGCACAACCGCTTGCAGGGTTTACGGCTACCGTGAATAACTTAATTTCGGTAATCAATTTAGAGCGGCTTTCGGAATTACAGAATAAAACGCTTGTCGCTTTTTCATATGCAAACGGCTTAGACCGCACGCGCTCGGCAGGCACGGTAAAAATCGGCGCATTGGTAAAAAACGGCGACAAATGGCAACTTGATTTTCTGTGGAACGAGGGCAGTCCGCTTGAACTTGCCGTTACCGCCGCCGACAAATTTTTTGCTTATTCATGCTTAGCGGAACTCCCCGACGGCAGCCTTGCCCTTGCATACGAAACACTGGACAATGACGACAAAGAAGATATTTGCTTTGTCACAATACGGATTTGCGAGAACAGTTAGCACAGCGTTTTTTTAATAACTCTATCCGTTTTTAAAACTCGCAGGTTTGATTTTGCCATCCGCGGCGGTTACCATTGGAATGCTGAATTCGCAAAGCCGTTAGTGTTGCTGCGCGGATTAGTATACCAGCAACATACTTACAAAACCCCGATAGAAGTTTTTATGGATTTTGTGTATCCGCGTCTAGCTTAATTTGACAATTCAGGTTTTCTATTTTCCCTTATATTCTAAATTGTAACAATTCGTTTATAAGAGTTTCGATATTCGCATTATTTTTATCATCTGCTTTTTGAAGGGCAGTAACAGCCGAAGCCATTTCGATTAGCGTATCTGTCATCTCTCTAATGCTTTGATCGATGCTATCCGTTGCAGCTGTAAGCCCGACAATATCTCCGGAAACGCTTTTTGTTTCATTGAGCATTTTTTCTGCTCCGTTACGTACATCAGCGGTAATTGTATTGATCTCGCTCATAGCTTCTAAAACCTGCTCGTCGTCCGTGTTTTGTTCAAAAATCGCGTGCATAATAATTTCCTCTTGTCCCTTCACCGATTCTGCTAAACTAAAAATATTATAAAACTGTTTCTGGACGGTGTCGAAATCATTGGTAATTTTATCTATGTCTTTTTTCAGATTTTTGAGTACCGTTGAAATTGTCTTTCCCTGAATGCCGGATTCTTCGGCAAGCTTTCTAATTTCTTCCGAAACAACGGCGAATCCTTTGCCTGCGGATCCTGCATGGGCTGCTTCAATAGCGGCCGTTCATCGCTAAAAGATTTGTTTGACTTGAAATATGCTGGATAACCGCGCTCGCCTCCATAAGACCGCTTGATGCTTCGCTGATTTTTTTTGTCATATCGGTTGCCTGTGCCGTTGCTTCTCGAGCTGAACCTGTTTCTATTCCAAGAGAACTGATGGTATCCGTGTTCTTATGCAAAATTTCAGAAATTGAACGAATGTTTGAAATCATTTCTGTAACTGCGGAAACAGATTCTTCGACAGTGTTCGCTTGACTGTCAATATTTGATTTTAATTTTTCGATAGAGCCGAAAACCTCATTGATTGATGCCGTTGTTTTTTTAATCTCATCATTTTGTTTAAGTATTTGTTCTTCCATGTTTCCGGTATTTGCAATAATTTTTTCCGATGAATCAACCGTTGTGTTTACGCTGGCGGATAGGATTCCTCCTACCTCTTTCATTCCCTTTGTTGCTTCGGCAACCGCATTAACGGAATTTCGTATTTTGTCAAGCGTTTTATTAAAATATAAAGCAACCTGCCCAAGTTCGTCGGAGCGGCTTACTTTCAGCCGATGTGTTAAATTTCCTTCCTCTTCCGAAATATTTCGTAGGATTTTTGTTATTTCCGCTAATGGCTTAGTAATTAGAAGAGTTATTGCCCATGAAAAAATCGTAGCGAGGAACAAGGCAAGCACTCCGATTATTATTTGCACGCGTATGATTTCATTTTGTATTTCCAGAATCCCCGATTCCGGAATGCCTACATCAAGTGAGCCGAAAAGTTTTCCGTCTTTATAGATAGGATACATGATATCGTATGTCCAGGTGTTTTGAACATCTGCCCAAAATCGAGACGTTTTAATATTTCCGCGTGTACATCCGTCAATCGTGTAATCATCATCGTATACTTTTCCGAGCTTAATATGATCACTGTGAGCGACTGCGGTAACATTGGTATCAATTATAACCATATATGCCACGGAGTTTTTTTTCGCTTCGGAATCCACCAATTTTTATAAATCTTTTAGATAGTCTTTTGAATTATTCAGAATATAGTTTGCATAATCTGCCGTTGCAATCACTTGGTTCATTCCTTTTTCAAAAATCATGTTCTGAATTCTTTTTTTTGAAAATACCGCAAAACCGATAATGTTGGTTATGACCATTAAAAAAGCCAGAATAAGCATACTAAAAATTATTTGAAATCGTAAGTTTTTAAAAAAATATTTTCGCATAAGATATCCTTAAAATGCCGATTCAGTATCGGAGTTTCTAATGTATGAGTCAGTGTAATATATGTTGAAATTATAAACTGCTATATTTACTTAACCGGTAAATAATCGAGTTAAGATTTTTTGACCGTATTTTTACTCACTAAGAGTATAAATAATTTATAGAGTAAAAGTCAAGCACAGGTATTTATTTCATCAAGGTAACAATTGTTTTGCGCAAATAGATGAAAACATAACCGTAGCTATACATTGAAGCGTAGGCGAACCAAAGGTAGAAATTCCAAGGTTCGCCCGTGCTAAATTCCAAACGATGTTTTGTCTGTGCTTTATTGTAAACAGGCAAAACTCGGAGGCGTCAATTTGTAGCGGATGATAAATTGCCCACCGTTGCCAAAATCAGAACCGCCACGGACGGCAAAATCAGAACAATGTAAAACGATGTTTAAAAACTACCACACCGACATAAATAGGAGTTTTTAAACTCGCAGCACTGATTTAATCAAGAATACTAAAAATCAGGGCGTGGCGGTGGTTCCACGCAGACGGTTTAGTTTTTGACAAGGACGTCAAAACTCAGAACGGGCATGGACGCCCGTGGTTCCACACAGAATTGAGTTTGAAAACTACCACAGCGTATTCGGAGTTTTCAAACTCGCAGGTTTCATTTTGCCACGGATGGCAAAATGAAACCGTTGTGTCGGACTCTTTTTTTATAAATTTTTTTACGATCTGTAGTAATGAGTTAAAAACGAGTCGAGTTATCAAAAACTTTACTCTACTATATTAGAAAATACCTGCTTGCTAAAATACTTTGCAAAGCTTAAAAGCAACCGTTTAAAACTTCTTTCGGATAGGTATACTCTGAACCGCAATAATGGCAATAGGTTTCAATATTTTCGGGGCCGTTTTCATACATGTCTCGTAACTCGTCTTTTGGTAATGTTTTTATTTTTTCTAAAAATCTTTCGGCGGAACAAGGGCAAAAAAACGAGATATCCCGTTCAAGTAATACTTCAGGCTCCATGCCACGGAGTAGTCCGTAAATAATATCTTCTCGAGTGCCGTTTTCGGCAAACCATTGACCGATTGAAGGACATGCGGAAAAAGCTTGTTCCGCCTGAATCAGCAAAGACTCATCCGCTCCGGGCATGACCTGCAAATACAAACCACCTGCACCGATGACTCTCCCTTGTGAATCAAATTGAATGCCGGTGTTAAATGCCGTATGGGTTTGCTCGGAAAGCAAAAAATATTCCGTAAGATTTTTCGCTATATTTTTATGTTTAATTTCAACCGAACCAGAGATAGGTTCCCTGGCTCCTTCTGGAAACCGGATTACCCGTACAAAGCCGTCGCCGAAATAAGGCGCTAAATCCCAATTTTTCGGAGCCTCCTCAACAGGGATTGGATCCTGAAATAAATAGCCGCGTACAATGCCTTCGCTCATTGCTTCAACAGCAAAACCTGCAGCCGGCCCCTTTGTATCATACCGAAAAACGGCGCGATCTCTGCCTTTCATTGTCGGAATAAGTAAAGCTCCGCAAAGGCATGCCTGTCCGAGCACCAGTGTTTCAAGAATGCCGAGCGTATGCTGCATTCGCATCTGATTAACAAAACGGGTACCGTGAAAAAAAGCACCGCGCACCTGTCCATTACCAAGCATAAAAATAGACATACCGTCCGGCTGTATTGTAGTGAAATGTCTGAGTAAAACAGAATCATCAATTGTTTTTATAATCATGCATATAATATAAAGAAAAAAGAGGAAACGGGATAGCTTTTGCTGTAAATATACATTTTTAAAATATGGCGTTGCGGGTTGAAAATTTTCTCTTATCCGGCTTTGCATTTTTAAAAAAACGCTTCGCCGCCATTCGTGGCAGCTCTGATTATTGTTTTTACTCTTCTTATGTATTTTTTTCATGATAAGCCCCACAGAATTAAATAGGGGCTTACGTATAAAAGTGTGGAAGCTATGGGATTAAAACTTAATTTTTCCCTTTTATTCGACTTCTTGTTGCGGAGTAGATCGGCGGGCGAGTTTTAAAAGCGATGTTTTTCGGTAAGCGTTCCGTAATTAATTCAAAGTTATATTTGGTCGTTTATCTATTTAATTTTATATATTTTTAACACCATGTTCACATTTGTATTATAAATATATTGACAGTGAACATTTATTTTTGTATTATGCTCGCCATGAAAAGACGCTATTTTCAAATAATTGAGCTTATGCAAAAAAATCCTAAAATAACGCAACGCGAGATCGCGGATCAGTTAGATATTTCTCTTGCATATGTAAATAAGATTTTGGTTTCAATGGAATACGAAGGCTTTTTACGGACAGAAGGGATTCCTACTTTGGGAAAGCGGCAACTTACCGCAAAAGCTCAAAAAAAATATGAGTCCTGTGAGGTTGATAATGCAATCATTATGGCGGCGGGGTTCGGTTCTCGTTTTGTGCCGCTTACCTATGCAACTCCGAAGGGTTTACTTGAAGTATTCGGTGAGCGTATGATTGAGCGTCAAATCCGTCAGTTGCAAGAAGTCGGAATCACGGATATAACCGTTGTGGTCGGCTATTTAAAAGACACTTTTGAATATTTAATCGATAAATACAATGTACAGCTTGTGTACAATCCTGATTATGAGACAAAGAATAATCTTTCAACTCTGTATCACGTGCGGGACAAATTAAAAAATACCTATATACTTTCAAGCGATAATTGGTTGCGGGAAAACATGTATCATTCGCATGAATATGATTCCTGGTACTCGGCGATAAAGGTTTCTGGAAAGACAAAAGAGTGGGTGTTAAAAACAGGTTTGCACGATAAAATCCTCAGTGTTAAAGTCGGCGGGCGAAACGGCTGGGTTATGTACGGGCCGGTGTATTTTTCAAAAGAATTTTCTCAGAAAATTATTCCAATGATTGAAACAGCGTATTTGCGTGACGATACGGACGAGTGGTACTGGGAAGATGTTTTTATCAGAAACCTTGACAAGCTGGTAATGTTTGCAAATAAACAGCCTGAAAATCAAGTGTATGAATTTGAATCTTTGGATGAGCTGCGGCTTTTTGATTCATCCTATATGATTTCCACTAATGACAAATGGCTGCATCTTATTTCAGAAGTATTTAATCAACCTGAAATGCGCATAAATTGTTTAAAGCCCTTACGTTTCGGCATGACAAATAAATCCTTTTTATTTGAGCTTAATGGGAAAAAATATATTTTCAGAATTCCTGGTGCAGGAACTGAAAAACTGATTAACCGCCATCAGGAGGCTGACGTTTATAAAGCGATTGAGCCGCTTCATATTTCCGATGATCCTATTTATTTTGACAGTCGAATCGGCATAAAAATTACCGAGTTCAAAGAAGGAAGCAGAAATGCGGATGCAAATAATCCTGATGATTTAGATATGTGTATGAGGTTTGCCCGAAAACTGCATAATTCGGGAATAACTGTTCCGCATGAATTTAATTTTAGAGAGCGTATTGAGTTTTATGAAAAGATTGCAAAAGAGCGGCACGGTATTTTGTATAACGATTATGACGAGGTGCGCGCAAAAATGAATGAGCTTTTGGATTTACTTGATACAATTGAAAAGCCTTTAGCTTTAACACACATTGATTTAATTCCTGATAATTTTATTTTTTATAAAGACGGAGTGAAACTCATTGACTGGGAGTACGCCGGTATGTGCGATCCCCTTGCCGACATCGCAATGTTTTCTATTTACGCATATTTTAACCGAGCACAGATTGAAGATTTAATGTATCGATATTTTCAAAGAGAGCCGGAAGAAGAAGAACGCTTGCGTGTATTTTGCTATGTAGCTCTTGCAGGTTTTTTATGGGCACTTTGGACCTGCTATAAACAGGTGCTCGGTGTTACCTTTGGCGAATACGGTTTAAAGATGTACCGATATGCAAAAGACTATTACACTGCGGTGATGGCAATCAAATCAGATATGAAAAACTAAATTAGACTCTTTTATTAAAAGCAGTAACATAATTCATACAAAGGAAAGATTTTATGAAAGAAACAGGACAAAAAAAACAAAACGAAATTGATTGGTTTATTACCATCGCACCGCTTGCGGTTATCATTCTTGTTTCGCTTTTACTCATCGTTTTTCCGACAGGTGCGAAAGGAATTATTGATCGTTTATGGAGCTTATTTGTAAATGAGCTCGGCTTCTTTTATATTTTGATAGGACTCGGGTTTGTCATCGTATCCATTGTGCTTGCATTTTCAAAATACGGCAACATACGGTTAGGAACATTGGAAAAACCGCGCTATTCAAATTTTGCATGGGGTTCAATGATTTTTACTTCCACGATGGCAGCGGATATTTTATACTGGTCGCTGATTGAGTGGGCGTATTATTTTACTTCTACCCCTTTTGCAAAACAGGGAATGACGCTTGCAGAAAAACAGGATTGGGCATCGGCGTATCCTTTATTCCATTGGGGCATAACGCCGTGGGCTTTTTATATTTTGCTCGCCGTTGCCTTTGCCTATATGCTGCACGTAAAAGGCGGTACTAAACAAAAACTTTCGGAAGCATGTCGTCCGATATTGGGAAAACGCATTGACGGTGTTTTAGGGCACATCATAGATATTTTTTCGGTGGTAGGCTTGCTTGCAGGAACGGCAACAACTTTTTCTCTTGCAACACCATTGCTTTCGTTGGCGGTTTCCCGATTATTCGGAATTCCCGAATCAAGAATTTTGACCTTAATCATCTTATTTATTATCGCTCTTGTTTACACATCGGCGGTTTTGCTCGGAATAAAAGGCATATCAAAGCTTGCGGAAATTTCCGTCATTTGCTTTTCCGCCCTACTTGCTTTTTTCTTTTTAGCGGGACCGAAAATTTATTTAATCGAAACGGGAATCAGCGGCATCGGAAAAATGGTTCAAAACTTTTTCTCAATGTCCACGTGGATGGATCCGTTGCGGCTTTCAGGCGATGGCGGAAACGGCTTTCCGCAAAACTGGACTATTTTTTATTGGGCGTATTGGATTGCGTGGTCTGTTGCAACGCCGTTTTTTATCGGAAGCATATCCGAAGGAAGAACCGTCCGCAATACGATTCTCGGCGGCTTAGCCTGCGGCATTGCGGGAACTTATTGTTCGTTTATCATTTTGGGAAATTACGGCTTATATTTGGAAACGCACGGAATCGTATCTGCTGCGGATATGCTTGCCCAAGGGGCCGTTCCCTCCGTGGTAATTATGCATATTCTGACAACACTCCCGTTTGCAAAAGTCGGCTTTGTTATTTTGATTCTGACCATGATAGCCCTTTATGCAAGCACCTTTGACGCAATCACTTTGGTTATCGCTTCATATTCGCAGCGTCAATTAAAAAAAGATGAAGAGCCGCATAAGGCATTGCGCGCTTTTTGGGCAATTGTATTTATCTTACTGCCCGCCGCATTTATCTTTGTAGAATCAACACTCAATCAGCTGCAAAGTTTATCAATTATTGCCGCCTTTCCGCTGGGAATAATTATGATCATTATTGTAACCGGTTTTTTCAAAGAGGTACGAAAAAACAATGAACATGTGCAGGATGTATCTCCGTAAATATTGTTGCGTATTTTTAGCATAAACGCATAAAAACTATGGCAAAACAGATCTTTTTTCCCAATATAACTATATGGGAAAAAAGAAAACCGACACAAAATATAGAAAGCTGCTTTGCCTGCTGTTTTTATTTTTTATCGGCAGCGGCTTTATCTGCGGCGAAACCGCTTTTATATTAGAAGATAATAGTCCTACGGCTTTGCTTGACGAAGAGAGTGAAGATTTCGATTTAATTAAAAAAGATACTAATGAAGAGCAGGACAAAAAGATAGATTTTGAAAAAGCATTTTTAAATCAAAAAATGCAATTACATAAAGGATATCTGCTTTCTGCGGGAGTGTCTTCGGATGTCTATAAAGCGTTTTTAAATTTGCACAGTCCCGAACCGCTTCCCGATTTTTCTCTTCGTGTAAAAAACTTCGGTCTAATGCTTATGCCGCTTGAGCGCCTACATAAAAAATATCCCGATAAAGTATTACCGCAGCTTACATTTTTTGTCGGAGCAGCTTCTCTGTCAGGCTTAAAAACCATGGCAACAAAACCGGCTTTTTCAGCATTAAAGCCGAATTTTACAGGAATTATTTTTCCACGTAAAGAATCGATGAATTTTTCTCAGTTAAGCAAAAAAATTCACTACGCGGTTGAGTTTCGTATTACGGATTTTTCAGTTGTTTTTTTTGCGGAAAATAATACACAAACCGATTCCGAAAGTATTATAGCGAAGGCTTTGACAAAAAAAGATGCTGCACAAATACATATTCCCAAAAAAGGGTTTAACTATTATGTGACTGCCGATTGGAAGGCAAAAATCGGCAAAAACAAAACCGATAAAATTGCGGTGTCGATGTTTAGCGGATTTTATCCTGAACCGAAATTTTTTAAAGTGAATAAAAAAAATTTTGCGTATCATCCGTATAATACCGTACTGGCATTCGGCACAGTTTTTGTACATCCGATTATTGCAACACAAATATTCGCCGCAATGAACATGCAGGTTGACAAAAAAATCGGCGGAGCGGGCAGAGCGGAAGTTGACATATTTTACCGCTATGCGGGAATCAATTTAGGGACTTCATATCTTAGTAAAGATTACATCGGTTTGCACAATACCATGCAAAAAGAAAAGATTGCCTTTTTTGTGCAGCCCATTTTTAAATGGAATTTTCTTGAAGCACGCGGAATGTTTTTTTCATATTTTACTACCGAAAAAAATGAAACAAAAAAAATTGCTTTTGATTACGGTGCCGCAGTGAATATAAATCATAAAATTGCGGAGCAAAAAAATCTATTCACCTTTAAAGCCGATACATATAAACTTCAAAACAGTTTAAAAATAAAATCGATAAAAGAGTGGTTCCCAAGCGGCATAAGATATTTTGATTTTTTCTTCATTGGCCTCCAGTACGAGTTTCAACAAAAAAAGATAAATCCATATAGTATAAAAAAATACGGTATCGAAACCGCAATCCGTTTTAATATCCAAAAGCGAATGAGCCTTGCCGCAAGCGGTTTTTTTGATCGCTCCAATGCGGTAAAAAAACAAAAAAAGGCTGATCCGGTACATGAATGGAATGCGCCTAAATACGGCGGGGCATTGCAATGGACATTTGATATTTTGACAACGCCTGTAAAACACGGAATCACCGCGGAAATTAAACTGCAAAATACGCAGCCGAACTTCGATTTTTTGCTTGCATACCGCGTTGCGCTCAAGTAAATTGCACGCCATTTGTGTCGGCAAAACAAAAACGCCGTTTTTTCAGGTTTTGTTCAGCCACTGAAAAATATCCTTCATGGCCTCGGTTTTATTTGTCTCATTTAAAATTTCGTGTCGGGCTCCTTCGTATAAAACACAGGAAACATTTTTCATTCCATTGCCTTTGTAAATTGCTTCCAGCATTTTTACGCTTTTTCCGTAATTACCAACAGGATCGGCAGCCCCCGCAAGCAAAAGAACGGGAAACTCTTTCGGGATTGCAGCCATTGCCTCTTTCCGATGAATTTGTCGTAAGCCGCCCAACAAGTCTTGGTAGAATCCCGCCGTACAGGCAAATCCGCAATAAGGGTCGCCATTGTATTTTGCAACCTCGTTTGCGTCGCGGGAAAGCCAGTCAGTCGGCGTCTGCGGATTCTTAATTCCCTTATTAAACGATCCGAACGAAAGCGCCTGCAAAAGTGAAGAAACTTTTTTTCTGCCTCTGATTGCGCAAATACTATCCGCCAGAAGTTTCCCGACACCGGCGGCAGGATTCGGACCGCTTGTGCCGATTAAAATGCAGGCTTTGACAGTATCCGCATATTTTTCTATATACCCTTGTGAAATAAACGAACCGAAAGAATGTCCGATCAAATAAACAGGTTTTTGCGGATACCGCTGCTGAATCATCGCATTGATTTCTCTTTGATCTTCCAGTACGCGATTAAAACCGTCACTATCCGCAAGGTAACCTAAATTCTCTTTTGAGCCTGCGGTTTTTCCGTGCCCGCGATGGTCTGCCGCAAAAACCGCATAGCCGTTTTTTACTGCAGCGCCCGCAAATTCCGCATACCGTCCGGCATGTTCCGCCATTCCATGCACCAGCTGAATAACTCCGCGAAAATTACCGTCCGGAATCCACTCGTATAAAAAAACTTTTTCTCCGTCAGACTGCGTAATTATTGAAGTTGCTTTTTGCATGTTTTACCTCCCAAATTTTTTATCCGTCGCTTTTTATCATATACGATTTTTGATAAAAAGCAATGCACCCCATTCAGCTGCAAAACAACCTCGCAGGCAAAGCGTAAAAGGGCGCACCCTGATTTTGCTTCAGAATCTGCCTGAGTATAAAACATTTCTTTATACTCAGCTTTACAACTAAACTCCGAAAATGAAAGTTTTCGATTTTAAATATCGGCTCCCCGCCCATACATGTAAGATTTTATTTTTATGCTCTTGCTTCGGCTTATTGACAAGAAAAATTGCTTTCCCTATACTTTTCCTCACTATTTCGATAGTTACCACAATAACTTAATGTTCAATTGGTATTTTTACAGGTGAGGAAGTTTTTATGAAAAAAATATATTCTATTCTTTTTATTGTCTTGATAATTCTAACCGGCTGTGCAACAAAAAAAAACAGTTGGCATACAGACTTTCCGGACACAAAAAAACAAGCGATTGATGAAAAGAAGGATTTACTCCTTTATTTTTCCGGCTCCGACTGGAATGATCAATGCAAATCTATTAAACAATGGTTTTTTACCAAAGAGTTTATTGACCGATTCTCAAAAGACTATGTGCTTTCCGTGGTTGATATTCCGAAAAACAACGATGCGCTTTCAGAAAAAACGTTAAAAGAAAATCATATTCTTTTTACAAAATACGAAGTAACGGAAGTTCCGTTTTTGATTCTCCAAACATTTGAGGGCGATGTGTATTTTGCAAAAATTATTCCTCCCGAAGTGAATACTGTGGATTCGTTTTCCGCTTTCATAGCGCAGTCTTTACCGGAACGTCAAAAGATAATCGCCGCCCGTAATACCATCAGAAAAGCTGAAGGAACTGAAAAAGCCCTCGCTATTGATGATTTTTTACAAATTGTTTATGCATCCTCTTCTCCACGTTATGATTCTTTGCGCACACAGGTCATAGAAGCGGATCCGAATAATCAAACGGGATTGCGTGGAAAATACCTTTTTCAAATTGCAAACATAAAAGCCGAAGCTTTTATTCGTGTAAACGATTTAATTTCCGCAGGCGATGCATATAAAGAAGCAGCCGAGTCCGAATTTTTAACCGCCGAGCAAAAACAGTCTCTTTGGTATCAGGCGGCATACACCTATGCGGTTTCGGAAAAGATTGCGACCGGAGAAATTATCGATTATTTACGCAAAGCAATTGCGGTATATCCGCAAGGGGAACGAGTAAACCAAATAAAGCAGGTTATCAAAAAACTGCTTAATACAAAAAGCAATTAAACTCAATCGCCATCGCCGATACAACATTTTTTTCGATAGTTCAATCAGTTTTTAATGCATGTCATAAAAATCGTAAAAAATTTTATAAAAAAGAGTTCGACACGGCGCAAGGGCGAATCCTTGGAATTTCTACCTTTGGTTCGCCTACGAGTTTTGCCTGCTTACACTGGAGTATCAGGCAAAACATCGTTTGGAATTGAGCAACGGTGAGTAATTTACCATAGTGGTGCTAAATCAATCTGTAAGCCTTTATTGTTAATGCCCCTGCTAGTACAATGGCGGCTCAATTACGGAACATTCGCGGTTATTTAGCCGCATGTCTATTTTTACCGTTTATATATTTCCGCCGATAGTCGCGGTTAAAAAAGAGGTTAGTCGATGATAAAAGTTTATTCAGTAAAAGAAATAACCGCAGAAATTAAAGCCTTACTTGAAGGGTCTTTAAGCCGATGTACGGTGCAGGGAGAAATCTCAAACTGTAAACCATCCAGCACCGGACATCTTTATTTTGCATTAAAAGATGATAAGGCGTTATTGCAAGCGGTTATGTTTAAGAGTAAGCTTTGGGCATTAAACTTTGAACCAAAAGACGGAATGTTGGTACAAATAACCGGAAATATTTCCGTATATGAACAACGCGGATCGTATCAGATTATCGCAGAGAAAATGCAGCTTGCGGGTGAAGGCGACATTCTAAGACTCCTTGAAGAAAGAAAGAACAAGCTTTTACGAGAAGGCTTGTTTGATGCTGAAAAGAAAAAAACTCTTCCCTTTTTTCCAAAAACTATTGCCGTTATTACCAGCCCCACCGGCGCCGCAGTAAGAGATATAATTAATGTTATTACAAGAAGAAATAAAAAGGTGAATATTTTAGTACTGCCTGCGGCGGTGCAGGGGGCGGAAGCAGCCACATCAATTATTGCCCAATTAAAAATTGTAAACGTACATAAACTTGCTTCCATTATTATTGTAGGAAGAGGTGGCGGTTCGCTTGAAGATCTTTTACCGTTTTCAGATGAGCAAGTAGTGCGAGCCATCGCCGAATCAAATATTCCGGTTATTTCCGCAGTCGGGCATGAAACGGACTGGGCGCTTTCCGACTATGTTGCGGATCTCAGGGCTCCGACACCTTCTGCAGCAGCGGAATTGGCGGCACCGCTCCTTGATGATATTATCAATAAATTTACCGAAGACCGGGAAATACTTATTTCGTTAATGCGCGCCAGAATTGAACATATTAAACTTATGATCTCAGGATTTGATCCGGAAACCCTTGAAATGAAATTCAGAAGAATAGAACAACCTTTTTTGCTTCGCTTTGATGATGCAAAAGAAGCTCTGCTGCGAAATTTTTCCTCGCGTTTGGAAAAGGTTCGGCATAAAGTGAACCTTTTGCAACACAGCATTGAAGGGGCAAATCCTCAAACTATTTTAAATCGCGGCTATGCTATTGTGCGCGATGAACAGGGAAAAACAATCCGAGATGCGAGCTCTGTTCCGAAAAGAACAAAACTGATTATCACCCCCGCAAAAGGGAGTCTTGAAGCGGAAGTTTTATAACGCATTAATCTTTTAACGCAGTTTGCATTCACTGCTTCAAACTATTGTAACGTTTTTTTAATAAGTCGATTAAATTTTTTTAATACATCTTACCAAAAACGTAAAAAGTTTTATAAAAAAGAGCTCGACACGGCGCAACGGTGAGCAATTTACCATAGGAATGCTTGAATCCGCAGTCCCTTATTGTTGATACTCCGATTTGTATAACAGGAAGTTAATTACAAAACGCTATACTATATAAAATCTTTTATATTAACGATTAACGTAAGTATTTTATCAGCTCGTTAAAAGGCTTCCGTTGTTTTTCCCGCAAAATATTTTGCTCGCTCCCATACCCGATCGCAATAATAAGTGTAATCTTATTATGCGTATGGAGAATTTCCTGTAATTTCTTTTCGCTAAATGCACCGATAATGCAAGTTTCTAAACCTTCCGCAGCAGCAGCCAACACAATATGTGCAGCGGCAATACCTATATCAATTGATTTATAGTGCTTACTTTGAATTTGTGCGCCGATTTTTGCCAATAAATTATAACTATCTTCGGAAAGAATGATAAACGTATTGCATTGCTCCATAAATTTATTCATTCCAATAGCCCTTGTTTTTGCCACCGCCTCCGCAACAGCTCCTTGTGCCACAAATAGTTCATACGGCTGTGCATTACAGGCTGACGGTGCAAGGCGGGCAGCGTCCAATACTCGCTGCAATTTTTGATCTTCAATTTTTTTCTCAAAATCAAAAGAACGACAACTTTGCCGCCTTTCTAAGATCTCTTGAAAATTCATTTAAAAACCTCCTGTCGATACTAATACAAATCTATTGTAAATAATGAGATAGGTAAACTATTCGCCTACGAAAAAAGAGCGAAAAAATGAAAAAGAGTTATTTTTGCTAAAGTTTTTCAGTTTGGATTCGATATTATAGATGACAGTCTGTAAAAAAGTTCTGTTGATTTTCATATCGACCTCCTTAATGTTTGCCGATAAAAAGCTGTTGCAGCGAGCAGCTTTTTATCGGTCTTTTTTTGTACTTTCAGTTTTAAAAAACCCGAAATATCGGAAAAGACACTTATGAGCCTTTGACCGATAACCGCAAAACGTCTTACCGATAAAAAGCCTTGAACGCTTCGGTAATCGATTCCTGATCCTGTACGCCGCCAAGTTCACGCACCGAATGCATTGCTAAAATAGGATTACCAACGTCCACAGTTTTAATATTCAGATTTCTCACGCTGATAGGCCCTATTGTAGACCCGCCGCGTATATCCGATCGGTTCACAAATGTCTGACAGGGGACATTCGCTTTTTCGCAAACCTGTTTAAACACGCCGACCGATACCGCATCGGAAGCATATGACATTGAAGCGGCAAGTTTTATTGCTGGCCCTCTATTAATAATCGGAAAATTCGTAATATCATTTTTCTCAAGATAATTCGGATGTGTACCGTGTGCCTGATCTGCTGAAATTAAAAAAGATGCGGCAAGGGCTTGTTGGAAAGTTTCAGAATCACCTTGCGTTTGCACAATTCGATTAAGCACATCACTTAAAAAAGGGCTTCCCGCTCCCTGCGCAGTAGAAGAGCCGACTTCTTCATTATCAAAAATACAGACCACTTTGGTAAAAGGAGTTGATGCGCTTTGCACCAAGGCATCAACCGAAGCATACGCCATACCGAGATTATCTATTTTTCCTACCGAAAAGAATTCGTTGTTCGCCCCCAGTATTGAGCCTTTTTGCACATCGTATAAAAATAAATCAAATTCAAGAATATCCGAAAGAGCACAATCAGCTTCTTGCGCAATCAAGTTTAATAAAAAGTCTTCTTTTGCAGGATTTTCATCAATAATACTAAGCAAGGGCAAGGTATCTTTTTGTCGGTTATACGCATACCCTTCATTTACTTCCCGATTCATATGTATTGCTAAATTCGGAATAATTAAAAGCGGACGCTTAAAATCAATAAGCCGCACAATCGGTTGCAAAACTTCCTTCCCTTTCAGCACTACCCTTCCGGCAATTGAAAGCGGACGATCAAACCAGGTGGAAAGAATTGGCCCTCCATACACTTCGGTATTAAGTGTGATAAAAGAGTTTTGCACAACGATTTCCGGATTTGGCTTAATTCGAAAACCCGGTGAATCACTGTGGCTGCCGATAATGCGAAAACCTTCCGTAATTGCGGCGGAACCCATTTGCCATGCGATTATTGCGCTGCCATTATTTGTGATAAAGTATTTACCGTTCGGTACAAGGCTAAACGTATCCGCCTGCTGTAATTGCTTGTATCCGTGTGCAGTTAAAATATCTGCTACATTTTGGATAACATGAAATACAGTCGGACTCTTTTCGATAAAATTAATTAATTCTTGTGCTTTGTTCATAGTACTGATACCCCTAAAACCTCGGGGAACCTCCTTGTGTAATTAGTTTTCGTTTATTTGTTGATCGCTGCCAACGTGAATTTTCCATCTTTTCATCTCAGCTTCCTGTATTGCATCAGCCGACGGCATTTGGTTATTCTCCGTTGGGTTTGATTCATGGATTCGTGCTTCTGCAGAGGACTCACTACTTCGCATCGGCAGGGTTTTCAGTAATGCATCCATCTCGGCTGTCTGTATTGCATTTTCCGAACACTGCAGCTCTGTAAGTTTTTTTGCGGCAGTCAAATTCAACGTGCGCAAAAGATTCCCTTCACAATGGAGCACTGCAAGATTTTTTTGTGCTTTAAGATTGAGAGCGCTTATTTGATTATTTCCACAGTACAGTTCTCTCAGCACGTTATTGGTAATTAGATCCAAACTTTTTATCTGATTCCCGGAACACCGCAAAACCTCAAGCTTAGGACAAGCGGAAACATCAAGAGCATTAACCGTCCCATTATCCGTAATATCAAATTCAACAATGGCTCCGGTAAACAAAAGTTTTGTCCCCCGTGCTTTTACGCGCTGCATAACCTTAGCATCGAGCTCGCCTCCTTCATCGGCAGCCGACAGTATTTCCGTTTCTGAACCACGTATGGTAACGGCTCGATTATCCGCAGTTTTAATGTACACCTGTAATTCACCGTTTTTCGGCACTTCCACCACAATCATATTTGCAGACCGCGACGTTGCGACCGCCGGATCGCCTGCGCAAGTACTCCATAATAACAACACTGTCATCATTCCGATAAAACCGGCTAATTTTTTCATACTACATCCTCATAACCTGTTTCTGTATTTTTGCAAAGCATACTGTAATTATTTTTATTCGTCAAGTTTTATACAAAACGCACCGCATATGCACAAATAAAAACAACCGCCACAAAACGTTTTTAATTTATTCCGATTGCCGCTTGCCGCAAAACGTTATATTAAAAAAGAGTCTAGTGTAGCGTTTTGTAATTAACTTTCTGTTATAAAAATGAGCCAGACACGGCGCAAGGGCGAAGTTTTGAAAGTTTACTCTAACTTCGCCAACGAGTTTTAAAGCTTCAATTTTACCGTTTTGTGTTGATGCTTTAAAACATCGTTTGGAATTTAGCAACGGTGAGTAAACTTACCATAGGAATGCCAGATCCGGTACGCCGATTTTGTTGATACATTTTTAATGTCAAATTAATTACAAACCACTACAGCACGTGTCTAAAGTTTGGATGGAAACACGCGGTACTTTTACCGAATAAACATTGCATCGCCGTACGAAAAGAAGCGGTATTCCTGTTCGACGGCGTGGGCGTAGGCGGCGAGGATTTGGTCTTTGCCTGCAAGGGCGGAAACCAGCATCAGCAGGGTGGATTCCGGCGTGTGAAAGTTGGTAAACAGCATATCAACCAGTTTGAATTGATAAGGCGGGTAAATAAAAATATTGGTTGATTGGCTTCCGCGCATTAGGCGTTGCGTGTCGGGATTCCATGCGGATTCAAGACTGCGCACCGAGGTGGTGCCGACAGCGATAATCGGTCTGCCTTCCCGCTTTGCCTTTTCAATCGCTGTGGCGGTTGCATCGGTGATAAAAAACTTTTCGGTGTGCATCCGGTGTTCTTCGATTTTTTCCGTGCGTACGGGAAGGAACGTGCCCAGCCCGACATGCAAAGTTATGGCGGTGCGCTCAATGCCGCGTGCGTCTATGCGCTGCAGTATTTCATCGGTAAAGTGGAGCCCCGCAGTCGGCGCCGCAATGGAGCCTGTTGTTTGTGCGTACACGGTTTGATAGCGGCTCGCATCTTCTTCGGTGTCTTCGCGGCGAATATAGGGCGGCAGCGGAATATGCCCGTGCGTTTCAAGCCAGCTGTCGGTAATCGGCGTATTAAATTGCAGCCAGCGAAATTCCGCAGAAGTGTCGGTGTTTGCGGGCGGCTCAACCACCATCGCCTCCACTCCTTCATCAAAAAGGAAGGTTTTCCCGATGCGCTGCCGCTTTGCCTTTTTGGTCATCGCCTGCCAAAGCCTGCCGTCATCCAAAGAGTCAATCAAAAGAAATTCCGTTTGCGCACCGCTATCCTTACTTTTTGCGTACACTCTCGCTCGGCGCACCTTTGAATTATTAAAAACCATCAGTGCATTCGGCGGCAAAATATCGGGCAGCTCGCTGAACTGCCGGTCTGAAAAAGCTCCCGTTTTTTTATCCAAAAGAAGGAGTTTATCTTCGCCGCGTTTGCCCGAAGGCTTTTGGGCAATGAGGTGTTCGGGTAAGTAAAAGTCAAAATCTTTTGTGTTCATACAAATGCTCCGATGCGGTAAATTTTTTTTTGCGGTACGATTCGGCTGACAGTCGCCGTACTTTAAAAAAGAGTTTTTTGCGCCGATTGCTCCGGCACCGACATTCCGAGATGGCGGCAGCCTTTTTCGGTTATCATGCGTCCGCGCGGGGTACGCTGGATTAAGCCGCTTTGAATAAGGTAGGGCTCATAATAGTCTTCGAGGGTGTCCTGCGATTCGCCGATGGATATCGCAAGTGTTTCCGCACCGACGGGGCCACCGCCGTAGTTTTCGATAATAGAGCGGAGGATTTGCCGGTCATGGTTTTCCAAACCGAGGCTGTCAATATTCAGGCGTTTTAACCCGACGGCGATAACCTCTTCAGTAACGCTTGATTTACCGGCAACTTGGGCAAAATCACGCATTCTGCGCAACAGGCGGTTTGCCACCCGCGGCGTACCGCGGCAACTTTTTGCCAACGTGAGAGCGGCACTCGGTTCAATACGGATTTGCAGTATTTTTGCGGAACGCTCAATAATGGAAGCAAGCTCTTCATCGGTATAAAACTCAAAGCGCTGAACAATACCGAACCGGCTGATAAGCGGACTTGAAACCATCCCCGCCCGCGTAGTTGCGCCCACAAGGGTAAACGGCGGAATGGGAATCCGCACAGTGCGCGCTCCCGGCCCCTGCCCGATAATCCAATCAAGTTCATAATCTTCCATAGCAATGTACAACATTTCCTCAATGGCGGGTTTAAGCCGGTGGATTTCGTCAATAAAAAACACACTGCGCTCGGTCAGGGTAGTCAGAATACCAGCAAGGTCTTTCGGCTTATCTAAGGCGGGAGCGCCGGTTACCTTAAACTCAACGCCAAGCTCATTTGCGGTAATTTGCGCAAGAGTTGTCTTTCCCAGCCCCGGCGGGCCGATTAAAAACAGGTGGTCAAGGCTTTCGGAGCGCTCCCGTGCGGCTTGTATAAAAACGTGCAGGTTTTGTTTAATCTTTTCCTGTCCCTGAAAATCCCGCAAAAGCCGCGGACGAAGTGCGGGATCCTTATCGTCTCCGCTTTGCAGCTCGGGATGTACCGTTCCGAATTCTTCCATATCCATAAAAGCATTTTAGCCGCTTATCCCGAAAGAGTAAAGAGTTTTGGTTATGTGGTGTGATAAGGGTTTTGGCAGCCCCATTTCAAACGCTTCGGTTACCCCTGTGTCCATAAGCTTTTTTTCATGTTTCCATCCGTTGCACGATCGACACTCGCTTCGTCACAGGCATCGAACATCAGATAGATGTATAACTTTCCGTTTGAACAAATAGATTCCGTTATGTCCGTAAAATATACTCGGTCACGCTCTTTTGATTACTGTAGCTTTTGGTAATTAACTTATCTGTTATGCACAACGAAGCATTGCAGGATTCAGTATCACTATGGTAAATTACTCACCGTTGCGCCGTGTCGGGCTCCTTTTTATAAAATTTTTTATGATTTGTATAAAATGTATTGAAACCGGATCGAGTCACCAAAAAAACGCTGCCAGGTTTTAAGTCTCCGCTGCCGAAGTGTCCAATATTTTCTGATTTTGTCCGGTCGTCCGCAAGCATCGGCAAAAGGCAAAACTTTTTTCCAAAAGATAAGGAGGCCGATGCGAATGCGGTAAGCAAAGCATTCACGCATTTTTTAGCAGCAGTATATCTTCGCCGCTATCAGCGTTATTTTTTCGGGGGTTTTGTAAGCTTACCTTGAAAATATTTGAGGCGCGGCGCAACAAGTTCTTTACTATTGATAATCTCAAAAAAGATGCTTTTCTAATAAAACCACTGATATTTAACCAGTTTTTTTTTGCTTTTTGTTCAACAGTGATATATACTTCATAATATATGTTCGTGATGAGGAGGATTGTAATGGTTTTAAGAACATTTCTAAGCAGTTATGGGTAAAAGAGTATTCGGTATTTAATAAGCAGAGTTGCAAAAAACTATTTTTAAGGAGATTTATGTATGAAAATTGCAGCAAAAATTGTATTAGGACTTGCGGTTGTTTCTCTTTTGTTCGGTTGCGCAACAAAACGAGGTATTAATAAGCCGGTGATTATTGATCACAAAAACCAGAAATGGGACAAAGCTCCGCCTGACTGGGTTTCAATGGAGCGTAACGAAATTGAACAGATGGCTCAATATGAGAAAATGTATATTTTTAAATTTGAATCTGAAAAGTCAAAAGATTTGGAAGGCGGTCAATTATGGTTGAGGAATTTTCAGGCAGCTAGTGAGCTGGCTCGAATGATTTCCCAAAGAATTAGGGACACCGGTGCCGCCGCTGCCGTAGGCAACAAAGACCTGCTCGATTCATACATCGAGGAAGTTGTGCATACTGTCAGCGAAGCTGAAATCAACGGCATCAAACGCGAAAGCGATTATTGGGTGCAAAGACGTTTTTTTGATGCCGAAGGAGAGCCCGAAGGTGATTTTTACACGGTTCTTGCCTTGTATAGCGTTCCGAGAAAAACGCTTGATAAACTAATCGAAAATGCAATTAACGGAATCAAACCGAAAACCGAGGAACAGATAAGAGCTCGCGACTTGGTAAAACAGTCTATGGAAAAAGGACTGTGATTACGAATAAGACAGGCAAAAATACTAAGAGGTAATTTATAAAATGAAAAATAAGAGCTTTTTTATTGTTTTTTTAGTGATAGCAGCAGTATGTATGTCTTGCGCCACTACAGGAGTGACCAGAGTTCCTTCCTCTGCAGTAACCGACATAAGCGGTTACTGGAACGACACCGATGTGCGGATTGTTTGTGAAGCGTTAATTGATGATTGTATCAGTTCGCCGCGAATAGAACGCTTTTCGATTAAAAATAATGCGCTACCTGTATTTATTGTCGGAACTTTTAGAAATGATAGCTCCGAGCATATTGATACGTCAATTATCGTAAAAAAAATGCAATCGGCTATCATAAAAAGCGGTAAAGCCGATTTCGTTGCAGACAGCAGAAGCCGCGAAGAGGTTCGTGCCGAACGTGATGAGCAAAACATGGGAAATGCCAGCGAAGAGACCGCGAAGGCCTTAGGGAATGAAACCGGTGCGGATTTTTTACTGCAAGGAGCGGTAAAATCCATTGTTCAAAAAGCGGGCAGTAAAATGGTCCGCACCTACCATGTTTCTGCGGAACTTATCAATATCGAAACAAATAAAATTATCTGGAGCGGGTTTAATGATGATATAAAAAAAGTTATAAAATTAAATAAGGTTAGATACTAGTGTAAAGGAACTATTTTTACATGGGGCCGTTAGATAAAAAGCACAGATATTTTTATGTGCTTTTCGGTATCGTGATTCCTGTTTTTTTCTCATGCGCATCGACGCGGTTTAATAGAGCTGCGTTTGATAAAGCATTTCACGAAAAGGATTACCAGCTCTGCGTGAAAATGCTGCAAAAGAAAAGCTATGGAAAAGAAAACAATGTTTTAAAATATGTTGATATCGGTGCTATTGCCCATTACGCAAAGGATTATCAGCTGTCGTCAAAGAATTTTAATGAAGGAGACCGGCTTTTAGACGAAGGCGATTTACGCAGCATTGCTCAGTTTGAAAGCTTTTACCTCAATATTTTAAATTCTTTGAATTATTACCATATGGGAAAGCTTGAAGATGCGGTTGTAGAAATAAAAAAGGTGGATGATGAAAAAGTCAAGGTAGGGCGTGAAAGCAGAAGCTCGTTATGGTTTATTAAAGATGAGAGCAGTAAGGTTGACTTGATTCGCGGGTTTGATTCCGATGAACGCCCTTCTGTCCAAGAGCAGGAAGCATTTAACGCTTTCGGGATTGAACCTGAACAAATAAGCAAGGAGGTTATTCCTAAACCGACAGAAGCAGACTTATACCGAGGATCGCCAACCGCCTATTACTTGGGAGCCCTTATGCGAAATGCAAACGGCGATACGGAAGGCGCAAGGCTCAGTAAAGACTATTTAAAAGTGCTTAATCCACAAATCAATATCGATATGAGTTTAAAAAGAGAATCCGGAATGGCGAGTCTGAATGTTCTTGCTTTTTCCGGGTTTATTGCAAAAAAGGAAGAACGGGTATTTTACTATCCTCCGGAGCATGATAAAAGCTCCGAACTTGCAAACGGAAAGACCATAACGGTTGCCGGAACTCCTTTTAAACTTCCACCGATGCGGTTTAAAGCAGTCTATACGGTAGCCGGCGAAAATGTTACAAAGGTCAAAAATATACGAGTAGCTTTAACAGACACCGAAACGGGAGCTACTCAAACATACCCGCTTACCTTGCTTGAAGATTTCGGCGTAAATGTAAAAAAAAATGTTGCGCTGAAGGCACGAAAAGAGTTTCAGGCAAAGTTTGCGGCTGGGGTAGCAAAAAAATTAACGGTAACCATTATTTCGGCAACTGCGATTATTGCGGCACGAAGACGCGTGCAGCAGGAACAAAATGGGTTTTTAAAAACTCTCGCGCAAATAGCACTTGATATTGCGGAAGAATCACTGCCGCTTGCTCTTGAAAAAATTGATGCGGCAATACGGGCGGATACGCGGCAAGCGGCGTACCTTCCTGCAACAGTTTCTGTTGCAAATATTCGGTTAAAACCGGGTACATATAACGTAAAAATTTGTTATTTGGGGGACAATATGGTCGTATATGAAGAAGTATTTGATAATGTACAGGTACAGGAAAGGGGTTTGAACCTTTTGGAGTCGCTATGCCTAGAGTAGTTTCATTTTTTATAGTTTTGACAATTTTTTCGGTATGGGTATATGCGGCGGGAAGCAAACAAGGGAAAAAAGACCCTCCTGTTTGGGTTACCGATGCGCCAAACGTATATCCCGAGGAGCGGTATTTAACGGCTCTTGGAACGGGACAGTCGCGTAAAGAGGCTGAGGTAGGAGCTCTTGAAGCTTTAGCGGCAATTTTCGACCGGAAAATTTCTATCGAAACGCAGGCGGAACTTAATTACACGAGTTCGGTAACGGACGGACAATCTGAAAAAGTGAATAAGACTAAAAATGTAGGGCAAAACGTTTCTATTTCTACTAATGTTGATGATTTAATAGGCGTGGAAATAAAGGAGCGCTGGCTTTCCCCTGATGGAACTCACTATGCGTTAGCGGTATTGGATAAGTCAAAAACGGCATCAGCGTATATGGAAAAAATAAATGCAAATGAGAGGACTATTGCGGAATTGACTCAAATTCCCGATACGGATAAAAACACAATACGCGAATTTATTCGGTACCGCTCCGCATATCTGGTTGCAGCGGAAAACGCTATATATAGAGCACGCCTTTCGGTAATCAAACCGAGTGCCCATGCTTTGGCGAAAGAAAAGGGAATGACTGCCCAATCTTTAAAGTTGAAGTGTATGGATGTTGCAAAAAATATTCATATTGTGATCTCTGTTGACGGCGATAATCACGGAAAAATAAAATCGGCTTTTGCAAAGGTTTTATCGGCTGAGGGATTTAATACATCCACTAATGAAAATCCGAACTATACGTTAGTCGCAAAGCTTTCTCTTGCTGATGGAGAAGTGCAAGCCAATAATAAAATATTGGTTAGGTATTCGCTGGATGCCGAATTTACCGAAACCGGTTCAAGTACGGTTTTAGTTCCCTATTCGGTAAGCGGAAGAGAAATCCATTTGGCTAAATCTAGTGCCGACAATAAGATTTTTACCGGACTGGAGAAAAAAATTCAAAACGATTTTGGTAAATCCTTTAATGAGTATTTAAGCGGGCTAAAATCCGATAAGTAAGTTTCTTGCCCCATCCAAACGAAGCGCAAGCTGTTTCTTCTTTTTACGATAAAAACAGCTTGCGCTTTTTTTTGCCGCTCATCGGTGCGCGCCACGGGCGAAGTCTTGACATTTCGCTGTCCCCTTCGGCTTTACGTTTTAAAACTCGTGGGCTGGTTGTGCCTCAGGCGTCAAAATCAGAATAAATTCAACTGATGTTTAAAAGCATCAACACTGTTTTGTAAAATTGAAGCTTTAAAACTCGCAGGTTTGGTTTTGACACGGACGTCAAAACCAAACCTATATTCATACGTAAGCCTCCGTTTTTTAAAGGATTTAGGGAACCAGAACCCTCACTCTCAACATATGAAAGTATCGATTTGAGCGGCGTTCTGCACGATCTTTTATGCCGAATCCCAGGATTTAGCTTTTTCCCGCAATGTGCGTAGTTTTCGAAAGTTTGCACCGCCGGTGATTGTATTAACCAGTACGGAAACGGCATAAACAGGCTTCCAAAAAAACTGAATGCGTAAAAGCTTTTGCAAAGCCTCTTTATATTCCGCACCGATATCGGGAAAATCTTCAATGACGGAGATACGGGCAATAGGAAATTCCGTTTTGGAGGTTTCCAGAAATTCCGCAAGGGAAATAATGCCGGTGTTTCCTACTATAAAATTGAATGAAGTGCACCGGGAGGTTTTTTGTAAACTTGCTAAAACCTCCGGCATGCGTAACGCGGTTTTTAAACCGAATGAGCGAAAATCACTTTGCTTTTGAGTCGGCACAATAAGCGCCGCATTTTCCGCTTTGTTTTCTATTTTTGCGGGGAAGTCGGTAATATACACGGTGAGTATTTTCGTTTTTTTAACAGCGGTAAAATCGGGACGGAGCTCGGAAGAAAACTTTGGCTGCGGCAGCTTGCGCATAAAACCGAAATACAGCCCCATTCCCGCCGCAAGCACAAAAATGACAAAGCCCTCAATCCCTAAAAAAAGAAATAAAATCAGATACTGAAACATGACAAAGCTCCGAAAATTGAGTATATTATATCTTACGTAAGTGCTACGTTATACTTTTTATAAAATCAATGCAAGCGAAAGGAGCCTTTTATGTTTATTGACTCTTATTATCTAATTTTGATTGTGCCTACCTTATTATTTTCACTCTATGCGCAATTTAAGGTAAAATCCACATTCAGCAAGTTTTCGGAAATTGAAACCAGAAGACGCATAACCGGTGCACAGGCGGCGGCAATTCTTTTAAAAAATAACGGACTCTCAAATATTGAAGTAAATAAGGTTTCGGGAGACTTGACCGATCACTATGATCCGTCAAAAAAAGTGCTGCGCCTTTCGGAACCGGTGTTCAGTAAAACCTCAGTTTCGGCTGTAGGCGTTGCGGCACATGAAACAGGTCATGCAATTCAAGATAAACTGCATTACGGACCGCTGGTGCTGCGCAGCACGTTGGTTCCTGTCGCAAACATCGGCTCAATGGCAGGTCCCTACCTCGCGATGGCGGGGCTTATTTTCGGCATAAATATTCTATTAAATCTCGGCATTATTTTTTTTGGCGTTGCCGTGCTTTTTTATCTGGTAACCTTACCGGTGGAAATTGACGCATCCCGCCGAGCACTCATACTTTTGCAGCAAAACGCAATTTTAAGCGAAGAAGAGTTACAAGGTGCAAAAAAAGTACTCACTGCCGCAGCTCTCACCTATATTGCCTCAGCCTTAACCGCTGTGGCAAGTCTTATTCGGCTTATTCTGCTTGCCAAAGACCGCCGCAGATAAAAACGGCGTGTAATTTTAGCGGAACAAGATCTGCTTGCGGTATTTTTCACACCAAATACCGCAAGAGAGCTTTAAAACGATTTCGGGCGGCAGGTACGGCGCTAAGCCGGACAAGGCGGGTGTCCGAAAAAAGTGAGTGTTCCCAAAAGTATTTTTTATTTTCCGAAAAAACCTCGTTGCCCTGCACGTATCCATCGTCCCGGGCTCCGAGTAAGGACGGGAAGGCTCAATTGGGTAGTAATCCATTGGATAAAAGAGTCGTCTTCGGTGCCCTCAAGTTTTACCAGCAAAGTTTGGAGATGCGGGCTTTCTTCTTTTATCATTGAGTGGACAACCTCTTCCGCCATCCTGATGAAAGCGCCTGATGCGGCGGCAAGCGGAGCATTAGACTGTCCGGTTGCAATTTCTCTATGAATAAAAATAAACTTTCCCCGGTTTTGTTTTAGAAAAAATTTTGAAAATACATATGCAAGGCTCATATTTGCGGAAATCAGATCGGTTACAGTGGTATCGATTCCGGCAATGTCATCTTTTTGATAAAGATCGATATAGGCAGGTCCGTCAAATATAAAAATTACCGCATCAATAGTGATGTTTAGATTTTTTAATTCCAAGTGCAAAGATTGCAGTGAAAAAGGGGATTTTCTGTTCCAATAAATTTCTCGCAAAGGACGATCAGCGTTCGGATGAGTTTCGGAACTTATACAAACAGTATCTCCATTATTTTTTAACATTTCCGCTAAGCTGCGGCTGAATTGTAATCGATTATCGGTAATAAAAATGTTTAATGCCATGTATGCAGTATACCGTAAAAAATTGAATTTTGGAAGAAGGTTATAAAGATTTAACTGACTATTCGTGAAAATAAAAGACCGGTTGTACTTAATTATATAAATAAAAACCGGGGACACTACGGCACAGAAATAATTAATCTACCGTTGCTTCCTTCCGGACCTGGCGGGTTCGAAAAACATTCCTTGCATAGGCCCCGGAACGGAGAGAGAGGGATTCGAACCCTCGGTACCCTCTCGGGCACACACGACTTCCAATCGTGTACCTTCGACCACTCGGACATCTCTCCAAAAGATGTGCTTTATCTTATCAGAGATTATACTTATATAGCGGAGAGAGGGGGATTCGAACCCCCGGTACCTTGCGGTACAACGGTTTTCGAGACCGCCCGATTCGACCGCTCTCGCATCTCTCCTAAAGATAAAACCAAAAAGAGATTTTCGGAAAGAAAATCTCTTTTATGAGACTAGGCGGATTCGAACCGCCGGCCTTCAGATCCGCAATCTGACGCTCTATCCAGCTGAGCTATAGTCTCAGATTTTTAGCAACCAAATAGTTGCTGTGTGATAACGGAGCAGGGGGGATTCGAACCCCCGATACCCTTTTGGGGTATAACTCCTTAGCAGGGAGCCACCTTCGGCCTCTCGGTCACCACTCCAAATACTTTATAAATTACAAATAGCGATAATTCGGAGCAGGGGGGATTCGAACCCCCGGTACCTCGCGGCACAACGGTTTTCAAGACCGCCGCCTTCAACCACTCGGCCACCGCTCCAAACTTGAATATGGCATGATAACCGAAAACAAGGGCTAATGTCAAGCATTATAACAAAGAATTGTCAAGCCACTATAAAAATGTCCTCTTTTTATTATGAGGAGCAAGCTTTGGCGACCTCCTTGTTTGGTTTATTATTAAGTTCTATAAAATTCAGTTTAATGTTATTCCATACCAATCGTATTGTTCTATCCAAAAGCTCCCGTACTGTAATTGCTGTTTTCGATCTTGGGAGTTTTTTATTTGATTTTGTTATTTGAAAGAATCTATGTTCATATCGAATAATATAATCATTACTGATAACCCGCAGTTCTTTTTGTTGGCTTTGTACCGTTCATACTACTGTTGAATGCTGCCACCTTTTTTTAAATAGTTGACTACATTGTAAATTGTTTGACGCGAGCGATTCAGTCTATCGGCAATTTCACTCACATTTGTCTTTTTTTCCAGTACTCCTCTATCCAAACAAGTTCTGTTGTATAAAAATCTTTATATGCGGTGTACACTCCTCCTTATTTTCGTGGTGGTTAATATGGATGTCAGTGTATCACCGTTGCTTGGTGCACTTTTTCCAGCTTAATTTTACTATCGGCGTAATTTTAACTACTTGAATTTATATGCTATAATTATGTAAACTTTTGCTTACAATATTTATTTAAGGAGTTATATATGTACATAATTTTAACTGCTGCCGCAGGTTTGTTCGGTTCTTTATTAATGTTTTGCGGTGATATGCTTTTGTATTTTACAAAAGATGATTTTAAAATAGACGGAACTATTAAACCCGTAATCGAGATAATGAAAAATATATCCGAAAAAAGATTGCGAATTGGCGGACTATTAGGTCCGATTGCTGCATTTTTTTATTGTGTAGGTTTCTTTAATATATGGCTCACCGCCGCAGAGGAATATAAAATAATCGGTTTTGTCATAAGCCTTCTTGCCTGTTTTGGAATTATACTTGGAGGTGCTTATCATTCGCATTTTACCTATTTTGGACTCATCGGACGGTGTGATGATAAGCGCGGACTTGATTATGTTGAAAAAAATATCAGTTTTCTTGCAAAAATTGCATTATCGATTATGGGTATTTTTCTTTTGTCTCTTGCTGTACTTATCGTGTTTGGCAAAACGTTGTATCCAAGATGGTTCGTTGTTTTTACACCGCTTGCTACCTACTTTTTACAATCTATATGGGAAAAACTTCCGCAGCCCTATAGAATTATTTTGCGTGGAGGATGGGGCAATCTGGTGTTTGTAATATATTTTACTGCCGCATTTATTTTCAGCTTGTAAAAATCTTAATAAAGATAATTGAAAAAAATTGTTTTTTTTATACGATTAATTATCGATATCATTATACAACATATAAATTATTCGATACCTTAGTGTAGCATTTTGTAATTAACTTCCTAATTATACAAATCGGAGCATTGACAGGTGCGTGCGGATTTAGCATTCCTATGGTAAGTTTACTCACCGTTGCTAAATTCCAAACGATGTTTTAAAGCATCAACATAAAACTGTAAAATTGAAGCTTTAAAACTCGTTGGCGAAGTTACAGTAAATTTTCAAAACTTCGCCCTATGGTAAACTGCCCACCGTTGCGCCGTGTCGAATTCCTTTATATTGAATGGATTAAAAAAACTAATTAAAGATGTCAAAAAACGATACCTTAGATTATTTACCGGCTTATCGTTTAGTAAATTACAGAGGGTCGGTTATTGTTACTGACCCTCTGAAAAGCGGGCTTTACAGAGCAGTGCCGAAAGTTTCTCCGCACACTAAATTGCGGATGAGCACGTTTAAGGGAATCTAAAGTTTTACCTCAAAGTATTTTACTCCCTAAAATCAAAACCCTCTGTCTTTTAAAGTTCGTTTATACACGTCAATATATTTATCGGCGGAAATATTCCAGCCGAATTTTTTTGCCATACCGCGTTTTCTCATTGCAAGAATATGATCTTTTTTATTAAACCACGCGTATGCAGCCCAGCCGACCGTGTCGTAAATACTCTGCGGACTTGCGTAGTTAAACATAAAGCCGGTGCCCTCGCCGGTGCGTTCGTTGTAGTTTTCTACCGTGTCGGCAAGCCCGCCGGTGTTTCGTACAATCGGCAAAGTTCCATATAATAAAGAATACATTTGATTTAAGCCGCACGGTTCATACCGCGAAGGCATTAAGAAGAAGTCGCTTCCCGCTTCTATTAAATGGCTTAAAGCTTCGTCATAGCCGATATATACTTTGAGGTTCGGCAGCTTTGATGCAAGAGCTGAAAGCTCATTTTCGCACCAGCGGTCGCCGGAGCCGAGTACTACCATTTGCAATTTGATGTCGGTGCAAATCCTATATGCGGATCCGTATGCGGGGCCGAAAAGCTCTGAAATGCCTTTTTGATCGACAAGGCGGGTAATCATACCGAACAGAGGCTGATCAGGGTCTACCGGTAACCCCATCCGTTCTTGTAAGGCGGCTTTATTTTTCTCTTTTTTCTCTAATGTTTTTGCAGAATACTGAAAAGGAATATACGTATCTTTTTGCGGATTCCAGATTTCCGTATCGACACCGTTTAATATTCCGGTTAAGTCTTCCGATCGATAGCGAAGAATCCCGTCCATTCTAAATCCGTATTCGGAGCGCTGTATTTCTTTTGCGTAAGTCGGCGAAACGGTGGTAAGCTTATCGGCGGAAATAATTCCCGCTTTTAAAAAGTTAATTCTATCCCAATCTTCAAAACCGGCGGCATAAAAATAATTCCAGTCTAGTCCGGTATCAGGGTATTTATCTTTGCCGTATATTCCTTGATAGCCGATATTATGAATGGTAAAAACGGATCCTGTTTTTGAAAATTCCGCTGTATGCGATGCTTTAAATTTCAGTAAAACCGGCGCAAGTGCCGCTGCCCAATCATGAGCGTGGATAATATCCGGATACCAATGCTGTTTTCGACAAACCTGAAAAGCCGCATGCGATAAAATTGAAAACCGCATAGGATTATCGGAAAAATCCGGTTCCGCGGAAGAGCCGTAAATACCGTCCCTGCCAAAACTTTGTTCGTGATCGATAAAATATATCGGAACGTCCGAATTAGGCAAAACCGATTCAAAAACCGCAGTCCAAAATTCCTGATGCCCGATGTGAATACTTAAAGGACCGGGGATCGCATTCAGTTTTTTTCTGTCAATTTTATAATAGCGAGGCATAACAATGCGAACATCATGTCCTTTTTTGCGTAATGCCAGCGCCAAAGCTGAAACTGCATCGGCAAGTCCTCCGGTTTTTGCAAAGGGAACCGCCTCACTGGTAACCATTAGGATTTTCATACGTAAGCCTCCTTCCTGTCAGCAATAGTATATCATAAATTTAGTAATTTAAAAGAGATAAAATTAAGAAAGACTCGGTTGTTTTATTAAAAATACTGTATAAAACATTTTATAGATTGATATTAAACTAAAAAAACAATTTCATACACAAACAAGTTTTTTCATTTAATGTTACAAAAAACTTGACAATCACCATAACTTCATGTAGACTTTTTACGAGGTGTTTGAATAAAAGAAGTGTTACTTCTTTCAAATACAATTATATTAAGGAGGATATTTTAATGAAAAAATATCTTATTGCTTTTAGCATATTTGCGTTTGCTTTAGGCATTGCGTTTGCACAAGAGGCGGAAGCCGCAGAACCTGCACAGAAGGCGGCTGCCGCAGAGCCTGCACAGAAGGCGGCTGCCGCAGAGCCTGCAAAAGAGCCCGAAGTTTATGCTCTTACTTCAGGGGCTAAAGCCTCAATTAAGGGAGACACAACGCTTGAATGGGGAATTGATCTTGGAGCAGGTAAAGTTACGAAGGATTCAATTGCTCACGGCTTTAAAAATTCAGCCTCATGGAAGGTAAGCTTTCCGCTTTTTGAAAAGAAAAGTTTTACCTCTAAAGCAGATACACCCGTATATGCGGAAGTTATCATAAAGGATGTAGAGCTTGGAATTCAAAGTAAGAATAAGTCAAAAAAGGAAAAAGATTTTGCTTTTACCGGAAAAGTAGACGAAATTGTAGGTACCTTGTACTTTTATGACGCATACTTAAAAATTTATAAGAAGCCGGGCTTTAAAGTAAACTATGCCCAGATATGGGACCCTCTAAAGGCTGACGATTGGGACAAGAGCGGCTATAAATTTGAACCGGGCTTTGATATAGCAGGAGGTACCACTCTCGGGTATAAAAAAGACAATATCGGAAATAGCGGTCTTGATCTTGATGCAGGTGTAAAATTTGGATCGAACCGTAACTGGGAAACCGAAGGGAAATCCGACTATGAAGGAAGTCCCCAATATGCCCTCATTACGGGGCCAGCGACTCTAGCGAAAGGTTCAACTTATGTAGAATTAGAGCCTGTATATGGAAAGGAAGCGGAAGAAAAAGCATCTTATATAATGCTTGATAATCAACGTTTTAAAATTACAAGTAACTTCAAAAAAGTGTCGCCAGATAAAGATCTTGAAGTTAAAAAGGGTAAATACTATGCAAAAGTCGATGGCCTTACAAAAAAAGATACTCCCGCTACAAAGAATAGATATGGAATGGGCTTTTACACCTCTGTTGCATATAAACCGGGTGATCTGAAATATATCGGTTTTAATTTTGATATAAATACCACTTTCTGTTCTCACAAAGACTGGGAAAATAATACAGAAAAAGGTAATTATTTTAATGTTTCTTTCGGTACAAAAATTACGTCAGAGCCTGTAAAAGATCTAAGTCTTGTCCTCGCTTTTGACGGCGAACCATTTGTAAACGGCGAGAAAAAATTCGCTTGGGACATGCTTTTTGATACCACCTATAAGTGGGTAGGTGCAGGTGTTTATGTTGGAAACGAAAATACTTTCTATAAGTCAAATAAAGATAAAGTTGATATGAGTATCTATGCAAAATTTGAAACAAAGGGTGATAAAAAAAAGGCAAATTTCCTTGTTGAAAATTTAAATGCAGGTGCTGCGATATACGTACACCATCTTCTTTCTAAACCGGTATCTCCTAAGACTGTGCCTATAGGCTTGAAAGTCTATGCTGATTACAAATACGACATAAACGATTCCATGTGGCTCAAACCTTACGCTTCTTTCTATGGGGAAACTAATCACGCAGAGCCCAAGTTTGGAGTTTACTATAATGTCGGTCTAACCTTTAGCCCGCTTGAAAGACTTGAACTTACTGCTGATTGGGAGCAGGGTAAGGTTGTGAAGAACAAGCACGAAGGCTTTATCGAGAAAAGTGCCGGTACAGAACATAATGGCCGCTTCAAGCTCGGCTGCAAGGTTTCTTTCTAATCTTTTTATGATTTAAAAAAAGCGAGTTGCGAAAGCAACTCGCTTTTTTTTGTATTTAATTACACTTTCATGTATTTTTTAGTTAAAATTTTCTTCTCTTTCTACTTGTTTTATATTCTTTACGCTCCATTTTTTATCGGTGCTTTTGACTCAATTCAATTAAAAAACAAGAAACGGTTTGTACATGGAAGAACAGCTTATTTCGTTAGGCATTTACATTGTGCATGCGCAGGGCGCGTTTATGCTTCGCATTAAGCGGGCTGTAAACTCACTCCGGCAGCAGAAGAATGCAAATTTCAGAACAACTTTGTTGCCATTTACGCACCTCGGAGGTAAGAGGCAAAATTATTCCCAAATAGTAACACCGATTTTTTATTTCCCTGTGTTTTGCAAAACTAATGGAACGTTTTGTAATTAACTTGCTATTATCTTAATCAAAGTGAGCTCGGATGGCAAAATCAGAACCGTCACGGATGCCCGTAGTTCCATGCAGAAACGGTGTTTTAAAGCATGGCTGTTTGCAAAGCTTTAAAACTCGCAGGTTTGGTTTTGACATGGACGGCAAAACTCAGAACCGCCACGGACGGCGGTGGTTCCAAACAGAAACGATGTTTTAAAGCAAGGCAGTTTACAAAGCTTTAAAACTCGTAGGTTTCATTTTGCCACGGATGGCAAAATGAAACCGTTGTGTCGGGCTCTTTTTTATAAAATTGTTTACGATTTGTATTGAGTGAGTTAAAATCTAATCGAAATATCAAACAAATAACCACACTCAAGGTTTAAAAGATTTTTCATGCTTTTGTTGTGCGGGCAGGGCATGTTGAAAAAGATGGGAAATGTTTATACAATCAGCGGTATGAATTCGGATTCTATTATTGAAAAGGCAAAAAAGTTACAGTTTTCAGCGCTTTATCTTGCGGAGGGAATGCGAACGGGGACGTTTAATTCCTGTTTCCGCGGGCAGGGGATTGAATTTGATTCGGTGCGTAAGTATCAAATCGGTGATGATATTCGCAGTATCGACAGGAATCTTACGGCGCGCAGCGGTAAAACGTATGTGCGATTGTATAAGGAAGAGCGAGAGCTGCAAATTTTCATCATTGTCGATTTGTCTTTTTCAATGGAATCCTGTTTTGACTGTGTAAGTGCAAAATCAAAAGCGTTAGAGGCGGCGGGGTTGCTTTCATTTGCGGCGCTGCATACCGCAACTCCTTTTGGCGGTTTAATTTTCGATGGAAAGATTGGAAAATATTTTGAGCCGCGGGCGGGAAAAAATGCGGTGCTGTGTTTTTTAAAAGAGTGCGATGTATTTGCTAATCAACCGGGATCGCCCGGAACAGCACTTGCCGAAGCACTTCAAACAAGCGCAAAGGTTTTACATACACGGTCAATGGTTATTGTTATTTCCGACTTTAAGGTAGAGGGCTTTGAGCGCGAATTTATTTTTTTAGGAAAAACTCATGATCTGATTGCCGTTCGATTGATAAGCCCGTCGGATAAAAAAATCCCCGAAGGAGGGTTCATTCCTTTTACCGACCCTGAAACGGGTATACGGCTTTCGCTGCCCACAAGCTCAAAGCAGTTTATGCAAGAGCGAAAGCGTTTGTACACTGAAGAGATACATCGTTGGAAGGCTCTTTGTTTCCGCGCAGGGGCAGCGCCGCTTTTGTTTCCAATCGAACAAGATAGTTTTAAAATACTCTATTCGTTTTTTTCACAAAGATCTAAGACGCACGCGCAAAAAAAATATACGGAACGATATATATGAGCAAAGCGCTTTTAATTCCACAGGAAATTTTTGTCGGGGATCCGGCGGAGTTAATTATTCCGCTTTCAAAATCCGATATATCTTCTTTGAAAAATTTTCATATCGAAGAAGCCTTGCTTGTAAGTCCGATTCAAACACCGGCGATTACTATTTCTCAGATTATGATTATTGAAAGAAATAACCAGCCGCATCTTTCGATTCATTTTATCCCTTGGGATTCCGGACTCATACATTTTCCGGATCTTGCATCAAAAGGTATTGGAATTAAAATTCCGGATATTACCGTATCATCAATACTGGAAAAAACGCAGACTAATACTTTGCAAGAAGCAAGGGCTCCTCTTTTATCATCACGTACCGCTTATTTTATGTACGGGATTATCGCAGCGGGGATTGTCTTTGTTTTTATTTTGCTGCTTATCATATTTTTATTAAAAAAGTATCTGTATTTTTTCCTGCAAAAACTTCCGGCAAAAAGAAGAGTCAGAAAATTTAAAAAACAAATTAAAAAATTGAAAAGAGAGCTTGGAGCAAGACAGCATTTAAATGAAGTGCAGATTAAAACATGGTATAAAAATTTTGAAAGAGCTCTTAGAGTATATATTTTTTCAAGCGCTTTTATAAATAAAGAAAAACTCGCTTCTTTTAGCGCTCTTACATACCCGGAGGTTAATTACGCCGTTAAAAAGAATGCAAAAAAAAATTCCGAAGCGGGGGCGCAGATAGCACAAATGCTTCAAAAGCTTGAGCTGGGAAGGTATGGGAATAATAAGGGAGTAGAGCATTTGAGGCTGCAAAAAGAATTAATTGATGCAGCGGATCCGTTGATACTGACATTAGAAACAGAGTTGGAACAAAGGACGTTGCCGCATGATTAGTTTTTTGCGCCCTGCCGCGTTAGTGTTGTTTTGTATTTTTCCTCTTTTTTATTTTTTACGAAAACATGCTATTATTCAACCGCTTTCTTTTTCTCTTACCCTTCATAACTGGAATGATACAATAATTAAAACGTCTTCACAGATGAGAGGCCTTTCCTTCCTTTCAAAGTCTCTTGTGTTCTTATCGCTTATTGCTTTGATTGTTGCCGCCTCGGAACCGGTTAAATTAAAAACAGAATATGTATATACGGAAACGGCAAACTCAATCATGTTTGTCATTGATATCAGTCCTTCAATGGCGGCAAAAGACATAAACGAAAAAACAAGAATTCAGGCAGCGAAAGATATTATTACCGACTTTGTGCAAACCTATCCTGCCGATGCATTCGGGCTTACCGCACTTGCGAGCACGGCGGCTTTAGTTATTCCGCCGACCATTCAGCATGAACAGTTTTTTGCACGATTGAACAGTTTGCAAATAGGCGAGCTTGGAGAAGGTACCGCCTTAGGTATGGGACTCGCTGTTGCCGCAGCTCATTTTGCAAAAAACACAGTCCAAACACAATCGATTATTTTGCTCACCGATGGAGAAAGCAACACCGGTGAAATTCATCCTAATCTTGCAGCAGAGCTTATTAAAAGCAAAAAAATCGGATTTTATATTATCGGGATAGGCAAAGACGGCTATGCAAATCTTGAATATGTTGATCCTTCAACCGGCGAAAAGCGAGAAGGAACATTACAAACAATCTTCAATGAAAGAGAGTTGAGAGAACTTGCACACCGCGGAAACGGCATCTATGTTTCGGCAAAGTCTTTTGCCTCTTTACAGGAAATATTCAAAAACATTTCTCAAAATATTTCTCCGACTCCCGCGCGGTTTAGCGAAGTGAAAGAAGTTCCGTTATGGCAACCGCTTATTCTGTTTGCGGTTTTTTCTTTTATCCTTGTTTGGATAATACGAAGAATACTGATGAAGGCGTACCTATGATTTATTTTGAAAAATCCCGACTCTTGTTATTGCTTGTACTCGTTATTCCCGCAGTGTTTTTTTCTTTAAAAAAACTTTTTCGCATTAATGCCGCCTATTCTTTTGCACAACATAAAAAAAGCATTCTACCCTTTTTAATCATACGAAACATCCTTTTTGCCTTTGCATGGATTTTTATTGTATTGGCGGCAGCAGGTCCCTTATGGGGATCAAAAATAAAATCAGTTCGGAGGCAGGGCGTATCAGTGGTTTTTGCTGTTGACATTTCTAAGAGCATGACCTTAAAAGATGTTAAACCGTCTCGACTTAATCTTGCAAAAGGATTTTGCGAATTCCTCACCGTAAAACTTTCAAACGCATCCTGTGCTTTATTGGCGGTAAAGGGAGATTCGGTTTTATCCGTGCCGCTCACTTTTGAGCACGAAGTTTTGCTTAAAGCAATTGAAAGTCTTTCTCCTTCTTCTTACACGGCAAGCGGAACAAATTTACAAAAAGCACTCTTAAAGGCAGCTGCGGTTTTTCCGAAAAACAGAGCAACCGCAAAAACTATTATTCTTTGCACCGATGGAGAACAAAGCGAGGGAAATATTTTAGAAGCTGCAAAAGAAATACAAAGGCACGGCATACAGCTTATCATCGTCGGATTTGGAACAATAGAAGGCGGGGATGTTTCAATTGTCAATGAAAAAGGAGAAGCCGCCCTGCATCGCTCTTCTTTGAATGAAACTGTTTTACAAGAGGCTGTAAAAGTTGCCGCAAATAATAGTATGTATACCTCTGCGAGTGTAAGCGGTTCCGCATGGGTAATTCTTGAAGCAATTAATAAAACCGATTTAGCGATGGATAAATTTACATATATTCAAAAACCTGTACGCAGAGTTTTTGAATTTATAACAATAGCGATAGTTTTATTTTGTATCGCTCTATTTATAGAAGGCTCCATATGCAAAAAATAAAACCGATTTTTTTAGTACTGTTTTGTTCTCTGTTTTTTCTTTCCTGCACAGAAACCTTTGAAATAAAAAATACTATGATTTTCGGATATCTATCATGGAAAAATAAAAACTGGGACAAGGCGGTTAAAAAATTTCTTGACGCACATGAAAAAGCTGCACAAATAAAAAGTAAGGATTCCGCCGATTATGCAAATTTCGCTCTTGCATCAACTTATCTTATGCAAGATGAAATCGATGCAGCGAACGATCGATTAAAAAAAATTAGCGATCCGGAAGACAAAAAACTGCAAGCAGCAATTCTGTATCAATCGGGTATTATTGCATACCGGAAAAAGCATTATCAACAAGCAGTCTCATTTTTTAAACAATGTTTAGAGTTGGAACCCTTTGCAAGTGATTCAAAAATAAATTATGAAATCAGTAAACGTGCAGCCGAGCAAAACGAAACAATTACGGAAAAAGAAACAACACGGTCTCTTTCCATCGAAACAAAAATCAATGCTGAAGAAAATATCATATTAACTATTATACGCGAAAAGGAGGAAGAGGAATGGAAAAAGAAAAATCAACAAGAATACAAACCGCACGCAAACGATTATTAATTTTTTTAGGACTGCTTTTGTTCTTTCCGCTTACTATCCTTTTTCCTGATGAAGCTTACGCATTGTTTTTACTAACAAATACTATCCAAAAAGGAGCGCCGTTTAAAATCGGCATACGCATAAGTAAGCAATTTACTATTTACAAAATAGATGCCGACTCGGATTTTCTCATTGAAAACCTTCCGAAAAGTGCAGAGCGAATTGCGGTTGACAGTATGACCGGCGCTAAAGGCAAAGAAATTACCTATACCTATGTTTTTCATTCTGCGGGAGAATTTACAATCGGCCCCGTTTTTATAAAATCAAAAACTAAACAATTTAAAGTTTCAGATCCCTTTTCTTTAACAGTAACCGCACCGCCTCTTTCGACGCAAACCCAATTCACATGGATAATCGAGGCGGAAAACAGCACACACAGCAATACAGAAAAAATTATACAGGGCAAAACATATCCCCTTTTTCTTTGCGGAGAATTTAATAATGCGGAAAGCGCAAAAAAAGGAGTACGTATTAAATCCGTGTATTGTCCCGCACCGGAAAATGCGGTAGTCTCAAAAAACGATGAATTTATTTCAAAAGAAAAAAATGAATACCTGTATATCGCTGCTGAATTTACATGGACGCCAATCACTTCCGGAGAAATAAGTCTTCCCTTTGCAACAATTATGCTTTCAGACGGTATGGAAATAAAAACACAACCGCAAACAATTCAGGTACACCCCAATGCAAAATTTACACAAGAGGCATCCGCTACACACGAGAGCTTTACGGAGAGCGCTTTTATAAAACCAGCACAAGAGCCTTTACCCAAAAAAAGAGCACAGGCGGATACTGCGCCGCTTATAAAAAAACTTTCACAGCTGAGAAAACAACAGCGAAATTCTTTTTTCACCTATACGCTTCAAAAACAACAAAAAGAAATTGAAGCTAAACTCGGAATTGAAAAAAGCTTCCCCGTCCATTCGCTTCCAAAACTAACACTCTTTTTCTCGGCATTTGTGATTCTTTTTATTGCGGCAATTATATTCCACCTTGTAAAAATGAAAAACCAAAAACGCGTATTCTTGGTCTTGTTTGTTTTTTTTAGTATCTTTTTTGTACTCATAAGTTTTCACATCCTTTCTCGCGCTTCAATCTTTAAAGAAACCGCTCTTTGCCGCTCAATAGAAAACCAAAATCCGCTTATTTATACAGTTCCCGAAACATCTGCTTCTGTCATTGCAGAACCAATGGAAGGAGAAACACTTATCATTGAAAAAAAGGCGGGACTTTGGTATTATGTCAAAACAATTAACAACACCTACGGCTGGATTCAAAAAGATTTTCTGCTTTTTTACCATAACAAATAGAGGGTCTCATGGCTAAGAAAAATAAGATACCAAGCTTTGACGAAGCGCTTCAAAACTCCACAGGCTTTGCTGAAATTCTCAAGCAATGGGATATGCACACGGAAATTTCCGCACAAAAAAAACAAACCGATTCAACTAAAAAACACCCGGCAAGTGCTATAGAAAAATTGATGAATGAACAAAACCGTCAGCAAATACATCCGATGGAGCTTGCGTTAAGACGCTATGGAATTATCGACAAAGATGCACAAGCGCTTGCGGAAAAACAAAGCGAAAGCCTTGCAGAGCAACGGAAAAAAATACGTGCAATGCGCCCTGATGCCGAAATCGATTTACACGGCTTAACAACGGATGAAGCGGAGATTGCCTTAAATAATTTTTTTTCCGCCGCCGCAGCACAACGCCTCCGCAAAATTGCAATTATTCACGGAAAGGGAAACCACTCCGAAGGAGAAGCAATCCTTAAAAAATTTGTTAAAAACTATTTGGAAGGCAGCCCTCTTGCCGGCGAATGCACACATCCTAAAAGCAAAGACGGCGGCAGCGGAACAACATGGGTAATTTTAAAACACCCGAAAAAACAAATCTGAAAAACACCCTGCAACAACGCCCTTTCGATGTCTCAACTCGTGCAGCGTTTTGTATAATTAAGCTGCTGTTATACTACTTTGAGTGTTAATCATAATTAACTTGCAGCTTCAGCATCACTATGGTAAATTGCTCACCGTTGTCAAACTCAGAACCGCTACGGATGGCGGTGGTTCCACGCAGCCAGGTTAGTTTTTGACATGGATGGCAAAACCAACCCGTTGTGTCAAGCTCTTTTTTATAAAATGTCTTTAATCTGTGATAATTTCACCCCTATAAGTTTTCAATGAATATTTCACCCCTATATTTTACCGAGGTGAAATTATTGACGTATTACATTAAACTGGAGGAATGAAATTACTTATGAACATTAACCATAAGTGGCGTGTAGATTCAGCATTACTATGGTAAGTTACTCACCGTTGTTCAATTCCGAACGATGTTTTGCCTGATACTCCGGCGTAACCAGGCAAAACTCGGAGGCGAAGTATAGAAAAATTGTAAAGCTTCGCCCTCGAACTAAGAACTCGTCTTGGAAGCAATGTGGTATGCTTTTTGTTGTGTAAATTATTTTCACCGATGTCTCTCACACAATAAAGAGGTAAAAATTTTTATGCATAAACTCCGGTTCTTTGTATTTGAAAGGCTTTGCAATAAAACGAAAAAAAGTATATACTACCACATATGATTACATCTCCGTTTTCTTGGCTTATATTAACATTTGTTGGTATTTTTTTATTAGTGATCGGTTACGCTGTTTTCAGCATGTTCACTAAAAAAGCGGGGCAGGAAAAAATACCTGAATATGGAAAAGCCGGCGATCCAGGGTTTTGCCCTGTTTGCGGAAAAAAGTTAAAAAAGAACGAACGTGTGCAGTCTGCAGTGTATTCCGATTCGGACGATAAACTTTGCTATATTTACGGCTGTCCGCACTGCTATCCGCATACTGAATCTAATGTTGAACGATCTTGCCCTGTTTGCCATAAAAAGCTCGGTGGAGAATCTTACCTGATTGCGCGGCTTTTTGAGCGTAAGGACGAAAGCAAACACATTCATATCTTAGGTTGCCCTGATTGCAGATTTAAAAAATAATTAAGTACATTTTAAAAAGAGTTCGACACACCGGAATTGTTTACAAAGCACAACTAATTTAATACGGCGGTACTCGATACTCAACCCAGCGAACAAAACCGCTTTCAATAGCTCGTTTAAGAGATTTTTCCGTTTTGCTTAACTCCGATTTTCCTGATTTTACTTCAATGAAAAGCACTTCTGAAATATCTTCCATGGAGTTGCCGACAAAAGCGATAAAATCTATGGGCTTTCCAATAAAACGAATTTCCGTAGGGTCTGCGGGGAAGCCGGGTAAAAAGGGCGCAATCTGTTCTGAAAATTGCCCGCCGAGTACAGCCCGAGAGCGTTTTACCGCATCTTCACGGGCTTCTTTTAAAAGTCGTTGCATTTCTTTTCTTGCGGTAAGTTTACCCATGCTCAAGCCTATAAAAAAGATTAAAAAAGCTGCCGATAAGCTGCCGAGGATAAAATATAAAAAACTCATCTCTGTGATAGAAATCATGCTAATACTCCAAGTTGGTTATCCGCATTGTATCCGCGCAATTAGCGGGATAAGATAATTGGGTTTATAAAATTTTCGGCAGTTGTTTGTTTTAAATCATAGGATTTGGCAAAAACAAGAGCGTTTTTCAAACTGCCGAATATGCCGAAGTGTTCAGGAAAAATATTTACCGGCGATATAATGCCGAGTGAATGTATACTATCTTTTTGCCTTTTTTCCATGGTAGTCGCAAAAAGGAGGGCTTCTTTTACAGACTCTTCTTTTGAAGTTATTCGGTGTTTTGCGCGGATTTTTTTTGCTTCAATTGAGGCGTTTTTAATTGCCTGCATATAGAGTTCGGATCGAGCTTGCAGTTTTCTATTATCCTGGACCAATGCGGGGAGGAGCATTGCAGTCGCCTTTTTGTGGTTTTCAAGAATTTGCAGAACCGAAATATATGCAGTTTTAAAATCTGTCAGCATGTTTTCTCTTTTATGCTGCATCGCTTTTTTGTTTTTTGCAAATTGACTTGTTTGTCGATTAATGAGTGCAAAAACTGCGGTTTGTATATTTTTCGGTTCTTGCACGGGAATAAAAATATATTTTTTAAAAGATACGTTCAATACGGCAGATAACGTTTGTTGTTGTGCAAGCGTATTTTTTACCGCGTCAGAAAATAATTCGCTTTTAGACACCGGGTGGTTTTTTTTCAGTATATTTTTTTCTGCAAAAACAACCTCCGGTAAAAAATAATCGGGCGGAAAATCCTCAGAAGAAATACGGATGTTTTCCTCATGATACCGATACTCTTTATTCTCGGAAAGGAGTTTTTGTAATATGATAAGCTCGGGGCGATATTCAAAATGCATGGTATCCCAAAGCATCCACTTACCGCCCCAAATAAACCCCTCACTTTCAAAAATATCGATAATTTCTTGAGGCGGGCTCCAGCGGTTTTTAGGAGGAATTTTCATCCACATTTCTTTTTTATGTGCAGCCCAGAGCCAGTATACATTATATTTTTTCCAATCTTTTGGGAGGATATCCAGTGCAATTCCCCAGCTGTGATTGCTGCGCTGTTCAGAATCGCGAATACTTCGCCAGCTAAACCCGTCAGCTCTCAAAACATTTTTAACAAACTGACGCACTTCAGGAGAGCGGTGAGCTTTTGCAAAGATTTTATTTTCAACGGCAGTTAACTTGCCGGCAATATGTTTGTGTATAAATATCGGTTTTCCCAAAAAAGTGTAACGGCGGGTAAGTTTTTTCAATATGTCCGACTTTGTATAATTCCCGTATAAAAGCTTAAAAAAAGCATTATTATATGTTTTCATCTTGGCTCGGGAAGGCGCAAGATTCCGGGGCTTTAAACGCTCAAGTTCTTCTTTTATTAAATACTGCGGATCAAAAGGAGTGTCAGGATAAAAATAATCGATAAGCGCTCGCCACTCGTTCCATCGATCTTTTTCATTTTTCGACAACATTCTTCCGTGTGCCCAGTACAGTGTTTCCTTTTTTGTTTGCAAGCACCAATCCTTTGCCTGCGGATCGTATACCACATGAGCTTCCAATTCGGGATACGCGAGCTGAATTGCCCGCAAGGAAAGTTGTGCATTATCATAATCATAAAAGGAAGAATTCGAAATATCTAAATCCGCAAAACAAGTATAAGAGAAAAGTAAAAAAATAAAAATAAAATGCTTACGCACTCTTGCAGTATAAATGTTCATACTGAAAAATTCAAGCAAGAATTTAAGCAGCGAATGAATAGCGGCAAGCTCAAGAACCTTTACATGAATTGTTATGAAAAGGATCTATATGAAGATACGTGAAAAAGACAATGTGGATAGGGGAGAGCTGTTGTGGTAATAAAGCTTTGCATTAGGCGGACGAAGCCAAATCCTTTTTGCGCGCTTAAAATAGCGTAAAAAAAAGCGAAGCGATAGCGGAGTCCATGACTTCGTTTTTTATATTTGTGATAAACTAAGTCGACGAGTTGAAAATCGAAATCTAAAAATGAGAATTTCCGATTTTAAACATCGCTTGGGATCGGCACTTAAACGCGAGGTACAAGGGGCTGCCGCCCCTTGTACCTCGCGTAAGCCTTGGGTTAATCAGATCGTTGGCAGGGGCTTGTGGATTTAAGCATTCCTATGGTAAATTGCTCGCCCTTGCGCCGTGTCGGGCTCTTTTTATAAAATTGTCTTGGTTTGTATTAAAAGCGAGGGTAAAAGGACAGGCGCCCTTTGTTCATGCTCTTGTTGTGCGCCGCACCGGTACCCGCTTTTATAATTTTCGTTTTTTTTGTATAGTCTGCGCTATGCAGTCTTTTTCAAAACAGGAAATTAAATCCCGAGTGGAACTTTTGCTTGTTACTCTTATTTGGGGAAGCTCTTTTACCGTGCTTGGCAACTCGGCCGCATTTTTTAAACCGAATTTTCTGCTTGCGCTCAGATTCGGGCTTTCGTTTGTGCTGCTTTGCATTATTTTTTATAAGAGATTGAAAGCCGTCAACATGCGCTATATTATCTCCGGAGGAATACTCGGGGCGATTGCTTTTATCTGTTATTCATTGCAAACAATCGGCATACTGACTTTTGGCGGACTGCCCGGCAGAAGTGCTTTTTTAGTTGCGGGTTATTGTGTGCTGGTGCCCTTTATCAGCCGTTTTATGAACAAAACGCCCCTCGATGGGTATAACATCAGCGCTGCCTTTATCTGCATTATCGGAATCGGCTCAATTTCCCTGCCTGCACTTATCCAAGAAAGCGGCGCTGCGGCAAACCTCGGCGATGTTTTTGCCCTGCTTACCAGCGTTACTTTTTCGATTCAACTGGTAGTAATTGAGCGGATTGTGCGCAACCTTGATGCGATTTTGCTTACCATTGTACAATTCTTTTTTGCCGGTCTGCTTGCCCTTGTTATTACTGTTCTGTTTGAAGATAATTCTCAAACTGTTTGGAATACGCAGTCGTTGTTTGCAATATTCCATCTTGTGGTGCTTTGTACAGCAGTTGCAATTCCGATGCAATTCCACGGACAAAAAAATACGCCGGCTACCACCGCTTCGCTTATTTATTCGCTGGAATCCCTTTTTGCACTTATTATTTCTATTATTTTTACGAGCGAAAAACCGACAGTTGCCCTTTTTATTGGAGGCACGCTCATCGTTTTGGCAATTATTATTTCGGAGACAAAGCTTTCGTTTCTTAAACAGAGACCGAAAAACGTTACAAAAGAATCTACGGAAAGCCTTTAAAAACTGCTGCCAGACAGTTCCTTATATTTTTACAAAAGATGCAGTAAGGTAAGTAAATTAATATAGCGTTTTTTAATCACTTAACCCGTTTTTCGATATTTTATACAAATCGTAAACAATTTTATAAAAAAGAGTCCGACACAACGGTTTCATTTTGCCGTCCGTGGCAAAATGAAACCTATGAGTTTGAAAACTCCGAGTACGCTGTGGTAGTTTTCAAACTCATTTCTGTTTGGAACCACCGCCGTCCATGGCGGTTCTGAGTTTTGCCGTCCGTGGCAAAATGAAACCTATGAGTTTGAAAACTCCGAGTACGCTGTGGTAGTTTTCAAACTCATTTCTGTTTGGAACCACCGCCGTCCATGGCGGTTCTGAGTTTTGCCGTCCGTGGCAAAATGAAACCTATGAGTTTGAAAACTCCGAGTACGCTGTGGTAGTTTTCAAACTCATTTCTGTTTGGAACCACCGCCGTCCGTGGCTGTGCTGATTTTGACGTCGATGGCAAAAACTAAACCACGAGTTTTAAGAGCACTTGGAAAAAATTTGTGCTTTTAAAACATCGCTGCTGCGTGGAACCACTGCACGGCATAATTTTGCCGTCCATGGCAAAATGAAACCTGCGAGTTTTAAAGCTTTGCAAATAGTCTTGCTTTAAAACATCGCTTCTGTTTGGAACCACGGGCGTCCGTGCCCGTGCTGAGTTTTAACGGTGGGTAAGTTTGCCATAGGAATACCGACAGCTCGCTAACGCCAAGCAAACTCCCACAGCTCCGCACGCCAACCCCGCCCTCCGACAATTGCACGCAGGACAGGGCGGTTAAAAAAAGGGCATTCCCCGTGCGGGGAATGCCCTGCATTTCAGCTATACATTTTGAGCCTTATTTCTTTTGGGCGGTTTCTACAGCCCAGTTTTGTCGGATGAGATATCCTAATACAGGATTTGCTGTTTCGTTGCCGTAAACGTTCCCCGTATCAGACGTTGACCCGGTCTGTGGGGTAGTTGTCCCCTTTGTTGATTTTGTTATAACACCTGCAGCTTTCCATACACCGGCATTAACACGACCTTCCCGTACGCGCTGCTGCGTGGGTACGAGTGTAATTTCCCATTTGCCGGTCATTTTGTCAGAAACGGCACCCGCCGCTGTTTGTTCAAATTCAGCCGGGTCATTGGGTTCAACAAGATACGCGAGCTTCGGTTTTCCCGCCGAATTTGAGAAATAACCGATATAGGGTATGGGCTTTCCTTTTTCCGATAAAGCCACATCAAGGGTAATATGCGTTCCGATAATACCGTACGAATCAATCGTACATGTTTTAAGATCGACACCCTTATAGTCAGACATATAAGCGTATACCAATGCGGTATTACCAACATCAGAGGCGGCAATGTGAATACCACCATTTTTGTCAACCGCTATTTGGCAGTATTCACCGACACTGGAGAGATTTTCAAACACCTTTTTCGGTTTAGACCAGTACCCGTCCCTGCTGCCAGTCTGATCCGCATCGGTGTCATTTGCAGGATTTGTTTTATAGGCATACATTAGAGAGCTGCCCGTGTACCATACGGCAACTACCACATCGTCAGCTTCTGTATCCCCAGACTTTACCGCAATTGATACAAATTCGCCTGCAGTGTTACCCGTTCGGCCGCCTGCAATAAGACTATAATGGTCTACCGGTGTTACCGTCGGCTTATTATAAACACTAGTCGTTAACAACTGACTTTTATGTCTAAAGCGTATCTGGTCGGTTAGCATATCGTAATAAGCAAGGTACCTTCCTTCCTTGCTTATAGCAAGACTCGGTGATTGTATACGTTTCTTATTCATGTTATCTATAGTTGTCCCAAGGCTTTCAAGCCTATAGCCTCCTGTTCCCTTATAGCCTTCTCCAGCGCTACTGCCGCCGGGAGCCACATCCTTGGCAGGAAAATAAGTAAATGGACCTGCTTGTTCACTGTCATAATTCGTGTCACGCACCGAGGCAACCCCATGCGCACCTCCTTGAGGATCATATGCAAGGCCGATAGCACCGTAGTCATCCCAGTTCTGTTGCCATTTTGTATAACTGGTAGAGTCGCTTGGCATACTGAAAAGGTTAGAGCCGTTTGCAAAGGCAAAACCAATTATACCGGTTTTAGGATTAATTTTCATTACCGCATCCTCAACGGTACCGTTTGAAGGCAAAACCGCTTTTGGGTTGAACTGCCAAATATCAATAAACACGTCATCGGTTAAGGTATTATTGTTCAGCCCGTTCGGTTTTTGGTTGTATATGGCGGCATTACTATTGCTGTTGTTGATTGAGGAAACCCCATTTACAACGGCTGTTAAGTCACCCGAAGCAGCTGCACTTGCTACAGCTATCTTTGCACCGTTAGGAATAGCAGCTCCTGCACCGAGATTAGTACCGCCTATTTTGTAAACAGCATCCGTAAGGTTAAACCCTTCTACCGTAATTGTTTCATCACTGCATACAGGGTAGTGCCCGAGCGCAGTCCTGTCATTTTCGGACGGTTTCGATTGATTCATAGCAGAAAGAGCAGTTGTAACCTTGGTTATATAGGGCACAACATCAACAGTAATCGCCTTTTCCAAACTGTAATTTGTACTGTCTTTGACAAAGAGCTTTACCGTTTTGTTTTTGCCCGCAATATTCTTAATTCTTGCGGTATCCCAATCAAGTTGCCATGCAATGTCATGTCCGCTGTCTTGACTAAACGTGCTTTTGGTTACTTCAAAGAACCACCCCGTATTTGAAACATCTTTCTGTCCATAATAGGTTTTTGCAGACTCCGGCCCAAGGTACCATTTATTTTCCGCATTATCCCATGTATATTCTTTCCAAGCATTGCTTGCTTCAAAGAATTGAAGCGTACCATCTTTAAAGCGGACATATTTGTTGTTGTTTTGATCAAAGCAGTATATCCATTCTTTTGTCTTTCTGCTATATTCGGCAATTTTTATACCTCGATCCGCATTTTTAGCTTCGACCGGTACTTGAATGCCGGCGGCAAATTCAAAATCGGTAATAGCCGCCCAGATTTCCGTTATAATTTGGTTATCCTGTGCGGTTCCGCGTATACTGATTTTGCCCGAAACCTTGTCATTGCCGCTTGTACCATTTTTTAGTTCGATATGCCCCTGTAGCTCGCTGTTCTTATACAAGCTGTTGTCGGTTTTGCTTGTCCAATGGAGCGGCTTAATACCTGCAGTAGGTGCAAATTGATCCGTTGTATCTACTTTCACAGTTATTGTTGCCTCGGCTTTCCAGGTGTCCGTACCTTGCGTTAAACCGGCAGCCGCATCCCAAAGGGTAAGCACTAATGTTTTATTGCCTTGGCCGATTTTGGCAAAATCATTCGCAGTTAATGGGATTATGCCGCCGGTAGGCAGGTCTGCTAAGCTGTGGATTGTCTCAGTACCGCATTTAAGCGTGTACTTGATTGTTCCATTGCCGCCCGAGGATTCAACCTTTATCTGAGAATTCGGATTTTTAAAGCTAAGGTTAGCAGTTACCGTTCCGCTCCAATCCTTTGTTACCCGATCAACACCGCTATCAGTATCGGGCAGGTAACTAATGTTTTGCCAAGCGAACTCGCCTTCACCGTCGCCGATTGTTTCGCTATAGTTCAGGTCTGTGCCAATACCCAGCTTATTAATTTGCAACGGATTATTTTTAAGCTTAAGCGTTACCGAGCTTGTAGATTCATTCCCTGCCTCGTCGGTTACGGTAAATGTAAGCATGCCTTGGCCGTCAGGAATGCCCGTTGTATTAACCTCACCCTTCCATATTACGAATGTTCCTATGTCAGAGGTCAATCCGTTCGCTTGGGGGAAGTTCAGCACTTTATCCGGCGTTGTCGTGCCATTAATCTTAAGGGCTGCCTTTACCGTTTTTACGCCGGCGCCAACATCATCGGCGATACCTTCCACCGTACAGAGACCTGCACCTGTGTTCCACGTATAGTCTGCAGGACTATAGATTATATACCCCGAACTTTCACCGGAAAGAGCGCTTTCAAGCGTTACCGTGCCAGAAGTCTCGTTAAAGCCTGTAATTTTACGTGCCTCGCCGGCTGCAAATACATACATGCTATTCGTATCAATCTTAGAATCGATTAAGCTTGCATCGGTAAAGGAAGCCCCCGAAATTTTCATCGGTGACGCTTTGATTTTTGCACCAAACACCGCCGCCGGCTTAGCATTATCGTATTTAAGAGTCCACGTGCTCTCCGCCGTTGATTCTTGTCCCGAAGTGCTTACATTACTGGTGATTTTTACCGTAATGCTAAATTCATTATTTGAACCGGGATTATCCGTTGTTTTAAGCGGAATTCTCATTTGATAGTTTTTAGAACCTGACGGGTTTTCAAAGAACCATTGTTTTCCCGTTCCAGCAATATTAACGCCGACTATCTTATCGTCTTTCAAGTCCTGGCGATTGCTCTGTAAGCAGTTCAGTGTTCCCGATACTTCTACCGACTTTATCCCCGCTGTGTGGGATAAGTCCGCACAAAGATACAAGTCAGCGCCTTTTATCCACATATTGGGCACATAGAATCGGTTGTCAAAGTCGCCGGTAGGCGCACTGCCGATATTGCCTTCTGTTGCAACTTTTGCAGCAGTTATTTTTGGTGCATTCTTATCGACTATCAGTTTAAACGGCTCTGTCCATGCACCGAATTTGTTGGTTGTATTTTTGCCTCGCAGTCTGAACCAAATGGTTTGCTGCGTGTTATTTCCGGTTTCTTCAAACTCTTTATCCCTATTGATATCAAGAGCCCAAAAACCGGAACCTGCCTTGAATTCATCCGCAGTTAATTGTACACCGTGAGTAGTACCGGGGGTACACCATTCTTTGCCGCCAAATGTACAGGGTGAATCAAATGTAGGATTACCATTTCCGTCTTTGTTCTTGGTAATTTGAATATACACATTCTCAACACTGCCTTTAGCAGGATCGTTAACCGCTGCGGTTCCGTATATTTTTATTAAACCGCCTACCGTATCGCCGTTTTTCTGAGGATATAAGATTTTTACTACCGGTATATCGCCCGCAGGATCAACAAGGATGTTCAGTTTTACAACCTTTGCGTTTCCGACAGAGTCTTTTACAAAAACATAGAGCGGCAAATCAAACAAGATGTCAGCACCCCGCTGCACAGCATACTCGCTTTTATATTGATTGGCTGTGGTGCCGTCTGCGGTAATGTATCTACTCAAATCGAGTGTTGTTATTTCCCAGTTCCCCACAGTAGGCTTATCAACCTTTTTCCAACCTTTCAGGTCATCTTTTTCCGGCCAATTTGCTTTATCTTCTTCAGGGTCTGGATCATTACGCTTTACGATTTTCCATGCGGTTGCGGAACTATCCACACCGGCATTACCGATATCTTCCACTAAGCCTTTAACCGTGATAGAGCCGGTTTGCGTACTGTTCGCATCAAAATTGATAATCTTTGCAGTAGGAGCGTCTTCGTCCAGTAAGAACACAATGTTTTTCGGTGCGGAGATATTACCTACCGTATCAATAGCCGTAATCGTAAGCATACCGGCTTTCATTTCAGCCGCAGGGATGGAAACCGCCCATTCACCACTCTGGGATACAGTACGCTCTTTCTCAGCACTGCCATCCAATGTCCATACTACTTTTGCAACACCGGATTCTTTTTGATTCGCTGCATTAAGATCAGTTACCGCGCCTTTGATACTAATATCTTTTTTGCTCACTGTTACAGCGGTTTTATACCCGGCTTTTCCGTCTATTTCCGTAACTTCCAGCTGAGGTGGAGTTGAATCAATTTGCAATGCGATCGGTGTCAGCTCTGTTACGTTTCCCGCCTTGTCAATACACCTAAAATGCAGCGCTACAGCATCGGACGGAATTGCGAACTCTTCGTTAAAGCTGTACGCATTATTAGCAGTAGAAGTAAGGTTCAAAAGTCTCCACGCATCGTTGGGAATATTCGCAGTCCCTTTTTTAAACGCGTATTCCACACGATCTATGCCGGCGGGATCTGTACCGGTATCCTGAGCGGAACCTGCTACCGTTATCGGTTTAATACCTATCCACTTACTGCTAAAGGCTGAGAAGTCATTGCTTAATATAGTTTTGTCGCCAAGTGTTGTAATGTCTAACTTAGGCGCCGTTGTATCCACAACAACCGTTTTTTTTGCGATGGTTTCTTTACCCGCGATATCAATTGCTTTTATCGTAAGGTTATGGATACCTTCCGCAAGTGTGCCCGGTACCGCAAGCTCAATAGACCAGTCTCCGTCCACATCACACGCAGTAGTTCCTTTTTCTTCCGCACCTTCAAAAACCGCAACCTTTTGCATCTTATTTGTATCAGTTGCCTGTCCGGTAATTACTACCTTTGTTTCTGCTTGAGGTGTTGAAACGTCCTTCTTAACGTACACAAGGTTTCCCTGTTGATTATTTACCTTCACCTCGGTAAGTGTAGGATTAGCTTTATCATAATATACCGTTTTTGTCTCTTCAGTGGGATTTCCAAGCTTATCCTTTGCTTTAAAGGTTATTGTCTTTTCGCCTTCTTTCGTTCCTAAGTTAACACCATCTATTTTCCATGATGAGCCGGTTATCGTAATTGGCGTTGCAGACACAACTACTCCGTTTGAGTCTTTGACTTCATATGTAAAGCTATCCTCTTCTACTCCGGAACCTATGTCGGAAATAGTACCGTTAAAAGCAACCTTCTGGTTAGAAAACGGTTGCCCTTCAACCGGAACAATAGGTGTAAGCACAGGCTCCTTGTTGTCTATTACTAAGGTAATGGTTTCACTTTTTTCCCACGGTTTCGGCTTTGCTTTGTCCTCTATCTTAAAGCCTATCTCATAGGTGCCGTCTTGCGTACCATCTTTTATAGTCAGCTGAATGGCCGGCTCTTTACTGTTTGCGTCGACTGCCTTCTTGAAATCAGTATCAAAGTTAGCAAAAAAGCCCTTGGAATCAGCCTCTGACAAGGCTATCCCGTCTTTCTTTATGATGGGCATTACAGACTGTACCCCCGTGTCATCAGAGACGGTAAGATTTACTTGCAGCTTACCCTTTCCGTAATACGGTTCTGTCGCTGTGGCGGGAATAACCTGTGTATGCTGAGCGCTGGTTACTGCAGCAACTTCCAGCCGCGTAACCTTCGGCGGCTCCGTATCAAGTGTTACAGTATAACTTTGTAGCTCCGAAGGATTTTTTGCCTTGTCTAAGGCTCTAATGTGGAGCTTTTTGCCCTTTTCAAGCTGTACATAGCCTTCAAAGTCGAGCTCAGCGCTAATTCCCTTCAGACTGAAAGAACTTGCCTTTGTCCAGTCAGGAGTGGTATCTGTTAAAACATATTGAACAACATCGATACCGCTTGAAGGGGCGTCATCTTTTACCTTGCCGCTTATCTTTACCGTGCTGCTTGTTGCTAATAAATCAGTTCCATTTATTTCCCCGTTAGCATCATCCGTTTTGATATCCATACGTTTAGGTGCTTTTGTATCAACAAAAACCTTAAATGCAAACCTCTCACTATTTTTTCCTGCCTTGTCTTTAGCCTCAACTTCAAAGGGATGCTCCCCTTCTACAAGATCGGTAAAGTCAAATGAAAAATTATTTTTTCCATCTGGTGCAAGTTGACCCACAAGAGTCGCTTTCTTGGTATTAGTGCCATCCTTTGCCTGTATGTATTCCAGCCCATTCGTTTCCGTAACGATACCTTTAATTGTTATACTATTAGATTTAACGTTGATTTTTCCGCCGTTATCAATAGTATTGGCCCCTATGTTTACATCGCTAATTTTGGGGTCTGCCTTATCATATACAAACGGAATTTCAAGCTGGGTGCCTTTATTTCCAAGATTATCCTCATAGTTAAGTACCAACATATGATTTCCTTCTTTAATAGAAGGAACTTCTTTTGATTCCCATGCGCCGCCTGTACGTATGAGTTCGTGATCAGCCCCGTCAATCTTAGCGGTTATGCTTTTAACGCCCGAGCCGCTGCTGCCATCGGTAATGGTACCGTAGAATTTTTGCAGAGAATTAAATTTATAAACTTCGGTGGACGAAGCCGGATCATAAAACGGCACTCTTGACTCAACCTTGGGAGGCGTGTTGTCTATAATAAGTTTAACCGTCTTAGCGTGCGTACCTTGTTTTGCGGTTATCCGGTATTCACCGTCTTTGCTTCCGGTTTTTACCGCAAATAATGAAGCAGCTAAGCCGTTATTATTCGGCTGTATTTTGAGATCACGAACCTTATTAGGTTCGGCAAATAAAACGTCTAAATCGGCGCTAATAGAGTCTTTCTTTAAGGTTACTTCCAAAGACTCGGCACCGCTTGCACCCTCCATTTGCCCGTATATTTGAATATTCGTTGTACCTTTCAAGTAAACTAAGCCGTTCCGCTCAAATGTTTTGCTATTACCGGCAGTGGGAGGAACCACCTCTAATGTTATGGTCGGGATATTTGATGTTACCGTAACATTACACGACCATTGCTCTGTTTTATTACCTGCATAGTCTTTTGCCTGTAAGTGTATGGTTTTTGCACCACCAATATTTACTGATACAAAATCATTGATGATATAGATTCCATTTTGCTCACGAGTTCCGACCAATGATCTCCATGTGGCTCTGTTATCTAATGAGTACTCTACCACATCTATTCCGCTGCTATTTGTACCATCGGTTACCTTTCCGGTAATTGTTACAACTTGCGAGTTTGAAATAAGACTGCTGCCATTATTTGCAGATTGCTCTGCAACTTTCATCTCATCAAACGTAGGCGCTGTCGTATCCACACAAAGAGTAAATTCTATACTGCTAACCTTCCCCGCCTTATCTTTTGCCTCAATTTTGATAAAATGGTCTCCATCGTCAAGTGACAGTGTTCGGTCAAAGCTGTAGGCGTCACCACTAGAAGAAAAGGTTACCCCGTCGCCTTTTATTTTCAAATACTCAAGTCCATGCGATTCTATAACTTCTCCGGTTATGTGTATATCATTCGACTTAACATTGAGTTTGCCACCATTACTTATAGCTGTTCCATTCACTTGTACGTTTTTAATGTCCGGATCCTCTTTATCATACGTTACCGTTATTTTGCTGTTTGCTCCTGTATTTGTATTCGGGGGTTCCGCTTTATCTATTGCTGTAAACCATACTTCATACTGACCCTCTTTTAGGTCAGCAGCAGGCAGTGCCGCGGTATACATATTTGCTTTTCCGCTTTCAGGTGAAAGAAGGGCTTCTTTTTCTTCCCCATTCCCATATCGATAATGAACTTTTGCTTCTTGTATTCCGGATGCATCAAAAATAATGGCGCTAATTTTTTTTGCAGGATCAAAGAGAACTCCTTCTTGCGGATATTCCGGCAGAATGCGCGGCGGTTCGATGTCTACCAAACCTGCAACCTTAAATCCGTAAATACAATTACCGGCAGTCTCGGTTTTCATTCTTAGCTGATTCCCAAGCTTATTTCTCCCCTTTTTCTCACGCCCTGCCGCTATAAATACATACGGGTGATTAACTTTTAACTCCTTGTCTTTAAAGGTATAGGTCGCTATATAGGAGGTGCCTTGCGGGGTCAGTTTTGCATCAAGTTGTATTATCCCGTCTCGTATCTCTTTTTTAGAATTGTCTTTAAATAATGATTCAGGAGTCTGACCAAAACTCTGTAGCGCCGGATCTTTTCTGTACTTTTCATACGTCTCTTTTGTCATGTAGCAAAAGACAAAACTGTTCTTATCAAGCGGAGCCTTATCAAGTCCCGCTGAAAGTTGCACGGTTATCGTGCTGCCCTTTCCTATTGTATTATACGAATCAACACCCGCGTCTTCTGCAACCGCCTGAAATCCGAGCAGTTCATATTCAGGACTCGCATCCGGATCAAGTGTAAAAGAGCCTTTTTCTTTTCCATTCGCTTTGAACGCTTCGCTGACGGCGGCGTTGTCTTTTGAAAGCAGGGAAATAATCTTGCCTTTATCAAGCCCCTTATCCTCAGCAATATTGAACCCCGCAAATGCCCTATATATATCGTTTGTGTTTACTAACGAGAATACTTCATCATACAACGGTGCATATAAGTAATAGCTTGTGGTGCTGTTCCCTTCGCCACTTGCTCCTTCTTTTGTATACTGCTTTGCATTATCAAATATTTCTATCGTGCAGTACACCGGATTTTTTCCACGTTTGTTATAAATCGTGTTATAAAAATCATCCTTTTTATTGCCATTGTTACTGCCGTTACGTGAGCCTACTTTAATTTCTACCGTCGGCGGAACATTTTCCAGGGTCTTTTCCGCCAACAAGGTTGTACCCTCTTTGTCTGCATACGCGCGCATAACTATTTTTGAAACCCCCGCATCATCGGCTGACATGCCTTCCAACCACAGGTCTTTGCCGTACCGGTCAGGTGTCTCCGAACTCATTACCGTGCTCGGACGATGCAGTACCAACACAGGAGGCGTATTGTCTATCGTAAACTTTGTGGTCGTTGTTGCCGTTTTCCCGCTTTCGTCCACAACATCAACTTTTATTGTATATTCTCCGTCGGGCAACACATGTTTTCCGCCCTCCATTTTGTTTTCAAAAAGTATCCACCACTCCCGCACATCCTTCGCCGTTGAGCGGGATGCACCGGATTTATCGCTCAGTTCTGCATGCCCTGAGGATTTAAGGCCGCCGTTGCTATCAAGTAACATAACGTGTACGCTTTTTATTTGCGTATCATCCTCGGCTTTTCCTTTAATTACAAAAGAACCGCGCGCAGGGGCTCCCGCCGCTTCCGGAGAATCAATGCGAACCGTCGGCGGGGTTATGTCTATGGTAGAACCAAGACCGACATTCCCCTTACAGGTAAAAAACACCGGTGATAATAAAGTGATTAATAATAAAAGTTTCCATTTAAGTTTGAGGTGGGATTTCATAGCAGACTCCTTTGCATATATTTTCGGCGTATAAAATAAAAAACTAAAAAAACTAATAGGAATATGTTTATAAACTCTATTCCAATTGAATTATAACATGAAGATAATAAAGACGCAAGTAAAATTATGCGCAGGGCTTACGCATGAATAAAGGGCTGCCGCCCCTTGAACTCCGCTTATAAGTGCCAGTGTAGCATTTTGTAATTAAGTTAGTGTTATAAAAATCGGAGTATCAACAATAAGGGGCTGCGGATTTAAGTATTCCTATGGTAAATTGCTCGCCGTTGCGCCGTGTCGGACTCAGAACAAATTCAAACGATGTTTAAAAACTACCGCACCTTACTCAGAGTTTTTAAACTCGCAGGCGAAGTAAAGATACAAGGTCGTGTGGAATTTATTCGTTTATGCGTTGCATTAAGGGCTTCGCCAGTTCTTATTGACATTCACGAAAATGGATACGCACAGATAGAACATATCTTGTGTTTGATTAGACAAAGAGGCTAAATATTATACATGGCTTTTACACAAGATTAGGGATTTGACAGTATTTTTTTATTCGCATTCTATAAAATTTAAAATATTTTATAGAATTTGAAAAAAATAAACATCTATTGTATACTGTTTACAGCAGGTTTAGTAAATTCTGTTTATTTCATCCACAGGGAGGATTGTATGAAAAATTATAAATTAAAAAGAGAAAATGCTCTTATCTTGTTTGTTGATATTCAAGATAAACTTCTTGATATTATGCAGGAAAAAGAGGAGGTGCTGAAAAAGGCCGTTGTTTTGGCGAAGATGGCAAATATCATGCAGCTGGAAACGCTTTTTACCGAACAATACCCGAAAGGTTTGGGACATACAAATAAAGGTTTGTTTGACAGTGTAAAAAGTACGGCTATTGAAAAAACATCGTTTTCCTGTATGCTGGAAAAAAACTTTACGGAAGCTTTAACAAAAAAGAATAAAAAACAAATTATTATCTCAGGTATCGAAACGCATATTTGTGTGCTTTTAACCGTGCGCGATCTGATTGCCTTCGGGTATGAGGTTTTTGTTTGCGAAGATGCGGTTAGTTCACGCGATTTGCGGAATAAACACAATGCGTTGCACCAAATGAATGACCTTGGAGCGGTTATCACTAATGTCGAATCCGTTATGTTCGACCTCAACTCCGTTGCCGGCACCGATGAGTTCAAAGCGGTACAAAAACTTATAGTGTAGGTGTGTTGTGGTAAGGGGCGCGCTGCCCCTTAGACCCCGGATGGCAGTTGCTGCTGCGCAGGGCTTTTTTGGCTTATGCTTCGCATGCAGGGCGTTACGGCACCCCTGCACCCCGCCGCTAGGAGAAATGTAAATTTCAGAACGGGCATGGACGCCCGTGTTTCTACGCAAGACGGGTTAGTTTACCTTTTCGATAATTCGCCGCATTTCATCAAGGTCGGCTATTTCAAAACGGTCTTCGTTCGGGTAGAGGGCACCGCCGTAGTAGATTTTCGGGTTGTGCTGCACCGAGGGTTCAGGTTTTGAGCAGAGGGCGGCAAAGTGTATTTGGCTTACGCCTGTTTCCTGCACCAAGCGGGAAGCATTTTTTTTCGTAATGCCGCCGCCCGGAAGGATTTCTATTTTACCGCGCGCATGGCGCACCATTTCCGCAATTAATTCCGCTCCTTCGGGGGCGGTCGGTTCCTGTCCGCTTGTGAGCACGCGGGTAATGCCGAGCTCAATAAGAGCATCGAGGGTTTTTAGCGGGTCGGGCACTACATCAATTGCGCGGTGAAAAACTGTTTCCCTGCTGTTTGCGATTTTACACAAAGCTTCGCACCGTGCCGCATCAAGGGTGCCGTCGGCATTTAAAAAGCCGAATACAATTCCGTCGGCTCCGTTTTCAATAAAAATGCGTGCATCTTCTTTCATTGTTTCAAACTCGGCTTCGGTGTAGAAAAAGCCGGCAGCCCGCGGGCGCACCATCGTGAGCACTTTAAGTTTTGTTTTTTGTTTTACTAAGCGCAGGGTTCCAAGTGAAGGAGTTAAGCCGCCGAGGAATAAGCTTGAGTTTAGCTCAATTCGCTGTGCGCCCGCTTTTTCGGCAAGGAGGGCATCATCAAGGGAGCCTGCGCAAATTTCAATCGTAATATTTTTCATCTTTTTTCCTTTTTTCTTCTGTTCTGTTTTTTACGTTTAAGTTTATACGTTTACGCGAAAGCTTAACAGCTCCACTCCATGTTTTTATTAAGCGGATAAATCGGTTTTCGCGTTTTAGGATAGTCAAGCGTTTCAAGCAATTCATTTGAACAGCCCTTTGAGGTTGCCATAATGGCGCGCGCCGCAATATCCTGAAAGCATGCTTCAAGGTAGCCGAGCTTTACCGTTACAATGCAATAATCCAAAGGGTTCACCCCCAGTGCGGGCAAGAGGTTTTCATCCCCGAAGCCGATATGCTTACCGGTAAGCACAATGTGCATGTTTTTGTATTCAACTAAGGCAAGGTTTGAGCGATATGTTCCGTAGTCCTTTACCAAGCGCAAAACTTTAACGGTGCAGGGAATTTGCGTACCGTTGATTTTATCCCAATTGCCTCCGATTGTAATATCAAGCGTTTTGCCCTCTCCTGCCCGCATACAGGCATCAACGGCGGGTGCATCAAAAAATCCTGAATATAAAAGCGGAGTGGGCAGGCTTTGTATTTTATCGCTAAAAGAAAGCATTGCTTCAAACAATTCAGTGGCATCGCCCGTAGCCCCGGCTGTGGGATTATCGCCCGAGTCGGAAATAAAAACAGGCTGTTCCTTATTTATGGTAACCGCTTCAATTGCCTTTAGTATGGAAGAAACTGAATCATAATGCTCGGCTCTAAACCGAAAATTATGGCGTTCGCTCCAAAACTTGCGGGCAAGCTCTTTTGCGGTTTCGTCGGCAAGCTTTTGGCAGCCGTCGGAAACGGTTACAATGCTTACGCCGTTATCCTCGCAGTCAGCCCAAGGAAAGCCGAGTAAAATAGAGGCGGCAAGAATTCCGTCCCGCTTTTCAGCCTCAACACAAGCGGCTAGAAGACTTTTCATCGGCTCTTCCGCACTTTCGCTTTTTTCGCCCGCAATTAACATCGGAATGGAAACCCGTCCTATGCAAAGCTTTTTACCTGAGTCAAAGGCACTGCGCAAAAGTTTTGCAGCGTGCACACCGGTTTCATAACAATCAATATGGGGGGCGGTTTTGTATCCGACAATTCCGTCACAATAGCGAATCATTTCATCGGTAACAGTAGCATGCATGTCAAGCGCAACCGTAAGCGGAACATCGGGAAGCCGCTCTCTAATTGCCGCAAGCAAATCACCTTCCGCAGCACCTAGGTTTTCAACCTTCAGAGAGCCGTGCAAGCCGAGACAAATTCCGTCAATCGGAGCTTCTGTCAAAGCCTCATCGAGATAGTGCAAAAACTCAGCCTTTAAACTTTGATACAGCTCGTGCTGCACAAGCCCGTTCGGCACTGCGCGCGCCACTAACGCCGGAACAACCTCCCAGCCCCATCCGCGCAGCGTGTCAATAATACCGGTTGAAGAATAATAAGGCAAAAGCCCCTTAGTTAAAACTTCCTCACCCCGAAACACAACAAAATCATTTATTCCGGTAATAATCGGATTAAAACTATTTGATTCATGGCTAATTCCGCCAACAAGAATTCTCATAAGAGTAGTATAGCAAATACGAAAATCTTGTAAAGGGTGCTTTGAATTTAAGAGCGGCCGCCCCTTATGCCCCGGAAAATTGCAAAGGATGTTCAAAAGCCATCATTTTTTAAAGGCGTCCGTGCCCGTTCTGAATGTAATGTTTGCTATTCTTGTTTACAGTGCCTACGAGTTTTGAATTTAGCAACGGTGGGTAGTGTAGCGTTTTGTAATTAACTTCCTGTTATACAAATTGGAGTATCAACAATAAGGGACTGCGGATTTAAGCATTACTATGGTAAATTGCTCACCGTTGCGCCGTGTCGGGCTCTTTTTTATAAAATTTTTTACGATTTGTATAAAATGCATTAAGAAAAATAATCGAGTTATCAAAAAAACGTTATAGTAGTTTACCATACTCATGCTGTTTTAAAATATTTAAGCAATAAGAGCCTTACCGATGCTGTAAGCAAAATCTTTACTTGTTATTATCTCTTCATTTCGTTATAGTAACATGTCTGTTATTTTTAAGTAATTTTTTTAAGGGATTTTTATGTTTCATAAACGATTAATGACTGTTGTAAAAGATTCTAAAAAATGGATACGTCTGATTGTTTTTTATAATTGGATTGCGTTGCTTTGCAATATTGCAATCAGCGCCATCATTGTAAAAGGAATTGAAATTGTTTTTAACCAATCGTTCCCGTCCAAAAGGCAGCTTGTTTTTTTTGCAGGCATTTTAATTTTTGTTTTTTTTATACGAATTGTAAGCGCAAGGCAATCAAGTTACTGCTCGTATCGGGCAAGTAAAAATGTAAAGCAAACATTGCGCAAACTTCTGTATGATAAAATTACTTCCTTAAAGCTTAACTACGGCGAAGTTGTTTCTTCAGCGGAGGTTACGCAAATAGGTTCGGAAGGTATTGAGCAGCTTGATATGTATTTCGGGCAGTATCTTCCGCAGTTTTTTTACAGCATGATTGCCCCGCTCACGTTGTTTATTATTTTAGCGCCAATCAATTTTATTGCGGCGCTTATTCTTTTTCTTTGCGTGCCGCTTATCCCGCTTTCGATTATCGCGGTGCAGAAAGTTGCCAAACGTTTGCTGAAAAAATATTTTACAATTTACACAGGACTCGGCGATAATTTTCTTGATAATCTGCAAGGCTTAATTATTTTAAAAGCGTATAACGATGATGAACATAAGCAACAAGAGCTGCGTGCGGAAGCAGAAGAGTTCAGAAAAATAACCATGAAAGTTTTAACCATGCAGCTTAATTCGGTTTCCCTCATGGACATATTCGCATACGGCGGCGCTGCTTTAGGAATCATTGTTTCGATTTTGCAAATGCAGGCGGGAAATCTTTCTATGAGCGGTGCTCTTTTGTTTATTCTTTTGTCTGCGGAATTCTTTTTACCGCTCCGTTTGCTCGGTTCTTTTTTTCATGTTGCAATGAACGGCATTACCGCCGCCGACAGACTTTTTGCCATCCTTGATGTTCAGGAAGAAAAGACGGAGTATGATTCAGGTTTTATAACTAAGTTTGAACATGCGATGGATAATGCAAAGGGTTGCGGAATCGGCATTGAGTCGCTCTCTTTTTCATATACTGAAGGAACGGAACTTTTTACAAACTTCTCACTTTCCTTTCCCGGAGCGGGGCTGTATGCGATTGTCGGCGAAAGCGGTTCGGGAAAATCAAGTATTGCGGCGCTACTTACCGGCTTGCAAAAAAACTATACGGGAAAAATTACCATACATGATTTTGACATAAAAAAAATTCCGGATTCAATTCGCTGTAAATATCTGCACATGGTAAGCAGCGACAGTTATTTGTTTAAAGGAACCGTGCGTGAAAATCTTTTAATTGCAAAGTCTGATGCAAGCGATGAAGAGCTTTTTAGCGTTTTGCAACAAGTACGGCTTGACGGATTTATTCATCAAAACGGCGGACTTGATTTTCAAATTGAAACACAAGGGAAAAATCTTTCGGGCGGGCAAATCCAACGCTTAGCGTTAGCGCGTGCTTTGCTTTTTGATGCGCCGCTTTATATTTTTGACGAAGCTTCCAGTAATATCGATATTGAAAGCGAAGAGATTATTATTGCAAACATTCGCGAGTTAAGCAAACAGAAAACAATTATTATGATTTCGCATCGGCTTGCAAATACCGTGCACGCAGACAGTATTGCGGTATTGAAAAACGGCACTCTTTGCGAACTCGGAACACATTCGGAACTTTTGCATGTAAACGGAGTGTATGCAAAACTATTTACCCAACAACAAAACTTAGAAAAAATAAGAGAAGAAAAAAATGCGTTATACTAAATTTCAGCTTATCATAAAACTTTTTGACATTGTAAAACCGCTTTTGCCTATTATGGTTATTACGATTATTGCAGGCGTTGCCGGCTTCATGGCGGCAACCTTTATTCCCGTACTCGGTGCGGCGGGCGTGCTGCAAGTATTACAGGTATCCGGAGCGGAAAACCTTTTTACGATAAAAACAATTATTGTGCTACTTGTTATTTTATCACTTTCGCGCGGAGTGCTGCGCTATCTTGAGCAGCTTTCAGGACATTATATTGCGTTCAAACTTTTAGCGCTTATTCGAGACAAGGTTTTTGAATCATTACGAAAACTTGCCTTTGTAAAATTACAGCGAAAAGATTCGGGGCAGCTTTTATCCATCATTACTGCCGACATTGAGTTACTTGAAGTTTTTTACGCACATACAATTGCACCTGTTTCAATCGCTGTTATCTGCTCAAGTATTTTTATTTTTTTGTTTGTACGCATTTCATGGATTCTTGCAAGCATTGCAGCAATCGCCTATCTTGTGCTCGGATTGTTTTTACCGCTCGTGTTTTCTAAAAAAGAAAAAACACTGGGCACTGAATACCGCGCGCAAGTCGGCGACCTTAATGCTTATTTTTTAGAATCTTTACGCGGCATGAAAGAAATCTTTTTCTTCAACCTTGTTGCAAAAAGAGAAGCAACCCTTGAAGAAAAAAACAACAAAGTTGATTCTCTTTTTAAACGAATAAAAAATTTCAGCGGATTAAATCGTGCGGTCTCTGAGGCCTGCATTTTAATTTTTGATATAACAATGGTTGCCGCCGCAAGTATTCTGTTTGCCTCAGGCTCAATCTCTTTTATCGGCATGGTTATTTCCGCCGTGCTTTTTATGTCAAGCTTCGGGCCGGTTATTGCGGTAACAAATCTTTCCACAAATTTAATTCAAACCTTTGCAAGTGCGGAGCGGGTTATTTCCTTGCTGGAAGAAAAACCTGAAATCACCGATGTTACCGATAAGCATGACATTCGCTTTGAAACGCTTGCACTTAACTCTGTAAGTTTTGCATACGATACCGAAGAGGTACTTAAAAATATTTCATTCACTGCGAAAAAAAACACAATCATCGGCATACACGGAAAAAGCGGCAGCGGAAAAAGCACCTTACTCAAACTCATTATGCGGTTTTACGATCCGCAATCGGGCAACATCAAAATAAATAATACCGACTTAAAAGAAATTAACACTGCCTCATTGCGCGAAGCAATTTCCTATGTAACGCAACACACCTATGTTTTCAACAAGAGTGTGTATGAAAATCTGATTATTGCAAACAGGGCTGCCTCAAAAGATACGGTTATTGCGGCGGCAAAAAAAGCAAACCTGCACGATTTTGTTTTGACCCTTCCCCAAGGGTATGACACAAAAATTGCCGAACTCGGTTTAAGCATTTCGGGAGGCGAGCGGCAGCGAATAGGAGTTGCCCGCGCATTTTTACATCAGGCACCGCTTATTCTGCTTGATGAACCGACAAGTAATCTTGACAGCTTAAACGAAGCGGTTATTTTACAATCGCTTTTACGGGAAAAAGAAAATAAAACCATCCTCTTGGTCAGCCACAGAAAATCCACAATGGGAATTGCGGATACGGTAATCAATATTGATTCGGGAAGAATCTCGTAGATAATTGTACAATTTAAACTTGTAAACTCGCAAAGCGCTTGTATCATTTTTCATAAAAAAAAGATTCCGACACGGCGCAACGGTGAGTAAACTTACCATAGGCTTAATGACAGCTCTCGAATTTTGTCTTCCGTTTTGATAAGACAGGAAACCCATCGCTTCTGCGTGAAACCAAACGACCTAATTTTGACGTCCATGTCAAAAACTAAACCGTCTGTTTGGAACCACGGGCGTCCGTGCCCGTTCTGAAATTTACATTCCTCTGCTGCAGGGGTTAAGGGGTCAGAATCGCGGCGAAGCATAAGCCAAAAAAGCCCTGCGCAGCAGCAAGGGCGAAGTGTTGACATTCTGGCTTTCACTTCGCCTGCGAGTTTTAAAACTTTGTAAACGGCCTTGCTTTAAAACATCGCTGCTGCGTGGAACCATCGCCGTCCGTGGCGGTTCTGATTGATATATTTGTGTTGATGCTTTTAAACATCGTCGGGAAGGCAGGTTAAGGGCTGCCAAAGCCCTTAATGCGAAGCATTTTGCGTGAGGCGGACGGAGGGCGGCGGGCAGGTTTTTCAAAACCTGTCCGCCGGATCCTTTTTGCGCGCCAAAATAGCGCAAAAAGAGCCGAAGCGATAGCGGAGCCCGTAGTACGCCGACCCGCAGCGTAAGCGGAGGGGCACGCCCGAATCAAAAAGCTCAGGTTTTTTTGTAAACAGAAAGGTTTTAGCTTACATTCTGAATTCACTGCCGAGGTACACCGCGCGCGCAACCTCGGAGTTAAGTATTGTTTCTTTTCCGCCTTGCTCGACAATTTGTCCGTGATTGATGATGTAGGCGCGGTCGGTGATTTCCAAGGTGTCCCGCACGTTATGGTCGGTGATCAGTACGCCGATTTTTTGAGTGGAAAGCAGGCGGATTATTTTTTTAATATCATGCACCGCAATGGGGTCAATGCCGGCGAAGGGTTCGTCAAGCAAAAGGAACTTTGGCTCTATTGCAAGGGCGCGAGCGATTTCGGTACGGCGCCGCTCACCGCCCGAAAGGGTGTAGGCAGGCTGTTTTCTGTTTGCGGTAATGCCGAATTCTTCCAGAAGAAATTCAAGCCGCTCTTTTCGCTGGGCTTTGGTTAAATCGGGACGAGTTTCAAGTATTGCGTAAATATTTTGTTCAACGGAGAGTTTTCTGAAAACAGAGGGCTCTTGCGGCAAATAGGAAATTCCTACCCGCGCGCGTTTATACATGGGCAAGCCGGTAATGCACAAATCGTCAAGGTAAATATTCCCCGAATTTGGCTGATAAAAGCCGACAATCATGTAAAAGGAGGTTGTTTTCCCCGCTCCGTTCGGTCCGAGTAAGCCGACAACTTCGCCTTGCTGCATTGAGAAGGAAACCGAATTTACCGCATGTTTTTTTCTAAAATATTTGTTTAAGCTGTCAACGCGCAGCACTGATCCGGTAAAAACTTTTTTTTGTTCTTCTGCAAGTGTTATATTCCAATCGGAAAACTCCTGCAAAACTTTTTCCGTATTTTCACTTGCTGTAGAACAGCTTTTTTCTAATCCGTCGGATTCTATTTCGTCAAGGCTTATATTTTCATTCATTAATTTTTTCCTTTAGAATCGTTTATAGTTATTTCCGCTTTATTTGCAGAATCCAAATTCGGCTTACCAGTACTTGTATTGTCGCGTTCTTTTATAGTGGGGGTTTTCTCCGGACTCGTTTCTTTTTCGGCGGATGTATTTTCGGTTTTTGAGGACGTATCGGCTTTTTTCTTTTCTTTTTCGATTATGGATCCACTCACCTTTCCTTTGAGGGTTATATCTTTTGTATCAAGATTAACCGTAATTCGTTCCGCTTTAAAAATATCTTTTTCTTTTGTAACCTCGGGTCTGCCGGTTAATTCAAGAAGAGATTTTTTTCGATAGTACATGCCGAACATTGCCTTACAACTGAGATCTTTTTGTGTTAACTCAATGTTCATTTGTAAAAGCATTGTTTCGTGTTTTTTATTATAGGATATTCGCTCGCCTTTTACCAATACATCTTCTTTGGTATCTTTTACCGAAACAGAACCCAAAAACTCAGCTACTTCGGTATCGCGATCAAAGTTTAATGCTGATGAGGAAAATTCCAAGCCTTTCTCTTCATCTTTTCCGCTTACCGTTCCGGTGGCACTGATAAACCGATAGTTTTTTCCGGAAAGCTCAATTCTATCCGCTTTAATTTGAAGGTTATCAATTTTAACTGATGCATTTCCCGTTAAAATGGTTGTTGTTTTGTCTTTCCCTGCGGAGCCTTCAAGTTTGTCGGAAGAAAAGCTTATTTTTGAATTTGCAAAAAGAACCAGAGATAAAGAAAAGAAGATATGTATCGCCGCAATTTTTTTCATTTTTGCTCCTTTTCGGTGTCGGAAGCTTCTTCCGCTTTTTGTTCTTTTTGATAGATGGTGCCGGAAACGGTTTCCTGAAACGCAAAAGTTTTTGCCTGACTGTCCGCTACAAAGCCTTTACCTTCAATGGCAATCTCGTTCTCTTTTTTTATGGAAACAATGCCGTTTTCCGGGGCTAAAAGTGTATGCTCATTTTTTTTCCATACAAAGGCGGTTCCTTGTGCGGAAAGTTTATCTTTTAAAAATTCAATTGCTACTTTGTTTCCAAGCCGAAATTCATTTTCTTTTTCAGATGCAAGCAAAAAACCGGCAGTGCCGCGCAGTGCTTCGGAGTTATCTTTTTCATCATATTGCGTAAAGCGTACGTTTTCACCTGCCCAAACCTGTTCTCCGACGTAAAACTCAATAGTGTTTGCAAAAATTTCGGTTCGCAAAGTTGTGTTTTCATGCCTTCTTATCTGTATTTCTGAAAATACCATATCCGGATATTTTGCGCCGTCTTCCTGCGCCTTATCAGTGTAGTTAAATGAGCATGAGAGAAAAAAAACTGCCGGTAAGGGCAAGAGAAAAAATTTATACGCTAAAAAAAATTTTTTCATTTGAAAAGTATACCTTTTTTTTAAAAAATGGTCAAAAGCTCGATAAAAAATTTATTTTAACAGTTGAGAAACTACCTTATGGAAATACTGGTTGCTAAGCCTTGTTATTATATTTTATTTTGCTCCGCGCGGTTTTTGTTTTAAAAGAATTGCTTTATCATTAACAGTAACATATGCTTCAACAGCAGCTATTTCTTTTTCATCGCTTTTTGCAGAAAGCGGTACCTCCGCTCCGATATAAATACTTTGAATTTGCTTTTTATCAATAAGCGTGCCGTCTTTCGAAAGGAATCGAACGGATATTGCAACCTCTTTTTCTTCCGCTTTTTTTTTGTTTTCCAATAATGTGATTGTTGCAAAAGTGCTTTTTTCATATATCATTGATTCAAGCACACAGGCAACACCCGCCACAGTTCCCTTGTTTTTTGTAGACTGTGTGAAAAAAATAAAAAAATTAACCGCAACTAATAATAGGATTGCAAAAAAAAGAGCTCGTAGCGATCGGGTTGCGGTTAACGATCGAAATAATCCCGGTCGCTGTATATAATCTTCCTCATGCATACGCCTGACCGCTTCAGAGCTGCGGGCGAGTCTCTTTTCTCTACTGTATCGTAAAGGCGGGGCAGCTTCGTCAGATGCTTTTGTTTCTAAACTGTCAGGATTATTGTTTGACTCTTTCATCTAATAGACTCTCCTATAATTTTGTCCGTACGCCACCAAACAATTTCTGCTTGATTGTTTTTTGCCAATAATCCCGATAATATTCCGTTAGTTGAAAGATTAAGTGCATTATATACTTGTTCATCTTGAGTAATTATTAAATCACGCTTGAGCAGCCTGAGAGAATTTAAATCGAGGATTCCAAGCAAATAACCTTTAGCGGTGGGTGTTATGAAAAACGCTTTATCGCTTTGACTGATACCTATCAGAGAAAAAACTTTTTTATTTGTGTTTGTGCCTGCGGCGTCCGTTTCTGTTTCTTCATGCGGGGCAATATCGATTTTGTTTTCGTATTTTCCTGTTTCAATTGCCAAAAAATATAGGCAGCTTTTATCATAATTAATGCCAGCACTCACCTGCGTCTCAGGATCAATTTCTTCCGTATAGTAATCAATTTTAACATAGAGTCCCATTGCATTAAAATCAGGAACGACAGTTTCTACGGAAGAAAAAAAACTGCCTCCCTCTCGATATGGAGATGGTAATGAGGAAAAAAAGATGGGCACCTTATAAAGAAGTTCTCCGTCAGCTGAAAACCAATATACTTTTATACTTTGTGTAGTCTGGCACACAACGATGATATCATTTTTTGTATTGGTATACAGTCCTTCGATAATAGGAAAAGGCGTGCCGCCAATTCCTTCTTGCCCGATATAATTAACAAATTCACTTTCTTCATTAAAGTGAATGACAATATTGGTTAAAGCAAGATTCTCCTCGGGATCATACTCAACCCGATCCGAAAAAACGCTGTCCACCACATAAAGCTGCTTATTGTCGGTAATCGCTAAGAATGTCGGATGATTTAAGGGATACTGCACCGACTTACGGGTTGTCGCCTTTGTTTGCGAATTCTCAGAATTGGTGAATATCGGTTGAGGATTCTTATCAACGTTATATATTATAGAAAGCAAATCACCGAAAGAGGTCATTTGCATAATTTTTCCGGAAGCGGAATTGGAAATATAGAAAATTCCGTCTTTCATAGAAATTTGACTGTCAGGTCGAGTATAACTGCTTTCAAGTTCAAAAAGATTTATCTGATTCTCGAAGCTCCCATACGATAAACTAAATAAATCTTCTCGTTCCATCTGCTGCAAGTGGTTCTTTTTACAACAAAGAAAAAAACTCAAAAAAAGAAACAAAAAGAGTAAGAAGACTAGCGGTTTATTCTTAAAATATTGCATGGCTTACTGTATATCAAAATACCGACAAAATACAAGACCCTTAGCGGGCAGCGTGTCTGCCTGCTTTGGAGGGTTCCAATGCCCTGCCGCTATGGTTCAGCTTTGTCCGTATCTTCAAAGTATCGCTGCTCTGCCGTTTGCAGACGGCACCGGAAATGCCGAGACATAAAAAATGCCCCTTGTATGAACCTTCCGGTAGATAACGGTAGTGTAGCGTTTTGTAATTAACTTCCTGTTATAAAAATCGGAGTATCAACAATGAGGGACTGCGGATTTAAGCATTACTATGGTAAATTGCGTAACGTTGCTCAATTCTAAACTCGCAGGTTTGGTTTTGACAAGGACGGCAAAACTCAGAACCGCCACGGACGGCGGTGGTTCCAAGCAGACGGTTTAGTTTTTGACATGGACGTCAAAACTCAGTACTGCTACGGATGGCAGTGGTTCCACGCAGAAGCGATGTTTTAAAGCAAAGTAATTTGTAAAGCTTTAAAACTCGCAGGTTAGTTTTTGCCATGGACGGCAAAACTCAGAACCGCCACGGATGGCGGTGGTTCCACGCAGAATTGAGTTTGAAAACTACCACAGCGTACTCGGAGAGTTTTCAAACTCATAGGTTTGGTTTTGACAAGGATGTCAAAACTCAGAACCGCCACGGACGGCGGTGGTTCCAAGCAGACGGTTTAGTTTTTGACATGGACGTCAAAACTCAGTACTGTTACGGATGGCAGTGGTTCCACGCAGAAGCGATGTTTTAAAGCAAAGTAATTTGTAAAGCTTTAAAACTCGCAGGTTAGTTTTTGCCATGGACGGCAAAACTCAGAACCGCCACGGATGGCGGTGGTTCCACACAGAATTGAGTTTGAAAACTACCACAGCGTACTCGGAGTTTTCAAACTCATAGGTTTGGTTTTGACAAGGATGTCAAAACCAAACCGTTGTGTCGGGCTCTTTTTTATAAAATTGTCTTGATTTGTATAAAATGAAAAAAGGAGGGAGGTATCAAAAATGTTAAGCGGTTTTTAAGCATGGTTTAGAATTAGCACTCAAAAGCGAGGCTTTTATTAAATTTCCGCGTATATGTTTCGTAATGTTCAGGATTCGGGGTATATATTCTTTTTATTTTGCAAAGCTTTGCCGCCGCCGTGCCGAGGTCGGGGTATTTTCCGAGGGCGGTGTATGCAAGGGCGGCATTACCGGTAAGCTCGGAATCGTGAATAAAGGGGAGGGCAAAGCTTCTGCCGGTGATGTCCGCCTTTATTTGCAGCCAGATCCTGTCCTGTGCCTGCCCGCCCGAAACCGCGTACACCGGTTTGTATCCGCTTACGCTTTCCAGTAAATCCAAGCCTTTTCTGATCTCAAATCCGATGGTTTCTACCAGCATTTTTCCTTCGCCGATTTTTGTATTCGGATACGAATTATCAAGGCTTATTTCTAGTTTGGAAATTGCCTGCATACAAGAGTAAAAATTTCTTTTGCCAAATCCGGTGCTTTGTAAATAGGTTGCAAATTTACTTCCCGAATCGGGGATAAGGTAGGAAATATTCCATAAATCACTTATTATTGACGGCAAAAACCGCAACCCGCGAGCATTTTCGGGGCGTTCTTGTATGCAAATATTTAAACCTTCGCTTGAACCCGCGCGATCGCAGGCTTTCCCCGCTTCCAAAGTATCGGTGCCGATGAGGGCAGCAAGAAAATCGGGGACGCTGCAAATAACCGGAATTCCTTTCCACGTGCCGACCTTCGTTCCCGCCATCACAAAAGGCGGGAAAAGCTCCGGCGCAAGATCTAAAGCTGCAAGCCGTTTATCATCCCAATATGCCGCCGTGTACCGCTGTTCAGGCAACACGGTTACCGCTTCTCCGGTAAGTTTGTAAATAAGATATTCAGGCCCTGAAAGAAGATATCGCGCAGACTGAAAAATATGCGGATAGCATTCTTTAAAAAAAAGTGCACGCGGCAAAAAAATAGAGGGCGGTGTAGAAAAATCTCGCGGAGCTTTTTCATTCCAAAGTAAAAGAAAATCTTTTTTTTTCTTGGTATTGCTAACCGCAACAAAAGAAGGTCCGTTTCCCGAAATGCAAATTGCCTCTATTGTATTCTTTTGAGACATGACATCAAAGGCTCGGATCAAGCTTGTGAACCAACTTTCGGCGGTTACCGGCTCCGGAAAATAAATCCGCTTATACTGTAACAGTGCCCCTTCATCATTAATCACCGCAGCCTTTAAAGAGGAAGTGCCGATATCGGCAGTAAAAATTCCTGAATTCATTATGTGGTTTCTTTTGTGCCTTTGCTATCCTGATTTGGAGTATTTGTTCCGTGCAAAAGCCGCTCAATAATATCACGGTTATCCAAAAGGCCGCTTAAAGATTGATTATGATGCAAACGGGCAATAACCTGTGCAAAAAGCCCCGAAACATCGGTTTTAATATACCATTCTTTAGTAAGGAGCTCTTCGTGATACACTGCATTAGTGCCGATAATGCGATAAAAATGCCCTTTTGCATAGGCTTCATCAAAAAGTCTAACAGCATCGCCGGTAAAAAAAGGCAAGCTTATAGCGGCAATAACTTTTTTTGCGCCCTTGCTTTTTAAAAACTCCATTGCCTTTAGCAAGGTGCCGCCCGTGCCGAGCATATCATCGGCAATAAAAGCGGTTTTCCCCTTTACATCTCCAAGCAAATTAATGCTGATAATATTACTCTGTTTTGCATTTTGTGTTATAACCGAATAATCCCGCTCTTTGTAAATCATTGCAAGCGGTTTTTTTAAACCTGTAGAATAAAACTTATTTCGATCAATTGCACCGCTGTCGGGGGACACAACCACAAACTGCTCATCGGGATCACAAAGTTTTTCTATTTTTGCAAGTTCGCGAATAATTTGGTAACTTGCATGCAAGTTTTCAATTCTTGCAGAATGAAAAGCATTTTCAATTTCTCTGGAATGAATATCGAGTGTGATAATTTGACTGACACCGAGGGTTTCATACAGCTGCCCCAACAAACTTGCAGTAAGACCTTCCCGTCCTTTTTTCTTGTGCTGTCTGCTATACGGATATACCGGCACCACAAGCGTAATCCGCGCAGCCCCCGCATGACGAACCGCATCAATCGTTACAATTAAGGACATCAGATGGTCATTCACGGAAAACCTTTGCTTGTTTTTCCCCTGATTAACCGTAAGGACCTGATGGTTTTCCACATCTTGAAAGATAAACACATCCTTTCCTCTGATACATTCATTAATCTCCGTTTTGAATTCCCCATTCATAAAATAGGTAAATAAGGCATCAACCTTAAACTTCGGAACTCGAAAATCCGAAATATTTTTATTCGCAAAAGAGCTTGAAGAAAATAAATCGGTATAAAAATTAATATTTTTTATAAGCTCGGATTTATCCTGATTATATCGTTTGGAAAGCCTATCCAGCTTTTGACGAAACCTCCGTGCATAAATATGCGTTAGATGCTTAATTGTTTCGTCCGCAAAACTCTCTCCGCCAGGGCATGCCACTATTGCTAAATTTGTCGGTATAGAATATTTCATCGCTTTATATTTTCTAAAATCCCCCGTAAAGTATTACTAACATAAAACGCAAAGCTTTGCAAGGACTGAAAGGTCGATTGTCGGCAAGAAATAGGGAAACTCCTCTCAATCGACAGTACATAAGAAACTGAGCTCTGTGTGCGAAGCATAAGCGAACAAATTCCTGCGCAGCAACAAGTGAAATCCGAGGGCTAAGGGGCGAAGGCCACGTAATGCGGAGCATAAACGGCAGCCAAGTAAACCCCTCACCGGTTCCTTTCCTTGAGGTAATGTAAAAACGGGCATTGTTTTGTTGTAGCTGAAAATAATCGATCAAAAAGCGCTTTGGCAATGCATAGAAGAGTAAAAGCGCAAACCGCAATGCTCAAATGTTTTTTACTCTTCTATGCGTATGCTCTGGGGCTGTTAAAAACACCTAAAAGGGGTATACGTACTCTTGGGCGGGACGGGGGATTTTTTTTACCGAATGTACGCGGATGAGCGGTTCAAAGCCTTCTTCGTAAGCGCTTTTTTCCACGATACCGGAAACGAGCACCCATTCATCATCGGCAAGATGTAAGGGAGTTTTGCTTTCACAGAGAATACCTACCGGCTGCATATCCGCCGCACAGCAGACCATTAACAGCCTTCCGATTGCAAATTGTGTTTCGGTAAATGAATCATGAAGCCAAACTGCTCCGCTTATTTCGATTTCTGTTCCCGTCCAAGAATCTAATCGCAAGTAGAGTTCGGGTAGCCACTTTCCGAAATCGATATCATTCATAATGATTTTTCCGTTTGTCAACTGCGCTGCGGAGGTTCCGTTGTCCGTAAACGGATTTATAGGCGTATGATTTTGTACAAGCGATGTTCCCGTATCCATATTAAAACTTAAAGAAGAAATCGAAAGACTCTTGTTTGAGGGCAGCAAAGAGGGTGCGAGCGCAAGCAGGAAAAGGATGAGGTACCAAGGCTTTTTATGTGAACAATTTGTTGTGTTTTGCAGTTTGGCTATTTTAAGTATCGCAATGAGCATGAAAGTGCAAGCGGCAAAAACAATCATCGGGATATGCCTTTTATGCACATACGCGTACACTGATCCTGAAAATATGGTAAGCAGGAAAGTAATGGCAAGGATAAAAAGGACAAGGATTTGTCCGGCTTCTTGTATATCAAAATAGTTTTTTTTAGTCATTTTTATTTCTCTCATTTATTTTCTTTTAATCTATGCGCATTTTTATTACATAAACATATGTGTGAATACGAAAATCGCAAGTATGTTTAAAACGGTAACAATGAGCGCAAGCTCTATAACAAAACGTTTTTTAAACATGGAAAGCAGCATAAATAGGTTTTTGATGTCCATCATCGGACCGTATATTAGAAAGCCCATCACAGAGGCAAGGTTAAAGCGCCCTAAAAAACTTTTTGCGATAAAAGCATCGGATGTTGAACAAGCTGAAAAGAGGAAGGCAAAGAGCATTTGTATTAAAATGCCTAAGAGTCCGGATGTTGCGTGTAAGAAAAAAATATTTTCGGGGATTGCGACCCGTATCACGGCGGTAAAAAAAGCACCGATAATGAGAAATTTTCCCGCATTAAAAAATTCGTCGCCAGTATGGAGGAAAAGTGCGATAAGCTTTTCTTTAAACGAGTCTGCGTGCCGATCTTCATGACAATGCTCGCCGTGTTCGTGCCCGCATGCACAAGCGCAGGCTTCTGCCGTCTCATCTTTTTGAATATCTTTATCGGGGTATAAAAGCAGGAAAAGCCCGATAATAAGGGCTGTTGCCAAGCCAAAACAAACCCGATATACCGCAACAAGAGGCATTTCCGAAAATGCATACAAGGTTGCAATAATCGAAATAGGGTTTGCAATCGGGGCGGCGAGCATAAAAGTTACTGCAATGGGCATTGAAACTTTTTTCTTTATCAACCCCGTCATTAGTGGAACAGTTGCACATTCGCAAACGGGAAAAATAAACCCGCTGAATAAGGCGGTTAAAAAGCCTATTCCGCTCTTGTTCGGAAATATTTTTATGATTAATTGATCGGAGACAAAAATATGCAATATTGAAGCAAGAAATGCTCCCAAAAGCATAAAAGGAAAAGCTTGCAATATGATACTGAAAAAAACAGTATACAAGGTGCTGAAAAAGAGAATATTCATAAGAAAATGAGTATAGATATTTTATCCGGATCTGTAAACAGAGAACAGCTTAGAGATTAGCATTCTGCATGAAATTTTTTACTCAGGGTCGCGGAATAGGGAAGAGTTAAAGCAGGTTTCAAGCTCTCGTTCTGAATAACGCTTGGAATTAGTAAAATTTTCTTTCACAAGATTCACCGTTTCTTTATCAAGAACAAGCCCTTTGTCATCATGCAAATAAACAACAAAATCTTCAAAAATAGAAAGCGGCAGCCACGGAAAAGCAATATCAAAAATATTATACCAGGCATAATGAGGTTTGATTGATTCATCAGTGAGCAAAACTTTTTGTTCTCTTAAAATATCTCTTTTTGCGGGATGAATGGTAAATACCTTTTGATTTAATAAATCGCAGTAATCCTTCGATCCAAACAGAGCTCCTGTTTTTTTTATTAAATCCATTTTTTTTATGGTAGGGACATCCGCCAAAATAGAAGCTGTAATAAAATTCAAGCCTTCGTGTTGTACGGTTTCCAAATCCTGATGTTCAACCGCAGCAAGCGCAATGCTTTGTTTTAAATCTCCCTTTTCGAAAAGCGGTCTCAAAATTTTCATTGCATCCATGATTATTATATTAATTTATTTTATAATAAAAATCCAGTATCAATCGTTAAATAGAATCGATATTTACATAAATGATATAGGATATGAAAACTTACTCAATGATAGTTTCAAGTTTTTTTGCCAAGTCTGCATAATAGTGGTTGCTTGGATCCAAGGCGATAAGCTGCCGAAGATAGTACTGTGCCTTTCGGTAATCCTGCCTTCGATAATACCACGTATACATAGCAAAAAGGGAAGGCTTGTTGCGCGGGTTTGCAAGCAAGCTTGAACGCAAAAGTCCGAGTTTTGAATCTTCCGAGGTTGAGAGCATTGCCTGATAATATAATAGTATAGATTTTAGCGGTGAGCGTGCGGAATCAAGTTTTCCATTAATAATGAAACGAATTTGTTGAAAATTTTTTGATGCATAAAGAGTTTCCAAGTATAACGAAATAAGGGCATCGGAAGGATTTTCGCTTGCATTATATAATTGTCGCGCAAGGTTAACCGCTTTCTCCGTGTTGCCTGCACCGATATATACCTGTATCAACAATTCTCTATTTTCATCACCGGGGTATTTTGCATTTAAATGCTCGGCTCTCGGAATAGCTTGCTGCCATTTTTCCAGTGCAATGTCGTTCTTTATTAAAAGCTTTAACGCAAACATGTTCTCTGAATCTTTTTTTAAAATAGTTGTAATAAAATCGTTTGCATCCATGCCCGTAATGGTTTCTCCGGTATCAAAACAAATTTCAGCGCAAGCGAGTAAAACACTGATATTTTCAGGGTAATATTGGTATGCTTGCTCAATATAGGCTTTTGCGGAAGCAAAATTTTTTATCCACTCTTTTGCAACCCTTGCACGAAACAAAAGATACTCTTTATCCGTTCTGTTTTTTGTCGCATAGGCGTCAAGTAGTGCATTTGCTTTAAGATACTCTTTTCTTTCAATAAGAATTTGAATACGCAGTAATAAAGCTGCGGTATTTTCAGGTCTTCGCTTTAATACTTCAATTATATAGGGTTCTGCGGAATCTAAATCTTTTAATTTAAGATAGATTTCTGCTTGTAATAGAAAAATTTCGATATTGTCCGGAAATCTTTGTAAAAGTTGATTGCCGATTCTTTTTGCCTGTTCGGTATTCCCTCCCGCAGCGGCAAATCGGGCATACTGAATTCCTGCGGGGTAACACGAGGGGGCTATTTCCCATGCCAGTCGGTAAGCGGTTTCCGCTTTAGAAGAACTTCCCTGCAGCTCAAAATATTTTCCGAGCAAAAAAGCCGGCAACACGGATTCCGGCATGAGTTTTTGTGCAGCCTGGATCCTGTGTAAAATATCGGTTAAATGAGTTTTGCTTATAGTTATGTTTTTAACGGTAAGAAGCAGAGGAGGAATGATCAACGAAAGAAAATCATTTTCAGATAATTCATACGGGTATTCTCCGCTTTCAATTTTATTGAGTGCGGTTAAAAACACATTTTCTTCAGTGTACAAGGGGGTGTTCCATGAAATCGGCTCAAAAGGGTATAAATAACGCATAAACCTTGTGATAAGCTGCAAGTAAAGCCGATTATTTATTGTTAAACCTAAACTGTCCTCTTGAATTTGTTTTACGGCTTTCCGAAATGAATAAGGGGAGCCTATTTGAATATTTCTCAGTATATTAAGATTTGCCCGCTCCTCCATGAATTCTTCCTTGTCGGGGGTTTTTAGTATTGTTTCTTTTGCATTTTTGGGTACAACAACGGCTTGTTCTATCGGGACAGGCGCATCTTTTGAACTCTGACAAGAAAAAATAGAAAAAAAGAAAAATACTACTTTTAGCCGACTATTTCGTTTCACTTACCACACTCATAATTAAAATAAAAAGAAAGAATCATTGGCGCTCCGAAACTTCTGCGTATGTTAGAGAAATCTTTTTGATGTTTTTGTAAAATCCGCATTTAATACTCTGTTTATGAGGTTTTTGCGGCGATTTTGACTTCTCACGATAGACTTTCCAGCCCAATACTATGGAAAGCTTTTGAATTCGGTACCTGTAATTGCGCCCCAGTATATCGCATATCGTATTGCTTGCCAATATTATCGGTTTTTAGCTGCAAAAATTGAAACAAACCGGAGAAGAAAAGGATACCGGCCGGAATTCAGCTGTAATGCAGAGTCTCGGTTAGTGTGAAAATCGGTAAAATTTAAGATTAAAAACCGCAGAAAAAACACTTCTTTTATCGATACGGTATAAAACATTCTTTTGATATCTCAATTATATTTTTACTATCGACGCTTTATTTAAAAAGACATCGAAAAAATTTAAAAAAATAGGAGTTCGACACAACGGTTTGGTTTTGACATCCTTGTCAAAACCAAACCTATGAGTTTGAAAACTCCGAGTACGCTGTGGTAGTTTTCAAACTCAATTCTGCGTGGAACCACTGCCATCCGTGGCAGTACTGAGTTTTGCCGTCTGTGTCAAAAACTAAACCACGAGTTTTAAAAGCACTTGGGAAAAGTTTGTGCTTTTAAAACATCGTTTCTGCATGGAACCACCGCCACGCCCTTATTTTTAGTATTCTTGCTTAAATCAGTGCTGCGAGTTTAAAAACTCCTATTTATGTCAGTGTGGTAGTTTTTAAACATCGTTTTACATTGTTCTGAGTTTTGCCGTCCATTGTAATTTACCATAGGAATGCAAATCCGGTAGTACTGAGCTGCTCTCTTGTGCTGGACTAATTACAGAACGGTGTACTTGCTTTTACAACTCAATCTTAGCTATTTTGTTTTCTGCAAAAATACCGTATGGTTTGAGCAATACGAAAAAAACCGCCGCAGGAATGCCCGCAAAATAGATAAGAAGTACCCAATCATATGTGTTGCGGCTTAAAAAAAATACGACTATGGCAATTCCCATAATTATAAGATTAAAAAACATCACAAACATAACATTTAAGTTTTGCTTCATTGCGCTTACAGGATTATCCCAGTGCAATTTCGGTTTTGCGGTATCTAAAAACAAACCAACCAGATTAAGCATTGCAGAAAAAGCCAGCGAAATTAAAGAGGCAAAAATGATATATAAAATACTTAATTTAAAAAAAACGGCGGCAAAGCCTACAATGATTATTGTTGCAAAGACAGCGAAAATCATTGCATGAATAAGCTTTGCGTACATAAAGATTTTTATATCAATCGGAAAGCTTTTAATAATCGGAATAAATTTTGCATCCCTCGAAACAGCGGTATCCGCAATATTAGTCATTGAGCCTAAGATGCCTGCGGCTAAACCGGTAATTACAAATACCGAACTCGTATCGATAAATTGCATAATTTCCGAAGACATTTTTAACCCGTTGTTTTTTGCGCTGAAAATAACTATCAGTAAAATCGGTAAAAAGATAATCGATAAGGGGCCGTTCAAAAGATAAATCGGCGTTCTGTTCATCATATTAAATTCTCTTTTTACGCAGGTATAAAGGAGCGGTGCTGCCTTTATCTTTTTTTTGATATATTGAGAAACGTGTTTTGCTTCAAGTTTTTTGACCCTATGTTCACCAAAACCGATTAAACTTTTTGCGTACATGTTTGACATAAAAAATATAACACAGACGGGCAGCACCATCGAGGCAAGCAGCAATCCAAACAACGAAAAAAAGCCGAAAAGAGAAACAGGCTGTGTTAAAGCAACTCCTACAAATTTTACCAGCGGATAATATGCGCCGAAATCTTGCAGTGCCGCTGTTCCCGAAGCAAGCGTTTGTAAAATTTCATCGGGAGTTCCCTTTGCGGATTGCAGAATATAATTAAATCCTATTGCAAACCCCATACCTATAATTCCGTTGACGGTCAAAATGAGGTTTTTGTTTTTTAAAAAATTGGTAAACCGCATGATTAGAATATTAAAAAAATAACAAAGCGCAATCATCGGAAGCGGTATGGCAAGTGCGCAAACAAGCGCATAAACATAAAATAAAAATGGAGGCTTTTCGAATATCCCGTAAATTATCGAAAGAACCGCAAAAAAAGAAACGGAGGTAAGGATTCCGTTTACAGAATTTGCGGCAAACTTTGCACCGAAAAGAGCCCGCGGTTTAATCGGCATCGACAAAAAAAGCTCTTCAATATCGCCGATATAATACGTGGAAGTGGTAAGCATAAATCCGATTAAAAGTGTAAAAACGGAAATAATCGCCGCTGAAATTTCAAACAAAAGATTCATATTGTGAAGCGCTTTTGCCGTCGTGTATAAGCTGTAAGCCGCTCCTCCGAAAAAAAACAAGAGCGCTACAAGCAATAATGCAAAAAGAATTATCATACCGAATGCTTTTAGCTTGGACGTTTTTTCGCCCGGTTGTCCTTTCTTTTTCTTTTTTATCTGCTCTTTTAAATTTTTAAAATTAAATGTTGAGGCTAAATATATTTTAACTAATCTAAAAAATACTTTCATATCGCCGCTCTTTTACTTGTCTTTTTTAGGATCATTTTCGGGGTTTTCATTATCAAATGCTGAATCCGAATTTCCGAATGAGGAAAGTCGATCCGTATCAACCAATTCCAAAAATAATTTTTCCAAAGAACTGTTTTCCCCGCGCGTCTCCCGCAATTCTTGCAGCGTTCCTTCAAACATTATTTTTCCTGCGCTGATTATCGAAAGTCTGTCACAAAGTTTTTCCGCAACTTCCATCACATGCGTGGAAAAGAACACCGACTTGCCCGCATTTGCCATCTCTCTCATAATCTCTTTTAATTGAAATGCGGATTTTGGATCCAAGCCGACCATCGGCTCATCAAGAATCCAAACCGCCGGATCGGGTAAGAGGCTTGCAGTAATCAAAAGTTTTTGTTTCATCCCGTGAGAAAAACTCCCGATGCTGCTGTTTAAAACTTCGTTTATTTCAAAAAGGCTCGCATAGCGTTCCACTCGTTCTTGCCGCAGATCTGTTGGCACACCGTATACATCGCCGACAAAATTAAGATATTCCACCGCCTTCAGCTGAGAAAAAAGTTCGGGATTATCGCTTACATAGCCTATTCTTTTTTTTGCTTCCATGGGATTTTCGGCAATATCAATGCCGTCAACAAGTATTTGTCCCGAATCGGGATTGAGCACTCCGGTTATCATTTTAATCGTTGTTGTTTTTCCCGAACCGTTCGGCCCGAGAAATCCGAAAATCTCGCCGCTGCGTACCTGTACTGAAATAGTATCGACTGCCTTAACTTTTGAATTTCCGTATGTCTTTGAAATGTTGGTAATCTCTATCATAACCACTCCGATAAAAATTTTTCAAAGCCATTATATAGAAAAAAAAATATGTTGAATAGAAGCGAGTCCGTATAGATTTTCTGCTGTGCGTATAACCGGTACAAGATTCTGTAATTAACGAGCTGCTATGTTAATCGAGGAAACGACAATAATGACTTGCGGATTCAACATTCCGATGGTAAATTGCCTGCCGTTGCGCCGTGTCGGACTCTTTTATAATAGAAGCTTTTAAACTCGCAGCACTGATTTAATCAAGAATACTAAAAATCAGGGCGTGGCGGTGGTTCCACGCAGAAACGATGTTTTAAAGCAAAGTAATTTGTAAAGCTTTAAAACTCGCAGGTTTGGTTTTGACATGGACGTCAAAAACTCAGAACCGTCACGGACGCCCGTGGTTCCATGCAGAAGCGACGTTTTAAAGCAAAACTATTTGCAAAGCTTTAAAACTCGCAGGTTTGGTTTTGACAAGGACGTCAAAACCAAACCGGTGTTCACGAACCGTTAGTAAAAATTAATTTGCGGAAACGCCTCCGTCAACAACCAGAACTGCTCCGTTTGTAAACTTTGATTCATCGCTCGCCAAGAATAAAGCGGCGGCGGAAATATCTTCTACCTTCCCGGGTGTTATCGTGGAGTCTAAGCCCGCCATAACTCTTTCAAGTCCGAACTGACTTAAATTCTTTTGGCTGTCCATTACTTCGGTGTCGACGCCGCCGGGACAAATGACATTGCATCTGATTTTTTTATGTGTATACATGTATGCCGTGTTTTTTGTAATACCCACTATTGCATGTTTAGATGCGGTATAAATCGCACCGGCTCTGGCACCGTTTGTTCCGCCGATTGAGGCAATGTTTACGATGTTTCCTCCGTCTGCTTGTTTAAGCATTTCAGACACAGCTTTTTTTGTTGCCATAAGCGGTCCGTAAAGATTAACATTCAGAATCTTTTCGTAAAGCTCACGAGTGATTTCTGCAACAGGTTTGAACTCATCCATAATTCCGGCATTATTTACAAGCACATCAATTTTTCCGCCTTCTTTAACGGCAAAATCAATCATACCTTCAATGACTTCATCTTTACTGATATCGCCCGGATACGGAAGGATTTTTCCTTCAAGTCCCTTGGCTTCGTTTTTTAATTCTTCAAGCCGCTCGGCTCTTCGTGCAACAACTACGACAAGGGCTCCTTCTTTTGCAAAATCAAGCGCAATCTTTCTTCCCATACTGGAACTTGCTCCAGTAACAACAACTACTTTGTTTTTGAATCTCATATTTACCTCCCATCGATATTATACAGTATTCTATACTCTTTTGAAGAAGCAGGCAATAGTTATTCGCAAGCCTTACACATGAATAAAGGGCTGTGCCCATTGAACCTGACTTTTGAGTACTGATTTCAAACGATATTTGAAAACTACCGCAGCATACTCGGAGTTTTTAAATTTGCAAGGTATAATTTTGCCACGGACGGCAAAACTCAGAACGGGCACGGACGCCCGTGGTTCCAAGCAGAATTGAGTTTGAAAACTACCACAGCTATATAAACAGGAGTTTTCAAACTCATAGGTTTGGTTTTGACAAGGACGTCAAAACCAAACCGTTGTGTCGGACTCTTTTTATTATTGATGATATCAAAATAATGTTGCATTATTACACCGATACAATAGAAGATTTTAAACTAAATCGTTGGGTCGGACTCGTTTTATTTGAAAGAGTCGGGGTTGTTTTCTGACGGTATTAGGATGCCGCTGTTTTTCATTTGCGGCGGACGCCGTGATTCCTAAAATAATCATCTTCCATAAAATACCTTTTTTTGGTATAGTAAAACACGCGCAAAAGATATAGTATTTTGTGCGATCCTCAGTTTTTTGTAAGGATTTTTCAAAATGGAAAAACATAAAATTACACCTGAAATCTTTGATAATCTTTTGTATTTATCCCGCCTTTCAGCAGATGATGCAAACCGCGAAGAAACCGCTCGACAAGTTGAACAAATTGTGCAGTATTTTGATGTTTTATCAAAATATGATGAGCCCGACCAAAAACTTTGCGATGAGAATGTGCAAACGGAAACACAGCTTCGCTCGGATGTTATAAAACAGGGCATTGATCAAAGCGGATTAAAGAAAATGACTCCCGAATATATGGACGGCTATTTCCGTGTGCCGAAAGTTTTGGGAAGCGGGGCTTAGGGGTTACGTATGGATATTTGTAATTTGAATTTTAGCGAGCTTAAACAAAAACTCGATTCGCGGGAGTTAAGCTCTTTGGAAATAGTGCAGGCTTTTAAAAAAGCGTATGAGGATGATGCAAAAAACGATCTTCCCTTAAACGGGTTTATAGAGTTTTTCTCCGATGCGGAGGAGAAGGCGAAAAAGGCCGATGAGGAGCGAGGTTCCGGCGGTGCGGCGGATAAGCCGCTTTTGGGGCTGCCTTTTGCGGTAAAAGATAATATTTCGATTAAGGGCGAGGCGTGTACCTGTTGCAGCAAGATTTTGCAAGGATATACGGCGCCTTTTAACGCAACTGTTATTGAGCGGCTGCTCGCAGCGGGTGCAATACCGATCGGGCGCACCAATATGGATGAGTTTGCAATGGGGTCTTCGACGGAATACTCGATATACGGCCCGTCACGAAATCCGATTGACAGGAGCCGCACCACGGGCGGAAGTTCGGGCGGTTCCGCAGCGGTTGTTGCCGGCAGTCAGGCGCCTCTTTCGCTTGGTACCGAAACGGGCGGCTCGGTGCGTTTGCCCGCCTCGTACTGCGGATTGTATGGCTTAAAGCCAACCTACGGCACTTTAAGCAGATACGGCGTTGTCGCCTTTGGTTCCTCGCTTGATCAGGTAGGGCTTTTTGCAAAAAGCGCCGACGATATCGCTCTTGCGCTTTCCGTTATGGTGGGCAAGGATGCGCGCGATGAAACAAGCGCCGATATTGATTTTGCCGGTTTAAGCTCCATACAGCCGTTTTCAAAAGAAGAATTGAAAAATATCAAGGTTGCCTTGCCCAAAGAATTTATTCACCAAAAGGCGCTTGCCGCCGATGTTTCAAAGGCAATGGTGGATTTTTTTGATTGGCTCCGCATGAGCGGAGTTCAAACGCAGGAAATAGACTTGCCTGTGTTGGATGCGGCGGTGCCGGTTTATTATGTGATTGCCGTTTCTGAAGCTGCAAGCAATCTGATGCGCTTTGACGGTATCCGTTATGGACTGCGTGAAGACCCGGGAAAAGGGTATGATGAATTATACATTGCCACCCGTTCCGACGGTTTCGGCCCCGAGGTAAAACGGCGGATTATTACCGGAAACTATGTGCTGTCTCATCATTTTTCGGGAGATTGTTACGAAAAAAGTTTACATGTCCGCGCCCGAATTGAGCGGGAAACCTCCGAGACTCTGCGGCACTATGATTTTATTTGCAGTCCGACTGCGCCGACACCCGCATTCAAATTAGGCGAAAAAATAAATGACCCCGTAACAATGTATCTTTCCGATTTATTTACTACCTTTGTAAACCTTGCGCGGGTTCCCTCTGTATCGGTTCCTTCCGGAATGACCGAAAACGGCTTGCCGATCGGAATGCAGATAGTCGGAAAACATTTTGACGAAAAAAACATTCTTCGGTTGGCAAAAACATGGGAGATTGAGCACAAATGAATAAAACAGAAAACGGATTAGAGTACGAAGTTATTATCGGCTGCGAAATACATTGTCAATTATTAACCAAAACAAAGGCGTTTTGCTCGTGCGAAAATAGATATGGCGGCATGCCGAATACCCGCGTGTGCCCGGTCTGTCTCGGGTTGCCGGGGGCATTGCCGGTTATCAGCGAAGAATATGTGCGGCTCGGCATTAAAGCGGGCGCCGCCCTTGGGTGTACTATTAACGCTGAAAGCAAATTTGACCGCAAGCATTATTTTTATCCCGACCTCGTAAAGGGCTATCAAATTACTCAGTATGATATTCCGCTCTGCGAAAACGGAGTAGTGGAAATTACCGAACAGGATGCCGAGGGAAAACCTGTTACTCGGAACATACGCGTTGAGCGTATTCATTTGGAAGAGGATGTCGGTAAGAGTTTGCATATTGAGGGTGCGCACAGCTATATTGATTATAACCGCTGCGGCGTTCCGTTAATCGAGATTGTCTCAAAACCCGATATGAAAAGCCCTGAGGAAGCTGCTCAGTACATGCAAACAGTGCGGGAGATTTTGAAATTCATCGGCGTTACCGACGGCAACCTTGAAGAAGGGGCGATGCGCTGCGATGCAAATATTAACTTAAAAATTATCGAAAACGGCAAAGAATACCGCACGCCGATTTCCGAAATAAAAAATATGAACTCATTCAGGGCGGTTCGCGATGCGTGCGCATACGAAGTTAAACGCCAGCTTGAAGAATTCCAAACAGACCGTCAGCTATACTCCGACGGCTTTAAACGCACAATGGGTTGGGACGAGCCGAACGGAAAAACGGTTATTCAAAGAACCAAAAACTCGATGATTGATTACCGCTTTATGCGGGAGCCCGATGTTAAACCGCTGCGGCTTAGCAAGGGCTATATTCAATCGACGATAGAGTCTGTCGGGGAACTTCCTGCGGCAAAGCGCGAGCGTTTCCAAAAAGAATATAACCTTTCTGCCTTTGATGTGCAAACTTTGACTGCGGAAAAAGAGCTTGCCGACTGGTTTGAACAGGCGGTGAAATCCGCCCATGATCCGAAAAAAACAGCGAACTGGATTTTAGCGGAAGTGCTTGCGGTGTTGAACGAAAAAAATATTTCGTTGAAAGAACTTCCCTTTACGCCGCCGATGCTTGCCGAATTAGTAAACGCGATTGACGGGCAAAAAATTACCGGCAAGCAGGCGAAGGAAGTGTTTGCGGAAATGCTTGCCACCGGCAAAGCGCCGAACGCCATCATTGCTGAAAAAGGCATGGAGCAAATCAGCGATTCCGCTTTTATCGAAACCATTGTTTCGCAGGTTTTTACTGAAAACCCGCAAGCAATCAAAGATTGGAAAAACGGAAAAACAAACGTTGCAGGCTGGCTCATGGGGCAGGTTATGAAAAAATCAAAAGGCAAAGCAAACCCGCAACAGGCAACGGACCTCGTAAATAAAAAACTCCAAGCCGAATAGTTTGTATTGGACATATCCCTTCCGTGCGGAAGCTCCACATAAAATGAGTTTGAAAACTACCACAGCTATACTCGGAGTTTTCAAACTCATGGATTCCATTTTGACAAAGACGTCAAAAACTCAGAACAGGCACGGACGTTAAAACCGGATTTAAGCATTCCTATGGTAAACTACTCACCATTGTCAACATCAGAACGGGCACGGACGCCCGTGGTTCCAAACCGTTGTGTCAGACTCTTTTTTATAATTTGTATTAAATGTTTTAAAAACCGGTCAGGTTATCAGAAAAACGTGATAGTTGTTCCTGTAATGATAGACAACATCGATTATCGAAAAGTTCAAATAACGAGTTTTGTTTTTGAATCGGTTTTTGCAAAAGTTGTTTATACCTTGCGTAAAAGAAATAAAATCTGTATACTGCCTAATTATGAGTGATTTAATTTCTGCAAGAATACTAAAAGGTTTTAGAGATTTTCTGCCGGAGGCGGAGATTAGGCGCGCCCTTTTAATAGAAAAACTTACTGAGGTTTTCAGGGAGGCGGGATTTGTGCCGATTGATACGCCGGCACTTGAGTACTCCGATGTGCTGCTGCGAAAAAGCGGCGGCGAAACGGAAAAGCAGGTTTTTCGGTTTACCGATAACGGCGGCAGAGATGTTGCGCTGCGATTTGATTTGACTGTGCCTTTTGCGCGGTTTGTTGCCGAGCATTATTCGCAGTTGTATTTTCCGTTTAAGCGTTACCATATCGCAAAAGTGTGGCGCGGAGAAAAGCCGCAGGCGGGACGGTTTCGGGAATTTGTGCAATGCGATTTTGACATTGTAGGCTCCGATGCCGCTTGCACGGATTTTGAAATACTCAAACTTATGCGGCAGTCTTTAAAAGCTATTGGCGTAGATAAAATCCTCATTCACGTGTCTCATCGGGCAATCTTTAATCGATTTTTAACGCGGCTGCAGCTGACTGAAAAAAGTGCGGATGTTTTGCGTATTGTCGATAAACTGGCAAAGGTGGGCGAAGCGCAGGTTCTGGAAGAGCTGACCGCCTTATCCGATGAAGCTTCCGCACAAAAGATTTTAAGCTATATTAAAGGCGGTGTTCCTGCCGTAAAGCCCGAGCTTTTTGAGCAAACGCTTGCCTATATTGAAGAACTTGCTGGAGGTCCCGCTGCGGACACCGAACACATGCGTGAAATTTATCGGCTGATTTCAGCACTCGGCATCAATGAGTTTTATGTATTAGACCCGTCAATTACACGCGGACTTGATTATTATACCGGTGTGGTATTTGAAACCTTCTTAACCGAATTGCCGGAAATCGGCTCGGTTTGCTCGGGCGGAAGATACGACAATTTAACCGGCTTGTACATGAAAGAGAACATCAGCGGCACCGGCGCTTCCATCGGTTTGGACAGGCTTCTTGCGGGGCTGGAGCAACTTGGCAAAATCAACAAAGATGAAGGCTTTATCTCTGCGCTGGTATTTTGCACCGGCGATGCGGACATTGCGCGGAACCAGCAAATAGCGGCGTACCTCACCGAGCACGGAATCCCGTGCGAGGTTTTCCCCGATCCAAAAAAAATGGCGCAACAGTACACCTATGCCGAAAAAAAGCATATCCCGTGGGGTATCTTTCCCGAAACATCTGCGGGCTCAATCGAAGACCAGCAAATTACGCTGAAGCATCTTCCTACGCGCGCAGAAGAAAAGATACCGTTGCGGCTGGCGCAAGAAAAAATCAAAACAAAAGCGCAATAACAAAAACGCCGGCCGTGTCAAAATCAAACCCGCGAATTTTAAAAACTCCCTATTATAAAAAAGAGTTCGACACAACGGTTTCATTTTGCCATCCGTGGCAAAATGAAACCTGCGAGTTTTAAAGCTTTGCAAATAGTCTTGCTTTAAAACGTCGCTGCTGCGTGGAACCACGGGCGTCCGTGCCCGTTCTGATTTTGACGTCCTTGTCAAAAACTAAACCACGAGTTTTAAAAGCACTTGGAAAAAGTTTGTGCTTTTAAAACATCGTTTCTGCGTGGAACCACCGCCGTCCGTGACGGTTCTGAGTTTTGCCTACTTACGCTGGAGTATCAGGCAAAACATTGTTTGGAATGGAGCAAGGGTGAGTAAACTTACCATAGGCAAAAATTAACCCGCGACGTGTTAAAGCTTTGTAACAGTCCTGCTTTAAAACGTCGCTTCTGCGTGGAACCACGGGCATCCGTGCCCGTTCTGAGTTTTGCCCTCCATGGCAAAAACTAACTCACGAGTTTTAAAAAAGCAGTTGTGCTTTTAAAACATCGTTTGAGGCCCATGGCGGTTACCATGGAAATGCGTCAATCCGCAAGCTGCTTGTTGATGCCGTACACACAATAAAGATATAAAAATTTTCATGCGTAAATCTGTTTCGTTTGATAATAGTCTTATAACTATAAAAAAAATATTGCTTTCCGGCGGTTCTTATGGTATACTTATCATACAAGCATGCTTTGAGCGAAACTATTTATAAGCGAAAAATGCGCTTATAACTATTTTCAACTAAACTTCCGTTTCTCTGCATAAAGAAAAGGAAGAGCCGGTTGTTATTCATCGGCTCAGGAATTTCTCGAGAACCTGTGCTATTGAAATCGCCGGAAGGAGGCTTATATGACAAATTTTTTAGCGGAACTTATCGGAACCGCCGTACTGATTATCTTCGGTGACGGGGTTGTTGCCGGCGTTGTATTAAAAAAATCAAAAGCGGAAAATGCGGGCTGGGTTGTCATCACTATTGCGTGGGGGCTAGCCGTATTGATGGGAATCTATGCGGTAGGAAGATTTACCGGTGCTCATTTAAATCCTGCGGTAACGCTCGGTATGGCGGCAATAGGCAATTTACCCTGGTCTGAAGTGCTTCCGTATATTGCGGGGCAAATGATCGGCGGCTTTATCGGCGCGGTTATTGTATGGCTTGCATATCTACCCCATTGGGAGGCAACCGAAGATAAGGCGACAAAATTGGCTGTTTTCTGTACCGCTCCCGCAATACGGAATCCAGTTGCAAACCTCATAACAGAAATCATCGGCACCTTTATGCTTTTGTTCGGTATTCTTTTTATCGGAGGGAATTCCTGGGCGGAAGGTTTTGGCCCGATAGCGGTTGCGGCATTGATTGTTGCAATCGGTATGTCATTGGGCGGGCCTACCGGCTATGCGATTAACCCCGCACGCGACCTTGCACCGAGAATTGCCCATGCGGTTCTTCCCATCAGCGGAAAAGGCGACAGTGATTGGAGCTATTCGTGGATACCCGTTGTAGGGCCGATAATCGGCGGTGTTTTAGGCGCGCTTGCTTATACGGCGTTGTTTTAATTAATTTAGGAGGCTCTTATGAAAAAATATATTTTAGCACTTGATCAGGGAACAACCAGTTCCCGCGCAATTGTGTTTGATAAACAAGGAACAATTATTTCCACCGCTCAACAGGAGTTTACACAAATATTCCCGCATTCAGGATGGGTTGAACACGATGCGATGGAAATTTGGGGAAGTCAAAGCGGTGTTGCCCGCGAAGCACTTGAAAGAGAGGCTATTCGCCCCGATGAGGTTGCCGCAATCGGTATTACAAACCAGCGCGAAACAACCGTTGTCTGGGATCGCACTACCGGAAGACCGATTTACAATGCGATCGTCTGGCAGTGCAGAAGAACCGCCGATATTTGCGACAAGCTAAAAGCAAAAGGCTGGGAAAGCAAAATACGCGAAAAGACCGGACTCATCATCGATGCGTATTTTTCAGGCACTAAGGTAAAATGGATATTGGACAATGTGGAAGGAGCGCGCGAAAAAGCTGAAAAAGGCGACCTAATTTTCGGTAATATTGACACTTGGCTGATTTGGAATTTAACACGCGGCAAGGTGCATGTAACCGATTACAGCAACGCTTCAAGAACCATGCTGTTTAATATTCACACACTGCAATGGGATGATGAGATTTTACAAGAACTCGGGATTCCGAAATCCATGCTTCCCGAGGTAAAACCCTCTTCCTGCGTATATGGCAAAACCGATGAGCGCACCTTTGGCGGCGCCGCTATTCCGATTGCCGGAGCTGCGGGCGACCAGCAGGCAGCCTTATTCGGGCAAACCTGTTTTGAGCAAGGAATGGCAAAAAACACCTACGGCACCGGATGCTTTATGCTTATGAATACCGGGGAAAAACCGATTGAATCAAAAAACGGGCTTTTAACTACGATTGCCTGGGGTGTCGGAAATAAGGTTGAATACGCGCTTGAAGGAAGTATCTTTGTGGCGGGCGCATCGGTGCAATGGCTGCGCGACCAGCTAAAACTTATTTACAATGCAGCGGAAACCGAGTACTATGCCGGTCTTGTTGAAGACACCGCCGGCGTATACGTTGTTCCGGCCTTTACCGGACTGGGTGCGCCCTATTGGGACATGTACGCGCGCGGCGTTATTGTAGGCTTAAGCAGAGGGGCAAAACGGGAACATATTGTGCGGGCAACCCTTGAATCTATTGCATATCAAACAAAGGATGTGCTTTCCGCAATGGAAAAAGATGCAAACATCAAATTAAAAGAGTTAAAGGTTGACGGAGGAGCCGCTGCAAATAATTTCTTAATGCAGTTCCAATCCGATATTCTCAATGTTCCGGTTCACAGACCGAAAGTACTTGAAACAACAGCCCTCGGTGCCGCTTATCTTGCGGGAATTGCCGTAGGATTCTGGAAAGACCAGGCGGATGTTGTCAACAACTGGGCGGTTGACAGGGTATTCACCGGCACAATGACGGAGCAACTGCGCAACGAAAAATACGCAGGCTGGCAAAAAGCGGTAAAACGCGCAATGGACTGGGAAAAAGATTAACAAAACACGCAAGCGCTTCCCTCATAAAAACTTGTTATGAGGGAGGCGCTTACGAAATCGTTTAAAGGTTGCGAATACAGCGGAGCGGTATGTATATTTTAAAGAGCGAGGGCTTAAAGAGTGAGTATGCTTGATGTAGTTATTATTGGCGGAGGCGTTGTCGGTGCCTGCATTGCGCGGGAACTTTCCAAATATCAATTAGAGACGGTATTGCTGGAAAAAAATCCCGAAGTCGGTGCGGAAACCTCGAGAGTGAACAGCGGCATTGTGCACGGCGGATACGATGCAAAAGAAGGAAGCTTAAAAGCAAAATTAAACGTGCGGGGAAATCAGTTAATACGAGAGTTAGCCCCCGTGCTGCACCTTCATTTTAAACAATGCGGCTCACTGGTTGTCGCCTTCTCTGATGACGACATGCAGGCGGTTCATAACTTGTACGAGCGCGGCATAAAAAACGGAGTTCCCGGAATGGAAATTTGGGATACGCAAACGCTGCGCGCAAAAGAGCCGAATATTTCGCCCGAAGCGGTAGGAGCTCTTTTTTGCGGAACCGCCGGCATTATCTGCCCCTTTAATATGACCTGCGCGTTTATGGAAAACGCAATTGAAAACGGTGTACGTTTACAAACCGACTCAAAAGTGCTTGATATACAAAAAGAGTCCGACGGCTTTCGTATCAAAACAAAAGACCAAACCTATAAATCAAAATATATTGTAAATGCGGCGGGCTTATATTCGGATAAAATCGCCGCCCTTGTAGGCGACCATGATTACACTATCTGCCCGCGCAAAGGCGAATACCGCATTCTCGATAAAAGTTATAAAGATCTGGTAAACTATGTTATTTTTCAGGCGCCGACCAAAATGGGAAAGGGAATATTAGTGACGCCCACCTATCACGAAAATATCATGGTAGGCCCTACCGCCACTGATGTTGAAAGTGTTGAAGACGTGTCAGTGGACACAAACGGTCTGCGGCAGCTCGACACGCTTTCTAAAAAATCAGTGCCGAGTCTTGATTTACGCAAAACAATCCGTGTTTTTTCAGGGGTGCGTGCCCGGCCGAACACCGGTGAATTTATGATTTACCCCTCAAAAAACGCAAAAGGCTTTATCCATGCCGGCGGCATAGAATCTCCCGGGCTGACATCGGCGCCCGCAATTGCGGAATATGTTGCCGAACTCTTAAACCAAGAAGGTTGTGTATTGCAGCCGAAGCAGAGTTTTAAGGCGGAGCGGGAAGCCATTCCTCAATTCGCTCTGCTGCCGCCCGAAGAGCAGGCAAAACTGATTAAAGAAAATCCCTTATACGGACATGTTATTTGCCGATGCGAAACCATTACCGAAGCCGAAATTGTACAGGCAATACACAAACCCGCCGGCGCACGAACCCTTGACGGTGTAAAACGAAGAGTTCGCCCCGGAGCCGGCAGATGCCAAGGCGGCTTTTGCGCCCCGCGCGTAATGGAAATCCTTTCAAGAGAGCTGCATATTCCGATGGAAAAGATTCTCAAAGACCATCAAGGCTCTGAAATTGTAATCGGAAAGCTCAAGGAGGCGGCAAAATGACATACGGAGTAATAGTAATAGGCGGAGGCCCTGCGGGATTAGGTGCGGCACTTGAAGCGGTAAAAACAGGCGCCGACTCCGTTTTAATTGTAGAGCGCGACCATGAGCTTGGCGGCATATTAAATCAGTGCATTCATGCGGGCTTCGGATTACATGAATTTAAAAAAGAATTAACCGGTCCTGAATATGCGCAGCGTTTTATTGAACAGGTAGAAGACACTGATATTCAGGTTATGCTTGACACCATGGTGCTCGATATTTCCGAAGACAGAAAAGTTACCGTTATAAACAAAAACGGCTTACAAATACTTGAGGCAAAGGCGGTGGTGCTTGCAATGGGCTGCCGCGAGCGGACGGCAGGCGCAATCAGTTTAAAAGGATACCGCCCCGCAGGAGTATACACCGCCGGCATGGCGCAGCGCATGATGAATATTGAAGGCTACATGGTAGGCAAAGAAGTGGTAATTTACGGTTCAGGCGACATCGGCTTAATTATGGCGCGGCGCATGACTTTGGAAGGTGCAAAGGTAAAAGCGGTAGTGGAAATCATGCCCTTTTCAAGCGGACTCAGCAGAAATATTGCCCAATGCTTGGACGATTACGGCATTCCGCTCTTTTTAAGCCATAACATCAGTTATGTACACGGAAAAGACCGCATCGAAGGAGTTACCATCTCTCAAATAGATTCTCAATTTAACGAACTTGAGGGAACACAAAAATACTACCCCTGCGATACGCTTTTGCTTTCCGTCGGACTCATTCCCGAAAATGAGCTTTCAAAAAAAGCGCATGTTTCGCTTAATGCGGTTACCAACGGCCCCATTGTTGACAGCATGATGCAAACCGACATTCCCGGCATATTCGCCTGCGGCAATGTACTGCATGTGCATGACATTGTGGACTTTGTAACAAAAGAAAGCCGCATTGCCGGCAAAAATGCCGCCCTGTTTGCCTTGGGAAAAGATTTGCCGTCAAAAGTTATTCCCTGCAAACCCCTGAAAGGAATCCGCTATGTGATGCCGCCGAAAGTGTTGACCGACAATCCCGACGGCGTAACCCTTTTTATGCGCTCGGATGCCATTTATACAAATGCGTCGGTTATTGTCCGCTCCGGAGATACGGTGCTGATAAAAAAGCGGGTGCCGCATATGGTGCCCTCCGAAATGGTTACCATCTCGCTGGGATATGAAAAAATCAAAGACCTGACCGAACCCATCACCTCGGAAGTGGAATTGCCGGCATCATCAAAAGGAGAGTCATCATTATGAAAGAGTTTATCTGCGTTTCTTGCCCGATCGGGTGCCGCTTAACCGTTACCGAAAAAAACGGCGAATATATTGTAACCGGAAACAGCTGCAAACGCGGCTTGGAATACGGCTTACAGGAAATGACCGACCCAAGACGAAACATCAGCTCCACCGTGCGCATTTCAAACAGCAAAATCCCCATGCTGCCCGTAAAAACCGCCGCCCCCATTCCGAAAGGCAAAATCTTTGAGGTTATGACGGAAATCAATAAAACTTCCGTCTCCGCACCGGTAACAATGGGCGATGTTATTATTCAAAACGTGCTCGGCACCGGCATCGACATTGTAGCCTCCCGCTCAATCGACAAAAAATAAGCCCCGCTGTTTCAGAGGCTGCCACGGGGTAAAAACAGCCGCTTGTACATTCCGAGTGAAAATACTATACTCCGACAGAATACACGTGGGGGTATCATACCGGTTATGAAAAAAATATCGTTAGTTAAAAGCGGCGCATTTCTATCAATTCTTACATTCGGTTCAAGGATTTTAGGCTTAATTCGGGAGATGACAAAATCTTCGTTTATGGGCACAACGGCAATGGCTGATGCGTTCACCGTTGCTTTTATGATTCCGAACCTCTTGCGCCGCCTTTTTGCCGAGAACAGTATTACGGTTGCCTTTATCCCCACCTTCAAAAAATATCTGGAAGAGCCCGACTCTGTCGAGCAAAAAGAAAATATAAAAGAATTCCTTTCAGCCACGTTTACCTTGATAAGCTTCGCCACTTCCTGCGTAGTTATCGTAGGAATCCTTTTTGCGCCGATCATCAGCGGCTTTTTTAAAAGCGACTTTTCACTGACCGTTTTGCTCACCCGCATTATGTTCCCGTACTTGCTGCTCATCTCCCTTGCAGCCTTTTTTCAAGGAATATTAAACAGCGTAAAAATCTTCGCACCGGCTGGCTTTACACCGATACTCTTTAACCTGATTATCATCGGCGCAACCTATGCATTTGCAAAACCCTTGCAGAACGCCGCCCTCGCAATGGCAATCGGCGTAATTATCGGCGGATTTGTGCAGGCGGGATTTCAGCTCCCCTTTGTGCTGCGGCAAGGTTTTCGCTTTCGCCTTATATCGCTCACGCGCACGCTTCAAAACCCCGGCACCCGACAAGTGCTGCGCCTGATCGGGCCGACCATCATCGGCATGGCGGCATATCAGGTAAATGATGTTATCTCAACCGCGCTTGCCACCGCTGCGGGCACCGGCATTGCTTCAAGCTTGCAATACTCGCTGCGTTTGCAAGAGCTTTTGCTGGGCGTATTTGCCGTTTCGATCGGAACCGTAATTTTGCCTGACATGACAAGCTACGCAATGAAAAAAAACTGGGCGGCTTTTCAAAACCTTCTGATACAGGCAACAAAAATCATCGCACTTATCACCATCCCCGCAACCGTTTTTTCCCTGCTTTCGGGCGAGCATGTTATCACCCTCATTTATAAAAACAGAACCTTTACCGATGAATCGGTGCGCTTAACCCTTGATGCCTTTCGCTGGCATATTGTCGGCCTTTTCGCGATTGCATTAAACAGAATTATCGCCCCCGCTTTCTACGCACAAAACGATCCGAAATCCCCGACCATCGCAGGGATTGCGTCATTTGCGGTAAACATCCTCCTTGCACTGACCCTTGTACTACCGATGCGAGGCGGCGGTATTGCCCTTGCGCTCACCTTGGCAAGCATTGCAAACACCATCCTGCTATTTGCATTTTTACGTCGCAAAGAAACCATCGATATAAAATCGGTACTGGTAAGCTCAACAGCCTTTATCCTTAAAATCACCTTTTTTTCATTGATAGCCGCCTTGCCGCTGTACTTTTTCGGAGAATCAATTTACCGATTATTTTCAGGGCACGGCAGACTCATCGGGCAAGGCGTTCCGCTCTTCTTAAACCTCTGCATCTTTTCCGCAGCGGGACTCGTGTTGCTGCTCATCACAAAAGACAAAACCCTGTCGGCAATCATCAAACGAATACGCTAAAACTTAAAACCGCTTTTTCTCTTTTAAAGTATGGAGGGGGCAAGCCCCCTGCCTCCATAAAAGTTTGCCTTTTCTGCTTTACTCGAGCAAGGCTTTTCGTTCGTCCACTCAAAGCTTGCTGCTGCATACCACAAACGGCAAACTTGTTATTCCGGCACCCCCATGCGTTGCATTAAGGGCTTAGGCAGCCCTTAAACCTGCCGATGCTTCGCCGCGATCCTGACCTCTGTACCAGAGAGATGTAAATTTCAGAACCGACACGGACGGCGGTGGTTTCAAACAGAAGCGATGTTTTAAAGCAAGGCATTTTGCAAGGTTTTTACACTCATAGGCGAAGTGAACGTACGATTGCCAAGACTTCGCCTACGAGTTTTCTTCTGTGGGCAGGTTTTTTAGGTGATGTCAGTACCGTTCGGAACGGAAGTTTCAGGTTTTAAAAGTACGCAAGTTTTGCCGTCCGGGGATTCTGCGCACAGAAGCATCCCTTCAGAAATATGTCCGCGCATTTTTGCGGGTTTTAAATTTGCCAGCACGATAATTTCCTTACCGACAAGTTCTTCCGCCGTGTAATAGTCCACCAAACTCGAAACAATTTGGCGCGGTTTTTCTTCGCCGATGTCAACTTGTAGAATATAAAGTTTATCTGAATTTTCGGCTTTTATGCATTCCAAAACTTTACCTGTTTTCATTTGCAGTTTTGCAAAGTCATCGTATTGTATTATTTCTTTTATTTCACTCATATGTGGTATGATAAACAAAAAGGAACATTCATGCAAGGATAAAAGCGTTTGTGTGTGAGAAAGGGTTTGTTGAACCTCACACCCATACGTGTGAACACCTCACACCCATATGTGTGAATCGGCGGCAGGTATTGAGAACGGTAAAATAATGCCACACTTGTGATTTCAATGCGGTAAAACGAGCAGTTTTCAAAAGCGGGGGAGCAATCCATCTCTATAAAGGTAGACACTCAACCCTTCAGGGTGGGCAGCCGATCTGCCTACATAATGGCAGACGCCTCTTGTGCCATACGGTAATGCCCGGTAAATTGTTTTTTATACGTTGAAATATCCTTGTTTTTGATATATACTAAAAGTAGTATCATTCGGTATTCGGACTTTTCGCCGGCGGTGTTTTTGGCGGCGTATTGGGATGGAAAAGTCTGATGGTTTTTAGATATGTATGAGGTGCGGCGGTTCGATACGCCGCCTTGTGTGTGGGCGGAGCCTTTAAGCACATTGAAAAAACGTTTTACGGGGAGAATTCAAATGCAAAATCCTTTCAGAATAGTGTTAAAAATGCTTACGGTGAGTTTGTTTGCGGCGGAGCTTGTAAGTTGTAATCAGTTTAGGGCGGATATTGAGACGGATTTCGCCTATTGGACGCAGCAGGCAATGGTAACTCAGGCGGATTTTACTTTTGTTGCCGATGCCGAAACTGTTCCTTCGGTGCATTCAAAAGCGGATGCGGTGCTGACCTTAAAGGTGCGTGATCCTCAATCGTATACGTTTATCATGCCGAGCGCTGCGTCCGCTCCGCAGGATATTATTGTTTTTGACACACCGACGCAGCCGCAGCTAGGAACCGATTATACGCTTGAGCAAATAGACGCTAACAATTTAAGGCTTACCTATAAAAAAGATTTTTTACAAAAAAATGAGTATGGTCGGACTGATCTTGGGGCGACTATTACCCTGTATGATTCTACCGGGCGCAAGTTTGCAGAATCCCACTCTTTTAAGCTGCGGTGCAATACGCCGCCGCCTGAAATAGGCGAAAAAGGTTTGTGCAAAACCACAGGTTCTCCTTCGTATTATGCGTTTTATCTGGAAGTTCCCGAAATGGCGGATCAGCTTATGAACGGGGAACTTATGCATAAGGATGTTGCAAAAATTATTGTGAATAGCGGTACAAAAGAAGAGTCATACGGGCTTGGGGTGGAAAACGATGATTTTAAAAAGCCGAGTTCGGAATCTTTTATTACCCGCGCTGATGTTGAGAAAATGGATTCAACTTCTAAAGAAATACCGGCACGGAACTGGATGCTTTTTTACAATACCGGTATTCAGGTACGCTCAGGGCAAGGTGTTACCGGATACAGTTTTTATCTTACCGATTTAAAAGGCTTAAAATCCGCAAAAACAACCGGCAGTATTACGCAAAAAAAAGCTCAAGCGGCACAAATTGCGCTTAAACCCGATACGGGTACAGTACTAAGCGGTACTGTAAATGCGGACGGCAGCACGGCGGCAGATCCTATACAGCTTAGAACAGCTGCCGGGCAGCCGGGAGTTACGCTTACCGCTTCTTCCGGAACACCGGGTGCAAAAATACATTATACGCTAACCGAATTGCCGGCAACATTCGCAGGTATCGCTAAGGAAACAAACAGCCCCTGCGATATAGCGCTTGAGCAAAACAAGAGCTACAAGCTTGAAGTATACGCAACCGCTGACGGCTTTACGGATAGCGAGACAAGAACCTTCTATTACAAAATAGACCCCGCAGACGTTTGTGCCTCCGTAGTAATGACGCTTAGGTCAGGCACCGGCGATGTAAATGCTGACGGCAGTTCGACAACGTCTCCGATAAAACTGTACCCCAACATCGGAAACACAAGAGTAACCCTGACCGCTTCCTGTGTAACACACGGTGCAACAGTGTTCTACCGCTTGACCGAAGGGACAACGCCCGCCGGCAGCTTTGCAACCATATCTGCCGACGGCATAACACTTGAGCAAAACAAGAGCTACAAGCTTGAAGTGTATGCAACGGCTCAGGGCTTTACCCAAAGCAGCACGAGAACCTTCTTTTATAGTGTGGGTTCCGGAAAATCCACTTAATTTTAATGCCCCTGATTCAATAGCGGCAAAAGTAAAGGGCTCAGATTATCCGCAAAATAAAATAAAAAGCTACACCCCATAATGTAAGGAGGGAAAAAGAATGACTATAAAAAAACAATTAATTGTATCGACTTTAGCGCTTATTGCGCTTGTGCTTGGCGGTTGCAATAATCCGGTGAAGGGCGGCGGGGAAAGCCCTGCGGACGATGTAAGCATTATACGCATACAAGTGGGAAGCCCCGCGCGGTCGGCGTACCCGTCAGAGCTGTCTTCATCCGCTAACTGGTACTATGAGGCAAAGGCTGCAGCGGCAGGCGAACCCGAAGTTACCTCGGAAGGGCGAAAAAAGGCGGGTGAAATACTTTTACCGCTTAAAAACGGCGTTACATGGACTATTACCCTTACCGCGTATGCGGCAGAAATGGGCGGCGATAAGCTCATGGAAGGCAGCGCAACAATTACACCCTCGGCAGCTGGCACGGTTTTTGTACCCCTAAAGCCGGTCGGTTCAGGAAACGGCTCTATTGCATTAAAAATCAACATAGGCAGCGTTGGCAATACACTGGAACTTGAATCCTATGACGGCAATGATCCTGATCCTAACTTGCAAAAAGTTGAACAAAGCCCCTCCGGCACATGGACATTTAAGGTTGATAATGCAACACCCGGTATCCACACGGCGGTATTCACGGTTAAACAGGGAGGCACAATAATCGGCAAATACCTTGCAAACGGCATAGTGGTATACCCCGGCATGAAAACAAATACTTGGTACAAAGACGACGGCACCAGCATGGGTGAAACACTCACGATAACAAATACCAACCTTATAAAAATAACCGATGTTTTTGTAGCGTCCGATGATGTTGCAAACGTCCGATGATGTTGCAAAAAACATATTAAATGTGGCAGGTGATGACACTAAGGGTAACGGTACCATTGCCAAACCATTTCTTACGCTGAACAAAGCTTGGGCGCACTGCAAAACATTAGGCATAGGGCAGGAAATTACTATTTATATTGATGGAGAAGTAATTGGTACAAAGACGACGGCACCAGCATGGGTGAAACACTCACGATAACAAATACCAACCTTATAAAAATAACCGATGTTTTTGTAGCGTCCGATGATGTTGCAAACGTCCGATGATGTTGCAAAAAACATATTAAATGTGGCAGGTGATGACACTAAGGGTAACGGTACCATTGCCAAACCATTTCTTACGCTGAACAAAGCTTGGGCGCACTGCAAAACATTAGGCATAGGGCAGGAAATTACTATTTATATTGATGGAGAAGTAAAAGGATTTTTTTTGAATACCGGAGAAGCTAATAATGCCCACATCAAATTTAAGGGATTGTCCGGTGCTTGTATAAAAAATACAACTGCTTCAAAGCCTGCCATCCATGCGGGATTTAATACCGGCAATGATAACAATATAACATTAACCATCGAAGACCTTATAATAGATGGAAGCGGTATCTCCACTTTTCCGCAGAACGGCGGCGGCATTTACTTTGACTCAAACAAAACGCTCACCCTAAACAACGTTACCATACAAAACTGTAACGCGACCGGATATGGCGGCGGTGTTTATCTAATGAACGGCTCTCTTTCCATGAACACGGTTGAGATAAAAAAATGCACGGCAAGCAATAGTGGCGGCGGCATTTACTTTGACTCAAACAAAACGCTCACCCTAAACAACGTTACCATACAAAACTGTAACGAGACCGGATATGGCGGCGGTGTTTATCTAATGAACGGCTCTCTTTCCATGAACACGGTTGAGATAAAAAAATGCACGGCAAGCAATAGTGGCGGCGGCATATATTTTAAAAGCGATAAGCAATGTATTCTAAACAGTTGCACAATAAATGAGTGTAATACTAAAATCGGAGGACCCGGCGGCGGAATATATTTGGAAGGAACAGCACTTACAACTGCAACCATAAAAAATTCCACAATAAAAGATTGTAAAAGACACAACGCTTTCTACTGCCCGGATGGTGGCGGCATTTATATGAGAGATAAAATTACCGTTACAATAAACGACACAACAATTAGCGGTTGCGAAGGCGAAAATGGCGGCGGCATTTATATATATAATGGAGCTACTTTAAAAGCTGACAACCTAAGAATAGAAAGCTGTAAGGTACGTTCAGAGGGAGGCGGTATAAAGGTAAGCGGAGATTCTTTAGCAGCAGGCGGTACCGTTACACTAACAAACTTAAATATACTAAACTGTGAGGCAGGTAGTATCGGAGCTACTGGTTCGGCATGCAATGGCGGCGGGGTATACATAGGAATGAAAAGCAGCTTTACTATGAACGGTGGCAGCATTTCCAACAACAAAGTTACCAGAGACGACTCCAGTGGCGGAAACGGCGGCGGTGTGTATGTGAAAGAGGGAACAGTCGTAGAGAAGGGAGGAAGTTTCACTATGGAAAACGGCTCTATCAGCGGAAACAATGCGATAAAAGATGGCGGCGGCATTTACTTTGCTTCAAAAGAAACCCTCACTCTAGCAAACGTTGAGATAAAAGAATGTGTGGCGAAAACAGACGGAGGGGGCATTTTCTTTAACGAAGGAAAAGGAACTGCAACAAATCTTACGGTAACTAAATGCAAAGCTGATAAAAAAGGAGGAGGAATTCTTATAAGAAACTCAAGTGGCACTGACAATTTTTTTATACTGGAAGGCAACTCTTCCATCACAGAAAATGAGCTAACTGCAGGCACCGTCTCAGATAGATCAGGTACAGGAGTCTATGTTGGTAATTTAAATTCTACACCATTTAAAATCAAGGGGAATGTGCAAATCGGAACATTCGGCAGTAGTCGAACTCTTACTGACGCCAATGACGTGTATTTAAGTGACACTGAAACCATTTATATTGATAAGAACGAAAACTTAACAAAAAATCCTGTTGCTCAAATTACACCGAAAATGTATGGTAACAGCGTACAAGTGCTTAGCGATGATGGAGGCGAAGATATCAAAACCAATTATACCAAATTCACGGTTACTCCCAATTCAACGACATCTCCGCCAACCAAATATACAATAGGCGAAGACGGCAAATTGCAAACCATTCCATAATTCCACCAAACCGGTACAGCTTTTGCAAGGTCGGTGCACTGCACCGGCCTTGTAATTTTTTTACCCTCCGACACAAACTTCCGACAACCTCGTAACCAACTGGATTATGTCAGGCGTAAATCTAATTATGCCAGACATAATCTAATTATGTCAGGCATAAATCTAATTATGTCAGGCATAAATCTAATTATGTCAGGCATAAATCTAATTATGTCAGGCATAAATCCAATTATGTCAGGCGTAAATTTAATTATGCCAGGCATAAATTTAATTGCATACGTAGCACACCCCTTAATGCGAAGCATAAGCAGGTCTAAGGGCTGTCCAAGCCCTTAATGCATCTGGAAATGTCAATATCAGTTCAGTATATTGACAGTAATGGTTTTGCGGCTTCAGCATCCCTATGGTAAGTGTACTCACCGTTGTCAAAACTCAGAACGGGCACGGACGCCCGTGGTTCCAAGCAGCAGCGACGTTTTAAAGCAAGACTATTTGCAAAGCTTTAAAACTCGCAAGGTTTGGTTTTGACATGGGCGTCAAAACCAAACCGTTGGACTCTTTTTTATAAAATTGTTTACGATATATCAAACACGGATAGAGGTATCAAAAAAACGCTACATTAATTATATCGATGTTTTTACCGGGCTATATGAAAGAGTAGAAAATTTGTGTATAGTGAAGTTACTTGAAAACTTATTTAGAATTTTTTACAAGTAATCTATATATTTTTGAGGTGTATAACGATGAAAAAATTTCCTATTGTAACCACTGTTCCGTCAACCATTCAAGCAGTAACAGAAGCATACCGCAATACGAAATCGGATATTGTTATTCAAACACTATCTTCTTATGAAGAAGCTGTTTCCGTTTTTAAATATGAAATGCCTGAAATCAAAATAATTGATTTCGGAGATCCTGCGGTTGATGCAAAATCATGTCTTAAAATTATAACCGATGATCCTTGGCTTTTATTCGGCGGAGTTATTGCTATCACAAATACCGCAAGTGAAAAAGCGACCCTTGAAAGACAAAAAGAGCCGAATTTTTTATTTGTAGCGACTCGTGAAGATTTTGAAAATCACTCTTCGCAAATTATAAAAATTATCGACAGACATCAGCATTTTTTATTTAACCGGGGAATGCATAATAGTATTGAAGAACATGAACACGGTAATTTTATAAGCAATACTGATCCGTTTGAAATTATTTTTTACACCAGTTTAATTGGCACTTATTTATATAATACCAATAGAATAAATGATTCGGAGCGCACCTCTTTCCAGAATGCAATGATGGAACTTTTGCTGAATGCAATTGAGCATGGAAATTGCAATATCAGTTATGAAGAAAAAACAGCGTGGCTCAGTCAGGGAAAAAATATGCTGGACCTTATCGCCATAAAACAAAAGGAGCCTGAGATAAGCAAAAAAAAGGTGTATATAACCTATGATATTACTCCCGAGCGTACTCAGATAAGTATACGAGATGAAGGAAAAGGGTTTGATTGGCGATCAAGACTTAAGGCTGAATTTAAACCTGATTTGCACGGCATGGGCATAAAAATTATTCAAAATTTTATACAAAATCTTAGGTATAATGATATTGGAAATGAGGTTTCGTTTGAAATTCCAAACCAAAAAAACGTAGCAAACCTTACACCGGCAATTTTAAAATCACAAAAAATGCTGACATTTAAACATATGCAGGTTGTGTGTAAAGAAAATGAAGAGTCAAATCATTTATTTTATATTTGCTCCGGCAGATATGCGGTGTACGTAGACAATAAACTCTTGTCAGTGCTTACACCTGCAGATATTTTTATCGGAGAAATGGCGTTTCTCTTAAATGATAAGCGATCCGCAACCATTGTTGCAATCGGAGAAGGAACGCTTGTTTCAATTCCTAAGATGCAATTTATGCATCTGATTGAAGAATATCCTCATTACGGTATTTTTTTGTCGCGGCTTTTGGCGGCTCGGCTTGCAAAGCAATCAAAGGACGCAGCTAAGTTGAAAAATCAGGTACGGGAGTTGGGCGAAAAAAATCCTAAGCAAAACTAGCCGACAAGTTTTAAAAGCTCTTGAAAAATATTAGGCTTTTAAAACATCGTGTTTGCATGAAATCGGCGCCATTCATGGCAAATTATTATAGAAATGCCGAAATTATCAGCCGACATTGTTGATAATCCGATAGGTATGACAGCAATTTAATTGCAAAATGTTTACTCGATCAGCATTAAACAGATGTCGGCAAACTTATTCGAAGCGGTAATAACAATAAATCGATATTTTTAACAGTGCTCCGTTAATATGCCGCCTCTTTTAAATAATCCTGTCTTTTTTTCCAGTCGGGTAAAAACTTTGTTAAATACGATTTAAATTTTGCATTATGCGAGGCTTCTTTAAAATGCGCAATCTCGTGCACTAAAACAACTTCCGCACACTCATACGGAAAAGCGGCGAGTTTTGTATTCAATGTAATAATTTTATCGCGCGGGTTACATGTTCCCCACCTTGAGCGCATACTACGGTATCGAATTACCGACACTTTCTCTTTTGTTTTATTCTCCCAGTGGGGTAAAATTTCTTCAATAAAAGTTTTTAACTCTCTCTTGTATAAACGCTCCAAAACTTCGTTCTTCTTTATGATATCAGCGCCATGCGGCAATTTAAAATGAAGAACCCCTTCAGAGGCAGAAACAGTAGCTCTTTTTGCGTCAAAATCTATGCGAATCCGGTGTGGCTCACCCCAAAGCGGAACCGTATCACCCTCATTAAGTCGGCGCTGTGATTCCCGTCCGTCCCTGCGAGCTTTCATTTTTTTTCGATTTTTTTTAATCCATTCAGCATATTTTTCTATAAAACGCAAAAGCTCTTCATCGGAAACATGCATCGGAGCTGAAACGCGCGGCTCCCCCGTTCTGGGATTGATTACCAAGCGAATAGTTTTTATATTTTTACGCCATACTTCCACATAAATTGAATCTATCATAATTCCGGACTTCATAAAAACAAAATAACATGAGGAAAATCTACTGTCAACAAAGAAGAAGCCATATGCATGGAGAGCAAGTTTTCCGGTATAACGTTTTTTTAATACCTCGATCCGTTTTTAACACATCTTACAAAAAAGAGTCCCGGTTTAGTTTTTGCCGTCCATGGCAAAAACTAAACCATGAGTTTGAAAACTCCTATTATACAAATGTGGTAGTTTTCAAACTCATTTCTGCCTGGAACCACCGCCGTCCATGGCGGTTCTGATTTTTGCCGTCCATGGCAAAATGAAACCTGCGAGTTTAAAAACTCCCTATTATAAAAAAAGCCCGACACGGCGCAAGGGCGAAACCTTGGAATTGCTACTTTTGGTTCGCCAACGAGTTTTAAAGCTTCAATTTTATGGTTTTGTGTTGATGCTTTAAAACATCGTTTGGAATTTCGCAAGGGTGGGCAATTTACCATAGTAATGCTTGAATCTTCAGGCCGTTATGGTTAATGCTCCAAATAGTATAACAACAACGTAATTACAAAACATTATCGTAGCACCAAGGATCCTGTAAGATGCGGCCGTCATGCAAAAAGCAGCAATAAATCACTTGATTTTTATAATAGACAAAATCTTTTATTCTATTGTATAATATCTTATGGCAACACTCATTGAAAAACTTAAGATTGTTAAAGCAGTTGCCTTTGATATAGACGGCACATTGTACCCCGAAGAGCATTTTTTTTTACGAATTACTCCCTTTATGATTCGGCATTTGAAGCTTATGATTGCCTTTGGGGAAGTTCGAAAAAAGTTGCGGAAACTTCAAATAGAAAATCCTGAGGAACCTCTTGCTGATTTTTTTGATTTGCAAGCTACGCTTATTGCGGAAAAAACGGGAAAAGATGCAAAAGCGGTAAAAAATTTTATAGAAACAGAGATTTATCAAGGTTGGAAAAAATATTTTGACAAAGTGAAACCATTTCCCCATATGTTGCAAACAATTAAAACGCTGAAAGCACACGGCTATAAAATTGCCCTGCTTTCCGACTTTCCTCCATCTCAAAAAAATGATGTTTGGGGTGTTTTGCCCCTCTGTGATGCCGCATTGGGAACGGAAGAAGTGGGCGCTTTAAAACCCTCTCCGCTTTCATTTTATGCACTTGCAGAAAAACTTAAGTTGCCTTGCAATCAGATACTTTATATAGGCAATAATAACTATGATGTTGAAGGGGCAAAAGCTGCCGGCTGCATGGTTGGTATACAAAGCGGATTTTCAAGGATTTTCGGAAAGCGCATACAAGGCGCTGACTTTTTTTTCTCCGACTATCGTCAATTATTACAATATATGATACAGTAATACTGTTAAAATAAAAAATTACTTAGCAGGATTTATCATAAGGTGGGAACATGGAATATTTTTTAATCGTTGCGATAACCTCCGCAATCTCGTTAGGAATGGTTCTTTTATCGCGTCAAATGGATAAAAACAATAGATCGATTGAAAAAGCAAAGAAGTACGGAGATCGAGTCAGAGAAGAGCTGGAAGCTTTTGTAACCGAGAAAACAAATCAACTGCGAAATGCCGGCATTGAGCTCAGCGTGCAACAGGAACAAGCCCTTGCTTCGGTAAAAAGACTTGATGATATATATGATAAATTTATGCAACAAGCCGATAAACTTGCGGTAAGAAGTGCTACCATCGAAAGTATCGATCAACATGCAAAAAACTCGGAACAAACAATAAAACAACTTATGGAATTAACTTCCGTTGCACAAAAAAATTTAACTGAAATTACTAAAGAGTCCGGATTTATAGATTCTTTAGGAAAAGCTATCCACGATTCAAAAGCGGAATTACAACAAATAATTGATGCTCTTCCTGAAGTACAAAATACCTTTAGAGCGGAGAACGCACAAAATCTTGCAGACGCCAAAAAGGATATTTTTGCCGAAATTACCGAGGGAATTTCCGAGCTTGAAAAGCGCCTTACCGACACTGAAAGAAAATCCGAATCGTTATTTGAGGTTGCCGCCATTAAACTGAATGAATTATATAAAAAAGCTTTAGAGGATGCGGCAAAAAAAGCGGAAAATTTTGAAGATGAAGCATTTAAAAAATTAGAATCTCAAACGATTGAGCGGATTAAAAAGTATAAAAATACGCTTGAGGAGCGCTCCGCTGTGCTTGATCAACAGATAAAAACCAATCTCGCGGATACAAAAAAACTTGCTGCGGAATTTAAACAAGGCTGGACAGAGGAAGCTAAATCTTATGTTTCCGTTATGAAAACCGATTTTGCCGAAATTGAAAGCAAAGTAGATGCTAAGGTGCAAAATCTACTTGAAAAGATAAGCAACGCAGAAAATAAATCAACCGAGCATTCGGTTCAAATTCAAAACACCTTTAAACACACGGAAACAGGTTTAAAAGAAAAAATACAAACATTGGCTGCAACGCTTAATGAAAACATCCAAACGCTTTCCACAGCTTCTCATGAAAAGCTCCAAACAATTTCCACAACGCTCAATGAAAGCCTTACGAAACTCTCGCAATCGTCTAATGTTAAATTTATTAACTATCAAAAAGAGGTGGAATTTCGCTACAATAAAATTGAACAAGCAATCGCGGGGATTGACACATTAGAGGAAGAGCTCAAAAAACTGAGTACAGAAACTGAAGAAAAATTCAAGCAAAGCTTTAATGACTATGTGCGGATTGCTGAAGAAAAGCAAACCGGTTTTGAGGCAAACTTCACCGAACGGTATAATACCTTGATAACCAAAATGGAAGAAATCAATAATGAACTAAATGAGTTAAAGAATACCGCATATGCAAATGCATCTGAAAAATTGAAGCTATTTCAAGATGACTTTTTTGAAGATTTGCAAAAGCGCGGGGATGTGCTAAATATTCGTATTGATGAGTGGCGTAATGATTTGGAAGAAAAGTTGACTTTACTTGCTTCCGAAAACGAATCATCCCGCCGTGATATTGAAGATGCGTATAAAAAAGAATTAAAACAACGGTTACTAAAACTTGCGGAAGAGAACAATGGGCAGTTTTTAAAATTGAGCCAACAAGTTTCTCAAATAGAAGAAAATCTTAAACGAAGAATTAGCGGTAACGATCAAAGTCTTGAACAATATATTACAGAACTGAAAAACACCGCAGAAACCTTAAAAGAAAAAGCAAGCATCTCGTTGGAAGAAGAAGTTTTGGACATGCAACAAAAAATGCAGGAAACGCTAAAAACGCAAACGCGGGATTTAGAAGCAAACGCTAAAGAACTGTCAGAATATATAGAGAATATAAAAACGCAGGCTGAACAAAATTTTGCCGAAATACATCAGAACCTTGAATCCTGGAAAACCGGAAGCGATAGACAATTTGCGGATGCCCGGAGCTTATTTGACGGAAAAATCAGCAGTTTTGCAGCTTTGACCGAGACTGCAATAGAAAATCTTGATGCAAAATATAATTCTCAATATAAAGAATTTGCGTTAAAAAGCGATGAAGCTTTTGAAGAATTAAATAAAAAATTTGAAGAAATGGATGAGATGATTGCAAATGTAAAAAACAATTTAACCAATCATGCGGAATCCGTAACGGCAACCTTACAAAACGACTGTGAGCAGGCGAGTCAGCTAATCGACAAAAAAATCCGTGAGGCAACTTTTGAAACTGAATCATCTTTGCAGACAGTCAGAGATATGATTCAATCGTTACAAACTCAAATCGTTAGCACACAAGAAGGACTTTTGACAAAAATACAAAACGATTCCGAGCGACTTACACAGAGCCTTGATGAAATTGAAAAAAGGCAAGCAGCCTTTATTAATCAAACAAAGGTTTTTGAGCGCGCAGATGAATTAAAAGCAGGACTTGAAGAAGATATCACAAGAATCACTAATGAAATTGCCAAGTTTGAAATTTATCGGGATACAATGGATAAGCTCAGCTTACAATATGAAAAAGTCAAACACTTAGAAGAAGAAGCCGAGCAAAAAATAGCTCGCTTTATGGAAGAGCGAAAAAACATTGACATTCTTGAAGGAGAATTTGCAAAACTTGAAGGCTTTTCAGAGTCAATGGATAGAAAGATTCTGGAAATTAATGCTGTCAATGATGATTTGCAGCAGTATCAAGTTCAAATCAGAAAAATTGAAGAAAGTATCAGTGATGTGAATACCCGATATGACAGGCTTGAGAAAAAAGGTCTTGTACTTGATCAAACGGTAAAAAATATTGACGATGCCTTTGAAAATCTTAAAGCGCTCGAAAATAATATAAAAGACTTTAAAGGGGAACTAACCACCGTTTCTCCGGAGCTTGAAAGCGTACGAAATGATTTAACCGTGGTTTTGGAAAATCAAAACAAAACCGAAGCCGTTCGGGCACAAATGGAAACAATAGATTCTCTTTTAGAAGAGATGGAAGAGCGGATCGAAAAGATGCAAAATGCCCGGGAATGGCTTGCGGCAACCGAAACCAGATTACAGGAAATTTCAAAGAATTCCGAAAGCCAGTTAAAGCTTTTAGGAGTCCTTCTAAAATCTGAAATGCCGGCAAAAACTGCAGGAAGCGGCTCTCCCTCAATCGAAACACGAGAAAATGTGCTTAAACTTTACAACAGCGGGTGGACTATTGAAGCAATCGCAAATGCACTAAAACGTTCCGAAGGTGAAATAGGGCTAATCCTTGAAATGGCTGATAAATAACATAGCAGAGAACCTCATAACAATAATTTTCAGGATTATCCCCCGAATTATTTTGCGGATAATAATTTATATTTGACCTGCCTGAAAATAACAACCGTTTACTCGGTTCTTTGTACAGGGCTTATGCATGAACAAAGGGCTGTCGCCCCTTGCCCCCGCTTTGGTGTGTTAATTCCAATAGTTTTTTAATGTATCCAATACGAAACCAAATTTTTATAAAAAAGAGTCCGACACGGCGCAAGGGCGAAGTTTTGAAAATTTACTCTAACTTCGCCTACGAGTTTTAAAGCATCAATTTTACAGTTTTATGTTGATGCTTTAAAACGTCGTTTGGAATTTAGCAACGATGAGTAATTTACCATACTAATGTGTATTGTACAGGCTTGGGGTTGCCCTTAGTCTTGCCGGTTTATCCTTCGCCGCGCTCCCGTCCCCTTAACCCCTGCACCAGAGAAATGTAGATTTCGGCACGGGCACGGACGACCGTGGTTCCACGCAGACGGTTTAGTTTTTATAAAATTGTTTATGATAATGCAATAGATCAGCTTAAAAAAAAAGCTGCCTTCTTCGGGCAGCTTTTTTTACGATTAACCGTTAAAAACGTTTAGCGGTTAAATTTTGCAAAGGTTGCGGCGCCTGCGTAGCGTGCTTGTACACCGAGCTCTTCTTCAATGCGGATAAGCTGGTTATACTTTGCGATGCGGTCGCTGCGGCTCATAGATCCGGTTTTAATCTGTCCGGTTTCAAGGGCAACCGCGAGGTCTGCAATAAAGGCATCCTCGGTTTCGCCTGAGCGGTGGGAAATAACGGCTGTGTAGCCTGCGTTTTGTGCCATCTTGATTGCATCAATCGTTTCGGTTACCGTGCCGATTTGATTCAATTTAATAAGAATTGAATTGCAAGAGCCTTCCTTAATTCCGCGAGCAAGACGTTCGGTGTTGGTTACAAAAAAGTCGTCTCCGACAATTTGAATCTTATTGCCAAGTTCTTTGGTAATATGTGCATAGCCTTCCCAATCGTTTTGATCAAGCGGGTCTTCAATTGAAACAATCGGATACGCATCAACCCATTTTTTGTACAACTCTACCATTTCGACTGCGGTAAACAATTTATTCGGATTTGATTTCCAGAACTTATAGCCTTTTCGGTCTCCTTCATCAAAAAGCTCCGATGAGGCACAGTCAAGCGCAATAGAAATATCGGCACCCGGTTGTAATCCCGCCTTTGCAATTGCCTTCATAATATATTCAAGCGCTTGTTCGTTATCGAGGTCGGGGGCAAAACCGCCTTCATCTCCGACGGAGGTTGCTTTTCCGTCAGCCTTCAGTAATGCTTTTAATGCATGGAATACTTCCGCACTCATGCGAATTGCTTCATGAATAGAGTCCGCTCCGAGCGGCATAATCATAAATTCCTGAAAGTCTATTTTATTATCCGAATGCTTTCCGCCGTTAATAATATTTGCCATCGGAACCGGCATTTGGAAAGTATGGGCACCACCAAGATAGCGGTACAAAGGAATGCCGATGCAATCCGCCGCAGCGCGGGCAACCGCCATCGAAACGCCGAGCATTGCATTTGCGCCAAGTTTTGATTTATTCGGTGTGCCGTCAAGATTAAGCATTGCCGCATCAATTTCGCCTTGCTCTAAAGCATCCATACCGTCAAGCTCTTCGGCAATAAGCGTGTTTACATTATCAACCGCTTTTAATACACCTTTCCCGCCGTATCGGTTTTTATCTCCGTCACGCATTTCCAATGCTTCAAACTCACCGGTAGAAGCCCCGGAAGGAACACAGGCTCTTCCCAAACTTCCGTCACTTAATACGACATCTACTTCTACAGTGGGGTTGCCTCTTGAATCAAGAATCTCTCGTCCCTCAATATAAACAATATCACTCATGTTATAACCTCCTAACATTCCTTGAGGACTTTATTATATCATTTTTCCATGATAATATCAAATGGTATGGATATTTTTCTATCGCCTGAAACAATAGGCGAGCTTATTTTCGCTATGGAAAATCAACATGACCGCTATCTTTTTGATATTCAAACCGGTAAATGTATCAATCAAACGGATGCAATAACAGCAATAGAGAATGAACCGGAGAATAGATTCTATGCTATTCCCGATTGGAATTCCTCCTGCGGATTTAGAGTTATGGAGCGGTTTACGGCGGAAATCCGTAATCCTGTTTTAAGAGAGCAACTGCGTGATATTTTTTCGCAGCGGAAGGGAGTTTTTAAAAACTTTAAAGAAGCACTAAAAGACTTTCCTGAAATTGAACATCGCTGGTATAAATTTAAAGAAGCGGAAATGCGCGCGGTAATTTATGCATGGTTTAATGATTTGCGGGAGCAACACAACTTAGAGCCGCTATGTTTTGAAGAAGAGGAAACCGGCGACCTTATTCGAGAAGATTTTGTTTTTGAAACCGTGCCGCTAAAAACGCTTTCATCTTCTTTTTTAATTGATTTTTTAAGAGATTCTTCAGCAATGCCTTTGAATCATGAAAATCAAGATGCTTTTTCTCTTTTTGAGTACAGCCTGTTGCAAGAACTGTGCATAGAAGAAATAGCTTTGAAAGATACGGAAAACAGTACGGTGATTTTGATAAAAAATGACGAAGAAGTAATCGGCTGCTGTTTGCTTCTTCCTTCTAAGGGGCAAAGTTTAGAAATTCCTGTTTTTCGTATTTTACCCGAGTATCGCGGTTTTGGGCTGGGAAAAGAATTATTGCACAAAGCGATAAGCTTTGCAGATGATACCATGTTTCGCTTTTTACAACTTACCGACCGATGGTTGCCATCGTATTTTTATACCACAATGGAAAGCGCAGGGTTCCGCCAACTTGGACTTATTTTCAGTAAAAAATGTACTTACGAGTAAACCTATTTTAGCGGTGTAATTTTTATATGTCGAATAAGATCATCGTCCATCTCATAAATCTCGAACACAAAATCGCCGATGGTGGTTTTTAATCGATAGCTTGGTTTTACTCCCTCTTTTTTTAAGTAGTTAAAAAGATACCCGGCAACCGTGTTTCCTTTTGCCGCATCAAAATCCGCTCCAAGACGTTTGTTTACTTCCTGAATACTGGTGCCGCCGTTGACAATATAGTCGCCCTCTAACTCGTGATTATAAATTTCGGGGTCATTCAAATATTTCCGCGTTGCGAAAAGAATCGCAATCGCAACAACTCCTAAAAGAGATTCCAGCATGCTTCCGTGGTCGGCAACAAGTTTTCGTGCAATGGTATAGAGCAGCACCTCAATGGCACTCGCCGGTGTGCGCTTTACCAGCATCTTGATAAACTCAATTCCAATCACAAGTTCAAACACAATAGACAAAAATTCCGACACCGGCGGAATAGAGTCTTCGGTAAAAAAGGTTGTTATAATAGTAACAATACCGCTGAATGCCCGCACCGAAAGAAGAATAATTCCGACAAGCATAATTCCCGCAATAATTATCTCGGAGTAACTTGCTGTTTGGTTAATCATTCTGCGTAAATTCTGCTTATCAAAAAACAATTTTATTTTTCGTTTCATAAAAACCACTATACACTAAGATTATAAAATTACAAAGAGTTTATCCATCTTTTTTTGAAAAATTGTTTTTCAATGAGGCTAATCAAGCAATGTTTCTTGTGTCAGTCCGAATGTATTTGCGAAACGGCTTCAGTTACGCCGGTGTAACGTTTTTTTTGACAATGCTATGATTTTATACGAATCGTAAACAATTTTATAAAAAAGAGCTCGACACAGCGCAACGGTGAGCAAACTTACCATAGGAATGCTTAAATCCTCACGCCGCTTGTTAATTACAAAACGTTACACGCGTAGTCTACAATACAATTTTTGTGGTGTTTGTATTAATATTCCCGCTTATTTGTGCAACCGCTGAATTAAAAAGGAATGTCTTTATCGTGTTGGAATTGTTTTATATTTGCTGACCTGCAAAAGGGAGAAGAGCAATAGCTTTGTTTTTATTCAAAGCAAAATAGCGTCAACAAGCTTTGCCTGTTTGTTTTAGAAAACAAGCAAAGCATCGTCGCAGTTAGTGTTTTGCATGAGTTTGAATCGCAAAACACGGAAAATTTACCGGTATGAGAAGTTATTTTGTCTCTCTTTTTAAAATATAAAATTCTGCAAGCGGAGAGTTCAGCTCATCAACATTTTCGATACCTAAAAGTTGAATTTCATTTTCGTTGATAATTTTATAATAGGTTACCATTCCCGAATCGTGGAACAACTGTATTTTTTTCTCCGCTGTAAATTCCCATTTTCCCGTTTCTTTAAAAACATCCGACACCTTTCCGAGTCCCTGCTGAGTGCAGCTAAAGGTGTAGTCCGCATTCAATGTAAGACGGGTGTTGATTCCTGGTGCATCCGCAGCGGGAAGAATACCGACAAAAGTTGAATCAAAAAATTGCTCGGCTTTTGCTGCCGGCTGTTTTTCTGTTTCCGTTTGCGTAGAAGCACAGGAGGCAAGTAAGACTGCCATACAAATAACGGTAATAAATAAGGTTCTTTTTCTCATAATGTAACTCCTAAATGTAAAAATATACTGTAAAACAATGCGTGAAAATGCCGGTTACATGGTATTTAAAGCGATTTTGCAGCTATTCGTTATCTTTAAATAATTTTTTTATCCATGCTCCGAATCTTTCTATTGCAAGATGCGCATCAGGTACAAAATCTTCCATTGCTTGAAAAAGGTGCCATCGATTTTCCCAGATATCAAATTCCGCAGAACCGCCGGCAGCTTCGATTTTTTTTACAATTTCGCTTGCGTCCGCAGAAAGCATTTCCAACTGCCCGCACTGTATAAAAACCGGAGGAAAATCACTGAAGTTTCCGAACAAGGGAGAAACAAGCGGATTTTTCAGATTATTTGAATACGTGTACTGTAGCGCACAGTTGTGAAAAATATCTTTTGTGAAAAGAGGATCTTTTTTCCCGTATGCTTGTTTTACCATGTTTTCCACCGTTAAATCAGCCCACGGTGAAATAAGCGCAAGTCCCGCCGGTTTTACGATTTTTTTTTCGTGTAAGTAATGTACAAGTGCAAGCGCAAGCCCCCCTCCCGCGCCGTCTCCACTTAAAATGATATTGGAAGGCGAAAATCCGAATTTATCAATTAATGAAGCATATACGGTATAGAGATTTTCGAGCGCTGCGGGAAAAGGATGTTCGGGTGCCAGCGCATAGTCGGGTAAAAAAAGTTTTGCACCTGCTTGGTGCGCGATTAAAGCACAAAGCGTTCTTGAAGCCTTTTTTGAGCCGCTTATAAATGACCCTCCATGCGCATAAAGCATAACACGACCGGTAATTGCAAGTTCAGGATTGAGAACATCAACAGATATCCCCGCAATCTCCTTTGTAGAAACATCAACCCGGTTGGGAATATACGGAGAATAAAAAAAAGCATCATAATTACTGCGTATCGTTTGAATAGGAAGCTTCGGCGCATATAAAGCTTTTTTAAACAGCTTTTTTGCTTTCCCTGATGATTTTAGATGTATGTCCGACATGGGCACACTGTATCATAATTACAGTGTTTTTTCCAGTAGTATTGTAATAGATAGGGCTTACGCATGAATAAGGGGCGGCTGCCCCTTGAACCCCGCTGATGCTTTGCATTAAGGGCTTGGGCAGCCCTTAGACCTGCCTTGCACACGATGTTTAAAAGCATCAACACTGTTTTGTAAAATTGAAGCTTTTAAACTCGTAGGCGAAAGCAAAGGGAAAATAGTAAAGCTTCGCCCTTGCCCTAAGAACTCGTCTTGGAACCAATGCCGGTATGGTTTTTATTGTATAAACTCTTTTCACTAATGTCTTTCACACAATAAAAATACAAAAATTTTCATATGTAAACTCTGTTAACCATGCGGAAAGAATTGCCACTAATAAAAAATTGATATATAATGCTGGCGTATAATTAAATAATTGCTAAAATCTCTAAATAAGGATGTACGTATTATGAGTATTTTAAGTCTTGCACGTTTTCAATTTGCAATGACAACGGTGTTCCACTTCTTTTTTGTACCTCTCTCCATCGGACTTGCATTTATGGTAGCAGTTATGGAAACCAGATATGTAAGACGAGGCGATGAAGAATATAAAAAAATGACAAAGTTTTGGGGACAAATGTTTTTACTCAGCTTTGCGGTAGGAGTGGTAACCGGTATCATTCAGGAATTTCAATTCGGAATGAACTGGTCTAATTATTCACGGTTTGTCGGTGATATTTTTGGCGCACCGCTTGCGGTAGAAGCTCTTCTTGCCTTTTTTATGGAGTCAACCTTTATCGGTATATGGATGTTCGGCTGGGACAGATTCAGTAAAAAAGCACATCTTGCGTTTATTTGGCTTACCGCAATCGGCTCCATGCTTTCAGCGTTGTGGATTCTTGCGGCAAACAGTTTTATGCAAAAACCAGTAGGTTTTACCGTGCGTAACGGACGTGCGGAACTTGATAACTTTTTTGCATTGCTGACAAATGACCAAACATGGTATGCGTACACACACGTATTGGCAGCGGCTCTTTTAGTTGCCGCCTGTTTTATAGCAGGAACTTCCGCTATTCAAATGCTGAAAAAAAAGGAGCTATCATTTTATAAAAAATCCCTTAAAATGGGGCTTACATATGGAGTTATTGCAGCTGTGGCTCTTTTTATTATCGGAGACTTACAAATGCGAGCATTACTTCACGATCAACCGATGAAATTTGCCGCAATGGAAGGTCTATATGAAGATTCCGAACCGAATGCTCCATGGACGATTATGGCCTCAATTGATGTTAAAAACAAAACAACAAAACCGATCGGACAAGTGCCGTATATGCTCGGAATTCTTTCAGGAACCTCCAAACCGATAAAAGGAATGAATACTATTCAAAAAGAGTTTGTTGAAAAATACGGGAAACTGAAATCAACGTATGGAGAGCGGGCTGATTATTATGTTCCCACAAAGACTTTGTTTTGGAGCTTCAGAATTATGTCGGGCTTTTCGTTCGGTGTGATGTTTTTATTTCTTTTAAGCAGACTCATCCTTCGATGGATTGAAAAACAACGCTGGCTGCTTTTTCTTATCGCTCTTTGCGCCTTTGTTCCGTTTGTCGCCACCACTGCAGGCTGGCTTATCACTGAATTCGGGCGGTATCCGTGGACGGTCTACGGTGTGTTTACCATTGCGGACAGTGTGTCGCCAAATGTTTCGGCAGCCTCTTTGCTGTTTACAAATATTGTATACTTTATGCTTTTTACCGTTCTTGCGGCGGTTTTAATCTTTTTAATGAAACTTGAATTCAAAAAAGGGCCTTCGTCATATGCGCCAGTAAGTAAACCCGCAGACGTTGATCCGTTTGAAAAAGGAGACAAATAATGTTCGGTGATATAAGCTTTTTACAACTTTTATGGTTTGCCTTAATTGGCGTACTTTTTTCAGGCTTTTTTATTTTGGAAGGTTTTGATTTCGGCGTCGGGATGCTGCATCTTCTTATGGGAAAAAATGAAAAAGAGCGCGATGCAATACAACTTTCAATCGGGCATGTTTGGGACGCCAATCAGGTTTGGCTGCTAACCGCGGGAGGCGCAATGTTTGCCTCATATCCGTATTGGTATGCGGCTTTATTCAGCGGGTTTTACCTTATTCTTTTTTTAGTGCTTGTCGGTTTAATTTTACGCGGCGTTTCTTTTATTTTCCGTGCAAAAATGCCCACTTCAAGGGGAAAACGAATCTGGGATTTTATCTTCGGGATCAGCAGTTTTATGGCTCCATTTTTCCTCGGCGTTTTGTTTACCGCAATGGTTCGCGGAATGCCTATTGACGAAAAGGGAAATATGGTCGCAGGCTTTTTCGATTATATAGATTTTTTCTCTCTTGTCGGAGGCGTTGCCGTAACGGTACTCTGTCTTTTGCATGGCTTAAATTATCTTGCACTTAAAATGGACGGAGATTTACGAATGCGGGCAAAAGATTGGGCAAGAAAATTATATCTGGTGCTCTTTGTCGGCTTGGTGCTTTTTGCCGTGTTACTGTTTTTCTCCACGGACTTCTTTTTTTTACGTCCGATTTCGACCATTTCTTCACTGCTCATTATTGTTGCATTAAGTCTTTGGGCTGCCTTATCCGTGTATAACGGCAAAGAGGGAAAAGCATTTATAGCCAGCAGTCTTAGTTTTGTTTCTCTTGTATTGCTGCTTTTTGTCGGTTTGTTCCCGCGTGTAATGGTCAGCTCCATTGCCCCGGAAAACAGCATTCTTATTGCAAATGCAAGCAGCAGCGAATACACATTGCTGGTAATGACGATTGTTACCGTCTGCTTATTGCCCTTTGTCCTCGGCTATCAGATTTTTGCATACTATTCATTCAGTGAAAGAATAAAATGCTGAGGTTGATTTTTGTTTGATAAAAAACTATTTCGCTTTAACGGAATAAAATCTCTGATGATAAAGCTTGCGGAGGCGTCGTTCCTGCAAGCTGTTCTTATTATAATACAAACATTTTACCTTTCGCTTACGCTTTCAGCATTATGGAAAGGTGCCGGTTTGCGTTCCCAGCTTATGCCCATACTGATTTTTGCCCTAGCCTTTTTCCTTCGCCATAGTATTGACGCTATTCGCGACAAAAAGATAAGCGCATACAGCTCAAAACAAGGGGAGCGGTTACGCGAACAGCTGCTCACCCGTATCTTTTTTTTAGGGCCGCGTTTGGTACGCGAAGAAGGCGCCGCTCATTTAACCGTAACCTGCTTGGAAGGAATCCTGCGTGTTGAAGAATATCTTGCGCTTGTGCCGGTAAAAATGCTGAATATGGCTCTTATCCCCGTTATAACGATTATTGCAGCCTTTATAGCAGACCCGCTTTCCGCAGGCATTATGCTTGCCGGATATCCGATTGTCATTGTATTTATGATGTTACTTGGACTTGCGGCGCAAAAAAAGGCGGACAGTCAATTTGATTCTTACAAACTTTTATCAAACCATTTTATGGATTCCCTGCAAGGCCTTGAAACACTTGCAATTTTAGGCAAGAGCCGAGGACATGCGGACAGTGTTTTTAACGTGAGCGAGCGCTACAGAAAGGCAACAATGGGAACCTTGAAAGTGGCAATGCTTTCCACCTTTGCGCTTGACTTCTTTACCACCCTGTCGATTGCAGTCATCGCCCTGCTTTTAGGAACCCGCCTTTTTATGGGCTCTATCCGGCTTTTTCCGGCTCTGTTTATTTTAATTCTTGCGCCTGAATATTTTTTACCTTTAAGAGAGTTTGCAAACGACTATCACGCAACCCTTGACGGAAAAAACGCTTTGCACGCAATTTTAAACATTATCGATGAAAAAATTGTCTTGCAGCAAAATACCGTGCAACTCAATTTATGGAATAAAGACTCCGAATTTGCCTGCACGGGCATTTCCTACACGTATAAGAATTCCGAAAAACCTGCGGTGCATAATTTTTCTTTTCGATGGAACGGAACGGGAAAAATCGGCATAATCGGAAAAAGCGGTTCCGGCAAATCAACGCTGATAGATTTACTTGCAGGCTTTACGCAGCCCGATACGAATTCCGGCGGATTCAGCATAAACGGGCAGCACTCCGCCCATCTTACCGAAAAAAACTGGCAAAAACAAATTGTATACATACCGCAAAACACCTATATTTTTCATGCAAGCATTGCCGACAACATTCGCTTTTACGAACCCTCCGCCTCCCTCGATGAGGTAAAAAAAGCGGCTGAACAGTCGGGACTTCTGCAATTTATTGAATCCCTCCCCGAAGGTTTTGAAACGCTCATCGGAGAAAAGGGACGAGCCCTAAGCGGCGGACAAGCACAGCGTATTGCCCTTGCGCGGGCGTTTTTAGCCAACGACAGGCATATCATCCTTTTTGATGAACCAACCGCCCACCTCGATATCGAAACCGAGCTTGAAATCAAAAAGGCAATGCTGCCGCTTTTTGAAAACCGGCTGGTGTTTTTTTCCACACACCGTTTGCATTGGATGCGCGAAATGGACACTATCCTTGTTTTAGAAAACGGAGCGCTTGCGGAGCAAGGAACGCACGAAGAGCTTTTGGCAAAAAACGGTGCGTATACGCAATTAGTTGCGGAACTGAGAGGCGGCAATGATTAAACGGCTTAAAAACTTGCGAAAAGCGTTCAAAAAAGACACCTGGGTAAAAACCTACGTGCGAAAAAACAGAGGCATGTACGCGCTTTCGGTTTTCCTCGGCGTTTTATATTTTTCCTGTGCGGCAGCGTTGATGTTTATTTCCGGCTTTTTAATCAGCTTGGCGGCAACCATGCCAAACCATTTTCAGGTGCTTGCTATTTGGGCGGTTTTACTGCGAGCCTTCGGCGTGGGCAGACCCGCCTTTAAATACGCGCAAAGAATTGTCAGCCATAATTGGGTGCTGAAAATAACCTCATTTTTGCGGCGCAGACTCTATTGCGACCTCGAAACCGATGCAATGAATTACAAACAGCGGTACCAAAGCGGCAATATTCTTTCGCTCCTTTCCGATGATATCGGGCATGTGCAAAATCTGTATATCCGCAGCATCTTACCCCTGCTTACCGCATGGGTTTTATACTTTTTAGTTGTACTCGGTTTCGGCCTCTTTTCGCCGCTTTTTGCCCTGTGGATGTTCATCGCAATCTTTATGCTTGCCGTACTTGCGCCTCTTTTCTCACTCAGTATAAACACAGTGCATAAAAAAACGCAAAAAGAACATAAAAACGCCCTGTATACCGGACTTACCGATGCGGTTTTAGGCATCGGCGATTGGATTTGTTCCGGCAAACAAGAGCTGTTTTTGCAAAAAATAAAACAACAGGAAAAAACATTAAAAAGCTCCGAAAGCACGCTCAACGCATTCAATCGAAGGCGCAATCTTATACAGAAAATCTGGTATACGGCGATTGTCGTAACCGTTATTTGCTGGGCGGGAAACTATATTCTGCCCGAAACACCGGCGTTCACACTGTGGAAAAACTGGATTGCCGCCTTTGTGCTTGCAATCTTCCCGCTCACCGACGCCTTTTTACCGCTTTCGGAGGCAATCACCGAACTCACCGATTACGAAGATTCCTTACAACGCCTGAACTCTTTACAAATAAAAGTACAAAACGAGTGTGAGTGCGCGGTTTTACCATCGGACTTTACCGCGCTGCATATAAACGGCGTGCAATTTACCTACAGGCTTAATGCGCCGCTCCTTTCCGATTTTTCTTTGCAAATGAACAAAGGCGAAAAAATTGTCGTACTCGGAAAAAACGGGGCAGGAAAATCCACCCTGATAAAACTTATCCGCGGAGACATACAGCCGCAAGCGGGAAGCCTTTTGTTTGACTTCGGCAAAACAAAAATCCCCGCCGCCGATTTCGGCAGAAACATCAGCGAATACGTGAGCTTATTACAGCAAAATCCCTTTATTTTTAACACCACCATACGGAACAACCTTGCATTGGGAAAAGAAACCGCAAGCGACGAAGAAATACTCTATGCGCTTGAGCAGGTAGATTTACGCAAAAAAGTTGAATCCCTGCCCGAAGGCTTGCAAACCGTTTTATACGAAGGCGGCAAACGCTTTTCAGGCGGCGAGCGCCAGCGGCTTGCCCTCGCCCGAATTCTCTTAAAAAACACACCCCTCATTCTATTGGACGAACCGACGGTTTCCCTTGACCCCGTAACCGAGCAAAAACTTTTAAACACCCTCTTTAAAACCTTACAGGACAAAACCGTCCTTTGGGTTACTCACCACCTGCAAGGCATTGAGGCAATGGACAAGGTTATCTTTATCCAAAACGGCAAACCCTTCCTTGAAGGCACCCCGCACGACCTCGCAAAAAACAACCCCTACTACCAAAACCTGCTTGAACTGGATAGAGGATTTGTGTGAGGTTTTTCGGCATTTTATAATCCCTTAAAATCCTTAAACCTTTTATGCTATGATAACTGCATAAAATAAATTCTTAACAGGAGCTATAATGAACACAGAATCTTTAATTGAAGTATATACTGACGGAGCCTGTTCCGGGAATCCCGGGCCGGGCGGCTGGGCATTTGTGATGGTAATTGACGGAAAAGAGCCGTTTACGCAATCAGCGGGGGAAAAGCTTACGACAAACAACCGCATGGAACTTGCGGCGGTAATAAACGCCTTGCAAGCTATTTCGCAAAACTATGCCTCAGCCCGTATTTGCCTGTATACCGACTCTCAATATGTGAAAAACGGTATTACCGAATGGATTCAAAAATGGAAGAAAAACGGCTGGAAAACAGCCTCAAAGCAGCCGGTAAAAAACCAAGACCTTTGGCTTTTACTTGACAAGCTTTCAAGTGAACTCAAACCTGAATGGAACTGGGTGAAAGGGCATGCCGGCAATAAATTTAACGAGCTCTGCGATGAGCTCGCGGTTGCCGCCGCCCAATCGGTAAAATAAAACCTTTGCGCTTAAATCTGCATTGAATTGAGCAAATCTTTTAAGGCTGCCAATTCATTGCGGGTAAGCGTAATGCCTTTCCCCATTTTTTCATCATTCGGCGCCCAACTCCGTATATCATATTTTGCCGGTCGTTCATTCCACGAAATTAACCGTAACTCAACCTTCCAGCCGGCATTTGATTCTGAAAGCACCCCGAACTTACCTTCTACCGTATATTTAAACTCATCCGCCATGTATCTACCTCCAAATAAAATTGTAAAATCAACACGTCTCTTAAATTATAGACATTTAACTCTGTTTTGCCAAATATTTTATAAAAAATCCTTTGTTTTTACCGAACAACATCACTCTTCCGTTGCCGCTGCAGCTTTTTTTACACTTCGCCTGCGCACTTGCGGCGTCGGTCTGAAAAATCCGAACAAACTGCCGCAAAGCCCGCCCACCAAATGTGCAAGGTGAGAAATATTGTCATTGGTAAACGCATCCGCAATATCTCTTCCGATATATAAAATAACAATCAAAATAAAGGTTAAAGGAATACCGCTTTTCATGTTATTACTGAACGAAGCAAGCAAAATCATCATAAACACAATGCCCGAAGCGCCCATCAAACCGGTGGGGAAAAAACAGACATTGACCACGCCCGTAACAAAGGCGGTGGTTGCAACCATCAAAAGCATTACCGGCGAGCTATAAATCTCTTCCAGCATCGGACCGAGCAACAGAATAAAAGCAAGATTCCCGATAAGATGCTCCCAGTCCGTATGTCCGAACACGTGCGTGAACAATAACAAATAATGAAAAGGATTCGCGGGCTGAAAATTCTGCGAAGAAGGAAGCGCAAAATACTGAAAAACAAAATTCTTCGATAAGAAAAAACTAATGAGCAAAACTCCGATGCAAATAAAACTGAAAGTCAGGGTAACCGGTGCATTATATTTAATTTTCATACACTGTACTATCGGCTTTTAATTTGAAACGCTTAGTTTTATCGGGCAATGGTCAGAGCCGAAAACATCCTTTAAAATAATTGAACTTTTCACCTTCGGCAAAAAGTCCTCATTTACGCAATGATAGTCAATACGCCACCCGACATTTCTTTCTCGTGCCTTAAACCGATACGTCCACCACGTATAGTGCTCGGGCTCCGCACAAAAATGCCTGAAAGTGTCAACATACCCCGCACCGGTGAAAACATCCATCCACTCCCGCTCTTCGGGCAAATAGCCGGGATTTTTCTCATTTGTTTTAGGATTTGCCAAATCAATCGGTTTATGCGCAATATTATAATCTCCACAGAGGATCACATCCTGCCCCTCTTTTTGCAAATTATCACAAAACTCACGCATTGCCGCACAAAACTCAAGTTTATATGCAAGCCGCGCCCCCGCATCCTGCGAGTTCGGAAAATACGCGGAAATCACCGTCAGCTTTCCAAAATCAGCGGCAATTACCCTCCCTTCACTGTCAAATTCCTCCAAATCCATTATTCGGATGTTGTCGGGCTCTTTTTTCGTAAAAAGCGCCGTCCCCGAATAACCGGGGCGCTTCGCCGGCTGCCAAAACGTTTTATACGTTCCGCCTTCCCAAACCGGCGCCAGCAACTCCCCGCTCACCTGCTCTTTACGCGCCTTAATCTCCTGCAAACAAAGAATATCCGGCGATTCATTATACAACCAATCCGCAAAACCTTTTTTTTCAACAGCTCGAATACCGTTTACATTCCATGAAATGATGTTCAACATACAAAAGATTCTACATAATTATCGGAAGTTTTCAAGCGGGCGGGGAAAAGAAGGTATTGCATAAACAAGCACAACATTTTTTTGATAGCTTCAATTAGATTTTTAATTCTTTACTGCAAATCAAGACAATTTTATAAAAAGAGTCCGACACGACGGTTTCATTTTGACTTCCGTGTCAAAATGAAACCTATGAGTTTGAAAACTCCTGTTTATATAACTATGGTAGTTTTCAAACTCAATTCTGTTTAGAACCACGGGCGTCCATGCCCGTTCTAAAATTTACATTTCTAACGGCGGGGTGCAGGGGTTACGGGACAGGTTCGCGGCGAAGCAAAGGCGGGTCTAAGGGCTGCCCAAGCCCTTAATGCGAAGCATAAGCGAAAAAAGCCCTGCGCCAGCAGCAAGGGCGAAGTGTTGACATTCCGGTTTTCACTTCGCCTACGAGTTTGAAAACTCCTATTTTAAGTAGCGGTAGTTTTCAAACATCGTTTGGAATTTCCCAGGGTCTAAGGGGCAGCAGCCCCTTAATGCGAAGCAAGCCAGGTCTAAGGGCTGCCGAAGCCCTTAATGCAACGCATAAGCGGAGCTCAAGGGGCGGCAGTCCCTTGTCCATGCGTAAGCCCTAAGCTAGATTCGGTTTTTCTTGACAACTGCCATATCAGAGCATATAATAAAGGGGTAAGAGTTACCTAATTTGGCAAGGGCGTAAATATGATTGATCTTTCATTGTTGGCAACGGAAAAAAGGAATCCTCGTTCTATGCATTTGGATAAAATGAGTCCGCTGGAAATAGCGGCTCTTATGAATGCGGAAGATGCTCGCATTATTGAAGCGGTAAAATCGCAGTTGCCGCAGATTGCCGAAGCGATAGCGCTCGCCACCGAAGCTTTAAAAAAGAATGCACGCATTATTTATATTGGCGCAGGTACCAGCGGGCGGTTGGGGATGCTTGATGCGGCGGAGTGTCCGCCTACGTTCGGAGTGCCGGATACGGTTGTAATCGGTTTGATTGCGGGCGGCGAGCGGGCTTTCATAAAAGCGGTTGAAGGAGCCGAGGACAGTCATACGTTATGCGAACAGGATTTGCGTGCAAAAAATATTTCTCCAAACGATATTGTTATCGGTTTGGCTGCAAGCGGCAGAACTCCTTATGTGGTACATGGTCTTAGATTTGCAAAAGAATTCGGCTGCAAAACAGTTGCTGTTTCCTGTACGCAAAATGCGGAAATTTCCGCCGAAGCATTGGTTGCAATAGAGTTGCTTGTCGGCCCCGAAGTGTTAACCGGATCCACTCGGCTGAAAGCAGGTACTGCTCAAAAGATGGTATTGAATATGATTTCAACCGGCAGCATGATTGGAATCGGAAAGGTGTATCAAAATATGATGGTTGACCTTATGCAGACAAACGAAAAGCTGCATGTACGGGCGGAAAACAATGTGATGAATGTTGCGGGCTGTACAAGGGAGGCGGCGCGTAAAACCTTAGACGAAGCAGGCGGCAGCGTTAAGCTTGCCGCCACCGCTCTTTTGCTCAATGTCAGCGTAGAAGAAGCCCGCCAAAAACTTGCAGAGGCGGAAGGGCATATATACAAATTGCTTTAAGTAAGCGTGAAAACGAACAGTCAAAACGGCTGTTTGTTTATCGATTGTATCTTTCGGTTCTTGACTGTATGCAAGCGCTGAAAAATTAGGAGGACAGGATGAATAATGAAGAGTTGGCAAAACAGATTATCACCCTTTGCGGCGGAGAATCGAATTTGGTACGTGTTACAAACTGCATGACGCGATGCCGTCTTACCGTTTTTGATGCTTCATTGGTAGAAGAGTCCGCATTAAAAAGCACAGAAGGTGTTTTAGGGCTTATTTCCGATGGAGACAGTTTTCAGGTTGTGCTTGGCCCGGGGAAGGCAAAAAAAGTAACTGATGTTGTTTTGGCGCTTACGGGAAAAGACTCCGGCGGTGTTACCGAAAGCTGGCAGGAAAATAAAGAAAGAATTAAAACCGGACAAAAGCAAAATTTCTTAAAAAAAATGATACAGATTATAGCAAATATTTTTATTCCGCTCATTCCCGCAATTATTGCAGCAGGATTATTTAACGGATTTGCAAGTCTTATCGGTACATTACAAGGGCAGGGCGTTATTGCGGGTACCGGATTTTGGAAGATTGTGCAGCTGTTGTTTTCGCTTATCGGCGCTGCTTTCCTCGGATATTTTGCTATTTATACGGGAATTAATGCGGCAAAGGTTTTCGGTGCAACGGAAGCTTTAGGCGGTATGATAGGCGGACTTTCCATTGGTGCAAATATTGTTGCAATTTCAAAAATATTCGGCTTATTTAATGAAGAGATTCCGTTAAACTCTATCTTAACAACGGGAAAAGGCGGCGTTATCGGCGTCATTGCCGGAGTATGGATTTTATCAAAGATAGAAAAATCTTTACGAAAAAAAATTCCCGATGTATTAGACCTTGTGATAACCCCGTTTATAACTATGTTAATTACAAGCATTCTTTTTGTGTTTATTATTATGCCTGTTGCAGGATTTATTTCAGACGGTTTAGTTGCCGCATTAAAACTTATTATCATGTCGCCAAACCCCGTTATCAGCGTAATAAGCGGTTATGTATTATCCGCACTCTTTCTTCCGATGGTGCTTATGGGCTTGCATCACGGCTTAATTCCCATTTACGCAATACAGCTTGAAGCAATGGGCGGTGTTTCCCTTTTCCCCGTATTGGCAATGGCCGGCGCGGGACAAGTCGGCGCCGCAATTGCTATTTATGTAATGGCAAAAAAAGCCGGCAATGAAAGAATGCAAAAAGTTATCGCCGGCGCCTTACCCGCAGGATTTTTAGGCGTAGGGGAACCGCTTATTTACGGCGTTACCTTGCCGTTGTTCAAACCCTTTATTACAGCCGGCTTAGGAGCGGGGTTCGGGGGAGCATACGTTATGTTAACGCATGTAATGTCAAGCGCATGGGGCCCGTCCGGACTTGTTGCCATTGCAATCATACAGCCGCAGCACATGCTCAATTATTTTATCGGACTCGTTGTTTCATATATTGCCGGTTTTATTATCACCAAACTTGTCATGAAGCCAAAAGATTTAGAATCAAACTAATATGCTTGGTTGGTCGGTATTTATATCTCAATTTGACTTGGTAAAAAATAACTTGCCCCTTTTGTTTACAAAAGAGGCAATGATTTTTACCTCTTTGCATATTACGGAAGAGTTTGATCCCGACTACACAAAGCGTGCATTCGCCATGTGTCATGCCCTCAAAGATATGGGCTACGATATTATTGCCGATGTTTCTCCTAAAACGCTTACCGTCTTTGACGAAAAAGATGCTGCCGAGCTTGCAAAAAAACTGCGCATTTCCATGCTGCGGCTTGACTACGGTTTTTCCTTTAAAGAAACAGCGGCTCTTTCACAAAAAATCCCCCTTTGTCTGAATGCCTCAACCTTAAAAACAGGCGATATTATCGAACTGCAAAAACAAGGCGGTAAATGCCTTGCAATGCACAATTACTATCCGCGCCCTGAAACAGGGCTTGACGGAAAAACCTTTAAAAAAATTAACAGAAATTTAAGCCGGCAGCGTATAAAAGTTTTTTCATTTATTCCGGGCGATACTTTTTTACGCGGCCCTTTGCATGAAGGCTTGCCCACGCTAGAAAAGCATCGGAACATATCACCCTACGCCGCCTATGTTGAAATGGTAAAAAAATACGGCGTAACTGGAGTTTTCATCGGAGATGGCATTATCAGTTCTCAGGAATACAAGTATATACAAACATTCATCCTCGAGGATATTATCACAGTGCCGATTGTTTTGGAAAAAGACTATCGGTATTTGCATGAAAAGATTTTCACCATCCGCTCCGATTCCCCAAATCGATTATTGCGATTCCAAGAATCGCGGGACTATGCGGCGCAGGGCAATCGCATTCCTGTCGGCATTATTAAAGAGCGCATAAAAGGGGCGCTTACCATAGATAACGAAAACTATTTACGCTACAGCGGGGAAATCCAACTCATCCGTAAAACGTTGCCGCAAGACAACAGGGTAAACGTCATCGGACAAGTTCCGGCAAAATACCTGCCGTTATTAAAACAGATAAAAAACGGAAAAAAAATTAAAATACAAGCGCTTTAAAAAACTTGCACCGGCAGTAAGGGAAGAGGCATTGATACGGTTTTTTTCTTCGCTTTGCGTCAGCGAGGTGTCGGCATTCCTATGGTAAGTTTGCTCACCGTTGCTCAATTCAAAACGATGTTTTAAAGCATCAACACAAAACTGTAAAATTGAAGCTTTAAAACTCGTTGGCGAAGTTAGAGTAAATTTTCAAAACTTCGCCCTTGCGCCGTGTCGGACTCAGAACCGCCATGGACGGTGGTGGTTCCAAGCAGAAGCGATGTTTTAAAGCAAGGCCGTTTACAAAGCTTTCAAACTCGCAGGTTTCATTTTGCCATGGACGGCAAAAATCAGAACGGGCACGGACGCCCGTGGTTCCACACAGAATTGAGTTTGAAAACTACCGCATTTGTATAATAGGAGTTTTCAAACTCATAGGTTTGGTTTTGACACGGATGTCAAAAACCAAACCGTTGTGTCGGACTCTTTTTTATAAAATTTTTTACGATTTGTATAAAATGCATTAAGAAAAATAATCGAGTTATCAAAAAAACATTATACGAGTGTTTTTGGTGTCGGTACAAACATTAAGTATGAATCGCAGGCTGGAACACCAAACTGTTTGTTAAAAATACCGATATACTCTTTTAAGAAGAACTTCTAAATATCCGTGCAGGCACTCGTTTTTGCATAAATAAAGACCGGTAATCATTCCGCGTGCATCATCAATAAAAACAGGTAATGCGGATGTTTCTTTCCCGTCAAACCGAGGAAACGGAGGTCAGTATAGAAATTATCACAGATTAAAGACAATTTAAAAAAAAAGATTGACAAGGCAAAAATCCCATAGTAAGATTAGTTATTAGTTTGTTTATACATTGCAGAAATAATACAAACTAAAACAATAGGTTGAGGGGGCAATAAATGGAATTGCGTAAAGTATACCTTATCGGCGCAAAACGGACTGCCATCGGAAGTTTTCTTGGGGGACTTTCTACGGTAAAGCCTAAGGATTTAGGTTCGGAAGTGGTGAAGGTTCTTCTAAAAGAGTCTAATGTGAAGGCTGAGGATGTAAATGAGCTGATTTGCGGAAATGTGCTTGGTGCCGGGTTGGGGCAGAATATCGCTCGTACTATTGCGTTGGAGGCAGGGATCCCGCAGACAGTTTGCTCGCATGCGACTAATATGGTATGCGGTTCGGGTTTGCGATCCGTTATGGAAGCGCATATGTCTATTCAAACAGGATTTAATGATATTGTAATTGCAGGCGGAGTGGAATCAATGTCTTTGGCTCCGTATCTGGTACCGGCAAATACTCGCACCGGAAATAAGATGGGAAACTGGCAAGTCGTTGACCACATGATTTATGACGCTCTTACCGATGCAAGGGCAAATATTCATATGGGCATTACCGCTGAAAACATCGCTGAAAAGTATAATATAACCAGAGAGCAACAAGATGAGTTTGCATATGCTTCTCAGCAAAAGGCTATTAAAGCGGTTGATTCCGGGCAATTTAAAGATGAAATTGTTCCGATAACAATTCACGGCAAAAAAGGCGATACTATTTTTGATACCGATGAGCATCCGAACCGGACAAGTACGCCGGAAAAACTTGCAAAGTTGCGGCCGGCCTTTAAAGAAGGGGGCACGGTTACTGCAGGAAATGCTTCGGGGATAAACGACGGAGCTTCTTTTGTACTTCTCGCAAGCGAAGAAGCGGTTAAAAAGCATAATCTTAAGCCGCTTGCTGAAATTATCGGTATCGGGCAAGGCGGAGTTGATCCTTTAACAATGGGGCTTGGTCCTGTTCCGGCTATCCGAAACGCGTTAAAGTACGCAGGTTTAAAGCTTTCCGATATAGATCTCATTGAGTTGAATGAGGCTTTTGCCGCACAATCACTCGGTGTTATTCATGAATTGATCGAAGAGCACGGAATTAAACGAGAGGACTTGCTTGCAAAAACCAATGTTAACGGCGGTGCGATTGCATTAGGGCATCCGGTTGGCGCATCAGGAAACCGCATTTTCGTAACGCTTATCCATGAAATGATGAAATCAAAAAAGAAAATAGGACTGGCGTCGCTGTGTATCGGCGGTGGGCAAGGCGTTGCGGTTATTATCAAGACGGTTGACTAAGTTAATCGGAGGAGCAGTTTATTGTACTGCAGGGCTGTTCCTCTATTAAGTATAGATTAAATATAAAAATGTGTGATGTAAAAAAACAATATAGAGTATGCTGAATTTCTTTCAATATAAAACAAAAATATAGTAAGGAGTAAACTATGCTATTTCAGACGACAAAGCAACATGAAGAGTTGCGTCAGGCAATTAGGAACTTTGCAGAAACTGAAGTAAAACCCATTGCTTTCGAATTGGATCAGGAGAACAAATTCCCTCATGAAGTAATTAAAGAATTTGCTTCAATGGGAATGATGGGACTTCCCTATCCTAGAGAGTACGGCGGAGCCGGAAGGGATATTTTAAGCTATGCCATAGCGGTAGAAGAGCTTTCCCGAGTAGACGGAGGAACCGGCGTTATTTTATCTGCACATGTGTCTTTGGGCAGTTTTCCGATTTTTGCATTCGGAACAGAAGAACAAAAGAAAAAATATTTAACTCCTCTTGCGAAAGGCGAAAAAATCGGTGCTTTCGGTTTGACAGAAGAAAATGCGGGAAGTGATGCGGGCGGAACGGAAACTACAGCCGTTTTGCAAGGCGATCACTATATCTTAAACGGCGGAAAAATTTTTATCACCAACGCCCCTGTTGCTGATATTTATGTTGTGTTTGCGGTAACTACTCCTGATATCGGTACACGCGGTATTTCCGCTTTTATTGTTGAAAAAGGCTGGCAGGGATTTGAGTTCGGCGATCACTATGATAAACTCGGTATCCGTTCATCCTCTACTGCGGAACTTATTTTTAATAACGTAAAAGTTCCGAAAGAAAACTTGCTTGGAAAAGAAGGACAGGGCTTTAAGATTGCCATGGCAACTCTTGACGGCGGTCGTATCGGTATTGCAGCGCAAGCACTCGGTATTGCACAAGGTGCTTACGAAGAAGCTCTTGAGCAGGCAAAAGAGCGTGAGCAGTTCGGAAATCCTATCGGAGTACACCAGGGCATCTCTTTCAAACTTGCCGATATGGCTACAAAATTGAGAGCAGCTCGGTTCCTTATTTATTCTGCTGCTGAATTAAAAGAGAATCATGAAAGCTACAGTATGGAATCTGCAATGGCAAAAATGTATGCTTCGGACATCTGTCTTGAAGTGGTAAATGATGCGCTTCAGATTTTCGGAGGAAGCGGATTCCTCAAAGGTATGCAGGTTGAAAGAGCTTATCGCGACGCAAAAATCACCACTATTTATGAAGGAACAAACGAAATCCAACGTGTTGTTATTGCTTCTCACTTGCTTGGAAAAATCGGAAAAGCTACCGGTGGTGGTGCAAGCCGCAGCGCTATGAAAAAGCCTTCTCTGGTAACCGGCATTCGCAAGAATCATATATTCAGAGACGGAGATGCAAAAGAAAAGGTCAAGGCTCTGGTTGATACACTAAAGGCTGACGGATATGACTTTACTGTCGGTATTCCGATTGATACACCTATCAAATTGGCTGAAAGAGTTGTCTCCGCGGGTAAGGGTGTTGGAGATAAGAAAAATATGCAGCTTATTGAAGCCCTTGCACAGGCTGCAGGTGCGGCAATCGGAGCTTCACGCCCTGTTGCGGAAACATTAAAATATTTACCGCTTAACCGATATGTCGGTATGTCCGGACAGAAATTTACCGGTAACCTCTATATTGCCTGTGGTATTTCCGGTGCAAAACAGCACTTAAAGGGAATTAAAGAGGCATCTACCATCGTTGCAATCAACAAGAACGGAAATGCTCCGATCTTCAAGAACTGCGATTACGGCATTATCGGTGATATAAATGAGATATTACCGCTGTTGATACAGGAACTGGGAACAGAAAAGAAGAAGCCGGCTCCGCCGATGGTTAAAATAAAGAGACCGCGCGCTCCAAAACCGGAGCCAATCGGACCGATTTATGTTTGCAATGGTTGTGCGTATGAATATGTGCCCGAGCTTGGGGATGAGGAAGCCGATATCGCTCCCGGAACCTTGTTCAAGGATTTACCGGAAGATTGGGTATGTCCGGAATGTGCCGAACCAAAGCAAAACTTTATTGATTCGGCAATTAGAGGACTTTAAGAATGTGCACATGCACAATTTTTAAAAGTATAGAATTCAGATCATAGAATTAAGGAGATTTTTATGCACTGTGTACGAAAAGTTACAGATAATTTATATTGGATAGGCGGTAATGATCACCGAACGCACTTGTTTGAAAACATTCACCCAATTCCTTATGGAGTTTCTTATAACTCATACGTGCTCATGGACGAAAAAACGGTAGTTTTTGACTCTGTTGACTGGTCTGTTGCACGACAGATGCTGGAGAATTTGGAACACGTTTTAAACGGGCGGGAGCTTGACTATATTGTAGTAAACCACCTTGAGCCGGATCACTGCTCCAGCATGATTGAAGTCTTACGCATCTATCCTAAGTGCAAGATTATCGCAACCGAAAAAGCCTTTATGTTAATGCATCAGTTTGGATATAAGATTGATACCCATGCTCAAATTAAGGTTAAAGAGGGCGATACATACAGCTTTGGAAAACATACGGTTACCTTTGTTGAAGCACCGATGGTTCACTGGCCGGAAGTTATGATCACTCTTGACCTGACAAACGGTGTTTTATTCTCAGCGGATGCTTTCGGTTCCTTTATTGCGCTTGACGGAAAACTCTGGAATGACGATGTTAATTACGATCGGGATTGGATTGATGAAACTAGGCGATATTTCTGTAATATCGTTGGTAAGTATGGCCCTCACGTTCAATTGCTTTTGGGAAAGGCGGCAACAGTACTCGATAAAATAAAAATCGTCTGCCCCTTGCACGGACTTATCTGGCGAAATAACATTATGTACCATATTGATAAATACAATCACTGGTCAACATATACTCCGGAAGAAAAGGGCGTGCTTATTGTGTATGCTTCAATGTATGGCAGCACAGAGAATGCGGCTCAATGTCTTGCAAGCAAAATATGTGAAAAAGGCATGACAAACGTAAAGGTATGCGATGTATCAAGCACACATGTATCGTATCTTATTGCCGATGTGTTTAAGTATTCGCACTTGGTTCTTGCATCGGTTACCTATAACTTAGGTATTTATCCCGTTATGGAAAACTTCCTTAATGAGATGAAAATGCTGAATATGCAAAACAGAACAATCGGTATAATCGAAAACGGCTCATGGGCATGTAGATCCGGAGACCTGATGCAAAAGTTCATTGAAGAGAACATGAAGAACATGACAATCTTAAATGAGCGATTGACTTTGGCTTCCGCGTTGGGTAGAGACAAAGAAAAAGAAATTGATGATTTGGCTCAAGCCATCATTGATTCAATGAATGAAGAAGAAAAATAAGGCTTAAGTTAAAAATCAAAAGGTTGTGAATGGTTTCAGAACCTTTTGATTTATATGTTTATTTATTTGGGAGTATAAAATGAAAAAAATCGGTGTTGTAGGTGCCGGTACGATGGGACAGGGAATAATAACTGCCTTTGCCTCACACGGATATCAGGTTACTGTTTGTGATATAAAAATAGAATTCGCACAAGGCGGAGTTGATAAAATTATTGCGAATCTTGATAAACTCGTAAGTCGTGAAAAAATAACGGCTGATGAAGCGAATTCCACAAAAGGAAACTTAAAAGTCGGCGAACTTAAAGATCTAAAAGATGCGGACATAATTGTTGAAGCAATTCTGGAAACAATGGATGCAAAGAAAAATCTTTTTACCGAGCTTGATTCAATTTGCAAGGAAGAGACAATTTTTGCAACAAATACATCTTCTCTATCGGTTACCGAAATCGGTAGAGGCTTAAAGCACAGTGTAATTGGAATGCACTTTTTTAATCCGGCAGATCGAATGAAACTGGTTGAAGTAATTTCAGGAATGAATACTCCGGATACCGTTAAAGATGCAATTATTGAAGTGTCTAAAAAACTTGATAAAACTCCGGTAGAAGTTGCAGAAGCGCCGGGCTTTGTCGTAAACAGAATTCTCATCCCGATGATAAATGAAGCAGCCTTTATTCTGCAGGAAGGCATTGCCTCAAAAGAAGATATCGATACTGCAATGATGTTGGGGGCAAACCATCCGATGGGACCATTAGCGCTTTGCGATTTAATCGGACTTGATGTGGTACAGGCAATTATGGATGTCCTCTATCATGAAACAGGAGATAGCAAATATCGTTGTTGTCCGCTTATTAAAAAAATGGTGCGGGCAGGATTATTAGGCAGAAAAACTAAAAAAGGCTTTTTTGATTACTCAAAATAACCGTATTTAGTTAATTGATAATAGTTTAAGGAGTATAAATGAGCTCAGTATTATTAGAAATAAAGAATCATATCGGGATAGTTACGATCAATAAACCGAACGTGCTCAATGCGCTAAGTACCGAAGTGTTAACCGACCTTGACAAAGTTGTTACCGAACTTGAAAAAAACAACGATCTATACGCAGTGATCATAACCGGTGCCGGAGAAAAAAGTTTTGTTGCCGGAGCAGATATCGCTGAAATGAAGGATAAAAACCCTAAAGAATCGGCAGAGTACGCTAAGTTTGCACACGGTATATTTACACGCATTGAAAACTTACATTGTCCGGTTATTGCGGCGGTAAACGGTTTTGCTTTAGGTGGAGGTTGTGAGCTTGCCTTGGCATGCGATATTCGCATTGCTTCAAATAAAGCACGTTTTGCTCAACCGGAGGTCGGGCTCGGTATTACACCGGGGTTTGGCGGTACACAACGATTACCGAGGATTATCGGCACGGCAAGAGCGAAAGAACTTATTTATACGTGTCGCCATGTAAAAGCCGATGAAGCGTTATCGATTGGTCTTGTAACGGCAATTACGGAGCCTGAAAAACTTATGGAAGAAGCAATGAAACTTGCCGAGCTTATTTGTGCACAGGCACCGATTGCAGTTAAAAATGCGAAAACGGCAATAAATAAGGGAATACAGGTTCCTATTGAAGAAAGCCTGGGGATCGAAACCGAGTATTTTTCAGCTTGCTTTGCCACGGAAGATCAAAAGATGGCCATGACGGCTTTTGTGAATAAAGAAAAGAATGAAGGTTTTAAAAATAAATAATTATTTTTGTTTAAAACCGTTGTTTAAAACTAATAATTTTAGGGAAAAATATGGACTACTCTACGCTTTATAAGCAAAAACTTACATCTGCGGAGAAAGCCGCACAGACAATAAAATCAGGTGACTGGGTTGACTACGGCTGGTGTGTTAATACGAGCGTTGCCGTTGACAAAGCGCTTGCCGCAAGAATGCATGAACTTGAAGATGTGAAAATTCGCGGCGGCGTTTTGGTATGGATGCCCGAGATTTTTAAAATTGAAAATCCGGGAAATCACTTTATTTGGAATTCCTGGCATATGTCCGGGATTGAGCGAAAAGCGGCTGCCGCGGGCTTTGGCTTTTATAGTCCACTGCGATATTCGGAGTTACCGCGTTGGTATACCGAAAATATAAAACATGTGGATGTTGCTGTTTTTCAAGTCGCTCCGATGGACAGTGAAGGATACTTTAATTTTGGGTTAAGTGCTTCACATTTAAAAGCCCTTATCGACTGTTCGGCCGTTGTAATTGTAGAAGTAAATAAAAACATGCCGAACTGTCTTAATGGGATTGATGATAAGGTGCATATATCCGATGTAGATATGATCGTTGAGGGGGACAACCCGCCTCTTGCGGAGATTCCGAACAAAGCGGAGCCTACAGAAGTTGATGTAGCAATTTCAAACCTTATTATTGAAGAAATCCCAAACGGCGCGTGTTTACAGCTCGGTATTGGAGGAATGCCCAATACGCTTGGTTCAATGATTGCAAAATCGGATCTTAAAGATCTCAGCGTGCACACTGAAATGTATGTTGATGCTTTTGTGGATATTGCATTGGCGGGAAAAATAAGCGGCGCAAAAAAAGCGATTGATACCGGCAAACAGGTATACGCCTTTGCTGCGGGCACAAAAAAACTATATGATTATGTGCATAATAATCCCGAATGTATGGCAGCCCCCGTATCATATACAAACGATGTACGAGTTATTTCTCAAATCGATAACTTTGTGTCTGTGAATAACGCGGTTGACATAGATTTATTCGGGCAGGTTAATGCTGAAACATCGGGAGTAAAACAAATATCCGGTGCTGGAGGCCAACTTGACTTTGTGCTTGGAGCGTACCTTTCAAAAGGCGGAAAAAGTTTTATTTGTTGTTCATCAACGTTTACGCAAAAAGACGGAACCGTTTCTTCGCGTATTCGACCAACCCTTGAAACAGGATCTGTTGTAACCGACACAAGGGCAAACGTGCACTGGTTTGTTACTGAATACGGAAAAGTGAATTTAAAAGGTCTTTCTACTTGGCAAAAGGCTGAAGCTTTAATTTCGGTAGCACATCCGGATTTTCGTGATCAACTTATAAAAGAAGCTGAAAAAATGCAAATTTGGAAGCGATCAAACAAGAGATAAGGGTAAATTACCACCTTATATGCTTTCTTGCTATAAAATACCACCGTATAAAATTTTTGTTTCAATAAAAGGCAAAATTTTGCGGTGGTATTTTATCTTAAAAGACTGTTTTAATAACTATTTTAAATTTTAAAATAAAAGATATATTTTTGAAAGCACGTTGTAACCGTTTTTTGGTTCGCAGTTTTAAAAATTGAAATTCGGATATGGTCAACGTTAGGCATAAAGACGGACGAACATGTTTGTTCTTTATTTGAATAGAATGAAATTTAGTATGTTTTAGTATATTTATGGATGCAATGCAATCGAAAGTAAAACAATTAACGGTAAGATTTTTACATCGATCGGTTATATATCTTACTGTGCTCCTTATCTCTTTCTTACTCTTTTATTTCTTTGGTAATTTTCAAGGATTCCTTGATGAAAGCCAATTATTGTTACTAAGAATTATTTCAGGATGCGGATTATTTCTTTCTCTTATGTGCATATTTGCATTTTGCTTTGAGTTATATTTTTATTTGCGTACAAAATTTAAAACATATCGACGTTTATCGCTGATAAGTTTTTTTGCATTTATTTTTGCAGTTATTATCTCGATAACCGGCACTGTCATCATTATCTTGTCTAAGGGTCTTTAAATGTTTTTTAAAAAACTATTTGCTGTTCGCGGAGCTGTCTGTTGTGAAAATGCAAAAGATGATATTGAAGAAAAAGTTTCATCTTTGTATAAAGAAATCCTTTCCAAAAATAGAATAAAAGAAAGAGATATTATTTCAATTCAATTTACTGTTACCGATGATCTGGATGCTTTAAATCCTGCAGCCGCATTACGGAGAAGAAAATTTGCGACAAATATTCCGTTATTTTGCGCTTGCGAGCCGGAATACCCTGAAAGTTTAAAAAAAACAATTCGGGTACTTATTCATTTTTATGGAAAACAAAAACCTTCCCCCATATATATTTTCGGAGCCGAAGTTTTAAGACCCGATATTTTTGCAACAAAGGATCTGCACCATGATACATAAAAAACTTTGGTTAGTAAGTAGAGAGTATGCAGGTATTGCCGAAGCGGGGGGCGTTAAAAATGTTGTGAAATCTCTTGCAACAGGTTGCGCGTCTCTTGATTTAAAGGTGAAAGTTTTTCTTCCGCAATATGCTTGCTCGCCGCCGCTATCAACAGTTCCTATTTTGGAAACAAAAATCCCAATACGCGACATCTTGCATACGGTTCGATATTTTTCTTTGACAAAAAAAAAGGTACAATTTATTTTTGTTGATACGGAAATATTTAATACTAAACAAAATGTTTATACTTATTCGGAAGAAGAGGCTGAGCATTTTAATGCGCATTCAAGTATCAAAGTTAAGAAAGGAGAGGGCTATCTTGATACGCCTGAAATGAACATTCTTTTTCAAAAAGCGGTTGCCTTTTATGCCGAATTTTTTAATAAAACGCCCGATATTCTTCATTGCCATGATGCGCATACTGCATTATTACCGGCATTTATTATGACAAAAAAATATCTCGCAGACTCTTTTGCAAACACTAAAATGATTGTTACCATTCATAATGCAGGAGACGGATATAGACAAACGCATTATGATTATGAAGATTTTAAAAAGCTAACCGGTTTTACTGATGAAATTTTATCCTGCGCAAGGGCAGGGGAGGGAATTGAACCTTTTCTGATTGCAGTTAAATTTGCCGTTCTTACCACAGTCTCCGGACAGTATGCAAAAGAATTAGTGAACCCGGCGCTTTCAGATTTTTCTAAAAAATTTTCTTACGCCTTACAAGAAAAAAACATCTCGGTTATAGGAATTACAAACGGCATAGATTATGATCATTACGATCCGATGAAAAAATCGGTTTCCCTTCTTCCCTTTACCTTTAATCCTGAAGAAAACAACTATGAGGGTAAATATAAAAATAGAAAATTTTTATTGCAGACTCTTGCAGATGCTGAAGGAAAAAATATTGATAAGTATGAGGGCATAAAATGTTTTGGCAATTTTTATCCAAGCAATGAACCGACTATTTATTTTATGTACCACGGGAGAGTTGTAAAACAAAAAGGAATACATATTTTACTGAAAATTATTCCTCAAATAGTCGGCAAGTTTCCTCAAACCCGTTTTTTTATCATGGGGCAGGGAGAAGCCGAGCTTGAGCAACTTTGTATGAAGGCTACAAAAGATGCTCAAGGGCACTGCATTTTTTTTAAGGGTTACAATCGATCTCTTGCAAGGCTGGTAACCGCTGCTTCTGATTTTACTGTTTTGCCGAGTCTGTTTGAACCCTGCGGTCTTGAAGATTTTATCGGACAAATATTTGCAACTATTCCCATAGCGCATGCTATCGGCGGGCTAACAAAGATTGAAGACAAAAAAACCGGCTTTTTATACCGGATTCCTATTCCGAACGGAAAAACTATTTCGGAGTTAAGCGTGGATGAAAAAATCTTTCTGCATGAAACTGTTTTAAGGGATACGCTTATAAAAATAATTAACACCTTTCCGGCCGCAAACTGCCGCACTGTTTCTGAAATTCCGGCTTATTCCGCGATTATACAAAATGCGATCCGGCAAATAAAAACAAAATTTTCTTGGAAGCATATTATACAAAAAAGCTATTTTCCGTTATACGGTATTGAACGTGATTCTTAAATACGGTGTAACGTTTTTTTGATAACTCGATCCTGTTTCAATGCATCTTATAGAAACCAAACCTACGAGTTTCAAAGTTTCCTGTTATAAAAAGGAGCTTGACACGGCGCAAGGGCGAACCCTTGGAATTTCTACCTTTGGTTCGCCTACGAGTTTTGCCTGCTTACGCTGGAGTATCAGGCAAAACATCGTTTGGAATTGAGCAACGGTGAGCAATTTACCATAGTGATGCTGAATCCGGTAAGCTTTACAAATACTTTTGCTTTAAAACATCCTGCTGCGTGGAACCACCGCCACGCCCTGATTTTTAGTATTCTTGATTAAATCAGTGCTGCGAGTTTAAAAGCTTCAATTTTATAATTTTGTATTGATGCTTTAAAACATTGTTTGGGATTTAGCAACGGTGAGCAATTTACTAGCAGTAATCTTTTATTCGGGAAATTTTATTGTCGATATGTTCTTGAATGTGAACTTAATTACAAAACCTTATGCCGGAAATTATGTACCCTTTAATAAATCTTCCGGATATGTTATATGCCAGAGAAAAAGCCCTTGCGGAGGGGCGGTAGGTCCTGCTAATCCTCTATCTTTGAGTTCGAGAATTTTTTTAAAATCATTTTGAGTGTAGTGCTCTTTTTCGCAACGTAAAAGCGTTCCGGTAAGAGAGCGAACCATGCGCCATAAAAATGCGTTTGCGGAAATCTCAAAAACAAGGAAATCCTTTTCGATAAAAAAATGAGCGGAGAAAATATATCTGGATTTACTGGCGCTCTGATCCTTTGCAAAAGAAAAACTGGTGCAATCAAGCTCTCCACGCAAAACGGCTGCATATCGATTTAATGTGCTGATATCGGGATACCGTTTTATTTGCCAACAATATGCTTGTTCATGAGCAAACTCTCTTTTTGCACATTGTATAAAATAGCGGTATGTGCGTGCTTGTGCTGAAAAACGCGCATGCAATTGAGGCGAAACTTCTTGCGCATCAACCACTCGTATTTGCTTCGGCAAAAGTGAGTTAAAGGCGGGAATAAAACTTTTTGCTTCTATCGTTTGTATTTCGGTAAAAAAATTCGCAGCTTGTCCGATTGCATGCACGCCGGTATCTGTTCTTCCCGCCCCAATAATTTCTTTTTTTTGTTTATGAATTTTTGATGCAGCTTTTTCTATCTCACCCTGAATAGTTGGAAATGTTTCTATACCGTTTTTTACCTGTTTTTGCCAACCTGAAAAAAAAGTTCCGTCATAAGAGATACGTAAAAGTATATTGCGCTGAGTTTCCATGTGTTTTAGTCGTCTTCATTTAACTCAAGTTTAAATTTATCATAAAGATCACGCGCCATTTCCAGCAGGGGACCGGGTTTTTCTTTTGAGGATTTACCGAGTCCGAACATTTTTGCAAGCACTCGTTTATTATATTGCATTCGCTCTTTTCTCAATTCGGGATCTTTTTTTGAACCATATTTATATTCAAGCAAACAACTTAAATATAAGACCCCATCGTATCCGTAATTTTTATCAGTATCCGGACCGAACGATCGCATTCCTGCAATCATTTCCTTTCCCTTGCTTTCAAGCTCAACCGCATTTCGATAGAAAAAAAGTGCTTTTTGATAAAAAAGAGAAGAGACATAGGTATAATTTTCTTCAGGATATTTTGTACCAAGATCTGAAAAAAGCCATGCGGCGCGCAAAGCACAAACCGCTTGTTTAATGGTCGGTGAAAATTTCTTATCAAAAGCATCATAACATAAAATTGCCAGATAATAAGAAACAGCCCCTTCGGATAAGGTTCGCATGGTATTAAAATCAACAGTCGGAATTAATCTTCTTACGGAAAGATAGCGAGATTCCATCGTGTCAAAAATTTTTTTTATTGTATCCTTATCGATATTTCTAAAATCATTTAAAAAAGTTGCGTACAAACATTTCGGGCAAACAACAATTTGATAAATCGGTGGAAATATTTCTCCGTATCTTTCAGAGTTTTCGTATGTTCTTCTTAACTCGTCAGTAAGTTCCCCTGCAATCAACCTGCCTCCGCCTGAATGCAACTCTTCTTTTTTAAATTTTGTTCCGCAAATAGGGCATTCAATTTGATCTTTTGCATAAAAGGAAATATTCAATTCTTTTTTTTCATTTTTTTCCGGTTGTCTTCTAATCATTTTTTTCTCCTTCTATAATTACAATAGCAACGGCATTGTTTTTTTCATGACTCAGTGAAAGATGCAGATATTTTCCTTTAAGATTACGGAAAACATTTTCCGCATTTCCCGAAATCTTTAATATCGGTTTTCCGTTGATGTTTTTTGTTACCTGTATTTCTTTCAGCCTAATATTTTTGAGTCCCGTGCCGAGCGCCTTTCCAAAGGCTTCTTTCGCGGCAAATCTACTTGCAAGAAATTCATTTTTTTTACCGCAATCATAAAACAAACGCACTTCTTCACTGTGAAAAAAACGCTCCAAAAGTTTTTTATTATTTCTCCATTTCTGCATTCTTTGTATTTCTACAATATCAATCCCGATTCCCAGAATCACTTTTTTCTTTTTCCTCCGTTTTTTCGGTAACGGTTATTTGCATTTCTTTTGGTGTATAATAGAGTACGGATGCTCCTGCCGGTAAATTTATTTGTATCGGAAGAATTGCTGTTCCGGGTTCTGTGATATTTTTGCACGACAGCGAAAAAAATAAGTCGGGACTCAGCATCTTGAGCAATTTTTTCGGTGCTTGAATTTGTGCGCTTATTTTTATCGGATCAAAAGAAACCAGAAGATTATCCGCCACATTAGTTATATTTATTATTGAGGTTTCAAATGTTTTCAAGGTGGCAACTTCTTGAATCTTTATGTTATATTGTATTTGCGAATTGCCGATTACCGAAATAAGAGGATTTGTGTTGACGATATTTGCCACTCCCGAAAAAGTAGCGGTTTTATCGTTGACATTTATTTCCTCGGTGTTTAAATTTTCATATGCATGCACAGTTGAAGACGGTCCTTTTACGGTTATAAATTCCGGACTAATATTTGATTCCGATATTTGATAACCGTCCGGAGGGCTCCCTTTTATCGATAAAACTATGGGTACCTTCCTTTCGATATCATATTCAAGCTTAAGAAAAATATTCGCAGGCTCTGCAGAAACTTCCAGCGGTTTAATATTTGAGGCAGTACCCTGCAATTGAATATCTATCGGAATTTTAAATTCTCCTTCATTTTTATAATTTGAAATATCGATAGACGCAATGATATCCGTTTCTCGGATGGGACCGATACTTTCGCTTTCTCCTGAAAGAGAAACTTTTATCATTCGCGGATAAGTAGTTGCGGGAACAAGCTCGCTTCCCTGATTTTTTATGATAAGCGGTACAGATATGTATCGTCTTTCTTGTAAGCTGCCCTTATAAAAAAGAGAGAGCAAAAGAGCGAGCGCAAGGCAAAGAATTTTTGCCGGCCAATTGTGAACAAGAGATTCAAGCCAACTCATTTTGTTCATGTTCAGCACCTCCCTGCTCTTTTGTATCTCGTATGGTTAAATCAAGTAAGTGTTCCAGTTGATGCAAAGCATCGGTTGAACTTAAATCATAATATAGCCTTGAATCATATGCAAGACTTATTGCCCCGGTTTCTTCCGAAACGATGAGTACGACGGCGTCGGTTTCTTCGCTTGTGCCGAGAGCGGCTCGATGGCGAGTTCCAAAAGATTTTCTAATATCCTGTTGTTCGGAAAGAGGTAAAAAGCAACCGGCTGCAACAATTATTCCGTTTTGTACAATAATTGCGCCGTCGTGTAACGGCGTGTCATGTCCGAAAATAGTAACAATAAGCGAAGAAGATATTTCTGCATTTAAACGGATTCCGGTATCGATAATATCTTTTAAATTATTTCTTCTTGCAAATACAATAAGTAAGCCGCGTTTTTTTTCGGAAAGAATTTCAGCAGCTGTTATTGTCGCATCAATATGCCGTTGTTTGGATAATGTATTGTTACGGAGCCAACTCCCTTGCCCTATCTTAAGAAAGATTTTACGCAGTTCAGGTTGAAAAACAATAGCCGCACCGATAACGATTCCCGCTGTAATTGTTTTTAGTAACCAAAGCAGTGTTTGCAGTTGAAATACAAAGGCTATGGCATAGATTACTAAAAGAGATAGCGCACCTTTTAATAATTGAGCAGCCTGTGTTTGAATCAGTATTTCATAGGTTTTATATATTAAAAATGCAAGTAACGCGATGTCTAAAATATGCTGGATATAATCGGTGTAAAGGGTAAAAACCGTTCTAATGAATTGCATATTTTTGTATTTCCTTTAAAACGCTCAACATATCGCGGGTTTCTTCCACATCATGTACGCGTAAAAAACGGGCTCCTTTTTGTATCGCAATCATATTTGCGGCAATTGTTCCCGCAAGTCTTTTTTCTTGGTTTTGACCGGTTGCGGTACCGATAAAACTTTTGCGCGAAAGTCCTGCTAACACCTCGTATTCCGCATCACAAAGCCGGTCAAGGTTTGAAACCAAAATAAAATTATCCGCAGCGGTTTTTCCAAAGCCGATTCCCGGGTCAAGAATTATGCGCTCTTTTTTAATTCCGAATTTTTCTGCGTAGGCGGCTCGCGCTAAAAGATAGTCCCGCACCTCAGTTATAATATTGTGATACTGCGGATTATTCTGCATAGTTGCCGGCGTTCCCTTTTTATGCATTAAAATAACCGCTGCATCTTCCAAAGCAATAAGCTGCGCCATATCATCGTCATCTTCTAATGCGGAAATATCATTACAAATATTTGCGCCTTTTTTAAAAGCTTCTTTCATAACAAAGCTTTTTCTGGTATCCACCGAAATGGGGACATCGGTTTCTTTTCGCAAAAGTTCTATTACCGGAATGATTCTCCCACATTCTTCTTCGGCAGAAACATATTCCGAACCGGGTCTGGTAGATTCTCCGCCAATATCGATAATATCGGCGCCGGTTTCAATGAGGCGCAAAGCACGCTCTGCCGCGGCTTTTGCCTGTGGTGTTCTGCTTCCCTCCCAAAATGAATCCGGCGTTACGTTTATGATTCCTTGAATGAATGCCGGTAACTCTGTTTGAATGGTAATATTTTTCCCGCAGTTAAAAACGATAGCCATGATCTAAACCTCACAAAATTTTTATGGTTTGCATAATCAGTTCTTCGGCTTTTTCCGCAATATGATTGGGAGAAAGTCCCGCCGCCATCAAAATATCAAGTCGAGCTCCATGCGGATAAAACATATCTTCAAAGGCTAAAAGAGCGGTTTTTATATTTGCATACGATGTTTGTAATTCAGTTTGAAGCTCAAACGAAATGCTTCCTATTTTTGCTCCGTCTTCGATAAAAATAACAATTGAATAGTTCTTTGCAATTGAGAGAAAATACTCTTTATCGACCGGCTTAACAAACCGCAAATTATACATATCGCTGAATATTCCTTTATGAGCGAGCATATTTGAGGCTGTCTGCACCTCCGAAAAAATACCGCCGGTACATACGAAAAGAATTTTTGATTTATCATTATGGCGGATGAGAACGCCTTTGCCGGTCTGTACCGGAAGTGAAAAAGCATCCTGTTCTATGGCGCAGCGTGTTTTCGGATAACGGATTGCTATCGGCGTGTCTTGCGCAAGTGCCCAATGAAGCATGAGGGCAAGTTCTTGCGCTGAAGCGGGAGCAAGAATATTCATATTCGGTATCGTTCTGAGGATGCTTAAATCGAAAATGCCTTGATGTGTTTCCCCATCGTCCGGAACCGCTCCGGCGCGATCAATTGCAAAAATAACCGGAAGATTTTGTATTGCGGTATCATGAATAATTTGGTCGATTGCTCTTTGCAAAAACGTACTGTAAATGGCAACAATAGGTCTAAGCCCGGTAACCGTTAATCCCGCGGCAAAGGTAACCGCATGCTGTTCCGCAATACCTACATCAAAAAAACGTTGTGGATAAAGGCGCGCAAAAGGTGCAAGCCCTGTTCCGTCAGACATTGCCGCAGTAATTGCCACAATTCGTTCATCATTTTTTGCTTCTGCAAGAATTGCCCGCGAAAATGCTTCCGTGAAGGTAATAGTCTCGTTTTTTTCTATAGTTCCTTCGGCAAGCACAACGGGGCCAACACTGTGAAAAGCGCAAGGATTATGCTCTGCAAGCGGATGCCCCTTTCCTTTTACAGTTTGTACGTGCACAACTGCGGGATGATTAAGCTTTTTCACGTTGAGTAAAACTTTTTCAAGCTCTCTTTCATTATGCCCGTTTAATGGTCCTACATATTCAAATCCGAAATCAACGAAGATATTATTTCGATAAAAGAACCCCTTTGCACCGTGTTTTAAACGCCAAAGCATGTCCCGCAGCTTCGGTCCGACATAAGGAATTGCATTAAGACCCTTGTTTGCCAGATATTTTAATCGCTGGTAGCCGGCGCGCATGGTAAGCCGGCTTAAATACTCCGATATGGCGCCGGTGTTTTTACTGATGGACATCTTATTATCATTTAAAATGATAATAAGATCACTGTCTTTTTCTTGACATGTATTGGAAAGCGCTTCAAACGCCATACCGCCAGTGAGCGCCCCGTCTCCGATTACGGCAATAACTTTTCCTCTTTTTCCTTGTAAGCGATTTCCGGCTAAAATGCCTTCCGCAACGGAAATTGACGTTGACGAATGTCCCGTATTAAACGCATCATGGATACTTTCTTCCCGCTTCGGAAAACCGGAAATACCGTCTTTTAAACGTAGCGTATGGAACCTTTCATACCTTCCGGTTAAGAGCTTATGAGTATAGCATTGATGCCCGACATCCCAAAGAATGCTGTCCTCGGGAGAGGAAAACACTCTATGTAAGGCAATTGTAAGCTCAACCACGCCAAGGTTACTTGCCAAGTGTCCGCCGTTACTGCTTACTACCTGTAAAATTGTTTTACGAATTTCCGCTGCAAGCAAAGGAATATCCTTTGCAGATAAGTCTTTTAAATCTTGAGGCGATTTTATTTTTGATAATAAATCCTGATTCATATTTTTTCCCGAGCGTATGTGTAAAAATAAAACACATAAACCACTTACAATCCGCAATTGTTTTCTTTTAAACTAAGAGAACGTATAGATTTATCTTAAATTAGGTAGAACAAAAAAAAGGGTTGCAAAAAAGCTCTTCTTTTTATCAACCCCTTTCTCGTCTGCTAAAGATAGTAATTCGCTGTAAAATCGTTATTTCTTATTCTTATGCCGATTCTTTCTCAGCTTTTTTTTACGTTTATGTGTTGCTATCTTTCTCTTTTTTCGTTTTTTTCCGCAGGGCACTTAAGCACTCCTTAAAAATAGATTTACATTATAATATCGTTATTTTCTTAAAAGGTCAAGAGAAAGAAAAAAAGTTGTCAATAACCAGTGAATATTTCACCCCTAACGGGGGTTAATTTTGCAATGAAAATTGCACCCCTTAACACATCGAGTTATCCTGCTTTTGCATCTTTAAGTAAGAATTCATAAATCAAGTCAATAACTACTTGAGGCAGGTCTCCGGTTCGTCCAACCGTATCGGTTCGGTATATATCATCGAGCGGTACAATCGGATAGAATTCATCATGTATTAAAGCGCGTATACCATGCTTTTGGGAAATCAATACATTTACCGTTGTGCCTGCGCCGAATTTATTCTGCTCAATTTTAAACAAATGGTTTTTGATTGAGATGGTAGATCCGCTTGAAAGTTTGCGCGTAATAACCGATGACAACAGTTTATCAAGATCGAGTGTTTTTGGCGTCGGTACAAACATTGAATATGAATCGCAGGCAGGAACACCAAACTGTTTGTTGAAAATACCGATATACTCTTTTAAGAATTGATTTGCTTGCTCTATGGTTGTGATGTGGCGTCGTGCAAATTCAACAGGGAGTCGGCTTTGTAATGTTTGCCATAATCGCTCAACACGTCCTTTTGCTTGTGATGAATGAGCCGGGAACATATCGATTCCTAAGTACTTGATAATTTTGCCGAATTGTGTTACTTGTTCCTTGGTTCCTTGTAATTGCTCCTCAATGGATAACTGTTTTTTTGCATTAACAAAAAAAACGCTACACTTATCCGGATAAAGAGCGGCAGGGAGTCCGTAATTTTCGAGTGTCTGCCGCAGAACTTCTAAATATCCGAGCAGGCACTCGTTTTTGCATAAATAAAGACCGGTAATCATTCCGCGCGCATCATCAATAAAAGCATGTAATGCGGATTTTTCTTTCCCGCCGAACCAAGGAAACGGGGTTGCGTCCACTTGCAACAGCTCTCCGAAGCAAGCTCTTCTATTGCGCGTTTTATGCACCTTCTTTCGTGTTCGTCTTTTCTTTGGTGAATAAATTCCATGTGATAACAGAATACGGCGCAGAGTCGAATATGACAGCTGCAATTGATATTCTTCAGTTACTATTTCATGAAAATGCAAAAAATTGCTTTTTGACAATGCGGGATCGCTTCGCAGCGCAAGTAATCGCTGCTCAATTTCTTTCGAGGTCTTCTTTGCAGAGGGACGCTGACTGTTGCCATGCAGCATTGCTGCTAAACCCTTTTCTTTGAACGCCTTTTTTAATTGCTGTACGCGTCTTCGTGAAAGGTTTAATCGAAGCGCAGCTTGTTGTACCGTACATCTCCCCTCTAGGCAGTTGGCGATAACATGTCCTCGTGTAATTTGATCAATGCTCATAAATAATTTCATTCCTCCAGTTTAGTGTAACAAGTCAATAATTTCACCTCGGTAAAATATAGGGGCGAAATATTCATTGAAAACTTATAGGGGTGAAATTATCACAGATTAAAGACACAGTATAAAAAAAACTTGACAGCTCTGTTTTCTCATGATAGCGTTTAAAGTAGTTATTATAAGGAGGTTTTATGTTAAATCCTGTAGTTGTAGCTGTTATTGTAATGACAGCATTATGTCTTTTTAAAGTCAATGTTTTGATTGCTATTATGATCTCTGCTATGGTTGGCGGAGTTGTCGGAGGGTTGGGCTTTACCGAAACGGTAGGTATCCTCATCGGCGGTATGGGCAATAACGGGGAAACAGCATTGTCTTATATCTTGTTGGGAACTTTGGCGGCCGCTATAAGCCAGACGTCGATCGTAGAGCTGCTGGCAGTAAAGTTATCCAAAGGACTTAAGAATAAAAAAATACTTTTTGTTCTTATAATTGCCTTTTTAGGTTGTTTTTCACAAAACGCAATCCCTATTCATATTTCGTATATTCCTATTTTAATTCCGCCTTTGTTGGTTGTAATGAATAATATGAAATTGGATAGACGGGCGATGGCTTGTGGCTTAACCTTTTCCGTAAAATGGCCATACGTGGCAATTCCTGCAGGTTTCGGTCTTATTTTCCATGGAATTATTGCAAAAGCAATGGAGCAAAACGGACTGCCGTTTGAAACTACCAACGTATGGAAGGCTATGTTAATACCGGGTTGCGGTATGATTTTAGGTCTTTTTATTGCGGTATTCTTTTCGTACAGAAAACCGCGAGAATACAAAGCAACTGATACAGTTGTACATACCGGAGAAGATGCAAACTTTGGAATACGCGAAGTATTTACGATCATTGCTATAGTCGCCGCATTTGTAATTCAGATTTTGACAGGCTCGATGCCGCTCGGAGGTCTTGCCGGTATTTTAATACTGATGGTGACAAGAGTAATCAAAATAAAAGAAGTTGATGACGTTATCGCTCAGGGCATTAAGCTTATGGGTTTTATAGCCTTTGTAATGCTCGTTGCAGCAGGTTTTGCGGAGGTAATAAAAGCTACAAACGGTGTGGATGCGCTTGTTACAGCAAGTGCAAGCCTTATTGGCGGAAGCAAGTTAATCGGAGCTATAATAATGCTTTTAATAGGCTTAGGTATTACGATGGGAATAGGAACTTCATTCGGTACGGTTCCGATAATTGCAACCATATATGTTCCGCTTGGAGTAAAACTGGGATTTAGCCCGATGGCTATTGCTTGTTTGCTCGGTGTTGCGGGAGCCTTGGGGGATGCAGGTTCTCCGGCATCGGATTCCACACTGGGGCCGACGGCAGGTCTTAATGTTGACGGGCAGCATGACCATATATGGGACACATGCGTTCCGACATTTATGCATTATAATATTTCGCTTATTATATTCGGAACAATTGCCGCAATGATTTTATAAAAGACCGCGGTGTAAACCTCTAAAAACATCCGTTTTTAGAGGTTTACCTTTTATTAAAAAACAACTTATTGCAGCATGTTAGTAAAATCATGCTAAATAAATTACAAAAAAGTATCAAAAAAATCTAAGGAGAGTCTCTAATGGTTTTAGAGGCGCTCATAAATAAAATCTTATAAGCAAGAAGGAGCACTATGAAGGTTATATTATCAGGAAATAATCTTGATTTAGAGCAGGTAATTGCCGTCGCAAGAAATCATGCGGAAGTTGAGCTGGACAAAAAAAGCATTGAAGCGGTTGAAAAGTCAAGAAAATATGTTGAGGAAATAGTTGAAGAAGAGCGGGTCGTATACGGTATCAATACGGGTTTCGGTTCGCTGTCCTGTGTGAGTATATCAAAAGAAGATAATGCTCAGCTTCAGGAAAATTTAATACGAACGCATGCAAGCGGTTTCGGGGATCCGCTCGGAGAAGATGAGGTGCGGGCGGTAATGCTCATAAGGATAAACTCTCTTTTAAAAGGCGTTTCCGGAATTAGGCTTTCCACCGTGGAAACATTGCTGAACATGTTAAACAAAAATCTTCTTCCGTTTATACCTGAAAAAGGTTCGCTGGGAGCATCCGGAGATTTAGCTCCTCTTGCGCACATGGTTTTGCCCATGTTGGGACTTGGGAAAGCGTACTATAATGGAGAACTTTTGCAAGGCGGCGAGGCTATGAAAAAGGCGGGAATACCGGTAATCAAACTTGCCGCAAAAGAAGGGCTTGCCCTTATCAACGGAACAACGGTGTTGACCGCCATAGGCGCCCTTGCCCTTTACGATGCAATCAATCTTGCAAAAATAGCGGATATTGCCGGCGCAATGTCGCTTGAATCTGCACGAGGTATTATAGACGCCTTTTATGAAGAGCTCCATGTAATACGCCCGCATAAGGGTTCGCTTACAACGGCAAAGAATTTGCGGGAATTGCTTGCGGATTCCGGATATATTACGCATACTGCGGAAATCAGGGTGCAGGATTCATACACGTTCAGATGTATGCCGCAGGTTCACGGCGCAAGCAAAGACACCCTCAATTATGTAAAAGAAAAAGTTGAGATAGAAATAAATTCCGCAACGGATAATCCGATTATCACGCAAGCGGGGCAGGTAATAAGCGGCGGCAATTTTCACGGAGAATTGATGGCACAGCCCTTTGACTTTCTTGCAATAGCTGCTTCGGAAATAGGAAATATCTCGGAGCGAAGAATTGAGCGATTGGTAAACACGCAGCTTTCAAAAATGCCTTCATTTTTGGTAAAGCATCCGGGGCTTAATTCCGGCTTTATGATTACCCAGTACGCGGCTGCCGCCCTTGCATCGGAAAATAAAACACTTTCGCACCCGGCAAGTGTGGATTCCATTCCTTCATGCGAAAATCAAGAAGATTTTGTTTCGATGGGGCAGTGGGCGGCCAGAAAGGCGCGCGAAGTGGTTAAAAACGCTACAAGGATTATTGCCGCCGAGCTTATGATCGCCGCTCAAGCCCTTGATTTCAGAAAAGAAATGGAAGACAATAAATATCAATTCGGGAAGGGGACAGGCGTTGCGTACAAAGTTATGCGGGAATTCGTAAACTTTATCGAAAAAGATGATAACATTGAAATCTATGATGAGCTTGAAAAAGCAACCGACGCCATACGAACCGGCAAATTGTTGAACGAAGTATCAAAAACGGTAAAACTGGAAATTTAAAATCTGTTTAAAATTATTTTTTTAATGATATCAGTCGAGTTTCGCTTTGCAATTTTGCTTGCGAAGCTCGAAATTTTATAATTACTCAAAACTTTTTAGGAGGCTATTATGAAGAGAGTAATGTGTATTCCGAATTATTCCGAAGGAAGAGATTTGGAAAAAATCGAAAAGATAGTAGAATGCTTTAGAGCAAAAGAAAATGTCAGACTTATCGATTATCAGCCCGATGCCGATCACAACCGCGTTGTTGTTGAAGTAATCGGAGAGCCGAGTGCTGTTGTAAAAGCGGTTATAGAATCGGTAAAGGTTGCCGCTCAAGTTATAGACATGAGCACGCATCAAGGAGCACATCCGCGAATGGGCGCCGTTGATGTTATTCCGTTTATTCCGGTTACCGAAACCACCACTGCGGAATGCGTTGAATACGCAAAAGAGGTCGGTAAAGCAATCGGCGATATGGGAATTCCGGTGTATTTGTATGAAGATGCGGCGACAAAACCCGAGCGGACAAATCTTGCTAGCATCAGAAAAGGGCAGTACGAGGGCTTTTTTGACAAAATTAAAGACTCTGAATGGAAGCCTGATTTCGGCCCCGCAGAAATGAATGCAAAATCGGGTGTTACCGCAGTAGGTGCGCGCTTCCATCTTGTGGCGTTTAATGTCAATTTGAATACGCCCAACTTGGAAGTAGCGGATAAAATAGCCAAAAAGGTGCGCTTTATCGGCGGCGGGCTCAGGTTTGTAAAAGCAATCGGACTTGAGTTAAAAGAAAAAAATCAAGTGCAAGTGTCGATGAATCTGGTAAACTTTGAAAAAACTGCGATATATCAAGCACTTGAAATGGTAAAATCCGAAGCACGGCGGTACGGCGTAAGCGTAGCAAATACCGAACTTATCGGGCTCCTCCCCTTACAGGCTCTAATAGATTCCGCCGCATATTATATGCAAATTGAGGATTTAAAAGCCGAGCAGGTTTTGGAAACATTATTGATTGGGGAATAATATGGAATTTAAAACGGATATCCAAATAGCGGAAGAAGCAAAACTTGAGCCCATAGCGGATGTTGCCGCAAAAATCGGAATCTCAAGCGATGAATTGGAAAACTACGGAAAATACAAGGCGAAGATTTCTTGGGAGGCCTTGGATCGGCTTGAAAGCAAAAAAGACGGAAAGCTTATTTTGGTAACGGCAATAAGTCCCACTCCTGCCGGAGAGGGCAAGTCAACCGTTTCGATTGGGCTTACACAAGGATTTAACAAAATAGGAAAAAAATCCGCCGTGGCACTTCGAGAGCCTTCGTTGGGGCCTGTATTCGGCGTTAAAGGCGGCGCTGCCGGCGGCGGATATGCGCAAGTAGTTCCGATGGAAGATATAAACCTCCATTTTACCGGAGATATTCATGCAATAACCGCTGCAAACAATTTAATATCGGCAATGATAGATAACCACATTCATCAGGGGAATGCGCTTAATATCGACACAAGGGAAGTTGTCTGGAAACGTGTTCTTGACATGAATGACCGCTCTCTCAGAAATATCGTTATATCGCTGGGCGCAAAGGCTGACGGCGTTCCGCGTGAAGACCATTTTATGATTACCGTTGCATCTGAAATTATGGCGGTTTTATGCTTGTCAAAAACGCTTACCGACCTGAAAGAGCGGGTAGGAAAAATTATTGTTGCGTATGCAAAAGACGGTTCTGCGGTGAAGGTTTCCGATTTAAAAGCGGAAGGTGCGGTTGCCATGCTTTTAAAAGATGCGCTAAAACCGAACATTGTTCAAACGCTTGAAAACACGCCGGCGTTTATTCACGGCGGCCCCTTTGCAAATATTGCGCATGGGTGCAACTCTATTCTTGCCACAAAACTTGCACTTAAAACAAGCGATTATGCGATAACCGAGGCGGGCTTCGGTGCGGATTTAGGTGCTGAAAAATTCATGGATATTAAGTGCAGAATGTCGGGGCTTTCTCCGGATGCAATTGTTATTGTGGCAACAATAAAAGCGCTTAAAATGCACGGCGGAGTTCCGAAAACCGAGCTCAAAGCTGAAAATATTGCGGCATTGGAAAAAGGCTTTGCCAATTTAAAACGCCATGTTGAGAACGTGCATAAATTCGGCGTGCCGGCAATTGTTGCAATAAATAAATTTGCAAATGACTCGGATGCTGAAATTGCAAAACTGAAAGAGCTTTGTAAACAGCTTAACGTGAGAATTTCATTGTGCGAGTGCTGGGAAAAAGGCGGCGCAGGTGCCGAAGATTTGGCGCAACAACTTGTGGAGCTGATTGACGAAGGCAAAAAGGATTTTAAATATCTTTACGATGTAAACGATTCTATCGAAACAAAGGTAAATACAATCGTAAAAGAAATCTATCGGGGAAAGGGCGCGGTATTTACCAAAGCCGCAAAAGGTCAAGTGAAAAAGCTGGAAGCGCTCGGACTTGATAAAATGCCTATCTGCGTGGCAAAAACCCAATTCTCATTTACCGATGATGCGTCGGTAATGGGCGCACCTGAAGATTTCACAATAGAAATTACCGATGTGCGGGTTTCAAACGGTGCGGGCTTTATCGTGGTGCAAACCTCAAATATCATGGTTATGCCGGGCTTGCCGAAAATTCCCGCCGCTGAAAACATGGACATTGATAACAACGGCCGAGTCAGCGGATTGTTCTAAGAGGAGTATCCCGAGCGGACTTGTCCGGTCTGCTTGGGGTATTTGTTGGGTTTTGCCTCTAAACGTGCCGGTGTAGTATTTTGTAATTAAGTTGCTGTTATGCTAATCGGAGCGTTGCCCATAACGGTTTGGCAAATGCAGCATTCGTATGGTACCCGCTACTGATGGCGACGGCTTCCATGCAGAAGCGATGTTTTAAAAGCACACTCGTCTTTCAAGTGCTTTTAAAACTCGCAGGCGGTATTGCGATACGGATGCCAAAATAACACCGTTGCGCCGTGTCGGGCTCTTTTTTATACAATTTTTTACAAGAGGCAAAACATCACGTAATAACTGTGTTTTTATACGGCAGGGTAAAAACACCTGTCGTATAAAAATTTTTTATAGGAGAAATATGTTAAAAGATTTAACAGTAGTAGAATTTGTAAATGAGACCGCATCAAATTCGCCGGCTCCCGGCGGCGGCTCAATTGCGGCGCTTAATGCCTCTGTTGCGGCGGGGCTTCTTACCATGGTTGCAAATCTTACCGTGGGCAAGAAAAAATACCTCGATGTTTCCGAAAGAATGGAAGAGATTGCAAAAGTTTGCGGTAAATATAAAGATACCTTTGTGGACGGCATTGACAAGGATGCAAACTCTTTTAACGGCGTTATGGATGCGATGAAGCTTCCGAAAGAAACCGAGTCTGAACAAAAAGTCAGGTCGGCAAAAATTCAGGAAGGTTATAAGGAAGCAATTGCCGTCCCGCTTTCTTTGGGAACAGAGGTTACGGCGTTATATCCTTATGCAAAAGAGCTTGCGGAAACCGGAAACGCCAATGCGATAACCGATGTTGCCGTTGCTCTTATCAATATAAAGGCTGCGGTTGAAGGCGCATTTTTAAACGTACGCATTAATCTCAATTCATTAAAAGACGAGGCATATAAAGCTGAGCTCAATAAAAAAATGGATGAGGTGCAAGCACTGGTGAAAAAAAATGATGCCGAAATTATGGAGATTGTAAAGACAAAACTCTGATGAAGTATTTGTTGGTCGATCTAGGTTCAACATACACAAAATTACATATAGTAGATACTGAAAAAAATGCAGTAACGGCTGCGGCATCCGCATACACAACTGTTGAAACGGATGTCGCCGTCGGTTTTAATGTAGCTTTTCAAAAGTTGAAAGATGCCGGCGCTGCGGATTATGACAGGATTTTGGGCTGCTCTTCCGCATCCGGCGGATTAAAAATCGTTGTGATAGGCTTTTCAAAAAGCTTGACAACGGAAGCTGCACGGCTTGCCTCCCTGAGTGCGGGCGGGCGGATTTTAAAAATATACTCGTATGAATTAAGCGATGAGGATGTAGCAGAGATAGAAAAATCCGGAGCGGACATTATTGTGTTAAGCGGCGGAACCGAAAACGGTAACAAGCAAAACATCATAGTAAATGCAGAAAAATTGTCCGCCGCAAATTTACAAAACGCAACGCTTCTTGTTGCCGGCAACACCGCCGCAAATCCGAAAATCAAAGCGATATTTGAGCAGTCCCCCATCGTTCCCGTGTTTACTGAAAACGTTATGCCCGCAACCAATGTGGTCAACTATAAACCCTTGCGGGAAACAATCGGGAATATTTTTATAAACACAATTGCGTTTGCAAAAGGCATTCACGAACTTTCAAAAAATTTTGAAATCCTTTTACCGACTCCGGTTGCGGTGCAAAAGGCGGTTGCCGCAGTTAAAAAAGTGAAGGGAGCCGAAGTAATGGCGGTTGACATTGGCGGAGCCACAACGGATGTTCATTCGGTTGCAAAATCCTTTCACGGCGAAGAAAACATTCTTTCCCCGCTTTTTGAAGACCCGTACGAAAAAAGAACCATTGAAGGAGACATGGGCATGCGCTATTCCGCCTGCGCCCTCTATGAATCGGTCGGCGAAGAAGCTTTTCGGAAATTCGGCATAGAAAACGCAAAAGAAAAAACGGATTTTCGCTTTCGCAACACCGCCTATATTCCGGAAACTTTCGATGAATATGAGTTTGACCAAATTATGGCGCATATTGCCGCAAAAGAAGCTTTAAAACGCCATGTAGGCACTGTAAAAAAAGTACCCACATCAACCCGCACCATGTTTCAGCAAAACGGAAAAGACCTTCGCTTTGTAAAATACTTTATCGGAACCGGCGGCGTTTTAATACACAGCAAAGCTCCCGAGCGCATACTCTGCGCAATACATCAAATGGAAGAAAACTACCTCGCACCGAAAAACTGCACATTCCTGCTCGACAAATCCTACCTACTCGCTTCCGCCGGACTTATCGCAACAGTTGATGAACAGGCGGCGTGCAAACTTTTGGAAAAATATCTGGAGAAGGTATAAGGTATTTCTCCTTTTGTGGCACATGTCTGTGATTCCTCACAGCAGCGATGTTTTAACGCAAGTCTGCTTACAAAGCTTTAAAACTCTTACAAGGTATCGAGGAATGCCCAAAATTTAAAAATTCCTCTGTTCTAATTGCAAGCTATTATTTGATGTACTATAATCAACCTATCTCACACAATTAGGAAGTAAAATAATGAACATATTAATTAAAAACGGAACAATCGTAACCGATTCAGAAGTTAAAAAGGCGGATGTTTTTATTGAGGGCGAAGTTATTGCAGGGATTGGCGACTTTGCGCATAAGGAAAAGACTTGTGAGGCAGTGTATGATGCGGCGGGGTTGTATGTGATGCCGGGGCTTATTGATCCGCACACGCATATGGAACTGAAGCAATCCGAAACGTACACCTCTGTAGATGATTTTTATACAGGGACGATTGCCGCCGCATGCGGAGGAACTACGATGATTATAGACCATATTGCCTTTGGGCCTCAGGGGTGTAATCTTCATTATTCTTTAAACAATTATAAAGAGCTTGGGAAAAAGTCCGTTGTTGATTATTCTTTCCATGGTGTTATTCAACACGTTGATGATTCTATATTGGAAGAATTATATGATATCGTGAAAAACGAAGGCATTGCGTCTTTTAAAGCATACTCAACCTATGGATACGCAATGAATGAGGTTGATTTTTATAAGATTATTGAGGTTATGAAAAAAGCGGGCGGGCTTCTCACCATTCATTGCGAAAATGATAAGATAACCAATTATTTAAGAAATAAATTTGTCAGCGAGAACAAAATCTCCCCTATTTATCATGCGTATTCAAGACCAAATGAAGCAGAGGCGGAGTCTGTTGATGAGCTTTTAAATTTAGCAAAATTGATAGGAGACGGGCCGATATACATTGTTCATACTTCTGCCCATGAATCGGTTGAAAGAATTAGATTGGGAAGGGCTCTCGGACAAAAAAATCTTTATGCTGAAACATGTACCCAATATTTAACGCTGACGGAGGAAAAGTATTTTGAAGACGGAGATGAGGAGGGGATGAAATACCTTATGGCGCCTCCGCTGAGAAAAAAAGCTGATAGAGAATCGTTATGGAACGCTCTTGAAGATAAAACATTGCAAGTTGTGGCGACAGACCATTGCCCGTTCAATTTAAAAAGAGATAAACTTCCTCATATAAAAAATTTTACCGCTTCACCGGGAGGCGCACCGGGCGTTGAAGAAAGACCTATGGTTGTTTTTTCCGAAGGAGTTATGAAGGGAAGAATGAGTTTAAACAGGTTTGTTGAGGTAATGAGTACAAATGCCGCAAAAATTTTCGGAATGTATCCTAAGAAAGGCGCATTAAAAGTCGGTTCCGATGCCGACATCACAATAATAGATCCCAATAGGAAAAAAACCATCTCCGTTAAAACACAACACTCTGTTTGCGATTATAATACGTATGAAGGTTTTGAAAGTAAGTGCAGCATTGCAATGGTTTTTTTAAGAGGCAAACTTGTTGCGCAGTATGGAAAATTTTTAGGCAAGAAAGGGGATGGAGCATTTGTCTTTAGAAAACGCGAACAAGCATACGCTGCGGTGCGATAGGTTTAAGAAAATTCAGGTTTTTCTTACTTGTAAATAAGAGTAAAAATAGTGCAAAATGCAATAAAAAATTCTTAAAAATTGTTGACTTGGGTAATTTTTTATTATACAATAATGAGGAGGCAGGTATCATAGAGAGGGACGAAAAAGAAAGAATTCTTGAGCAATACATTTCTATTGCGCAGTTTATTTCGGTTGTTGCGGGACCAAATTGCGAAGTGGTTTTGCGGGATTATCACAAGGGATATAGCAAAATAATTTTTATGGTAAACGGAAGACTTTCAAACAGAAAAGTAGGTGATGAGATAACGGGATATACGCTTGAGAAAATAATGCGAAGCGATTATCGGAAACATGATTGTGTTTTAAATTATATCATCATCAATGAGTCTAACCAGCGGGTGTTTAGAGCATCTACATACTATATAAAACAGGGCGGAGAGCTTATAGGCTTGCTTTGCGTAAATTATGACCTGACAAAGTATTTGGAGTTTAGAGACTTTTACACCAATGAAGTGCTTTACGGGCTTGAAGAAAATCTTGCCGGTTCAAAAGATTATTTTGACGAATCAATGGACTCAATCCTTGAAGGAATAATAAGAAATGTATTTGTGCATTGGGATAGAAATATTCCTGTTAAGAATATAGAATCGGAAGGCAATCCTATACGGGAGCTTTATAAATTAAATGTATTTAAATATAAGGGCTCGGTTAATAAGGTTGCGGAACTTTTGGATATATCCGCCCAAACAATTTACAGATATCTTGGCGAAATTGAAAAATCGATACAAGAATAAAACAATTAAAACAATTGTGGAGGTTTAACATGGATTTTAAAGAGTTGATCGGAAGCTTGGACAAGTTGGATTTTAAAGGACTGTACAATGAGAACTTTTTTCTGACTTGGGATAAAACCGATGACGAGTTGAAAGCGGTATTTGCCGTTGCGGATGCTATCAGAAAGCTGCGCGAAAATAACAAGTCTGCAAAAATATTTGATTCCGGACTTGGGATTTCGATTTTCAGAGATAATTCAACCAGAACAAGATTCTCTTTTGCATCGGCGTGTAATCTTTTAGGGCTTGAAGTACAGGATTTGGACGAAAAGAAATCTCAAATTGCACACGGCGAAACATTGCTTGAAACCGCAAATATGGTTTCATTTATGGCGGATGTTATCGGTATCAGGGATGATATGTATATCGGAAAGGGACACACATATCAAAAAGAATTTGCCGACAGCGTAAAGCTTGGATATGAAGAAGGCATTCTTGAGCAAAAGCCCACCGTGATATCTTTACAATGCGATATAGACCATCCGACACAAATGATGGCTGACACACTCCACTTTGCACATTATTTTAACGGGTTTGAAAACCTGAAAGGCAAAAAAATTGCGCTTACATGGGCATATTCACCGTCATACGGTAAACCCTTATCGGTGCCTCAAGGTGGCATAGGGCTTTGGACAAGACTCGGCATGGATGTTGTCCTTGCACATCCGGAAGGATATAACGTAATGGAAGATGTAGTCGGTGTTGCAAAAAACAATGTTAAAAAATACGGCGGTTCATTTACAATATCAAACTCTATGGAAGAAGCATTTAAAGATGCCGATATTGTATATCCTAAATCGTGGGCGCCTTTTGCGGCAATGGAAGAAAGAACAGAGCTCTATGGCAGGGGCGACTTTGACGGAATAGATAAACTTGAGCAAAGACTTCTTAAGCAAAACGCAACGCATAAAGATTGGACAGTTACCGAAGAACTTATGAAGCTGACAAAAAACGGGAACGCTCTTTATGGACACCCGCTCCCTGCCGATATTACCGGCGTTTCCTGTGAAGCGGGAGAAGTTGATAAAAAAGTTTTTGATAAATACAGAAAAGAGCTGTACACCGAAGCAAGCTTTAAACCGTATATAATCGCAGCAATGATTTTCCTACAAAAAATACAAAATCCCAAAGCAAAATTGGAAGAGCTTTGGAATAAAGATACGGCAAGAATTAATGATAAGTAATTCAATAAGGAGATAGAAATGGCAAACATGGATTTTGAAAAAATTAAAGCAAAAGCGGCTGAATATCACGAAGATATGATTAAATTCTTAAGAGATTTGGTACAGCTTAAGGGTGAATCATGTGAAGAAGGTGAAAAAGCAAAAAGAATCCAACAGGAAATGGATAAGGTCGGATTTGATAAAACATGGATTGACAAGCAGGGCAATGTGCTTGGAGAAATGGGAACCGGTAAGACGATAATCGCATTTGACGGACATATTGACACGGTAGGCATCGGAAACAGGGATAACTGGAAGTTTGATCCGTATGAAGGTTATGAAGACGAACATACAATAGGCGGCAGAGGAACAAGCGATCAGCTTGGCGGCCCTGTTGCATCGGTATATGCTGCAAAAATTATGAAAGACTTGGGACTTTTAAATGATAAGTTCAAAGTTTTGGTAACAGGTACTGTGCAAGAAGAAGACTGCGACGGAAACTGCTGGCTTTATATGATTGAACAGGAAGGTATAAAGCCCGAGTTTGTTGTTTCCACCGAACCGACTGACGGCGGTATCTACCGGGGACAGCGCGGCAGAATGGAAATTCGCGTAGAAGTAAGCGGAGTCAGCTGCCATGGATCCGCTCCCGAACGCGGAGACAACGCTATTTATAAAATGGCTGAAATCTTAAAAGAGGTTGAAGCCTTAAACGAGAATCCGGCGGATGACAGTGTTGAAATCAAAGGCCTTGTAAAGATGCTTGATAAAAAATATAACCCCGAATATGAAGAAGCAAATTTCCTTGGAAGAGGAACAGTAACAACCTCTGAAATCTTCTTTACATCTCCGTCGCGGTGTGCGGTAGCCGATTCTTGTGCTATATCTCTTGATAGAAGAATGACCGCCGGAGAAACTTGGGAAAGCTGCATTAAGGAAATTGAAGACTTGCCCGCCTGTAAAAAACACAATGCAAAGGTTACCATGTATAAGTATGCGCGTCCGTCTTGGAAAGGACTTTCGTATGAACAAGAGTGCTATTTTCCGACGTGGGTAATTCCTAAAGACCATAAAGTAACAGTCGCTTTGGAAAAAGCATACAAAGCACTTTATGGGGATAAGAGAATTTCTCCTCCGATAAAAAAAGAAGAAGAGAAGAGATTTTCGCGGCCTCTTGTAGACAAGTGGACGTTCTCGACAAACGGCGTAGCAATTATGGGGCGGCACAAAATTCCGACAATCGGATTTGGACCGGGAGCGGAAGATCAGGCTCATGCGCCGAACGAAATAACATTTAAGCAAGATTTAATCACTTGTGCCGCAGTGTATGCCGCACTGCCGACAATGTATATCGAAGGTTAAACATTATGAGCTATCTCTATGATAGCTCATTGTTTACATATCGAACATGTAAGAAGAACATGTTACACAAAACTTTTAACCGATAAAAATAACGGAAAGGAATAACTATGGAAAAAATATTACTGGCTTCTATGAGAAAAGACCCCCGGGATGTTGATATACGTTTTATAAATGATACGGTAGCTAAGCGCGTAATAAATTTTCATAAGAGCTTTCCTCAATATGAAAAAACACCTCTTGTAGAACTTGCGCATTTATCAAATTATTTGGGAATTAAAAACATCTTTGTAAAAGATGAATCATATCGATTCGGCCTTAATGCGTTTAAAGTACTTGGCGGATCATTTGCGATCGGGAGTTATATTGCGGACAGACTTGGTATGAGTGTGGAAGACCTTCCTTATGAACGAATGATCTCAAAAGAAATAAAAGAAAAATTAGGAGAAATTACTTTTGCAACGGCAACTGACGGCAATCACGGCAGAGGTGTTGCATGGACTGCAAACCAATTAAAGCAAAAATCAAAAGTTTTTATGCCTAAGGGAACCGCCCGTGAAAGGCTTGATAATATACGGGCTGAAAATGCCGATGCCGATATCTACGAATACAACTATGATGAATGTGTTCGCCTTGCAGATGAGTATGCTAAAACACACAACGGCATATTAGTGCAGGATACATCATGGGAAGGATACGAAGATATTCCCCGATATATCATGCAAGGATATATGACAATGGCATATGAAGCATATAATGAACTGAAAGAAAAGGGCTCGCTTCCTACGCATATTTTTTTGCAAGCAGGTGTAGGCTCGCTTGCGTCCGCAGTTACCGGCTTTTTTGCGAATGTAATGAAAGATGCCATCCCCACAATCGTTATTGTTGAACCGCATAAAGCGGCATGTCTGTATCAAACCGCTAAGGCGGATGACGGCAAACTCCATCCTGTTACGGGAGATATGGATTCAATAATGGCAGGGCTTAACTGCGGAGAACCGGTAACCGTCGGCTGGCCGATACTTAAAAAATATGCACACAGTTTCTTATCGGTTGATGATTGTTTTGCCGCACACGGAATGAGACTGCTGGGTAATCCTCTTAAAAATGATAAGAAAATAATTTCTGGAGAATCCGGTGCGGTTACGGCAGGGGTTGTATCAAAGCTTATGACGGATGATAGTCTTAAAAATATAAAAGAAAAAATAGGACTTGACTCTTCATCGATTGTACTTTGTTTTTCAACAGAAGGAGATACCGACAAGGACAACTATTTAAAGACTGTTTGGGACGGTAAAGATTCAAGTTTGTAATTCATAAACAGGGAGGTATCTATGAGCGATACAATGTATGGCGTTGGCTTTAAAAACATACTCAAACACATATTTACTGAATATGAAAAGAAACAAACAATATATAATGTTAAAGGTATATTTAAAAAAAACAATGATAAGGTTTTAAAAATATTCGGTTCTGACTTGGAATCGCCTCTTGGCGTTGCGGCAGGGCCGCATACCCAGCTTGCACATAATATTGCAGCCGATTATGTCGGCGGAGCAAGATTTATAGAATTAAAAACAGTGCAATATCTTTATGGAGAAGAACTGGGAATACAAAGACCTTGTATACGTGCCGATGATGAAGCGTATAATATTGAATGGTCAAGTGAATTCAGAGCCGATATTGCGCGAGATGAATATGTACGTGCATGGTTTGTATGTAAAGTTTTGGCAAAAGAATTAGACTTAGGTTCGCCTGAAGGATTTATCTTTAATATGTCGGTAGGGTATAATCTTGAAGGCATAAAACATCCTCTGATTGATGAGTTTATTGAAACTTTAAAAGACGCGCGTAATACAAAAGTATATAAACAATGCAAGGAAGATTTAATCGAACTATTGCCGATGTTTAAAAAAGTTGACAGAGAATTTATAGAATCTATAAGCCCGAATATATGCAACTCTCTCACCCTTTCTACAATGCACGGAACTCCGCCTGAAGAAATAGAAAAAATAGTAAAATACATACTCACCGAAAAAAAACTTCATACGTATATTAAATGTAATCCGACGCTCTTAGGCTATGAGTATGTAAGAAAAGTTTTAGATGAGATGGGATATGATTATATACAATTCGGTCGTCATCAATTTGATATCGATTTACAATTTGACGATGCGGTAGTAATGATAAAAAATCTTCAGAACTTAGCAAAAAATTTAAATTTGGAATTTGGCGTAAAGCTTACAAATACATTCCAAGTTGCAATAAATAACCGAGAGCTCCCGGGCAGCGATATGTATATGTCTGGGAAAGCACTGTATCCTTTATCAATTGCAACAGCTGCAAAACTTTCAAAAGCCTTTGACGGAAAACTTCCGATAAGCTTTTCGGGCGGAGCGGATAAAAATAATATTAAAGAATTATTTGATGCGGGCATATTTCCGGTAACCGTATGCACTGTTCTTTTGAAGCCGGCAGGGCTTGATAACCTAAAACAACTTGCTGATAAGTTGGAAGAGGTTGAATACAAGAAAAACAAAATAACAGACACCGAAAAAATCGAAGCATTAAGAAAAGACTCGCTTAAAAATAAAAACTATATAAAGAGTGAAAAAGAAAGAAAAAAATATGATTTACATAAGAGCTTTGAAGGAATTAAAGATGATTCATACGAATGCAGAGTTCTTTGTAAAAACTGTATAAGGGTGTGTCCGAATAGAGCAAACGAAGAATTGGTTTTAGATGATAAAAAAATAATAGTCCATATCGATTCTGTTTGTAATGAATGCGGAAATTGTCAGTTTTATTGCATTGAGCCTGCGCGCCCTTATAAAGACAGAATAACAATTTTTAATACGCTTGATGATTTTCATAATTCTGAAAATCCGGGGTTTTATAAAAAGCAAGGAGAATTTTATTATCGGCTAAACGGAGATGAGGGGGTTGGCGAACTGCCGAAAGAACTTAAAAATATATATAGTAAAATTGCGGAAGACATGCCGTACTATATAGAATGAAAACAACAGTCGGAAAATTGATTGTTTTTTGAAGCCGCTGGTTTTTAATTTAACGGTTTTATTGATTGCAGGGTTTTCCGGTAACGTGATTCGTTTTTCATACTCTTTATAAAAAAGAGATCGACACGGCGCAACGGGTTTGTTTTGCCGTCCATGGCAAAACAAACCCTGCGAGTTTTAAAGCCTTACAAACACTTTTGCTTTAAAACATCGCTGCTGTCTGGAACCACGGGCATCCGTGCCCGTTACCATCGGAATGCTGAAGCCGTTATTGCATAAGATTGAGGAGATTGATAAAACAGTTTTTGAGCCGTTGCTGCCTTGAACCACGGGCATCCGTGCCCGTTACCGTCGGAATGCTGAAGCCGTTACTACATAAGATGGGGGAGATTGATAAAACAGTTTTTGAGCTGCTGGTGACGGCTGAATTTTTTTACCGGATATATTAAAAAAACAGTTTACGTAAAAAGCAAGCTGTGTTACACTGTATACTATATTCACACTATAGCGATAAAATATAAAAAGAATAAATGCCGCTTACTTTAACAGTGAGGGCGGGGTTTATTATGTTTAACATCATCTTTAAAAATGAATAGTGATTTAATTTAAAAGATGACTGTTAAATAATGAGTATTCACAATTTATCACGGCGTTGAAAGCTGAAGATTTTTGTTTTTTAACATCGGTTTTCAATAAATTAAATTTCGATCAGATAGATTTGAGTTTTCAGTCTGATTTTGGAGTATGCATGATAATAACAAATGGCAAAGTCATAACAAATGACAAGAATTCAACATTCTACGATAACGGCGCTGTTTATATAAAAGACAATATAATTGTCGATGTCGGAAATTCCGATGAAATTAAAAAACACTACAAGACAGAAACTATTCTTGATGCAAAGGGAGGAATTATTCTTCCCGGTTTTATTTGCACTCACAGTCATATCTATTCCGCCTATGCAAGAGGCATATCCGTAACCAAACCTACCGATAATTTTTTCAATGTGCTTGAAAATTTATGGTGGTCATTGGACAGCAAACTTAAGGAAAAAGATGTTGAGCTCAATGCGCTTACCACGTATATCGATTCTATTATGAACGGGGTTACCACCGTAATTGACCACCATTCGGGGCCTCAGTCTTTAGACGGCTCTTTATTTATCATTGCGGAGGCGGCAAAAAAACTCGGCATAAGAACTTCCCTTTGTTATGAAGTAACCGACAGATATGGTGATGATGTACGGGATAGGGCAATTAAAGAAAACATAGCTTTTATCAAGGCTGCTCAAAAAAATGAAAGCGATATGATTAAAGGGCTTTTCGGGCTTCACGCATCTTTTACCGTGTCGGATGAAACTCTTTATAAAGTAAGAGAAGCAATGGAAGGAGTTTATGACGGGTATCATATCCACGTGGCTGAAGGGCTTGAGGATGAACTCTTATGCTTAAAAAAATACAAAAAAAGAATTGTCAACAGGCTTTTTGATTTTGATATTTTAGGCGAGCGAACTATTGCGGCTCACTGTGTGCATATTAATGCGGGTGAGATGGATATATTAAAAAAAACAAATACCAATGTGGTACACAATCCCGAGTCAAACATGAATAATGCGGTGGGAACAACCAATGTGTTAAAGCTTTTGGAAAAAGGTATTGTAGTCGGCCTTGGCACTGATGCATATACAAATGATATGTATGAGTCCATGAAGGTTGCAAAAATCCTGATGAGCCATGAAGCTTCCGATCCGACTGTTGGCTTTGCGGAAACAAAACAAATGCAATTCACAAATAATCCTATTATACTTTCCAAATACTTTAATAAAAATCTCGGAGTTATCGAAAAAGGTGCTTACGCCGATATTGCGGTTGCAGAGTATAACCCTCCAACTCCGATGCATAAAGATAACTGGTTCGGTCATCTGGTTTTCGGGCTAAGCGGAAAACAAACCATACACACGGTTATAAACGGAAAAATTGTAATGAAAGATAGAGAAGTGCTTGGAATTGATGTAGATAAAATAATGAGCGAATCAAGAATTCGTGCTGCTGAAATTTGGAAGGAGATGTGATAGGCGGTGCGCACTGACGCTAACAGCCGATAAGTTGCTATTTTGCAACGGTTCCTAAGCAAAATATCAACCTGCGTTAGGGATTGGAGGAGCGTTGGACAAGTTTTTCAAAACTTGTTCGACGGTACCGTGCTCATAATTCCCGCGGAAAAATACTGCCAGCCCCGGAAAGCCCGGCGGTTTGTAAGTGTTAATCTCCGCAGCCGAAACTGTGCCGGATGTGCGAAAAAGTTCAAACCGCAACGCCCGACACGGAATGAAAAAATTAACTCAAAGACGGAAGCGTTTGATGTTCTTTGGTGATTATTAAAAGATGCGGAAAAATTGTATTTCCTGTGTTCCGCAAATGATGACGGCATCCGGCGATGAAAGGATGGCGTGTGTTTTAGTAAGGCTTAAAAACGTTGCAAAGATTCCGCTGCATGGCGATTGATGGAGCGTTATGAGCATATAAAACAAACAGGGTGGCGATTGCCGTGCTTGTAAGCGGCTGTCGATTTGCTTTTGTTTGTAAACAAACTATTGAAAAAGTCTAGGTAGCGACTGGACTTTTATGGGAGAAAACTATGGAAAAAGACACAAAAGGGTTGTTGTTCCAATTAGAAGGAAAACCGAGTCTTAATGAAACTATGCCGATGGCATTTCAGCACGTTGTAGCAATGATAGTAGGCTGCATCACTCCTGCGCTTTTGGTAGGTGGAGTGGCGGGAGCCAATCTGTCACAAGACAATTTGGTGTTGCTTATACAAATGTCATTGGTGATAGCGGGTTTATCAACACTGGTGCAGCTTTTCCCGATAGGGAAAAAAATCGGTTCAAGCTTACCGGTAATACTGGGAGTCAGTTTTGCGTATGTTCCCACAATGCAATCGGTTGCTTCTACATACAGCAAGAATCCTGCATTCGGTTCCGAGAAGGCAATAGGTGTAATAGTAGGAGCGATGATTGTCGGCGGTGCTTGTGCATTGCTTTTCGGTATGTTCGTAAAGTATTTAAAGCCTTTGTTCCCGCCGCTGGTAACGGGAACCGTTGTATTTACAATCGGCCTTTCATTGTATCCGATAGCCATCAGATATATTGGCGGCGGTAATGCTATGGCAAAAGACTTTGCAAATCCGAAAAATTTATTTGTAGGATTTTTAACTTTAGCAATTGTAACCGCTTTAAATCATTTTGGAAAAGGATTTATCAAACTTTCTTCAATATTGATTTCAATAATAATCGGATATCTTGTTTCGATACCGCTTGGATTGGTAAATTTTTCCAAGATAGCAAGTTCAAGTATAATTATTAATCAAAATCCCATACTTCATTTTGCACCGCAATTTGAAACATCGGTAATTATATCTTTTGTAATTTTATTTATTGTAAACTCTGTTCAGGCAATCGGGGATTTTACAGCAACTACCGTAGGAGGGCTTGACAGAGAGCCGACGGAAAAAGAATTAAGCGGTGGAATTATTGCTTACGGTATTACCAATATGCTTGGATCTCTTATAGGCGGATTGCCGACCGCAACGTTCAGTCAGAATGTCGGTATAGTTGGCACGACCAAGGTTGTTAACAGAAGAGTGTTTGCCCAAGCGGCGATTATTATTTTAATAGCAGGATTAATTCCGAAGTTCGGTGCGCTGCTTACGACAATACCTACACCGGTTCTTGGCGGAGCGACAATTCCCGTATTCTCTTCAATTACCATGACGGGTATCAAGCTTATTGCGAAAGAACCGTTAAGTTTTAGAAATACAAGCATAATCGGACTCTCGGTTGCTATCGGTATGGGAGTTACGGCTGTGCCGCAACTCTTTAATGTTGAAGTTTACGGGCCTACGGCTTTAATGGTGAAGACGGCAATAGGTTCATCTCCGGTAGTTCTTGCGACTCTATGTGCAATAATTTTAAATGTTATAATTCCGAAAAAAGCGGAAGACATCGCAAAATAATATGAGAAGATGCGGCAGTCGATAGCGCAATACCGACTGCTGTATCTTTTGAGCAATAATAAGAACCGATTGAGGAGGTGGTATAGTGTACGAGTTAAACATTAACGGCTTAAATTACAAGACGGACAAAGATAAAAAACTTATTCGTTTTTTACGAGATGATTTACGGCTCACTTCGGTAAAAGACGGATGCAGTGAAGGTGCTTGCGGTACTTGTACTGTTTTAATTGACGGAAAGCCGACAAAGGCGTGCATTCCTACTGTAGCGAAGAGTGTCGGGAAAACTATAATCACCGTAGAAGGTTTGAGTGATTGGGAAAAGGAAGTATATGCTCATAGCTTTAGTATTGCGGGAGCCGTTCAATGCGGATTTTGTATTCCGGGAATGGTTATAGCTGCAAAAGCACTGAATGATACAAATGATAATCCTACAGAAGAAGAAATACGCCACGCAATCCGTAACAATATATGCAGATGTACCGGATATGTTAAAATTATTGAGGCGATACAACTGTCTTCGGATATATTACATAACAGAAAGTCAATTGAAAAAGAAGATGAAAAAACAGGTGTCGGAACAAACACTATTAAGATAGACTCTTATGATAAGGTTTTGGGAACGGGAATGTATACCGATGATCTTTACCTTGAGAACATGGCATACGGAAGACTGCTGAAATCAAAATATCCGCGGGCGAAAGTCTTAAGCATCAATACCGAAAAAGCGGAAGCACTTGAAGGTGTTATCGGTGTTCTTACGGCAAAAGATGTGCCCCATAATAAAATCGGACATATTATTCAGGACTGGGACGTATTTATCGCTGAAGGAGACTTTACAAGATATGTCGGAGATGATCTTGCGCTTGTGGTTGCCGAAGATGATGAGACGGCTCTTAAAGGCTTAAGCTTAATTGAGGTTGAGTATGAAGTTCATACACCGGTCAGCACAATCAAACAGGCACTTAGTGAAGATGCTCCGAAACTGCACGAAAAAGGAAATATGTGCGCGGAAAAACATGTTGCGAGAGGAGATGCCGCAAAAGCATTGGAAAACTCTAAATACATTGTAACGGATAAATTTACCACACCGTTTACCGAACATGCTTTTCTCGAACCGGAATGTTCGGTGGCATTTCCATACAATAACGGAGTGAAAGTATACTCTTCCGATCAAAGTGTTTACGATACAAGAAAAGAAATCGCTATAATGTTCGGGTGGGAGCCTGAGAGGATTGTTGTTGAAAACATGCTTGTGGGCGGCGGCTTTGGCGGCAAAGAAGATATGTCCGTTCAACCGCATGCGGCTCTTGCAGCGGATAAATTCAAGCGGCCGGTAAAGGTTAAACTTACACGGCAGGAAAGCATTAACACGCATCCGAAACGGCACCCGATGGAAGCGGAGTTTACAATCGGCTGTGATGAAAACGGAATATTGCAGGGAATGAAAGCCGATATCTATTTTGATACGGGTGCCTATGCTTCGCTTTGCGGGCCGGTTTTGGAACGAGCGTGTACGCATGCGGTAGGTCCGTACAACTATCAAAACACGGAAATTAACGGATACGGACTCTATACAAATAATCCTCCTGCGGGTGCCTTTAGAGGATTCGGAGTTTGTCAAAGTTGTTTTGCCATTGAAAGTTTATTAAACATACTTGCGGAAAAAGTAGGAATAAGCCCGTGGGAAATCCGATACAGAAATGCAATAAGACCGGGGCAGGTGTTGCCGAACGGTCAAATAACAGACCCCTCAACGTCTCTTGTTGAAACCTTGCTTGCGGTAAAAGAGGTATACGAAAAAAATAAAGACAGAGCGGGAATTGCCTGCGCTATGAAAAATGCCGGAGTAGGAGTCGGGCTGCCGGATAAAGGACGGTGTAAGCTTGTGGTAAAAGATAAAACGGTAGAAATATATTCAGGCGCAACGGATATCGGACAGGGAATAGCAACCGTTCTTGTGCAAATAGCCTGTGAAACACTTGGGCTTAAAAAACATGAGGTAAAGTTTATGGTTGTTAATTCAAAAGACTCTCCCGATTCTGGAACAACCTCAGGTTCAAGGCACACTCTTATTACCGGAGAAGCTTGCAGAGGTGCTGCCGCTCTTCTTTTAGAAGACCTCAAAAATTCAAGCTTGGAAGAGCTTGAGGGTAAAGAATATTTTTATGAATATTTTGATCCGACGGATCCGCTCGGCTCGCCTAAAGAAAATCCTAAATCTCACTTAGCCTATGGGTATGCAACACAGGTGGTAATACTTGATGATGGCGGAAAGGTGGCAGACGTATATGCCGCCCACGGGATCGGACGGGCGATTAATAAAAAAGCGCTTGAAGGGCAAATTGAAGGCGGAGTAGTGATGGGGCTCGGCTATGCGCTAACGGAAGACTTTCCGCTGGAAAATAGCGTTCCGAAAGTTAAGTACGGAACCTTAGGGCTTTTAAAAGCAACAAACAGTCCCAAGGTTCATTCAATAATCGTGGAGAAAGAGGGAATAAAAGAAGCGTACGGTGCAATAGGAGTAGGGGAAATTACAACCATTCCGACAGCTCCGGCGGCGGCAGGCGCATACTATGCCTTTGATAAAAAATTCAGAACAAATTTACCGTTAAAAGAAACGGCGTATAAGAAATAATAAATTAAAAACTTCCTATGAAAAAATGCATAGGAAGTTTTTATCAGGGCATGAACCTCTAGTGTAACGTTTTGTAATTACGTTGCTGTTAGTAATCGAAGTACGAGCAATGATAGCTTGCAAATTCAGCATTCCTATGGTAAATTGCTCACCGTTGCGCCGTGTCGATCTCTTTTTATAAAATTGTCTTGATTTTTGTAAGATGTATAAAAAACGGATCGAGTTATAAAAAAACGGTACACGAGGTGTAATAAGAGTTTGAGTTTTTAATCATACTAAAAAACTTGTCCATATTTGATTGGGCAGTAATGAGAAGGTGAGAATTCTATGATAGAAACATTTGTTTTTGCAAGGGAGTTGTTTTTAAAAACTACACCCTTTGTAATTGCAACGATTATAGATAAGAAGGGATCATCTCCAAGAGAGGTTGGAGCATCTATGATTGTAACACAAAACGGTTTGGCACAAGGAACAATCGGAGGCGGAGCTATAGAAAATGAAGCTATTAAAAAAGCAAAATCTCTCATAGAAGAAAATTCCTCGTCGATAGAAGAATATATTTTAACCGACAATACGGCCGCTTCAATCGGTATGGTATGCGGCGGTTCAAATAAAATATTTTTAAAATATATTGATACAAAAAATAAAATTTATTTGGAAATATTTAATCGGCTAATTGAAAATTATAAAGAAAAAGAAACCAAACTGATTTTTGATTTAGAACGCTTAAACATATTTGCGAATATTGACGGAGAAATTTTTCCGAATGAAACTATTTCCGGAAATTCTTTTCAGCTTTTAGTGAAAGATTCAATAAAAGTATTTGTTTTTGGAGGAGGGCATGTTTCAAAAGCATTTGTTAAGATTTTAGATTTCCTAAAATTAAACAGCGTTGTGGTAGAAGAGCGAGCTGAATTTTTAGAAGAGAAAGATTTTCCAAACTCTAAAAGAATTTTGATTGGCTATGAAGATATTGATACCGTCAATATAACTTCTGATGATTATGTCTGTATTATTACAAGAGGACATACATCGGATAGCATAGTCTTAGAAAAAGTTCTTGAAAAAAATCCTCAATATATTGGTGTAATTGGAAGCAAGCGGAAGGTGGCGCTTATGTTTAAAAACATTTCAGATAAGTACTCTAAAACAATGCTTGATAAAATTCATTCTCCGATAGGACTTGATATAGGTGCACAAACGCCCGAAGAAATTGCAATCAGTATTGCCGCTGAAATTATCGGCGAGTATAGAGCTGCTCCGCTCCGATGATTCCGCAATGTTTTTTATGGAAGGTAAATAATGAAAGTAATACAGACAAAAGATGCGGTGGGAAAAATTTTATTTCACGATCTCACTCAAATCATTCCTGGTAAAAGCAAGAGCGCAAGATTCAAAAGGGGACATGTTATAAAAGAAGAAGATATAGAAGTGCTTTTATCAATGGGCAAAGAGCATGTCTATGTTTATGAGCTTGATGATACGCACTACCATGAGGAAGATGCTGCAAGAATTCTTGCAGGGATTTGCGCGGGAGAAAACATTAGACTATCGGATGTATCTGAAGGAAGAATAAATTTAATTTCAGAAATTGACGGGCTTCTTAAAGTTAATGTTAAACTTTTACATACAATTAATTCAATGCCCGATGTTATGATTGCAACTAAGTATAATGATTCTGTAATTAAAGAAGGAGATGTGTTGGCAGGGACGCGGGCTATTCCGCTTATTATAAAAAAGGAAAAAATTAAAAACTGCCTCGATAGTGCGCAAGGTGAACACATACTCAAAGTTTTACCGTATAAAAAACAAAGGGTTGGAATTATTACAACCGGTTCTGAAGTATTCAGCGGGAAAATTAAAGACGGATTTAAAGAGGTGCTTACTGAAAAATTGCTTCCTTTTGATTTTGAAATTATACATCACAGTTATTCTAAAGATGATATAGACAGTATTCTAACTGAAATACGCGCAGCAGATAAAAAAAACTGCGATTTAATTTTATGCACGGGAGGAATGAGTGTAGACCCCGATGATTTAACTCCCGGTGCAATAAAAGCTTATGCCGATCATGTGGTTTCGTATGGGACGCCGGTACTTCCGGGGGCAATGTTTTTAGTTGCGCATAAAAATCGGACTGCAGTTTTGGGCTTGCCCGGCTCTATTATATTTAATAAAAAAACTGTCTTTGATTTAATTTTGCCAAAGATTGCGGCAGGAGAAATAATTACCAAAGAATATTTGATTTCTTTAGGGCATGGAGGATTACTGTGAATACACTGACTCATTTTGATGAAAGGGGCAATGCACGAATGGTTGATATTTCGAATAAAAGCGTTACCAAAAGAAAAGCTGTTGCGTGCGGAAAAATTACGATGAATAACAATGTCTTTGAGAAAATAAAAAATAAAGAAATTGAAAAAGGCGATGTACTGACTGTTGCGCAAGTTGCGGGAATAATGGCTGCAAAAAAAACTTCCGATTTAATTCCAATGACGCATCCTATCAATACTGAAAAACTGGCGTTGAGTTTTGAGTTGGATGAAACTGAGCATTCCGTTATTGCCGTATGCGAAGCGGAGATTTATGCAAAGACAGGTATTGAAATTGAAGTTATAACAGGAGTGTCAATTGCTCTTATAACCATTTACGATATGGTAAAAGCGCTCGATCGTTCAATGGTAATATCCGATATAAAGCTAGTTCACAAATCAGGCGGCAAAAGCGGTGAGTATAATAGAACTTAAAGATTCCTTTAACAGAAAAATAGACTATATAAGAGTTTCACTTACAAAGAATTGTAATCTGAGATGTAAATACTGTATGCCCGAATGCGGAGTGTATAAAGAAAGTTTGCTTAAAATAAAAGATTATGAAAAAGTATTATTAGCGCTTAGCGAGGTTGGGATAAAAAAAATAAAAATTACGGGAGGGGAACCGCTGGTAAGAAAGGATACAATGGATTTAGTAAAATCTTTAAAAGAGAGTAAAAAATTTACAAAGATAACACTTACAACCAACGGACTTTTAATTGATAAATATATTGATGAAATTATTAATTATATGGACGGCGTTAACATATCCATTGATTCTCTAAACGATAGTATGTATAAATACATAACTGGAGGAGAGCTTCAAAACTTAAAAGAAAATATTAGGCTGCTTTTAAAACGAGGGTATAAAAATATAAAGCTTAATACGGTACTCATCAGGGGATTTAATGATAAAGAAATTTTAAATCTTATTACGTTTGCGGAAGATAATAATCTAATTTTACGATTTATTGAACTTATGCCTATGGGAAACGGAAAGGCGTATAATAAATTTTCAAGAGAAGAAATTGACTGCGTTGTATCCAAGGTTTATAAAAATAAAAAAAGATATAACGGAAAACTCGGCAATGGGCCTGCAGAATATTTTACCTATGATAACTTGAAAATAAAAATAGGTTTTATAGATGCGCTTGGACATTCGTTTTGCAAAAACTGTAACAGAATACGATTAGACAGCGACGGCAAAATTGTATTTTGCTTATGTTATGATACCGGATTTAGTACGCTTGATTATATTGACGGAAGCATAACGAAAGATGAATTTCTAAAAAGGGTTACGCAGGAAATACTGCTAAAACCGATGGAAAATATATTTAACAAAAAAAGCGAAAGTTCATATAGCATGAATGAATTAGGAGGTTAAATGGGAACACTGATTTCAATTAATATAAGTCCGAAACGACAAACCGTTAAAAAAGAAGTTACAGAGGCAAATCTCATAGAAAATTTCGGAATAGAAAATGATGCACACGGAGGAAACTGGCATAGACAGGTGAGTCTTTTATCGTATGAAAGTTTTTTACAATTTAAGGATACGATAAAAATACCAATGGAACATGGAATCTTTGGAGAAAACTTACTCATATCGGGAATAGATTTTTCAAAAATAAAAATAGGCGATAGGATTATTATTTCCAATGCGGAGTTGGAAGTAACGCAAATCGGTAAGGATTGCCATAAAGGCTGTGAGATTAAAGATATCGTAGGAAGATGTATAATGCCCGAAGAAGGTGTTTTTTCAAAAGTTATACAGGGCGGCGCAATAAAAAAAGGTGATGCGGTATGTTTAAAGTCCATATTATAACCGTGAGCGATAGCAGCTACTATGAAAATAAAAAAGATTTAACCGGCCCTGCATTAAGAGATTTTCTTACTGAGCATTCTTTTGAAGTTTGCGGTTATGATATTGTACCGGATGAAATTAATCCCATTTCAAATTTACTAATTGAAATTTCCGATTCTCAAAAGGTAAATTTAGTTATCACAAACGGTGGTACCGGTTTTAATAAAAGAGATGTTACTCCGGAAGCGACACTTAAAATTGCAGACAAAATTGTACCCGGTTTTGGAGAAGAGATGAGGAGGCGGTCATTGGAAATAACTCCCTTCGGAATTTTATCGCGGGCAGTATCCGTGATTAGAAATCACACCTTAATACTTAATGTACCGGGCAGTCCGAAAGCTGCGGTTGAAAACTTAGGGTTTATTATCACTGCAATTCCTCATGCGTTAAAAATACTGACCAATGAAAAAAATGATTGCGCAAAGGTTGATGATAGCAGATGAAAAATAAGTTTAATCATTATATCAAAATAACACTGGTTAATGAGAATAAATTTTTCGGCCCCGGCGTGTATGATTTATTAACCTTAATAAAAAAAGAAGGCGCAATAAAAACAGCAGCACAAAAAATGGGGCTGTCCTATTCCAAGGCATTAAAGATGATAGGGAATATGGAAAAAGAACTTGGTTCAAAAATAGTTGATAGAAAATCAGGAGGTATAACCGGAGGAGAAAGTACACTTACAGAATATGCGGAACAGTTTTTAGAAAATTATAAAAAGTTTGAAGAAGAGGTAAAATCTTATTCGGAAAAAATTTTTAACAAATATTTTTAGGAGACAATATGACAAGGAAAATACTACTAACAATTTTAACTGTGATTTTTTTATTTACCGCTTGCAATGAGAATAAGCGAACGGAAGAAAAAGAAATCTTTATATCGGCGGCGGCATCATTGACAGATGCAATAAAGGAAATTATCGATATTTATAAAAAAGATAATAACATAGAAATACTTGCAAACTTTGCAGGCTCGGGGACATTACAAGCTCAAATTGAAGAAAATGCCCCTTGTGATATTTTCTTTTCGGCTGCGGATAAACAGATGAACAGGTTGGAAGAAAAGAATCTGATAGATAAAAACTCCAGATTTGAACTATTGGAAAATGAAGTTGTGTTGATAACACCGAAAGACTCAAAAACAATTCTGACGTTTAAAACTATTCAAGACAGCGATGTTAAAAAAATTGCGATTGCTGACCCAGAATCTGTTCCGGTGGGAGCATACAGTAAAGAAATTTTTACAAAGATCGGAAATTTTGATTTTGTAAAAACTAAAATGGTAAGTTCTGCTGATGTACGACAGTCTCTGGATTGGGTTGTAAGCGGCAATGTGGATTGTGCAACGGTTTATAAGACAGATGCCTTTATCGAAAAAGATAAGATAAATATTTTGGACACCGCTCCCGAAGGAACACATAGTCCTGTCAATTATCCCATAGCCATAATAAAGGGTAGCGAATCCAAAACAGAGGTACAAAAATTTTTTGCATATTTAAAATCGGATGACGCAAAAAAAGTATACGAAAAATACGGATTTAAAGTAAAATGAGTTCGCTTCAAATATCGGTTAAGACAGGAATAATTTCCACATTCATAACATTTTTCTTAGGGATTTTTGCCGCTAACTTTGTTATGAAAACAAAATACAAAGCATTATTTGACGGAATATTTACTTTACCGTTAGTACTTCCTCCAACCGTTGTCGGGTTTTTATTGCTCATGTTTTTCGGCGCACGAGGAGTCTTTGCGCCGATATATAACTTGCTCAATTTCCAAATAGTTTTTTCGTATTGGGCAACAGTGATAGCGGCGGTTGTGGTAAGTTTTCCGCTAATGTATAGAACAGCCCTTGGATCGTTTTTACAAGTTGATAAAGAATACTTGGATGCAGCAAAAACGCTTGGCATGAATAAACGAAAAATATTTTGGAAAATTCTTTTACCCTTATCAAAAGACGGATTGCTTGCGGGAATCGTTTTATCCTTTTCAAGGGCTATAGGCGAATTCGGTGCAACAATAATGATTTCCGGAAATATTGTCGGCAGAACTCAAACAGTATCTACCGCAATATATAGTGCGGTACAAGCAGGAAATAAGATGTTGGCATTAAAGTATTCTCTTGTGATAATAACCTTGAGTTTTATTTTTATAATACTCCTCAATACTTTTGGAATGAAAAAATGGCGATAGAAATCAGTATCAAAAAAGATTATAAAAATTTTAGCCTTGATGTATCGTTTAAAACAAAAACAAAAACCTTGGGTATTCTCGGACATTCAGGATCGGGTAAATCTCTAACACTGAAATCAATTGCAGGTCTGATAAAACCGGATAAGGGCTACATTAAGGTATCGGATAGGATGCTGTATAATACGGACACTAATATTAACATTGATTCAAAAGACAGAGGTGTCGGTTATATGTTTCAGAGTCTTGCCTTGTTTCCTCATCTTACGGTAGAGAAAAACTTAACCTATTTTATGAAAGGCAAAGATAAAATAAGCACCGCACATGACTTGTTAAAAAAGTTTAGAGTGTATCATTTAAAAGACAGGTATCCGAAAGATTTAAGTGGAGGTGAAAAACAAAGAGTCGCTCTTGCAAGAATAATATCTACAAATCCAAGCATAATATTATTGGATGAACCTTTTTCTGCGCTTGACACTAATTTGAAATGGGATATGGAACAGGAAATTATAAGTTTTTTAAAAGACTTTGATATACCTCGGATAATTGTTACACATAATAAGAATGAGGCATATAGACTTAGTGATGAAATCTTAATTCTTTCCAACGGTAAAGTAGTAGACTTCGGTTCAAAGAATATAATAAAACATCCTAAAAATATTGAGTCGGCAAAAATATTAGGACATAAAAATTTCAGTGCGGTTAATCTTGTTGACGGTATGCCGACGCTCGTAGACTATAACATAAACCTATCAAAAAACATAAATACTCCCTGCGTTTCACTGAGAGCCGAATGCTTTTATCTTGATAGCATACATGACGCGTTTGCAGTTAAAGGAATTTTAAAAAATCTTATCTCTGACATAGAAAAACTAATCGGAATATTATCCGTTAATAATAAAACCATACTACTTGAGTTTAATATACATGGTGATACTCTTGCGTACTTAAATAAAAATATTAACAAAGAGATAATACTGTATTATAAATATGATGATTTACTATTCTTGGATTTATAATTATTAAGGAAAAATCGTATGGAGCTTTATAAAAAATTTAATATACATAAAAAAGATATTGTGTCCATAACAGGCTCCGGTGGAAAAACCACGCTCTTATTTACTTTGGCGCGAGAACTTAAAATGCACGGCAAAGTTCTTTTAACCAGTTCAACAAAATTGTCTGCCGATGTTAAGCCGGATAAAAATGAATTTTTGTTTACCGATTTAAAAACATACCATAAACAAAAAAATGATATTAAAAAAAACAGTTTAGTTATCCTATCATCATCTATCAAAAATAAGAAACTTTACGGAATTAACGATAATGATTTAGAAAGCATAAAAGAAGATTTTGATTATATCTTAATAGAAGCAGACGGATCAAAACAGTTGCCATTAAAAGCATGGAAAGAAAATGAGCCGGTAATTTTGAACGGAACAACTAAAACAATTGGCGTAATACCAATAGACATTTATGATAAAGAAATTACCGAAAGTAATATTTATGAATCAGATGCTTTTAAAAATGAATTTAATTTTAAGGGAAGCATGACAAAAGAGATTTATAAAAACATTATAGCGTCTCCGTACGGTATTTTCAAAAACTTCAAAGGCAAAAAATATTTATACTTTACTAAAATGGATTGCGTTAAAGAAAAAAACGAGGTAAATAAAATTCAGAGCGTAATAAAAGAATTTGAAGATGAGTTTGAAAATATTAAATTTATTTTAGGAAGGTTGGTGTTTGATGTACTCAATGCCAATGAAATTAGTGCAATAATATTGGCAAGCGGTTTTTCTAAAAGATTTGGCGATAATAAATTGAAAGTAAATTTGCATGGGAAAAAACTTTATGAATACGTGCTTGACTTAGTATCCAAGTTTGATTTTAAAGATAAAATTCTAATAACCAATGATGAGGATATACGAAACTATGGACAAAAACGTGGAATAGTTGTAAAAGAAAATCCGACAGCTTTTCTTGGAAAGAGTGAGTCAATAAAATCAGGACTGACAAATCTTAATTCAAAGGGCTATATGTTTTTTGTATCCGATCAACCATTTATTAGTGAAACGACTGTTAAAAAATTACTGCGAGAATTTAATTTAAATCCTCATGTAATAGTTCATCCCGTGTATGGAAAAAAACGCGGAGGGCCAATGATTTTTCCGAACAAATACAAAAACGATTTACTCAATTTAACAGCGGATGAAGGCGGAGTTAAACTAATAAAAGAGGACAATCATAAAGCAGTCCTCATCAAAAATAAAAGAGAAGCTATTGATATCGATGATGAAAATGATTACCGAGAGGCATTAAATGGATGAAGTAATTGCTGTAAGAGGTGCGGGCGATATTGCAACAGGCGTAATTCAAAAACTGCATAGATCAGGTTTTAAAGTTCTTGCTCTTGAATGCAAAACTCCAAGTGCCATTAGACGAAGTGTTGCGTTATGCGAAGCCGTATATGAAGGCACGGCTACGGTTGAAGACATTGAAGCCGTACTATGTAAAACCATATCGGACATACACGACGCATGGAAAAAAAATAAAGTAGCGATAATTGTAGATGAAAATTGTGAGACATTAAAACGCATAAAAGTTGATTTTATGGTTGATGCAATTCTTGCAAAAAAAAATTTAGGAACCGGTATGCAAATGGCAAAAGGAGTGGTGGCGCTCGGTCCGGGTTTTACCGCAGGTAAAGATTGTCATATTGGAATAGAAACTAATAGAGGACATAATTTAGGGCGCCTCATATTTAGCGGAGGAGCAGAAAAAAATACGGGAATACCGGGAGCCATCATGGGGTTCAGTGCGGAAAGGGTTATACATTCTCCGGCTGAAGGCGTTATTACTAATTTAAAAAACATCGGCGATATTGTTCATACAGATGAGGTAATCGCCGTGGTGGATGACTATGAAATCAAAGCTAAAATAGCGGGGGTTTTACGCGGCTTAATAAAAAATGAGTATAAGGTTTTTAAAGGAATGAAAATAGCGGATGTTGACCCGAGAGAAAAAACAGACTGCAATACAATTTCAGATAAGGCGAGAGCAATCGGAGGGGCAGTGTTGGAAGCCATCATGGTGTTAAAAATAAAAAACAATGCAGCATCCTAATACAGCGTTTTTTGATAAGCTCCCCGTTTTTAATATTGTATACAAACCAAGACAATTTTATAAAAAAGAGCTCCGGTTTAGTTTTTGCCGTCCGTGGCAAAAACTAAACCACGAGTTTTAAAAGCACTTGGAAAAAGTTTGTGCTTTTAAAACATCGCTGCTGCGTGGAACCACGGGCGTCCGTGCCCGTTCTGATTTTTGACGTCCGGTGAAAAAAATTTAAACCACGAGTTTTAAAACTCCCTGTTATAAAAAGGAGTCCGACACGGCGCAACGGTGAGCAATTTACCATAGGGCGAAGTTTTGAAAACTTACTGTAACTTCGCCAACGAGTTTTAAAGCTTCAATTTTATAGTTTTATGTTGATGCTTTAAAACATCGTTTGGAATTTCGCAACGGTGAGTAATTTACCATAGGAATGCTGAATCCGGAAGTTCTCATTGTTGGTGCTCAGATTTGTATAACAGGAAGTTAATTACAGAACGCTGCAGTAATGGAAGTCCGGATTTTTCTGAAACTGCAAAACAGACGAGCAGTTTAGTTTTATCCGAAAGATTATATAAACATAAAAATTTAAGTAAATTTTAGCTTGCGCAAAAGGAGAAATAGTGATATTATAGAGGCGGTGATAATATGAAACTTAATGTTTGCGGCGGCTGTAATGCAAAAATTGCGGCAGGATCCCTTGAAAAAATTTTAGAAAGCATTGATGTTTTTAATCGTAAAGAAATTCTTGAAGGATTTTCGGGCAATGAAGATGCGGCGGTTATAAAACTCAGTGATGAAATTGCGGTTGTCTTAACGGCGGATTTTTTTCCCCCAATGGTGGAAGACGGTTTTATATTCGGTGAAATTGCGGCAGCTAATGCTCTATCGGATGTGTATGCAATGGGAGCGGAACCTGTCGCCGCACTCAACCTTGTGTGCTTTCCTGAAGATGAAGATAAGGCAATCTTGGAAGACATTCTAAAAGGCGGGGCATCAAAATTAAAAGAAGCAGAGGTTGCCTTGGTTGGCGGCCATTCAATCCATGACCCTAAAATAAAGTACGGACTCTGTGTTCTCGGTGTTGTAAATCCTGATAAGATTTATAAAAACAATACATCGAAAATCGGAGATATGTTAGTCTTAACAAAACCTCTAGGGGTAGGGCTTCTGTCAAGCGGCATGAGTGTCGGAGAAATACATGCAGAAGATTTTAAAGCTGCGGTTGCTTCAATGCGTACTCTTAATAAATATGCCCTTGAAATTATAAAAAACTATGCGGTGCGAGCTCTCACCGATGTTACTGGTTTCGGGCTCATAGGACATTTGTCGGAGATGGTGCATGAAACTGCAATAATCAATACAAAGGACATTAAAGTTTTACAGGGTGCAAAAAAAGCTGCAAGCGAATTTTTATTTACCGCAGGAGGACAGAGAAACAGAAACAGTTTTGAATCTCTTGTTGATTTTCAAATTAATGACTTTGCAATGGAAGAAATTTTATTTGATCCTCAAACTTCAGGGGGACTTTTAATAAGCGTTGCAAAAGAAGATGCAAAAAAACTTTGCGAGGATCTTGTAGGCAATGCTATTGATGCAAGTATAATCGGCGAAATTGTGCCGAAGGAAAATAAAAAAATAATAGTGAGGTAATTTATGGAAAAAATTGATGCAAGAGGACTTTTATGTCCGCGGCCGGTAATACTTACAAAAAAATTGATAAGTGAAAAAAATCCGGATACGATACTGGTAATTGTTGATAATGAAATAGCAACTCAAAATCTTTCCAAGTTAGCTTCTCAACTCGGATTTAAAGTAGAAGTAACAAAGGAAGAAAAAGATTACAATGTTTATTTCACAAAAACAGGAGAAGTGCGATCGGAGGAAACAAAGATGAGCAATGAAGGTGATGAATTTATTGTAGTGTTTTCATCAGATAGACTCGGGGTCGGAGATGAAGATTTTTCAAAAAAACTTCTTGAAGGGTTTGTGTATTCGTTATCGCAAAAAGACAAAATCCCGACGCATATCATCTGTTACAACAAAGGGGTAAGACTTACAACCGTAAATAAAAACACTATTGAAGATTTAAAAAGCATGGAAGCGAAGGGAACAAAAATTTTATCTTGCGGGCTTTGTCTTGAAAACTATAACGTAAAAGATTCGCTGTGCGTCGGAAGTATTACAAATATGGATACCATAGTTGATTTAATGATAAGCAAAAAAACAGTTAAGCCATGCTAGGCTATTATCTGATAACTTTTAAATCATCAAACCGTGCGGTTGCTAATGAAGCGAAAACCGAAAAATTTAATACAAGGTTAATAACGGTACCGAATGAAATAAAAAGTGATTGCGGGTTTGCACTGAAAGTGTGGGAAAAAAATTATGAGGAAGTTATAAAAATAATGAAAGAAGAAGACATAGACGGGATTTATTTTTATGGATGATGGTAACATAATTTATTTTGATAACTCATCAACAACATTAATAAAGCCGAAAGAGGTGGGAGATGCGGTACGCGATAGTATAAACTCCCAGGCTTTCGCCAACCCTTCAAGGGGAACCTATGATATGAGTGTAAACTCTTTAAGAAAAATTTATACCCTGAGAAGTGAATTGGCGGAATTTTTTGGAATAGATGAACCGTTAAATATTGCACTTACGAGCAATGTAACAACAGCGCTGAACTTGAGTCTTAATTCAATTTTGGCAAGCGGCGACCATGTGATAACTTCACTCGCAGAACACAACTCTGTTTTAAGACCCTTGTATCATCTTAATAATTTAGGAGTGGAAATATCATTTTTACCCTTAACCGACAAGGGAGAAATTGACCTCAGCTTTTTAGAAAAACTTATTCGGCCTACAACAAAAGCTGTGGTTATAACCCATATGTCAAACGTCAGCGGAATTGTTACAAATTTACAAGTGGTATATGATTTTTGCCTTATGAATAATTTATATCTCATAATTGATGCCGCCCAAAGTGCCGGCGTAATCAATATAAAATTTAACAAAGGTAAATATCCAAAAACAATTTTTTGCTTTACAGGACACAAAGGTTTATACGGCCCGCAAGGCACGGGCGGAATAATCAGAGTAGGAGATTTTGACTTGCATGAAGTTTTTACCGGCGGCGGCGGAAACTCAAAATTAAAAACACTAGAAGAAATGCCCGACATATTTGAGTACGGAACAATCAATGTGCATTCAAATGCGGGTTTACTTGAAGGAGTTCGATACGTAAAAAAATACGGTATAGAAAAAATAGAAAAACATAATAAAGATCTTGCAAAATATGTATACGAAAATTTAAAAAATCTTACAGGAGCTGTGCTCTATAATGAAATAGAAAATAACGGCGGCATAGTATCTTTTAATTATAAAAACTACGCATCAAAAAAAGTATCCGATTATCTGTGGGAAAAAGGACAGATAGCAACAAGACCTGCCTTGCACTGCGCTCCGCTCTATCATAAGGCAATGGGAACATACGAACGGGGAATGGTGCGGGTATCTTTCTCAACATTTAACACAAAAGAAGAAGCGGATCAATTACTGAAAATACTTTGTGAAATGAAATAGTATGCGTTCAGTAATTGATTCTCTTATACTAATATAACGTTTTTTTAATAAGTCGATTAAATTTTTTTAATACATCTTATCAAAAACGTAAAAAGTTTTATAAAAAAGAGCTCGACACGGCGCAACGGTGAGCAATTTACCATAGTAATGCTTAAATCCGCAGCCCCTTATTGTTAATACTCCAATTTTTATAACAGGAAGTTAATTACAAAACGCTATACTAATAGGGAGCGTCAACAGTATGGGCTTACAGAATTTTGTATGCCTGTAGTAAGCTGCTATAAATAGAAAAATCAGAACAGGCCCCTGCACTTCCACGCCGCTGAGATGTTTTAAAGCACGGCAGTTTGTGAAGTTTTAAAACTCGTAACCGTGATTTGAGCAAGGGTATTAAAAATTACGGGGAGGCGGCGCTTCCATGCAGAAGTGATGTTTTACCTGCCGTTCCAATAATGGGCAGGTACGATTCGAAAATTACAGTATGCCTATGGTAAGTTTACTCACCGTTGCTCAATTCAAAACGATGTTTTCCCTGATACTCTAGCGTAAACAGGGAAAACTCGTAGGCGAAACGAAGGTAGAAATTCAAAGGTTTCGCCCCGGTCTCTTTTATAAAAAAATTATGATTTGTATAAGGTTAGATTAAAAACGGAGTGTTGTATCAAAAGAACACGGCAATAGAATTCAGTGCAATCTATTATTTGAGAATATGAAACGTAAGTCTTAAATATAAACCGGCAAAACCCTTGAAAATTCTCATATGAAAGCGTATGATACAGGCATGGCAAAACAAAGAAAAAACAGGGCGTCGCTCGGATGCCTTTTTTGGATAGCGCTAATTTTACTTTTTATTGTTCTTTTCTTTTTAAACAAAGATAACATTGCAGCCGTGCTTGAAAAAACACAGGCGAAGGATATACTTTTTTCAAAAAACCAGAAAACAGAGAAGGAGAAAGAGGCTTCCGATTCTTTACCGGAAATCAGCATACAAGAAGAGAAAGAAGAAGCGAAGGGGGACGGTAGTCAGGAGCCTGAGGAGCCCAAGCCTGCGGTTCGGGAGCCGCAGGTTAAAGAACCGGAAAAGCAGGATACAAAACCCGATCAAAAAGAAGTGAAAAACCAGCCGGCAAAATCGGCTCAAAAAACCGATACCAAAAATATAAAGAAAGAAACACCGTCTCAAGAACAAAAAAAGCCGAGCAGCACAGTGTCAAAACCCGAGCAAACGCAAAAGCGGCAGATGCCGGCAAAACCGGAACAAAAGCCGAAAACGGCGGCACAGGTGCAAAAGCCTCAACCGGAAAAACGTACTACAACTATTTTTTGGGTATATATTGATTCTGACGGGAAAATTACCCGGCAGGAAACAACGCGGGAATTGCCGAAGTCCGATTCTCCGATGTCAGATGCGTTGAATGCGCTTTTTCAGGGGCCGAATGCAAGTGAGCGGAGTAAGAATTACCGCAGCTTAATTCCCGCCGGGACAAAGCTGCGCAGCGCTTATGTAAAAGACGGAGTTGCAACCATCAGCGTTAGCGAAGAGTTTCAGTTTAACCAATATGGAATAGAAGGCTATCTTGCTCAGCTTTCACAGGTTGTGTTCACCGCAACCGCTTTTTCAACCGTTAATTCAGTGCAGTTTTTAATCGAAGGTCAGAAAAAAGATTATCTCGGTGCCGAAGGCGTGTGGATTGCAGCGCCGCTTTCCCGAAGCTCTTTTTAACCATGAGTACTGCGATTAACCCTGATTTCGGTTTGACAAAATTGCAGAACGCTTTTCCCAAATTCAAAAAAAGTTTTTGATAAACTTATCTTTGCCGGTGAATGTCCGCAAGGGCGGCTAAGAAAAGCGTGCCTGCCTGTGCGACATTCAAACTTTCAATAGCGCCCGAACCGGGAATCTTTACCAGATGGTCACAGGCTTTTTTTGAAGCCTCCGACAAACCGGTTTCTTCATTGCCGAGAATAATCATTGTCGCCTCATCAGGGGAGAGTAGGGTGGGCAAGCTGTTCAAATTGCGGAAGGAGCGATGGTCGGCGCCTATCCGAGTGATTTTTCCTTCGCAGGCACGCAATAGCCACTGTATTGAACGAGTGTGATATATCGTTACAAACTCCATGCCGCCTTGCGCAACCCGATATGCGGATGTGGTAATTTTTGCCTGCGGGTCTTCATCGGTAATAATTACGGCGGGGATACCGAAAAAAGCGGCACTGCGAATAATCGCTCCGAGATTGTTGGAGTTCCCCACGCGGTCTAAAAACAAAACGACGGCACTATCCTTCGCCCAGCCGTCAATGATTTGCTCATCGATTAAAGGAATAACCGGCTCTTCAATCATTGCAACAACCCCTTGGTGATGCACCGACAGTGAAAGCTTTTCAAGATCGGCTTCTTCAACCACTCGATAGAGTCGCTTTTTTGCCGCAAGATATTTGCTAGCATCGCCGAAGGCTTTTGCCCGCTCTTGCGTAAAAAAAAGCCGAGAAATCTTTTCGGGGTGCTGTTTTACCAGCGCCTTTACCGCCTCAAAACCGCAAACCGGTAATTCTTTTCGATGTTGTGTACCCATACGAACGCCATTCTATAGCGAATACCTACAAGTTGCAAGGGGCGTCTGTTGCAGTTCTGATTTTGACATTCCTGTCAAAAACTAACCTACGAGTTTAAAAACTTCCTATCATAAAAAGAGCCCGACACGGCGCAAGGGCGAAGTTTTGAAAATTTACTGTAACTTCGCCAACGGTGAGCAATTTGCCATAGTGATGCTGAATCCACAAAACTCCTACTGATGCTTCGCTCTACACAAGGGCTAAGTTTCCGAGTAAAGTATCTTCTTACGGGCAAACTTTCTGATTCTAATGGTGCACTTCTTTACCTAAACTCGCGAAGCATTTATCGAGAGGATATCCGTGTCCACTAAAAATCATGTTTCGATGGCAGACCGATCAGGTTTGTTTGCAGAAAGACTCTTATGTAAAAGCTGAACTTTGATGAGCTATTATTGTCTTTGATTTTATACCCGACGCAAATCAATACTGATGAGTAAACCGGTTGCAATCATTGCAGTCCAAAGAGAAGAGCCACCATAAGATAAAAGCAATAATGGAATTCCGGTAATCGGCATAATGCTCATAACCATTCCCACATTTACGATAAAGTGGAAAAAGAACATTCCAAGGATACCGCTTGCAATAAGTTTTTCATACAAGTCATCGGTATGCTTCATGATCAGCAATATTCTGATAAAGAACAACAAGTATAGCATGAAAACAGCAACGCCGCCGACAAACCCCCACTCTTCCGATAGAATGCTGAAAATAAAGTCCGTACTTTGCTGCGGCAAGAATCGATAATGACTTTGAGTTCCTTTTAAAAATCCCATTCCAAAGGTTCCGCCGCCGCCTATTGCAATCATCGACTGCAAAATATGCCAGCCCGCATTTAAGGGGTCAACATTCGGATCTAAAAAGATAATAAGGCGCATCATTTGATATGGTTTTAATACGCGAATACCGACCAGGGCAATCCCGAACGAAAGGCTGATAAGGATTAGTACATAGGTTACCCAATAGTAATACTTTCTTTTTACCCACATATAGCCTATTGCCGCAATAATCACTGTTGTTGCCAAGGATAAAAATATCAAGGCGGAAACGGATTTATTACTGAATATTTTTGTTGCAATTCCGGGATGTTGTATAATTGCTTTTTCCCAGAGCGGAAGTAAGGTAAATACAAGAGTTAAAAGTACTATGCTTAGCAGACCGAATACAAAACGTAAAGGAAGCCCGGCAATAAAACACATAATTAAAAATATCGGTATATATACGGAGGCGGTTCCCAGATCTGGTTGCAGTAAAATTAATCCCATAGGGATTGCCATAATACAGGATGCTTTTATAAATCGTTTAAATGGATTTTCATTTTTTGATTTATCAAGATAATAAGCTAGATACAAAATATAAATTACCTTCGTAAACTCTGAGATTTGAATGCCGAATTCGCCGATGCCTATCCAGCTTTTTGCACCTTTTGAATAATGACCGAAAATGGGAGTATAAACCAGAAAAAGCAATGCAATTATAAACAGCAAAAAAGTTCTGTCTTTAAATTTTTGATAATCGTAGAAGGTGGTAGCAATTAATAATATAACACCGGTTATTGCCCAGATAATTTGTTTAATATACTCCTTTGATACGGAAACTCCATCTGAATTTACTCCTGATGAATAAATAAATAAAATTCCTATTCCGGTAAGAATCAGCACAATAAGAAGTAACAAATAATCAAAGTTCGTAATTTTTTTTATGGTCATTCTTGTCGCACTCCCGTCCGTATTCCTAAAGAAATACCTAAGGATCTAAGAGATTCAACTGCCTCTTCATAATTTTGATTGGCGAAAATCCCTTGAAAAATAATATTGGTTGCAAAGGGTGCCCACCATTCCCATTGATTTCGTGCTTCAACTAATACTACCACCACAATCGCATCTTCTGCCGGCCCATCATACGGCCCATACGCAGCCATCCATGAATGCCATCTATCGTGGAAGCCTACTTCTGCGGTACCTGTTTTTCCCGCAAGACGTACGGTTTTGTTTCTCATCGCGTACTGAGATGAGCCTTGCGTAACAACATAGTGCATATCGGATCGCACTTGAGCAAATACTTCCGGAGCAATACTTGATTTTTTAAGTATCTCAGGTTTCTTTTCAAGAATCACCATGTTGGTTTCCGGATCTTGAATTTCTTTTAATAAATGCGGTTTGTAAATAATGCCGTTGTTCACAACCATCGCAACCATATTTGCAACCTGCAATGGAGAGGCAAGCATATAACCCTGTCCTATCGAAAGGTTCATAGTATCGCCATCAAGCCATTTCTCATGATACCGTCTTTCTTTCCAGCGCGGCGTTGGGACAAGACCTTTTGTCTGGCTTGGTAAATCTATCTCCGTAAAATCACCATAGCCGAATTCAGTGATATAGTTTATCATTTTATCAATCCCAAGATAATCACGACAAACCGTCCAGTAATAGATGTCGCAGGATTGTGCAAGCGCAATTTTTAAATTTACTTTTCCGTGGCCAGGCTTTCGAATATGACAACGGAAAAGCCGATTCCCGTACTCTATCTCTCCGAGACAATCAACTGTTTTTTCAGGAGGATAGGCTTTTTCCGCTAAAATTGCGGAAGACATGACAATTTTAAAAGTGGAAGCCGGCGGGTAACCGGCATTAACCGCGCGATTTAATAAAGGATCCTTTGTGTCTCGTAAAAGTTTTGCATATAGTTCGTTTGCATTGTCTTTGGTGAAAATATTTTGATCAAAATAAGGATACGAGACCATTGCAAGGATTTCTCCCGTAGCGGCTTTTAAGGCAATCGCAGCACCGATTCGCTCTCCCAATGCTTGTTCTGCAAGTTTTTGTATTCTTCTATCTATTGTTAACACAAGATTGCTGCCGCTTTTCGGAGGATTTATGACGGTGGTATTTTCTATATATCTGCCGCGTACGTCAACCGTCCGATACTCACTCCCTTCAACACCGCGTAATACCTCATCATACTCTTTTTCAATGCCTGCCTTTCCGATTACGCTATTTTGTTTATATCCTTTGCTGTAAAAATGTTTTAACTCTTCTTTTGTGATTTCACCGACGTACCCGATAATGTGCGAAAAGGAGCCGGTATCAACATAGTTTCTAACCGGTTTTGAATGCCAGGAAACGCCGGGCAACTCATCAATGCGCTCGGCAATATTTGTTATATTTTCATAGCTGACATTTGCCTTAACTTCAATTGTTTGAAAAGAACGTTTAATCGTATTGGGAATTTTTTTATGTATATCATTGACGGAAACGTTTAAAATTCCTGCAAGCTTATTGATAACGGTATCAAAGCTGTCGCGCGGAATTTCTCCCGGTGTTACATCGACGGCAAAAGCATTTGTATTTAATACCATCGGTAAGTCAATATTTCTGTCAAATATTTCTCCGCGCTGTGCAGGGATCATTTTACTGCGCTGAGAAATATTTTGAGACTTTTTTTTAAAAGTTTCTCCCTGTAATATCTGAATAGAAAACAAACGCCATACGTATAAACCCATCACAATAAAAACAAAGATTGTAAAGTACCGAATTCTTGCTTCAACATTATGATCAGGTTTATCAGATTTATTATACATTAAATTACAGACTCCCGAAATTGAAAAACCGTAGGGAATATATTAAGCAATCCGAAAAGAATCGGTGCGCAAAGAGCATTGATTCCGACCTCTATCCAGAAATTTAATCCCAAAACATTGTATACTTGGATATTCGTACCGAATAAAAGATGAAGAACAAAAAAAAGAGCTGCTTTTATTAGTGTAGCGGAAAAAGCTAATACAATGGGAACAAAAAATTTATTCAGATTATATCTGTCGTATAATTTACCGACCAAATAACCGATAAGAGTGAAAGTAAAGGAATGCAGCCCTATAGGAGAGATAGATAGGAAATCAATTGCCAAGCCTGAAAAAAAGCCTGTCCAAATACCGATTCTACTCCCATTATAAATTGCAAGATATAAAATAAGCACTAACACCAAGTCGGGGGATACCGGTAACAAAGAAAAATATGCAAGAATTGATGTCTCAAATACCCCTAAAAAAAAGGCTACAAGAACCGAAAAGAAAACCGGTTTTTTCATTATTCAAGCTCCTTTTGTAACTCGGAAAGATCAAGTACAAAGACATAATCCAATTTTGAAAAATCAAGCGCGGGTTCTATTGAAAGCTCCAAAGACGTTTCATAATTATGCATTTTTATTTCTCTAATTGTGCCTATCAGAATGTTTTTAGGAAATAAATAGTTTTCTCCGGAAGTTACTACCCGGTCTCCTATTTGAATATCATCGCGCGCATGCTTTCTTACATATCGCATAAGAAGTGGGAAGTCATCTCTGCCTTGTCCGTTTATTAATCCGCGATATTTTGTCTGTTCAAGCTTTGCCGCTACATAACATTGGTAATCATAGAGCGGAATTATCATGCTTGTTCCTCTGCCTGTCTGCACAACCTTTCCGACTAATCCCATATTTGTGCCTTGAAAAGCAATTACCGGCATGTTTTTTTTGACTCCGTGTTTTACACCTCGATTTATTAAAATACCGGAATATAAATTATCGGGATCAAAACCGATGATTTCCGCCGGAATGTTTTTTATGGCTATTTCCTGCGAGAAACCGACCAGACTGCGTAACTCTCTATTTTCTTTTTTTGTATCCGCATTGGTGCGCTGCAAAAGTTCATAATCTTTTAATTGATTATGTAATTCCGCATATTTTATCTTTAACTGTGCCAATTCCCGCACAGCGCTCACTGTGTCGGTTATAAATGAAGATGCTGAGGTTACTGCTTTTTCAGCTCCCGATGTTACGGTAAATCCGACGGTCTTGAATCTGACGATAAAATCACCGCCTGAAAATGCCATAAAAATAGAAGATATGAGCAGAAAAAGGCAAAGTAAAAATAAATCCGAATTAAACCGAAAAAAAAATTTCTTTTTCATTATGTATTCAAACCGGCATATAAACTTCTGTCTCCGGACATATCCTTGTACACATCATGATAGAGTCCTGCGCCTATCGCAACGCAATCCATTGGATTTTCCGCAAGGATAACGGGAACATGCGTTTCTTTAGAAATGAGTTTTGGCAATCCTTTGAGCAAAGAGCCGCCGCCTGTCATCACAATCCCGCGCTCTACAATATCCGCGGCAAGTTCCGGAGGAGTCTGCGCGAGCGTACGTTTAATTTCTTCTACGATTTGTGTGATTGGCTCTTTAAGGGCTTCTCTAACTTCCACAGAATCTATTTCAAGCCTTCTCGGTAAGCCGGTAATAGCATCGGTACCCTTGATTTCAACCTTTTCAATATTTTTTTCGGGAGAAGCGTTTCCTATTTCTATTTTAAGCCGCTCTGCTGTTTGCTCTCCGATGATTAAGTTGTGTACCGATCGGACATGTTTAATGATTGCCTGATCAAATTCATCGCCGCCAACGCGGATTGCATTTGTTACAACCATACCGAGCAGTGAAATAACGGAAACTTCGGTGGTGCCGCCACCGATGTCGCAAACCATGTTTCCCGCAGGCTCATGGATAGGAATGTGAGCGCCTATCGCAGCCGCAAGGGATTCTTCAAGCACTTTTACTTCACCGGCGCCCGCCTTGCTTGCACTTTCGTTTACCGCCCTGCATTCAACATCGGTTATACAGCTGGGAATGCCGATTACCATGCGAGGTTTAATCAATCTATGTCGGGGAAGAATTTTTGATACAAAGTAGCGGATCATCTTTTCGGTTGTGTCCATATCGGCAATAACCCCGTCTTTTAGAGGACGTATTGCAATAATATTGCCGGGCGTTTTCCAAAGCATTCGCTTTGCTTCGGAACCAACTGCTACCACTGATTTGGTTCCCCGCTCCACCGCTACAACGGAAGGCTCATTGACAACAATCCCTTTCCCTTTTACATAAATAATCGTATTACAGGTACCTAAATCAATACCAATATCCGCAGAAAATCTTTTTAATAAGCCCATACAGCCTCCAGTTATTTCAAATTTAATTTTGTTCGCGTTTGCTCATCCAAAGGGTTCAGGCGTAAAGCCTTTCGCCACTCAGAGCGTGCTTTGACAATATCGCCTTTTACTTCATATATTACGCCCAAGTTATAATGAGCTTCCGCAGAGTTTATATCTTTTTCCAAAACGGTGTGTATTTCTTTTTCCGCTTCTGAAAAATTTTTTTCTTCCAAATAGATAGAAACAAGTTTGTTCCTGCATTTTAATTCTAAAAGAATATCCTTTGTTTTATCGATTGTATCATAAAAATACAATTTAGCCTTTTCAGAATCTGAGATTTTTGCATAGTTTTCCGCCAAAGCATACAACACCAGATCTGAAGGATTTGAGACAAGGGTTTGAGTAAAAGAGTCTATTGCCTTATGAATGTCTCCAAGCATTGCCGCAGCCATACCGCGAAATTCTGATAAATCCTCTGCCTGAAAGCCCGCATTATATGCGTTATCTAAATATTTCACGGCAAGATCGGCATAATAATAGCCTTGTTGATAATAAGCTTTTCCAAGCACATAGGAAATTTTCGGAATCTCGTTTTGTGCGGCAAAGTATAAGGCTTGTCGTAAAAATGTAACAGCGGTACTCAGATAAGTATAGCTTATGGAGAGATCTGTTTGCTCCGAAAAAATATAATATGAAGCGAATCCGTGCAAAGCAAGGACTTCTCCGTCTAAGGGTCTGCGTTTCAACAAGATTTCCGTTTTATCATATACCGCCTGATAATTATTTTCATTCCAATCCTTATAAACCGAACGTATTGAAGGTAAACTTGCATAATATTTTTTGTAGTATCGTATACCAAACACAATAGAGGAAACTAATAAGAGTAAAATAAAAATAACTATGAGGATTCGAACGGGAAATTTTTTTTGCCGGCTAAAACTTGTATATTTTTTATGTTTTTGCTTCATCTTTATCTTTAATAGCACTCTTTAATTGATTAATTTATTATAAAAAAAACAGAGGACCGAATAAGCCGGATTCTGTTTAAGATAACCATCTGTCTTATTTATACATCACTATATAAATTTATGCAATCAACCCGCAAATTATCGGATCGGAACATCCTTTGCATACTTGATTTTGCTCCTGATGAGGCTTGCCATTCCATTCTCGTTACCGGAATGAGGTGGGCTCTTACCCCGCCGTTTCACCCTTACCCTAAGGCGGTATACTTTCTGTTGCGCTGGCTGTCGGCAAGAACTTTTGCCCTTGCCGCCCGGTCGTTAACCGGCATCATTTCCGAAGGAGTCCGGACTTTCCTCTGCAACTGTTTGCAGCGGTTATCTTCAGTCCTCTGTTACTATAAACAATTCAATCATCGTCAAAATTATCAGAGACGGTGTCATTGGTATCTTCATCAACCAGATCAACCAAACCGCCCATATCTTCTTCATCAAAAAAAGCGGTTTCAGGTCCGGTTGTTTCCTGATAATATAAAATTCGACTGCAATAGGGACAATACATGATGCTTTTTCCCTTATGCACTTCAATTGCAAATTGCGCGGGCAAAATCATATGACAACCGGAACAAATATTTCCTTGCACAGGTACAATGCCGACACCCTGCTTGCTTTTAATAATACGCTCAAATTTAAAAAGCGTATCACCATCAAGGTCGGGAGAAAGCTGTTTTTCTTCTTCTTCCAATTGTTTTATTTTATCACGTTTTTTTTGTATGTTTGTATCAATAACAGCCTTATTTTCTTCAAGCTCTTTTTCCTGATGCGCAATTTCATTTTGATCAAGTTTAATTTCTTCATCAAGTTTTTTATATCGAGTATCGAGCTTTACCATTTCGGCGCGGATTTTTTCTTCTTGTTTTGTTGCTTCCTGAATTTCTTTATCCAGCGCATCATATTCTCTTTGCGTGGAAATATTATCCATTGCTGCTTCCGCCGCTTCTCTTCTTTGCTCGGTTTCAAAAAGATCCGCTTTTAATGCACCGATAGCCTTTCTGACTTCCTCATATTCTGCATTTTTTTTGATAAATCCTTCTTTATACCGAGTGAGCAATTCTTCCTGTGCAACCAATAGTTTTGGAGCTTCAAAAATCTGCTGCTCAAGCTCATTTTTTTCCGCAAGAATATCCTGTAATTCCCGTAGTTTGTCAAAAACGTCTGTTGTTACCATTCCTAACCTCTTTAGTTATCTAAAAAATCTTTTAATCTGCGACTATGTCTCGGATGACGCAGTCTGCGTAAGGCTTTTGCTTCTATCTGTCGAATGCGCTCCCGCGTAACATCAAAGTATAAACCCACTTCTTCCAATGTTTGAGAGTAATCACCGTCAAGCCCGAAACGCATTTTTAACACTTCGTGCTCTCTGCTCGGTAAGGTTGAAAGTACGGATTGCACTTCTTCTCGTAAAAGAATTTTTTCCGTAACATTTGAAGGATTTTCTATCTCCGTATCGGGGATGAAGTCTCCGAGAGAAGAATCTTCTTCTTCTCCGATCGGGGTTTCAAGCGAAATAGGTTCCCGTGCAACATTTTTTACTTGTTTTACTTTTTCTACTGTCCAGCAAAGTTGCGTTGCAATTTCTTCATCGGTTGGATCCCTGCCGAGTTTTTGTAAAAGCTGACGGGATTCCCGAGCAACCTTATTGATTTGTTCAATCATATGGACGGGTACACGAATCGTTCTTGCTTGGTCGGCAATAGAGCGGGTAATTGCCTGCCTGATCCACCAAGTTGCATACGTAGAAAATTTATACCCTTTCCGATACTCGAATTTTTCTACCGCTTTAATAAGTCCGATATTACCTTCTTGTACAAGATCAAAAAAGAGCAACCCTCTGTTAGTATACTTTTTTGCAATTGATACAACAAGTCTGAGGTTTGCATTGATAAGTTTATCTTTTGCTTTTTTGAGCATTGTATGACCGCGATGGATTTCCCGCGCCATTACAATAATATCATCAATGTTATTCTCAAAATCATACTCAATTTTTCGCAATCTTCGAGTAATTTTTTGAATTTGAGTGTAAATTTCCTGAATTTCGTCGGAAGACATACCAAGCTCATCTTCAAGCTTTGCCCGTTGACGAGGAATTGCAAGACTCCTGCCGATTTTTCGCATGTCGCTTAAATCTGAAATCATTAATTGTTTTTCGCATCGCTCTTTTTTTCTTCGAAATTCTTTTATTTTTTTTGCGGTATCAAGAAATTTTTTAGAAAATCGATCCAGCTCTTCGGATTGCAATTCTATTTTTTGCAAATTATTTAAGAGCTTTTTCCTCTGTTTTATTGCGGCAGGGTCTTCAATAAAGGTTGCAATCGGTTCTCCGCGGTCGTCTAAATGTTTTTTTGCCGCCATATACTGTTTAATTTCCGAAAAAACAGTTTTTAAAGAATCGCCATACGCTTGCTTTAATCGGCGCTTATCAACAATCTCTTCGCTTAATTCTTTGCGCGGCTTGTTTTGCTCGGCGGGATCTATGACTGCAAAGGCCTTTTTAGAAATATTTTTACCGATTTGATAAAATTCCGGAATAAGAATTCCAGAATTTTGAATAACGTCTTTAATGATATTTTCTCCGTCTTCCATTCTTTTTGAAAGGATGACTTCTTGTTTTGCGGTAAGTAATCGCTCTTGCCCGATATCGCGTAAATATAGTTTAATCGGATCGTCTATTAGTGAGTCTTTTGTATTTACAAGCAGTCTCTTCTGTGTTTCCTCTTTTTCTTCTCCGGATTCATCCTCGTTTTCAAACTCTTCAGACTCATAATCAAGTTCTTCTTCATTTTGATCAAAGTCAATTTCGTTTTCGTCCTCATTATTGGAGAGGATATAGATCTTCTTTTGCGTTAAAAACTCGGCAATCTCGTCCATCAAGTCTTCGGACACTGCCATTCCGTCAGGCAAAAACTTATATATTTCATCCCAAGTGATTGATTTTTTTTCTTTTGCGTAAACCAACAATTCCGTAAAAATAGGATTTCCCGCAATATTTGTCATTAATTCTCCCTTACCGTCAGTCGGTATAAAATCAGTTATGCCACTACTATCTATACTAAGCGTTGAGCTGCTCTACCAGGGCAAACAATTTTACGTATATACATATACGAAAGTCGCTTATGCTTTTTCTTTTAATGCTTGCAGCTCATCATCAATCCGCTGCTTTTCGCTCAGGAGCGCTACAAGCTGCTCAAGTTCTTCCGCATGCGGTTTTCCGGAAAGCTGACGCAACCTCCCAACAATAGCGTCTTTCCGTTTAAAAAGAATGTTTCGCTTAATAAAACGTATGCCGTCATCGACAATTTTTTCCGCATTTTGAGAAAACTCTCCGCTGATAATAGTCTCACTTATGAGGTTTTTCAGTTCTTCGTTTTGACAACGGGAAAATAAGCTGTCATAAGTGTCGGCATCGGCGCGATAACATTCTTCCAGCACGATAAATAAATCTTTTGCAAGTTCGTCTTCAAAGTGGTCTGCTGTTAACGAATAGCGCAATTTTTTAAATAATTCGGGGTTTGCAACAACGGCAAGTACAACCCGCAATTCCGCACTACGCTTAATTCCAACAGAAGCCCTTTGTTTCGGCTGTGTTACCGGTGAGGGGGTTGCCTGATTGCGGTTTTGATAATCCGCATATAAAGCTCGCTGACTTATACCGAAAGCTGAGGCCGCTTTGTTGATTGTCGATTCTCTTTGAATATCCGACTCCAATACTTCAATATATGGAAACAGGAAAGCTGCCGCATTATGTTTGCCTTCAGGGGTTCCTAAATCGTATGTATTGCTTGCAATTTTCATAAGATAATTACTATCTAATATAGCATTTTTTAAAAGAGTTTTCAAGCCGTCGTTCCCTTCATTTAATAAAATATCGGCAGGGTCTTTCCCTTTTTGAATATTTAACACTCGTACATCAAGCCCTGATGTTCGGCAAAGCTTAATTGCTTTATATGTGGCGGCCTGTCCGGCTGTATCAGAGTCAAAACAAAGGTATACCGTATCCGCAAATGAATGAATAAGATGCACTTGTTCTTCTGTAAGTGCGGTACCGAGCGGGGCGATAGCGGTTTGAATCTCCGCTTGATGAAACGCCATAACATCCATATAACCTTCACAAATAATTGCGGATTTTGTTTTTCGTATTTCAGGGAGTGCTTGATAAAAGGCAAAAAGATTTTCTCCCTTTTTATATTGAGGAATATCCGCGGTATTTAAGTATTTCGGTCCGTTTCCGGAAAGGATTCTTCCGCCGAAAGCGATAACCTGTCCGTGCCTATTGGTAATAGGATAAATAATTCTGCCGGCAAAAAAAGAGCTTTCTGGGTTTTTGCGGGCAAAAAGTCCTGAACGCGCTAAAAATTCCGCCGAATATCCTTTTTTTGTTAAAAACTTAAACAACCAATAGCGCTGTTCGGGCGCAAACCCGAGTTTAAAACTTTCAATGACGGAAGCACTTACAGCTCTGCTTTTCAAATAATCTAAAGCGGGCTTTCCCTGCTCGGTATGCATCAGAAAATGGTGAAATGTTTTTGTTATTCTGTCATAAAGCTCAAGCAGCTGATCCCTGAAAACACTGTCTTCGGAAGGTTGATATCCGCCGCCTTCGTACTCAACAGGGATTCCCGCTCTTTTTGCCAAGCGTTCCACTGCTTCAGCAAAGGGGATTTTTTCCATTTCCATCAGAAACTTTATTGTAGAGCCACCCGACCCGCAGCCAAAACAATAATACATTTTTTTATCGGGAACTACGTGAAAAGACGGCGTTTTTTCATTATGAAAGGGACAACATCCCCACCAATCATGCCCGCGTCGCTCTAAATGTGTATAATTTTCCACAAGGGAAACAAGATCGGTTTTATCATTAACGGCATCAATTGTTTGCGCGGTTATTTTTGCCATCAGCTATTTCCCCGCCGCCTTTTTCAAAATAAGCGCGCCTGCTCTGTCATGTTCATTTAAGGTTTTGGTAAATACATGACTTCCCGTTTTTACATCCTCAAGTCGAAAATAGAAAAAATTATGCGTTTCTGGATTTGCGGCTGCAGAAAGTGCAGTTAAACCGGGATTTGCAATCGGTGCAGGCGGTAATCCGCGCCACTTATACGTATTAAAAGGAGAATCAATTTCCAAGTCTCTGTTAAAAAGCCTGTCAGGATGCGGCTTTCCATGGATTTCGTTAATAATATACTCAATTGTTGCGCAAGACTGTAACCCCATGCCGATTTTAAGCCGATTTACAAAAACTCCGGCTATTTTCGGTGCCTCTGAAGCAAGCCGATACTCTCTTTCAATGATAGAGGCTAAAATAACCGTTTCAAAAATTTTTTCGGACTCTTTCGGAAAATTCGGTATGGTGCGCACTTTCGCAAAAAATGTTTTTAGCATCAGATTCACAATCGCCTCCGCAGTTTCATCCAAGGCAAACATGTAGGTATCCGGATATAAAAAGCCTTCGACGGTTTTTGCGGTAATTCCGAAAGAGGCAAGCATTTGAGTGTTTTCCGCGGCGGCAATAAAGGCGGCGGCAGGAATAATTTGCGCTTCTTCAAAAAGTTCGGCTGTTTTCCTCAAAGTTAAGCCTTCGGGGATGGTAATCCGGATTAATGCCTGATTTTGCATTGAATCAAGTATATGCAAAATAGTTTTTGTTGAAAGATTTGCGGAAAGCCGATAATTTCCTGCCTTTAAGGTTAGCTTACGCAGTTTTATATATATTTTTGCAAATAATTCAGATCGAATAAGCCCTTCGGTTTTTAAATTATGTACAACAGCGCTTGCGCCCGCTCCTTTTTCAATACTAAAAATTATTTCATCCTTGTCTGCGTTCGTGGTAATAACCGGAGAGTCGGCAAGAAAAGCGGCAAGAACAATAACGATAATAAAAAGAACGCCTGCAAATGCAGACCACAGATATATGTATTTTTTTTTCTTTCCCATATATTCCTTATACCTTAAGAGATATAAAAGCCGAAACTTAACAAAACGCTTATCTTTTCCGTTTTTTATGTTCTTTAGTAAAAAACGCTTCGGCTTCGCTAATGGTCATTTGGTTATATATATACGTTTCCGCAAAAATTGAAAGCCTGGAAAGCGTTTGCGGAACCTCTAAATCGGAATTTCTAAAAAAAAGAGCGAGCGCTTTTAATTCTTCATCGGTAAAAACATACGGAATATCTTTTTTCATCACAGTATAATATCCCTGCCTTCCTGTGCAAGAAAAACTCGTAATTCATTAACCTGTGTATGCTGGCGATATAAATCGGCACTCCGTAAAATACTGAAAAGCTTTTTATCATCATAAGTCGGCTCATGATGAAAAAGCGCTACCTGCTTTATTCCCCAGCTTGCCGCAAAATCAATTACAATAGAAAAGGTCGAGTGTCCCCATCCTTGTTTTTCAATTGAATCAGGCACCGTATATTGAGAGTCAATAATCATCAAATCGGTGTTGTTGTAAAAAAGCTTATTCCCCTCATTTTTTTCAAAATCCTGCTCGCGCAGTTCAGTATCTGTAGAAAAAATAACTTTCTTCCCGTTTTTTTCAGTTATCGAGTACGCATTACACCCGCCCGGATGTCGCACCCGATGCCAACCGATATCAACATCTCCAATCGAAATAATCGGCTCGTCCGGTTTAATATACCGAAATTCAAATTTGGCGGCAAAACCGTCTTCTCCGAGCATCGAAATCGGAAAATACGGATACTTCATCTGTTCTTCAAGAAATTCCTTTGCTTTTTTTCTGGTACTGTATACAATGATAGTATTGCGAGGATCAAAAGCGGGGATAAAAAAGGGGAGTCCTTGAATATGATCCCAATGAAAATGGGTAAAAAAGAGATGGTAGGTATGTTTTTTCTTCCTGTAATCGGGTCTGCGCGTAAGATCAATTCCAAGCTCACGGATACCGGTACCGGCATCAAAGATAAGTGTTTCGCCGTCATTGGTTTCTATCTCTACACAGGTAGTATTCCCGCCGACAGTGCCGTAAATCCATTCGGGAAGCTGCGCAATAAACTGCTCCCTGGTTTTTTGCGTTTTTATATCTTTTTCCGAGATACGTTGAACAACAGCCGCTATCTTTGATTGTATCTGTAGGGGTGTTATCGGGGCGGATATCGACCCTCGAACACCCCAAAAATGTATTCGCATACACTTCCCCTATTTTTTACGCCTAATCGGAGGTTGCAGCCGCTCTTTCAGCAAGGCGGCGCGGATTTCTTCGGGAGCATGGTAAGCCCCTTGATTACATCCGGGACAACCCGTCGCATTTACATTCCACCAATCTTCATCGACTAACAGCGAAGACCAAAAAGGATAGGCAGAACACTGCAAAGGACGATATTGATACGCAACACATCCTTCATTCCATAAAATACAATCATAATTAGGCTTCTCTTGTAAACAAAGATACTCATAACCGTCGTTTTTTTCAACCCAACGGCAATACTTTTTTATAAAATCATCCTCGGAAAGCTCTGACCAGTGTAAAAGATTGGTAAAATCCGTTTCGGAAAGATATACAAAACCGGGATCAAAACGGCAGCAGGCGGAACAGCGTGTACATGAAAAATACAAACCGCTTTCCCAAAAAGGCCTTTTCATACAAAGCCTCCAAGTACAAAAAGGTATAATGAAAAAACAATATTTTTCATAAATTAAATAAAAAAAGGGATTGCTCACGTTTGATGAAAGCAATCCCTTTGGGGAGACAAGGATTCGAACCTTGGAAGGCAAAGCCAACAGATTTACAGTCTGCCCCCGTTGACCGCTTGGGTATCTCCCCTTCGCTCAGCCAACTCAGGGATTCGAACCCTGGACCCCGAGATTACAAATCACGTGCTCTGGACCAGCTGAGCTAAGTTGGCATATGCAACGGAATGTACTTTACTTCATTTTTATATTTCTGTCAATACTGTTTGAAAAGCTTTTTATCAGATAAAAACAGTCCGGTTTTGTCGGCGCTTGGACACTCAAACGCAAAGGCATTGTGCGCCGAACTTTTATTGCAGACTCTATGTTGTTAGAAATCCTACACATTTTAATGGAGTGCAACCTTTTTTTGCTGCCGCAATATTTTTTACTTCGCCGATAGTAAAATTAAATTAATGAGAATTGAAAAATTTTTACTAAAAAGAGTCCGACACGGTGCAACGGTGGGCAAACTTACCATACTATAAAAAACTTTATCACTTACACCTTGCATACAAGGCTTAGAGGTTACCCCCGTACTTCGTATCGATAAGAGACTGTAAAATCACCGATGCACTCATTGAGAACACAACTTTTAAACTTACAGCCACTATGAACAAGAAAACGCCGATAGCAAAAAAATGCTAGACTGGCAGATATTGCATAAGCGGGTCTCATTTAGATAAAATAAAAACGGGGATTTTCCGTACTCTTTCACTTTAAATTGACAGGGCAGGCATGAAAATTTTTGTATCTTTATTTTGAGTTAGACATTAGTGAAAATAGTTATCACAATAAAAAGGATACAGGCAGTGGTTCCAATGCGGGTTCTTATGTAGGGGCGAAGCGTTGCAATTTCTCTTTTGCTTCGCCTATGAGTGCAGCGTCCTGTAATTAACTTACTGCTACGCTGATCGAGACATTCAGCGATAATGGATTGCGGTTTATCAAATGCCACGGATGTCAAAATCAGAACAGGCATGAATGCCTGCGGTTCCATGCAGCAATGATGGTTTAAAGCAAGATACTTTGCAGAGCTTTAAACCTAAACTGTTGTGTCAAACTCTTTTTTATAAAATGCATTAAAACTTACGGTAAGTTTATTAAAAAAATACTGCGCGAGTGTAAAAGCTTCCGATATGACGATGCGGCAGTTTTTACACATCGTTAGAGTGCTACTCAAAAGCGGGGCTAACTTCAAGCTAAATATGGAATATTTATAGCAGATAATTGTATTAAGAGGTTTTCGTTTAAAGTAAGATAAAAGCGGATATTTTCCGCCTCTTTCACTCTAAATTTATTTTCTTGCTTGACGGATTTTTAGACTCCGTGTATTATAGGATTATGAGTATCAAATCATTTAAGGGGGGAGTCCATCCTCCTGAAAAAAAGGACGTGCCCGCCTCGGATGCTTTTGTGCAGGTTTTTCCTTCTACCAAAACAGTATGGATCCCTGTCAGTCAGTCTGCCGTACCGAATAATCCGATTGTAAAGGTCGGAGATTCTGTTGCGCGCGGTCAAAAAATAGCCGAATCCGAGCATAAGATGTCGGTTCCCGTTCATTCTTCAGTGTCCGGAACAGTAAAAAAGATCGAAAATCATCTTGTTCTTGGAAATACTGAGATGCCTTGTATTATGATTCAAATAGATGAAGAAAATCGGGAAGAATTTTTGCCTCCGCTTGATCCCTTCTCCTGCACAAAGGAAGAAGCTATCGCTCGTATAAGAGATTGCGGTATTTGCGGCATGGGGGGAGCGGCATTTCCTACTCATATAAAACTGTCTCCTCCGCCCAATACAAAGATTGAGTATGTGTTGGCAAACGGGGCGGAATGTGAGCCCTATCTTACAACCGATGCAGCAACAATGTATCACAGTGCTGATGATATTGTTGACGGACTTTCCATTGTTATGCATATTTTGAGTGCTTCAAAGGGGATCATTGTTTTGGAAGATAACAAGACAGACCTTGTTCCCTTTTTGGAAAAAGCACTTGCAAAACTAAAAGATCGTCCGGACACATCCGGTTCTTTCGATATATCTATTCAATTATGTAAAACAAAATATCCTCAAGGTGGTGAAAAAAACTTGGTGGAAGTAGCTACCGGCAGGCAGATTCCTTCCGGAGGTTTGCCGTTTTCTATCGGTTGTGCGATACAGAATGTTGGTACATTAAAAGCTGTTTCCGAAGCTTTCAGGTTGGGTAAGCCGCTTATTGATAGACCTTTTACAGTCAGCGGCGATGCCTGCAAAAAACCATTTAACGGAGTAGCTCCGATCGGTACTTGCGTTGGGGATCTTATTCCGGAGCCGATTGAGCTTGATACCGGTATCATTAAGATTATTTCAGGCGGTCCGATGATGGGAATGTCTATGAAGAATGCGGATTTTCCTATTCAAAAGAACACTTCGGGAATTCTTTTTTTAACCGAGAAAGAGGCTTCGCTTGATCAGGAAAGCCCTTGTATTCGCTGCGGAAGATGTATCGGTGTTTGCAGCTGCAGGCTTACTCCCGTGCTTATGGTTGGTGCATTAAAAGCGCATAATTACGATATGGCGGTTCGCTGTGGGCTTTTAGATTGTGTTGAATGCGGCACCTGTTCGTATATTTGCCCTGCACGGGTACAATTGGTGCAATGGATAAAAATCGGTAAGCGTGCCGTTATCGCTGAGCGAAAAAAGCAAAAAGAAAAAGAAGAAGCTAAAAAACGTAAAGAAGCGAAGATGCAAGTTGCTACGGCAGAATCAACGGAAGGAGCAAAATAATGGCTGAATCAGATAAGAATGAAATTTTTCTTTCACCTGCACCTCATATTGTAAATCCGGTTACAACGCAAAAGCTCATGATGTATATGCTGCTTGCTTTGGTTCCTCAAGTGGCTTTTAGTGTATACATTTATTCAATGATGGCTTTTTCAAGAATATGTTTAAGTGTGCTTACTACGGTTGCCACGGAAGCTATTTATCGTCGCGTATTTTATCGGGATTCGCGCGTGTCTGATCTTTCCGCAGTAGTAACGGGAACCTTGCTCGGTTTAGTCATACCGCCGACACTACCAATCATTTACATTATTTTAGGTGGAGTCTTTGCGATAATCGTTGGAAAAGAGTTTTTCGGCGGGCTGGGGGCGAATCCTTTTAACCCCGCACTGCTCGGGCGTGCTTTTATGTTTGTCAGCTTTTTAAAACCGATGACCTCATGGATTTCCACTAAAAATTGGCGATGGGATATTGTCGGTTCTGCAACCACACAAAACAATATGCTGGCAGCTTGCAGCTCGGCAACTCCTCTTGGGTTTTTAAAACCGGGAGGTGAGCATGGCTTGCTTACAGCGACACAACTTGCGGAAAAACTCGGGTACTCTTCTGCAAACGACCTTTATCTGCACATGTTTATCGGCGATCGATCCGGTTGTGTAGGAGAATCAAGTATCCTGCTTATTCTTCTTTCCGCGGTTTTTTTGATCGTAATGAAAGTAATCGATTGGCGGACTCCTGTTTCAATGATTGTAACTACGGTAGTCATCAGTTTTCTTGCCGGTGTTGACCCCTTACTCAGTCTCATGTCGGGAGGATTGGTTTTTGGCGCTGTTTTCATGGCAACGGATTATGCTACCACGCCGGTTACACCTTTGGGACGCATTGGGTTTGGTATGGGCTGCGGCATTATTACCGCACTTATCAGACTCTTTGCCGGAATCCCTGAAGGCGTCATGTACAGTATTCTTATCATGAATGCCTTTGTACCTTTCCTGGATAGGCTAATCCCGAAAAAATACGGATTTGTGAAAAAGCCGCGGGATTCAAAAAAAGGAGAAAGCAAATGAAACAGATGATTAAACTTGCTTTGACCCTGGCGGTATATTCGGTTATCGCGTGCCTTGCGCTTGCCGCTGTAAATATGCAAACAAGTCCTCGCATTGAAGCTGCAAAAAAAGGAAAAATCGGCGAAGCTTTAAAAGTGATTTTCCCTGATGCTGATAATTTTAAAGAGGTAACCACAGAGCTGCCTCGTCAGATAGAAGCAAGTACTGTCGGAGATGCGTACATTGCGGAGCAGGGAGAGAAGGCAATCGGTATGACGATCACTTTTAGCGGACATACTTTTGGTGATGCAACTATTTTAGTCGGCGTTGATACCAATCGAAATCTTAAAATGATTAAATTTCTTGAGCTTACCGATTCACCGGGATTGGGAAGCTTAGCTGCTGAGCCTCCTTTTATTACCCAGTTTGATAATAAATTGGTTGATGATCCCTTTAAACTCGGAGAAGATATTGCGGTTATATCCGGGGCAACCATTACGTCTAAAGCGGTTGCCGATATGGTGAAAGCGGCATCTCTTTTTGCCGGTAATTTTTTAGCGGAAAACTACGGTTGTCCGAAGGCGGGTGAAGTAACGCCTGCGGAAAAACCTGCCGAAAAGCCGGTAAAAAACACCCTCATGCCTCCGGACAGAGCGCTTGCGACAATATTTCCTAACGGCGTATTTGAAGATATTTCTTCTCAATTTCAGATCGAAAGTGAGTACGGTCCCATCAGCAGTATGGGCGCATGGATAGTAAAGAGTTGGGGAAAAGTGCGCGGTATAGCTATTCAAATGGATGATATTACCTATACGCATTCGACTGTAGTGGTTGGAATTGATATGAACGGTCGGGTACTCAAAGTTTGTATAAATGAAACAAAAGATACGGATATATTTGCTGCGCGTAAACTTGATGAGTCTTTGTGCAGTCCTTTTACGGGAATGCAGGTAAATGAACTGTTTGATGAAGGATTATCTCAAAAGCTCACTATTGATGCAATAAGTGCGGCTACAATTCCCGTACAAGGCTTGGCAAATATGGTACGGCTTGCGGCGTATTACGGTGCGGGATATTTGGCTGAAAACTATGGCGGCAAAGCACCGGATCCTGTTTCCGCAGAAAAATTGCATACGCTTTTTATGAATCGGCAATAAGAGGGGAAAGCTATGAATAATTATATGAAGATTTTTACAAACGGATTATTAAAAGAAAATCCGCTGCTTATATTGATGATTGGTTTATGCTCGGGTATGGCAATTACCACCACAACCGTTAACGGCTTGGGAATGGGGTTGGCAATGACCTTTGTTATTGTAATGAGTGAGGGAATTATCAGTTTATTTAGAAAACTTATCCCGAACGATATTCGAATTCCGGTATTTATTATCGTTATTGCGGCTTTTACAACGATTGTTGACCTTTCCATGCAGGCATTTACCCCTGAGCTTTCAGCTTCAATGGGCGTTTTTATTCCGCTTATTGTTGTAAACTGTATTATTATGGGACGAGTCGAATCCTTTTCTTCTAAAGAAAGCGTCGGAAAATCCGTTATTGATGCTCTCGGCATGGGTATTGGATATACCTGGGTCTTAGTTGCTATTTCTTTTATTCGAGAACTGCTCGGTGCGGGGGCTATTCTTGGACATGTATTGTACAGTGATCGATATTTTATGAAATTCTTTTCCAACCCTCCCGGAGGCTTTTTTGTATTTGCCGTTTTAATCTCCGCAACTTACGGGTTTAATGACCTTGTTGCATATATGAAGAAGAAAAAGATAGAAAATGCTTTACAATTACAAGCTGCGGAACGGCAAGCTGCGGCAGCCACGGAGCAAACCGGCTCTGTTCAAACTCCCGCTGCTCAAGAAGAAAAACCGGTATCTGAAAACAGTGAAAAAACCGGTGGCAAAAACAATGAACAATCCGAAAAAACAACGAATGGAGGTACGGAAGAATGAGTGGAATTGATATAAGCGATTTGTTTAAAATATTTGTTTCCGCAATTTTAGTAAAGAATGTTGTCTTTATGAGATTCTTGGCTCTTTGCTCTTTTATCGGAATGACATCCGATTTAAAAAAATCAACCGGTATGGGATGGGCTGTTCTTTTTGTAACGGTATTAGCGACCGCCGCAACCTATCCGTTATATCTATATGTTTTGGCTCCGTACGATCTTGGATTTTTAAAAACACTGATTTTTATTTTGGTTATTGCGAGTTTGGTTCAGCTTGTAGAGTTTTATCTGAAAAAATCCGCCCCCGCCTTATACACGGCAATGGGTGTGTATTTACCCTTAATTACCACAAACTGTGCAATCTTAGCGGTAACCCTCGACGTTATTGCCGAAGATTATAGCTTTCTGCAATCTATGGTATATTCAATCGGCTGTGCCCTTGGATATGTTTTGGCGATGGTAGTATTTGCCGGGTTGCGTGAACGAATCGATGTAGCTCCCGTTCCTAAATACTTACGCGGGACGCCGATTCTTTTTGTTACCGCTGCATTAATTTCCATGGCATTCGGCGGCTTTGCCGGAATTATTTAACAATTCTTCAGAATTTTTATAGGAGAAGAGTATGCATTCATTAGTATTAACACTTGTCGTCTCCCTTGCGCTGTCGCTCCTTTTAGGCTTTGCGCTTGGCTTTTTTAAAAAATTGTTTTTTGTTGAGGTTGATGAAAAAGTTGCACAAATCAGAGATGCGCTTCCGGGGGCAAACTGCGGTGCTTGCGGATTTCCCGGCTGTGACGGATTTGCCGAAGCGGTTGCTACGGGAGAAGCTCCGGTAAACGGTTGTAAAGTCGGTGCAGCTCCCGTAACCGAGAAAATCGCTGCAATTCTCGGCACAGGCGGAACTGCGGAATCTGAAGTTTGTGTGCTTTTATGCCAAGGTTCACACGATGTTTGTAAGGATAAAGCTTCTTATAACGGTATACAAACCTGTACAGCAGTTAAAATTTCGATCAACGGTTTAAAAAACTGTGATTGGGGATGTATCGGTTTTGGCGATTGCGAGCGTGCTTGTCCTTTTGATGCAATTCATATAAAAGAAGACGGATTGCCTCATGTTGATTATGATAAGTGTACCGGTTGTGGAATTTGTGTAGCGGAATGTCCGCAGCAGATACTGCGTACCGTACCGACAACGAGAACGGGTGCCCTTGCGCTTTGCAGCTGCCGTAATCCAAAAAAAGCACAAATAATGAAGAATTGTAAGCGCGGTTGCATTAAGTGTATGAAGTGCGAGCGAAACTGTCCAAAAGGTGCTATTAAAGTGATAAACGGAATACCCGTTACCGACTACACCTTATGCGATTCTTGCGGCCTGTGCGTTTCCGGCTGTCCGACAAAAGTTCTGGTACTGCTTGAAAATAAACTTGTATTTACCGGTTGCCCCGCGCATACGGCAACAGCATAATGCGCAGCGGAATTGTAACTATTATCGGAAGACCCTCCGCAGGAAAGTCAACTTTTTTAAATACTGCCTGCGGAGAAAAGGTTTCCATTGTATCCGATATTCCTCAAACAACGCGTAATGCGGTGCGAGGAAGTGTTAACACAAACAAAGGACAAATTGTATTTATCGATACGCCAGGCTACCACGCTTCGGAAAAAAAATTTAACAAACAGCTGCAAGAAATAACCTGTGCAAAACTTGCTGAAGCCGATGCAATTCTGTATCTTGTAGATTCTTCCAAAGAATTCGGTGTTGAAGAAGAATCTATTTGTGCGCTTCTTTCGACACTGCAAAATAAAATCGTCATCGGATTAAATAAAGTTGATTTACCTGAAGCAAAACCTCAACTTTTAACCGTCAATATTACCAATCGCTTATCGGAAATCCCGCTTAATCGTTTTATTCAAATTTCTGCAGAAAAAGATCAAAAAATTAATGAGCTGCTTAGTTGTTTAATGACCTTACTTCCCGAAGGAGAACCCCTCTATCCGCCCGATTTTTATACGGATCAAGATCCTGCATTTCGCATAACGGAAATTATTCGGGAGCAGGCAATCCTACATACCCGGGAAGAAGTCCCCCACGCGTTATACGTAGGAATTGAAGATCTCGAAATGAAAAAAGACGGGAAAGTGTTATGGTGCAGAGCTTTTATCGCTGTTGATCGAGAAGGACAAAAAGCTATGCTCATCGGCAAAGATGCGGCAGTGATAAAAAATATCCGCATTACCGCAATCAGGACTTTACGAAAAATCTTTCCCTATAAAATAGACCTTGACATTCGAGTAAAAGTTGATAAAAACTGGCGGCGTAAGGAACAGTTGGTAAAAAATTTACTGAAAAGCTGAAAGCTCTTTCGGACAATGCAAGCGTGTACAAATCATAACAATTGTATAAAAGCTAACCCATGAGTTTGAAAACTTCAAGTATGGTGTGGTTGTATACCGTTCTAATTCAGTTATCATTCGAGAATGAATCGACTATACCGCTTATCGAATTAAACATTAGTATGGTAAATTACTCACCGTTGCTCAATTCCAAACGATGTTTTGCCTGATATTCCTGCGTAAGTCAGGCAAAACTCGTAGCGAACCAAAGGTAGAAATTCCAAGGGTTCGCCCTTGCGCCGTGTCGACCTCTTTTTTATAACAGAAAGTTTTTAAACTCGCAGTTACTGTAAACAGGAATAGCAAACATTACATTCAGAACGGGCACGGACGCCCGTGGTTCCACGCAGAAGCGACGTTTTAAAGCAAGACTATTTGCAAAGCTTTAAAACTCGTGGTTTAGTTTTTGCCAAGGACGGCAAAATTATGCCGTGCGGTGGTTCCACGCAGAAACGATGTTTTAAAAGCACAAGCTTTTTCCAAGTGCTTTCAAAACTCGCGGGTTAGTTTTTATAAGAATACAGTATACATGATGAAAAAGCAAAAATACTAAAACTCGTTGATAAAATGCGTGTTTATGCGTATAATGATTTATGAATTTTAAGGAAATGGAAAAGATTATCAAAAAAAACGGATGGTTTAAAGTTGAAGTAGTCGGCTCTCACCATCATTACAGGCACCGAATAAAAAGCGGTAAAGTTACTATTCTGTTTCATGGCGGTAAAGAACTGCCTCAATTTGTTGTAAAGAGCATTTTAAAACAAGCCGGCTTAAAGGAGTAACATTATGTATATTTATCCAGCGATATTTTATAAAGAAGGCAGCGGTTATTCTGTAGTATTCCATGATATTGAACTTGCGACATGCGGCGATACCTTGGAAGAGGCAATCATAATGGCGGAGGAAGCTTTGACCGGCAGAGTATATCTTATGCTAAAAGACGGCCATACACTGCCGCTGCCATCAAGTATTGAGAAAATTAAAAAACCTAAAGCTGCCGAGTTCATATCATTGATAAAAACGGATAAAAAATATTTAACGCAGGAAAAAAGCGTTCGCAAAAATTTAACCTTGCCGGCATGGCTTGCAGAAGCGGCAGAAAACGCTAATTTGAACTTTTCGCAAGAATTGCAAAATGCACTTAAGGCAAAATTAGGAATTAATATTTAGAAATGCCAAAGATATTGCAAATTTTACCAGCGCTTTAAAACTCGCAGATTACTTTTGTCCCTGACGCAAAACTCAGAACGGACACGGATGTTAAAACAGGATTTCGGCATCCCTATGGTAAATTGTCCACCTTACTCAATTCCACACGATGTTTAAAAGCATCAATACAAATATATCAATCAGAACCGCCACGGACGGTGGTGGTTCCAAACAGAAGCGACGTTTTAAAGCAAAGTAGTTTGCAAAGTTTTAAAACTCGCAGGTGTAATTTTGCCATGGACGGAAAAATTACACCGACTCGTAGGCGAAGCGAAAGGAAAACAGGTAAAGCTTCGCCCTTGCGCCGTGTCGGACTCTTTTTTATAACAGGAAGCTTTAAAACTCGCAGGCGAAACGAAGGTAGAATTCCAAGGTTTCGCCCTTGTGCCTTCATTTCAGATAAACACTTATACCGTTCTTCCGTAGGGCATACCGATTAAGAGCTCGCAAACTTCTTTTGTTTTTTCATCGGCGTCTTCTTTTTTGCCGCCTGCTTCGAGGCGTTTAATCTCTGTAAGTATGATTGCGTGGTTTTCAGGGGTAAGTTTAAATTGAAAGCCGATGATAATTGCAATCATAAGCATAAAAAGCGGCATAAGAATGAAAGAGGTTTTTATACCGATGAGCGTGCTTTGTTTTTGCTGCGGCTTTTGCACTTGCCCGATGCCTGAATATTTAAAGTCTATTGCATCAAGTGTTTCCTTTAAATGGTAAAGATCGTCTTTTGTGTAAAATCCTTCTGGCTCAATTTTTTTATACACCGCTCCTTCTTTTGTATACGATGAGGTCAGGAAAAAAAGACTGTTCGCTTGGGAAAAATCTTTTTTATCAAAAGATGCCGCTATAAAATTTTCAAAAATCTCTGAAGGAATTTCAGGAAATGTTTTTTTATTTTCAAAAAATGAGGCATGCTTTTCCGCATTTTTATTTTTCTTCTCGAGCTCTTTTTTGTATAGGTTTGCGATAATAGTATCAGTATCCAAGCTCAGGTATTTTAAGTGCAGATTTCCGTCTTCCTGTAATGAATAATATTTTTCAATTTTTTCAAACGGCGTGTTATTTTTGTTGCTCAACTCCTTCGCCTCGTTCAATTGCGCCTGAGTTAAAATTGAGGGAACAGGGGTTTTATATCCGATAGCGCTTAGCACAAAACCGATAGAGGTCATTATTACAAGACCTAAAAACAGTTTACGCATAAGAGACATTGCCGCCGAATACGTTCCCGCCCGATTTTTGCCACTCATCACCGTGTCAATATCCGATAAAAAGGGCAAAAGCTGATGCGGAATAAGATTGTTCGCGGAAATGCCAATGCCCATGATAACCATGTTTAAAATTAAAAATATACTGCTTGTATTCGGCTGGTGAAAAGCCATAAGTAAAATTGAAAGTGCAAATATTATGAGTCCGGTAAGATACACGGGTTTATGTCCTTTTTTATTTATAAAATAACTGTGTATCGGCAAACTCAACATCATGACAATGAGCAATGTGCCTTGTGCGATAACAAAAACGCTTCCTTTGTTCAAATAATCCACAATATAGAATAAAATGAGCGACATAAAAATATCTAACGTTCCATACGAAAATACATACATCGCAATATGGATTCTGCATGAGCGGCTTTTAAACAGGGAAAGAAAATTTTTAATAAACGATTCTTTTTCTTTTTCCTGCGGGGCATCTTGTGGCAATTCCCATGTTTCAAAATAAAGCGGTATCCATGGGAGGGCAAAAATGAGGGCAAAAACACAACTCATTACAAAATAACCGGTTTTACTGCCATTGAAATAGTCAATAATCGGCTGAGCTAAAAGCCCGCCAAGCAAGGTCGCAATAAACGAAAACATGAGTCTGGAGCTGTTAAGCTTATTGCGCTCTGAAAAATCCTTTGTTATTTCCGCACTGAGGGCTGCGTACGGCACATAGGATACCGTTGTAACTGTAAAAAATATGATATAGGCTATTGTATAAAAAATAAATTTTCCAATTTGACTTTCTCCGCTGAACGGAAACCAAATAAGAATAAACGAGAGGGCAATCGGAACAATAGAAACTAAAAACCAAACTCGCCTTTTTCCGAACCTGTTTTGCGGTGTATTATCCGCAATATACCCCATCATCGGATCGGAAACCGCATCCCAAAATTTCCCGATTCCGGGAATTAAACCGGCGAGAACCGGGTGAAGACCGATTACGTTTACCAAATAATACATGGAAAACGTGGTTACAATAAAAAAACAGCCTCCGCCGTATAAATCAGCAGCACCGTAGGCAAGATATACTCGCCATGTCATTTTTTTCCGCTTTGTATTCATGGCTTGTATTATACAATACCTCATTCCGGAACACAAGATTTTTGTGTCTTTTTAACCGAATTTTAACAAAGCGAAAAATCGGACAAAGTACAAACAATATTTTATGAAATATGCTTTATGCCGCTTAAAAGCCTATATTTCAAAAGCGATGCCTTTCTTAATAACCACTGTTTGTTGCAATTGTAAAAATTACACGCGTAATAAAATTAAAATGTGCCGATGCTGGAAAAAATAATCAAAATGTTATATAATTCTATTTGTGTAATACAAGTTTTGGAGGTTTTTGTGCGTGTCGGTGTTAAAGCACTGTTTTGCTTTATTATTCTTTTTGCTCTGATTGAAGTTCTTTTTTTGCTAAAGGGACAGACCTTGTTTCGGGTTGTTGAAAAAAATTTATATAAACCGGCTGTTTTGAGGACAATGGATGAACATTTAGATAAACTTATAGCAATAATTGATACCTGGCATGAAGAAAAACTAAAAGCTTTTTCCGCATTTTCAAATTTGCAGGAAGTAAAAGAGAATTTCGGTATCGGATATAAAAGCAAAGATACTATGGAATATGAAGCAGCAATAGAAAAGCTTTTAACGGATACTGTCGGGTTAAAAGGTATCCGTATTATAGACCCAAAAACCGGCTCTCTTTTGTTTAGCTCTTTTAAATCAGATATTGTGGCGCAAAAAGATGCCGGTATTGCATATAAGACCTATAACGCTGCCAATCATAGTATTCCGATTAAGTATTTTTTCAATACTCTTGACACGCCGGAAATCTTGCTGGATGCTGAAAGCAATAGCTTTGTATATTCTTTGCCGTTTTATACTGTTTATGATAACTATCGCGGAAAGATTTTATTTTATCTTTCAACAAAGGCTTTGACTTCTCATTTATTTACACTTAACAAACTTCAAATTGCGGATAACGTGCAATTTATACATGATGATGATTTTTCCTTTAAAGGAGTTGCACTTGGGTTACCATACTGCGATGAAGATACTATAAAAAAATTTTTACTAACTGAATGGGAGTCCGGTAATTTTAATGAGGAAAAAACGATACAGGCAAATAATATCAGCTGGATTGTACTCAGCGGAGAATCAAAATACGGAGCATGTGCACAGTTTGTTCCTGAAAATTTATTTATTTTCAGTCGATCATCTAAAGGTTTTTTACTTATTGTCGGGTTTGTTACCATTTTTTTATTTTGCTTCCTGCTAATCAATATCAGGCGGGATCCGCTTACAAAGATAAAAACCGGAATTGAGCATTTTTATAATCAGATAGTGCAGGATTTTTTTAAAGAAAAACAAGCATTAAACCGACAAGAAATTCAAGAAAAGATGCTATATAGACGAAGAGAAATAGACGCTGAATTTAAAAACGGCATAAGCAGAACATTTCTGATTAAACATGAGAAAGAAATAGATGCACTACTCAATAAGGAGTGGGAAAATATGGTTTCCATATTAACCGAAGAGAAAAAAGAAAAACCGATAATAATAGAAAATACTCAGCATATATATGCTGATGATGAAAATCGTTTAGTTATACAAGAAGTTTTTGAAAACGATATTCCTGAGCTAGAAAGTGTGGAAGACTTGGCAGATGAAATAGAAACGGCGGGCGAAAAGAATCTCTTGCATGCAACTATGAACGAAAACACGATCCTCGAAGCTACAAACAATGCAGAACAACCACGTAATTTTTCTGAAGATTCTTTGTTTGCAGCCTCCGACGCCGACGAAGTTACCTATCTTCCTAAAATCAATACCGACAGCTTATTTATATCTCCTTATTTTGATAAAAGAGCAACCGTAAGTTTAGAAGCGGTAGGAGAGGCCGAAGCGGAAGAATTGATTGATTTATCGAGCGAAGACAGCATTATCAGTATGGAAGACGGACTTTTTGCAGTTAAACCGAAAGAAAATTCTACAAATCTTGATAAAGATTTTAAAGCTTTGGTAGATTCGATATTATAACTTAGCGTAGCGTTTTTTAATATCCTCAAATAATGTTTTTAATTCATCTGATATGAGATCATAAAAAATTTTATTAAAAAAGAGTTCGACACAACGGTTTGGTTTTGCCGTCCGTGGCAAAACCAAACCTATGAGTTTGAAAACTCCTATTATACAAATGTGGTAGTTTTCAAACTCAATTCTGTGTGGAACCACGGGCGTCCACACCCTGATTTTTAGTATTCTTGATTAAATCAGTGCTGCGAGTTTAAAAACTCCTATTTATGTCGGTGTGGTAGTTTTTAAACATCGCTTTACATTGTTCTGAGTTTTGCCGTCCGTAGCGGTTCTGAGTTTGACAACGGTGGGCAGTTTACCATAGGAATGTTTTATTCGGTAAGCTTTATTGTCGACATATTCTCGAATGTGAACTTAATTACAAATTATGTCAGGCGTAAATCAAATTATGTCAGGCGTAAATCCTTGGCTGTAAAACGCCGATAGAAGTTTTTATAGATTTTGTGTATCCGCGGCTGTTTATATTGATAATTCAAGAATAGCGGCTGCCTTAAAAGGGCAGCCACATGCGTTATTCGGTGGCTTCGACAAACTCGTGTTTTACCACATTTGATTTAATCAATTCCGCCACTTCTTCGGGTGAAGATTTTACCCACCATTGATTACGACCTATTCCGAGCCCGATTTCGCCGCGCATTTGTAAGGTATCAACCTTGAATTTTTTGCCGTCCGCTTTTTTAAAATTAATTTTGCACTGGTAACGCTTTCCGTTTGCGGGATCAATGATATAGCCTTTATGCCAGGAACCTTCCGCTTTTTTTACCAAATTATAAATAAAAGGAGTTCCTACAAGCGCCATGTTTTTGACCTTACCTTTTTTCGGAAAATCGGGGTAGCTGTCTTTGCAGGCGGTTACTGCTGCTTTCGGATTATGATCCATGCAAACAAGCATTGTTCCGTACAATTTGTCATTTTCAACATAGATGTTCCAAACGCCGGTCGGTTTTCCGGTTTTTTCATCAATGCTTTTCCATAAACCTTCCGCCGGGTCTGCGGCAAAAGCAAGGGCTATACTTACGATAAGCATAGAAAGAAGAATCATAGATTTTTTCATTTATATACCTCCAAAATCTTTTGATAGCAAATATCGTTTTTTACATCGTTTTTATAAACGGCTGTACAATATTTGCAAGAAATGTATATCATAAAATTTTAAAAAAGTTATCCCTAAACGGTTACAAAAATTCACTGTTTTTTTAATTTCTATAAAAAACTCTGTAACTCTAATATAGAAAATTAATGGACTCAATTTTTATTCCGTAAATTTTTGCACTGGATTTTTATCCGAAATTGTATTACAGTCTTTTGTATGATTCTTGCTTCCGCACCGATGGCAGCTCTTACCCACGCCGGTTTACGCTTGCTTATTCATCAATTTGCAGACCCGGATGAATATTTTACCGAAATGATTCATTGTCCCTCTCTTGTGTGCAAAGGACAATTTGAGGATTGGTATTTGCATACCGCGCCGGCGCCTGAAAAACTTGTGTGGCAACTTACCTCAAATGATGCGGAATACGCCGCAAAGGCGGTTCCCATTGTGCTGGAAAAAGGCGGCATCGGCGTTGACCTCAATATGGGCTGCTGCGCTCCTCAAATTGTACAATCCGGAGCGGGCTTTGCGTGGATGCAAAAACCGCTTACGGAAACCGCGCACTTTGTGCGGACGGTGCGGCAGGCAATCAATGAATATGAGAAAACGCAGGGGAGAGCATTTCGGCTGAGTGTAAAATTGAGGCTCGGAATAACGGAAAACACTGCGTTTTTGCACTCCTTTGTACAAATGCTTATTGATGAAGGAGGCGAACTGATAACTTTGCACCCGCGCACCCAAAAACAAAAGTATTCCCGTCCCGCAAAGCACGAATTTACGCACCGCTTGGCGGAAGAATTTCCCATTCCGATTTACGGAAACGGCGACATCAACTCTTTCCAAAAATTACAGCGGATGCAATCGTCGTACCCTTGTGCCGGCTGGATGATTGGCAGAGCAATGATTCAAAAGCCGTGGATTTTTGCCGAGCTAAGGGGCGAACAGTTTGAAAAGCCTATTGACCTTTACCAAACCGCATTGCTTTTTTTAGAATTTTTGCAGCAAGAACAGCCGAAAGAATTTTGGAAAACAAGAATGCAGCGTTTTTTTGCGCTTTACTGCGACAACTTCACGTTTGCGCATTATTGCAAAACCCTTTTATTAAATGCCGAGGACATCCCCGAAGCCGAAAAACGCCTGCAACACTATTTTGCCGAAGTTCCTGAAGACAGATTTTTGCGTGGATAAAAGGCGGATGGAAGTTTTTTTTATATTTTAGTATTGGGAATTACGAAAATGCTATGAGCAGGAATACGTGTACACAGGCAGATCTGAGAATTGTCCGCAATGTTTTCGGTTTGAAACATTTTCCCTGTGGTAAGTTTACCCACCGTTGCTCAATTTTAAACGAAGTTTTAAAGCATCAACACAAAACTGTAAAATTGAAGCTTTAAAACTCGTAGGCGAACCAAAGGTAGAAATTCCAAGGGTTCGCCCTTGCGCCGTGTCGGACTCTTTAAAAATGCTTATTTTTACACATTGTTTTTACAATTGTTTTGATTAGCATTTTTGCTTAAAAACTTTTTGCAGGTAACCTTCAAGTTTTAAAATAGCAAAAGGCTGCACTGTCTTTGTTGAGTAAAGCACCGTTTCCGGTGTGTATTTTCAGTAAACGTTTTTTGCAAAGCGTTTACTAAAAATATCTGTTTATAAAAGTTTTGCAAGAGCTTCCGCAGTAAAGCCGAGGTGTTCGGCAACTTTTTTTGCAGGGCCGGACTCTCCGAATTGCTCAATAGAAAAACAATTCTGCGGAGATTCCGTCAATCCTTCCCAGCCTTGGCGGACTCCCGCTTCGGCAGTGATGATTTTTGCAGTTCCGGTTATTTTTCGTTTTAATTCTTCGGGAGTTTTTTCAAAGCTTTCTTTACTTAACACCGAAACAACGCGGACTTTTTTTCCGCTTAAAGCGGCAGCACGCAATGCAAGCTCTACTTCGGAGCCGGTTGCGAGAATACAGACTTCGGGCGTATCACTGCCTTTTTGCACAATATACGCGCCGCATTCAATAGTTTTTCGCCAATTGCTATCCTCTTTTTTGAGTATCGGTAAATTTTGCCTGCTCAATATAAGGCATACCGGTCCCGTTGAATGTGCGAGGGCAATTCGCCATGCTTCAGAGGTTTCTTCAGCGTCTGCGGGACGTAATACCAATGTATTCGGAATAGCACGTAAGGATGCCAAGGTCTCAACCGGCTGATGCGTCGGGCCGTCTTCACCGACAAAAATCGAGTCGTGGGTAAAAACATAAATGGAAGGAATTTTCATTAAAGCGGCAAGGCGCAATGCGGGGCGCAGGTAATCGGAGAAAACCGCAAAGGTTGCACAGAAAGCGCGTAATCCGCCATGTAATTGCATACCGTTAATAATCGCGGCCATGCCGAATTCCCGCACGCCGAAATGTAAATATCGACCGTTGCGGTTAGAAGCGGAAAAAGCTTTTGCTCCGTCTATTCCAACCGCATTCGGTCCTTGTAAATCCGCTGAGCCACCTACAAGATTAGGCAAAACTTTTGCAAACGCATTAAGCGCTTTTTTGGAACCCGCTCTTGTTGCAATACTTTCTTCTATTGTGTAGGAAGGTTGCTCAACCTTTTCTAAAAGCTCTGCTAAAACTCCGCCTTTTGTAAATGCCTGATCCCATGCTTTTCGCTTTTCGGGATACGCCTTACTCCACTTTTCAAAAACCGTATTCCAGGAATTTTCAAGCGCGGCGTTTTTTTGTTTTTTTTCTGCAAATGCCGCATATGCTTCGGGGGCAACATAAAAGGGCTTACTTGGATCAAGCCCCAGAGCTTTTTTTGCCGCTAAAACACCTTCTTTTCCAAGCGGTGCGCCGTGTGCCGCCGCAGAGTTTTCAACAGTGGGTGCCCCTTTTCCTATTACCGATTTTAGCATAATGAGGGAAGGGCGCGTATCTTGTTTTGCCTTTTTTACCAATGCTTCAATCTCATCATAATTATACATGGACCCGCGCAGCACCTGCCATCCATAAGCCTCGTAACGTTTTTCAACATCTTCCGTAAAAGCTATCTCGGTTGACCCGTCGATACTGATTTTATTTTCGTCATAAAAAACTATGAGTTTTCCGAGCTGCAATGTTCCTGCATAACTGCACGCCTCCGATGCGACGCCTTCCATTAAACAACCTTCACCAACTAAGGCATACGTATAATGATTTACGATTTCATATTCTTGCGTATTATACGTTGCCGCAAGTATTGACTCGGCAATTGCAAAGCCTACCGCCATCGAAACACCCTGACCAAGCGGCCCGCTTGTCGCTTCCACTCCCGGAGTGTAGCCGTATTCGGGATGCCCCGGACACACGGATCCGATTTGTCTGAACGTTTTTATATCATCGAGCGTAACAGGATAACCGGCAAGATGTAAGATTGAGTATAAGAGCATGGAGCCATGCCCCGCAGATAAAATAAAGCGATCCCGATCATGCCAATTCGGATTTTCCGCATTATATTTCAAGATATTACCATACAAAACCGCTGCAAGCTCGGCAGCTCCTAAGGGTAAGCCGGGATGCCCCGAATTAGCTTTTTCGATTGCATCAATTGATAAACTCCTTATAGAAAGGGCGATAGAATCTAATTCATTCTTTTTCATATAATAACCTCCACAGATAATTAAAGCATATTTTTATCTGTAAATAATATCTTATTTTTAAAGTTTTGAATACAGTTTATAATAATTGCGCACGACAAAAGCACGAAGCTGTTTGTTTTTTCTTTGCAGGAGATTTGGATGCAAGATCCTAATGTTTCTATATACTTTTTATCGCTTTACTGCCCGCACACCGCTTCCATAAATTAAGTTAATAGCCGATAGCAAAGAATTGATGTCGGCTATTAGCGGTCGGCTTTTCTTTTTTCAATAATGCTTGTACGAGCTTCAAGTTTTTTATTATCTCGATGATCTTATCAAGAGTTTTGCAGCTCTTTTGGGAAGATAAGATTTTTAGTTTAGTGTAGCGTTTTGTAATTAACTTACTGTTATGCAAGGTGAAGCATCAGCAATGATGGCTGGTGGATTTAGCATCGCTATGGTAAATTACTCACCGTTGTCAAGTTCAGAACGGGCACGGACGCCCGTGGTTCCACGCAGCAGCGACGTTTTAAAAGCACAGCCGCTTTCAAGTGCTTTTAAAACTCGCAGGTATAATTTTGCCATGGACGGCAAAATTATGCCGTGCGGTGGTTCCAAACAGAAACGATGTTTTAAAGCAAAAGTATTTGCAAAGCTTTAAAACTCGCAGGGTTAGTTTTTGCCAAGGACGGCAAAAACTCAGAACCGCCACGGACGGCGGTGGTTCCAAACAGAAACGATGTTTTAAAGCAAGACTGTTTGCAAAGCTTTAAAACTCGTGGGTTAGTTTTTGCCAAGGACGGCAAAAACTAACCTGGACTCTTTTTTATACAATTTTTTACGATTATTGCAAGATGTATTAAAAAACGGATCGAGTTATTAAAAAACTCTCCACCAGCTTATTAAATTAATACAGCATCGACTAAAATTTAAGTTTTGCCAAATGCCCCATCACTGTTATAATCGCTTTTTTGTTTTCTTCACTCATAGTTATAATTTGCTCAACAGCACTTGCGATCTGGTTTGTTCCGCCGCTTATTTCATGCATACTATTTTGAACTTGCTGTGCACCGTTTGCAAGACGTGTCATCTCTTTTCCGACTTCGGTGTTTCCCGTAAGCATTTCACCCGAACCTAACCGTACTTCTTCGGTAATTTTAGTAATATCCCTTATTGCTTCAAGCACCTGCGTACTTCCGGAGGTTTGTTCTTCCATTGCATTCATTATAACAGTTTCCTGATCCCGTATTGCATAGCTTAAATTCGATATTTCGGTAATTTGTGTAACAACTGTTTTGGCACCATTAGCAACAGTTTCAATATCTTGCTGAAGCGTTTTAAGTACTACGGAAATTTGTTTTCCCTGTGTACCGGCTTCTTCCGCAAGTTTTCGAATTTCATCGGCAACAACGGCAAAGCCCTTTCCGGCTTCTCCGGCATGTGCGGCTTCAATTGCGGCATTCATTGCTAAAAGATTTGTTTGACTTGCAATATGTTGAATAACGTTTGACGCTTCAAGCAAACCTTCCGAAGCCTCTACAACTTTTTCTATGTGAGTGGCGGCCTCTTGAGTTGAATTCGTAGCTGTCTGCGTCTGTTTATCCAAATTTGCAATTGATATCGCATTTTTTTCCAAGACATCCGCGACCGAATGAATATTCGCAACCATTTCTTCGATGGCAGAAGAGGATTCGGCTACAGTGCTTGCCTGATGTTCAATATTTCTGTCAAGGCTTTCAATCGTTCTTGCAATTTGCTCTATTGTTGCTTGGGTTTCAAGCACACCGCTTGTTTGCATTTGTGTACTTTCATTTACCGAACTTACATTTCCGCTTATTTGTTGCAAAGTTGCCGAAGTTTCATTCATATTTGCGGCAAGTTCATCCGCAACTACATTCGATTTATTTATCGCTACGTCAATATCTTTTAAAAATTGCTTGTTAAATGATAAAAACGAGTTAAAATTAGTCATTAAAAAACCTATTTCATCCCGCGAAGTAATTACAATGTCGTCAAGCTTATAATTTCCGTGAGATAAATTTTCAATATTGTCATAAATAAGCATAAGTCTATTTATATTTCCACGCATAACGGAAACAATATTTACAACAGCAAATCCAATGCCAAATATATGCAAAGGTAAAAGCCGAGTAACCAGATTTATAAACTCAGGTTCAAAATTTTTATTTAAGAATGGAAGGAGTGTGAGAAAAGCAATTGATACGGAAGAAAAAAAACTTATCATAAATATTTTACTCGTCAGCGACATTCCGAGTAAATCTTTATTTAATGGAATAAAATTTGTAGATTTCTCAAGGTGCCTAATTGTGAGTGTGGCGAAAAAACTCGCTACAGCAAAAACATTTCCAACAGATAATACATAGGATGTCATAAACAAATTAGAGTCTTTAATTATTCCCGTTTCAAGACTGATAAGAAGCGGAGAAACAAGAGAAACCGCAATAGGAGTTACAGGTACAGTTCGTTGGTAGCTTACTATGGCTTTTTGAGCACTTAGGAGATCTTCTTTCCAATTTTGTAAGTGTTTATTAAGTTTTTTATACTTTATAATGACTATCGCTGGCGGAATAACAATTGTAGCAACAAAAAATTTTGAAGCTAAGGCTGTATTCACAATTGAAGCATCCATCGCCCCGGAAATTAAAACTGTTATAACCGCTGTCAGCATTCATGCAGTATTTGCAATTAAATCATACACTAAAATTCGTTTTGGTAATGCGACGTTACTTTGATCTATCGCCTCATGTTGATTAAAACCGGTATCACTTGTCATTATACCCCCCTAAAACAGAAAAAAATGTATACCCTTACAATATAAAAAAATATAAAATCTTTGCAATACTCTAATAGCAGGGTGTCAAGCCACTATAAAAATAGGTTTTATTATTCTGCGGTTACAATCAACTCACATCCTTAAATATAAGCAGCCTACCCAAACTGACCACATTGCGCTGCTACAAACACACTGACTAAAGATGCCTTTAAAGCCATATTTCAAGCATTCCCACAACGAGATGAAGCCACACCGGGAAAGGCAGTAATATACTTAGACGGAAATAAAAACTCCAAAGTTTTCAGTTAGCCTTCAAGCGAACGTAAAAAAACCTTTAATGAGCAGTCATTGTCAGATTTAGTGTATCTTTTATTTGATTTTTCCGTTCAATCGCTCTAAGAAGTCTTCAAAATTACTTAACACGCACAATCAATCTTCTTCGTCAAAAGGCTTTTTTGGTTCATAACTGATTTTTAGCGTCATTCCGGGCAAGAACACGCCCTTACTGCGAGTGATGGTGTGTACATCATTGTCTGAAAATCCGATTTTTTCTCCGCCTTTCAAAGTTACATCGGCATCTATCACATAGTATGTCATATCAATAAGAAAATCCCGTACATCATTGGGATTGGCATCGGCGTTCAGAATTTCCATTTCAGGCTTGCCGAATACATTCAGCCCATTGGTATAACAACATACACGAAAGGTTTCCGTCGGATGCAGCCCGAACCAAATCCATACCATAATAGGAAGCTCCCCGTCTTTTAGTACTTCGGCGTAATCTTTGTAAAATTGCGGTTCAAGCACTGTTCCATTGACATAAATACCGGTAACAGTATCCTGATCGCAGAGGCAGGATATAACTTTGCTGAAAAGCTTGCCTTTTTCTATTATGTTTTTCTCTTTACCAACTACCGCGACTACGAGATGAGCTTTGTGTGCCTTTGCCATTTCGACAGCCTTGTTCCATAAATAGTTATATTTTGCATTTTCCTCCGCTTCGGCGTTTGGAATAGGAACAGATGCAAAACCGACCATTGCTATCATGTTACCGACTTCGAAGGCTAATGTATCTTGACGCTTGTCCCAGCCATCGTTGTTTACAACCGCGTCCAAACCCCATTTTTTTTTGAGATCGGAAATAAATTTTGCCTTATCCCATTGAGCTTTCGACAAAAGGGCAAATCCTGCAAAAATACCTACCGGATTTTCCTTTGATTTTTTCTTTGAATTCTTCATCTCTTCTCCTTGTGTAACATTTTTTGATGATTCGATGCGTTTTTAATGAATCATAAACAATTTTATAAAAAGAGCCCGACACAACGCAACGGTGGGTAATTTACCATAGGAATGCCTACACCTCGCTAACGCCAAGCAAAACCCCAAAGTTCCGCACGCCAAAAACCATCCCCCGACAGCCTCTGCGCGCAGAGCAGGACGACTTGTACTGACCCCCTGTTTTTTACGTGGAACCACGGGTGTCCATACCCGTTCTGATTTTAGCATTCGCGGCAATTTACCATAGAAATGCTGAATCGGCAAGCCATTATCGTCAATGCTCCTATTATAATGGGAGTTAATTACAAGCTTCTACACAAAACAATGGGCAAAAAAAGAGAGGACGCTGCCTCTCTTTTTTTTATAAATAGGGTATGCTTCAAGCAAACGGTTCATGCGTTTGATAAAATGGATCGGGTCTTTCAGTTCGCCGCTTAAACCGCAGCATAAAAATAGTTGTTAAAACCTCAGCAAATTTTGCCGCCAGAAACTTTTATATCCGTATCATTTTCGATAATAGCCTCAATGGCGAGTGTGATTCCGTGCACGATGGTGTCTAAAGCCATGGACGGCGTGAGCGGCGGTTTATCCGTAACCTGTTCGGGTAAAAACGGAATGTGAATAAAGCCGCTTTTCATCGGTTTTTTGCTTGAGGCGGCAAGGTGCGCAACGCCGTAACAAACATGATTGCAGATAAAAGTTCCCGCCGAGTTGGAAACCGAAGCGGGAATGCCCTTTGTCCGCAGTTTTTCCACAATAGCCTTAATCGGGATTGTAACAAAGTATGCGGCGGGGCCGTCTTTTACTACCGGCGTATCAATCGGCTGATTACCCTCATTGTCTTTAATTCTGCAATCGTCAATGTTAATACCAACCCGCTCAACCGTGATGTCGGACCTGCCGCCCGCCTGCCCGATACTGAGCACAACATCGGGACTCTCTTTTTTTACCGCCTCTTTTATTTTATCCAAAGACTTTCCGATCACTGTCGGAATTTCAAGTTTGATAATATCCGCACCTAAAATCGTATCAGGCAGTTTTTTTACCGATTCTATTGCGGGGTTAATGCGCTCTCCGCCGAAGGGATCAAAGCCCGTAACCAATATTTTCATTTTACTCTCCTATAAAAAATTTAAGACAATTAATTTAAGCAATCTTAAAAAACACAGTGATTATGCAGTGTTTTGCCTTAGCGGCTTAAGGAGCAAAACTTGCTTGACCGAATAGCAAACAAGACTCTGTTTCAGACTCTTTCAATTATTGCTCCTATTATCACTATCAATTAAAAAGCAAACAACAACATCAGAATAATATGTGCAACAATTAAAAATGCAGACAAAAAAGCCTGAGTTTTAATTAGCGCATATTTATCGTTCGTTTCCAAAATAGCGGCGGGAACAATATTGAAATTTGCCGCCATCGGCGTAAGCAAGGTTCCGCAGTATCCGCACGTCATTCCCAAGGCGCCGACAACCGCAGGATTACCGCCCTGTGCGATTACAAAAGGTATGCCGACCCCAATGGTGATAACGGTAAAAGCCGCAAAAGCATTTCCCATAATCATGGTAAAAATTACCATACCCAGACAATAGGTGATAACGCCCAATACCGGAATTCCTTGTGGCACAATCGCGCCCGCAAAGTTCCCGATAATTGTACCGATTCCGGCTGTAGCAAAAATAGCACCGAGTACTCCCAGCAATTGCGGCAAAAGGCTTGAAGAACCTACCTGCATCAACATCTTTGACGTATCATGCACCGTATTTTTCAAGCTCGGTTTTGTCAAAAGCACCGCCGCAATCAAAGCGATAATTGAGGCAAGTCCAACTACTTGCGCAGTTGAAAATCCGAAGATAATAGCCTTTCCTTCGGCAGTGGTACCGATTGCGATATTAAAACTTTTTACCTGCGCCAAAAACATCGCAACCACTCCCAAAAGCAGGGCGGGAATAAAAATCTTATTCATTACCTTTTTTGAGTTCTCTTCAATTTCTTCTTTTGTAAGCGGTGCAAATTCTCCCATTTTTACCTGCTTGATTAATGTTAACACACCTAAAAGAATAAGCAGTCCGCCGATAATCGCACCTCCTTTTGGAACATAGAGCACCAAAGCTTTACCGAACATAAAAAGTAAACCCAAAATAGTCCAGAATAAAAAAGTTCCGATCGGAGTCTTTTTGCCTTTGAGTGCAAGATAGCCGGTTACAATCGAAACAATTCCGCAAAGCCCGTATACGATTTCATCTATTAAAATACTGTTGTTAAAAATAGCACTAAGCATTGTTTTTTTCTCCTTTCTTAAGATGGCGTTCAAAAAGCCAGCATTGCACCAAAGCAATAACCAACATCGCGACACCGGCTAAAATCGAGTATTTTGCAATATCAGCATTGCTTACCGGAACCCCTTGTTCCTGCAGCGTTCCCGTGATTAAAAGAACTCCGCCGGCAACGGGAAAAATATTTTGCCCGAAAAAGTTTCCGTAATTTTCCGAGGCGCCCGCAAGTGCCTTAATTCCCTCAATATCCTCATCGCTTAATGTGCCGTGCTTTTGCGCCGCACCCTCTGCCATCGGAAGAATAAGCGGACGAATAAATTGCACATGTCCGCCTAAGCGAATCGAAAAAGCTCCGGCTATTGTACGAATTAAAATATACAGCCAAATTACCATTCCCGCACTTGCACCCCTAATCTTCCTGATAAAATCCGCAGCCCGCTCCTTCAGTCCGTAGCGTTCCATAATCGCAATAACCGGAAAGGAAATAAAAAATAAACTCATATACCGATTATTTACAAAGCCGGTGCCGATCGAATCAAGCACCGCAATAAATCCCTGCTTTGCAATAAGTCCGGTTGCAAGTGCAGAAATAAGCACAACCGCCACTACATCAAGCTTTGCAATAAACCCGATAATGATAATTGCAACGCCGATTAATACAAAATAATTCATAGCAACGTCTCCTATAAAAAATTTTTAAGAAATCAAAATTTACAGGTATGTTACATAAATTTTTTATTCCTGTATATACTTGTGGTCATTTTTTCAGGGCTTAGGCATGAGCAAGGGGCGGCTGCCCCTTTGCAGTAATAGGAGTTTTCAAACTCGTATAACGTTCTGTAAGTCGGTACAAAGCTTTAAAACTCACAGGTTTGGTTTTGCCACGGATGGCAAAAACTCAGAACCGCCATGGATGTCGGTGGTTCCACGCAGACGGTTTTGTTTTTGACACGGACATCAAAATCAGAACAAATTCAAACGATGTTTAAAAGCATCAACAGTAAATTACAAAATTGAAGCTTTTAAACTCGCAGCAGTGATTTAATCAAAAATACTAAAAATCACTGCGTAGCGGTGGTTCTAAACAGACGGTTTAGTTTTTGACATGGATAGCAAAATCAGAACCGCCACGGACGGCGATGGTTCCAAACAGCAGCGACGTTTTAAAGCAGGACAGATTGCAAAGCTTTAAAACTCGCAAGGCATAATTTTGCCACGGATGGCAAAACTCAGAACGGGCACGGACGCCCGTGGTTCCAAACAGACGGTTTAGTTTTTGACATGGATAGCAAAATTAGAACCGCCACGGACGGCGGTGGTTCCAAACAGCAGCGACGTTTTAAAGCAGGACAGATTGCAAAGCTTTAAAACTCGCAAGACATAATTTTGCCACGGACGGCAAAACTCAGAACGGGCACGGACGCCCGTGGTTCCAAACAGAAACGATGTTTTAAAGCAAAATAAATTGCAAAGCTTTAAAACTCGCAGGTTTCATTTTGCCACGGATGGCAAAATGAAACCATTGTGTCGGACTCTTTTTTATAATCCGTATTTGAATGAATAAAAACCGGTACTCTAATCGAGGATGGTAAGCACTTCGGTGTGGTCTTCAAAGATGGCGACGGTGTTTTCCATATGGCAGGAGCAGGAGCCGTCGGCGCTTACAACAGTCCAACCGTCGGAAAGTGTTTTAACCTCATCGGTGCCGAGGTTGATCATCGGCTCAATGGCAACAACCATTCCCGCTCGCAAGCGCTCATTCGGTCCGCCGGGATAAGGGACATTTGGAATATTCGGCGGCTCGTGTACGGAAAGCCCTACGCCGTGCCCGCAGTACTCGTAAACAACGCCGTAATTATACTGACTTGCCAGCTCGAATACCGCTTTTGATATTGCCTTAACGCGTTTTCCCGCTTGGCATGCCGCAATTCCCGCAGCCAAACAGTTTGTGGTAACTTCCAGCAATTGCAGCCGCTCGGGACTTACTTTACCGACCGGCACGGTTCTGCATGCATCGCTGATATAACCGCCCAAATCGATGCCGATATCAAGGGAGACAAGGTCACCTTCTTGAACGAATTTATTTTTTGACGGCACACCGTGTATAACCTCTTCGTTGATGGAAATACAGGCTGCACCGGGGAAGCCTTCCGCATACCATGCGGGCTTCCCGCCTATTTTAGTAATAAAGTCAACACAAAAATCGTCTAATTGTTTTGTACTGACTCCCGGTTTTACATGAGGAATAAGCTCCTCAAACAGTTGAGCCAAAGCTTTACAGGAACGGCGAATTCCGTCGATCTGTTCTTTTGTTTTAATGCGTATCATATATTCTCCAAAATAGTATGCATTTTTGTACTGCTTATGCCGCGTATTCGCGGGTTTAATGCAAGGGCTTGCCGAAAGCAGTGTATGGCAAGCTCTTTATCGCCTATTCGTAGATGGCATTCCCCCATTTTTTTATACAGCTCTGCGGTTATACTTGATTCAAAACCGAAATCAACCGCTGCTTCATAACATTCAAGCGCAATGTCATCGCCTAATGCCGGAATAATTTTTCCGATGATAAGAGTTTTTGCCAGCTTTAAAACTTCGGGGAAAAAATGCTTAAAATAATTTTTTTTTAATTCTTCATAAATAATCTCTTCCAGAATAACAAAGGCTTCGTAATGATGATCCCGCAAATATAATTCTTCCGCAAGGATAAACCCGAAGTCCATAAAATCTTCCCGATCCATATACAGTGAAAGCCAGAAACTTTTCGGAGCCGCCCGTAATCGCAAATATTCCGCCACCGCCTCTTCTTCAAGATTATGAAAGAGGTCAAAAACTATCAGCTGTGTTCTGCTTTCCAAATCGGTTTGTCCGACAAGCCAAAGCCGGTAATCAAAACCGGAATCCACTGTTTCTTTTTGAAAGCGCGCATAAAATGTATCAAGCTCGGCTCGCAGCTTCGGGTTTATTAACACTTCGTATGCGGTTATCAAAAGCTGCATCTCTTTTTCTCTGTTTTTTCTGTCGGCAGAAGATGCGGCATTTGAGGGTATGTCCGGATGCAGCAGCTTTGCTTTTTTTCTGAAAGAGTGTTTGATTTCTACGATTGAGGCTGAAGGGCGAACTCCTAAAATGCGATAGTAGTTTTCCATGCTGATGGGGCTCCCGATTTGCTTAGCCGATGTTTTTCCCCGCGATTGAGGCGTCGGTTGTGTTTTTTATAAGCTTAAAATAATCTAAGAGCATACCCATTGCTTCGAGATTTTCCATAACATTTTTACAAAACTTTTGAGAAAAAAAGCCGTTTTGCAGAGTAAACACCGCCCCTTTTTTCCCTTGCAGATTCCCATGATTTTTTAGTATGTCAAAAGTTTTAGGGTCGGGCTTTTTTTGAAAGAACGATTTATCTCCGATAAAAACAGCCAAATACTGATACGGGGTTAATCGATCGGTTTCCGTCATACGGTTGCCGTCAATCAGCCGGATATCGGCGTGTTTTTCTTTTGCAGCATTTAAAATACTGTCGAGTAATTTTTGCGCGGCGTTATTTTTTGAAAAATAAATCAGTCCTATCATGGCTTTCAGTCTATGCAATATCGGCAAAAAAATCAAGAGAAATATAATGCGGCGCACGACAAGAACAAGACATGTTAATAATACAAATCAAGACAATTTTATAAAAAAGATCTCGACACGGCGCAACGGTGAGTAAACTTACCATAGTGATGCTGAAGCTGCAAGCCATTAGTGTTGATGTTCCGATAAGTAAACAGCAGCTTAATTATAAAACGTTATACTGAAGGAGCAAAACTATAAGTTGGGAACTCCTATTTTATGATAGCACCGGGATATTCTGAAAAACCGGAAAATAACAGCGGATGTCTCAGTAAGGCTTACAAGCTATTTTAGCACACCGGATAATTTTTCTTAATTTTCAACGCGATGAAATTATTCGCATGAAAAATAGAACGAACCCCTGTATCGACATAAACACTGAGTTTCTCATTATAATCTTTTGGTTTGTTATCTGATGAATGGAAAAACAGGAAAGGTATTCGTTTAAGGGATTAATAATCCATTGTCGACATACTCCTTGTTGATACCGAGACAGTTCAGGAAAGTATAAAATGCTGTAAGTCCTTATGTGGCAATGGGTTAGTGATGGGCGCTGACGGGATCGAACCGCCGACATTCTGGGTGTAAACCAGACGCTCGTACCAGCTGAGCTAAGCGCCCGTATGGAAGACGAAAGCAAAATATCGTATTTCACAAAAAATGTCAAGAGCATTATTCATTTTTGCAGGGCAGGCATGAAAATTTTTGTATTTTTATTGTGAGTTAGACATAAGTGAAAATAGTTTGCACAATAAAAAGGATATAGGCATTGGTTCCCAGGCGGATTCTTAGGGAAAGGGTGAAGCTTTGCAAAAAGTCTTGCTTTAAAACGTCGCTTCTGCGTGGAACCACGGGCGTCCGTGCCCGTTCTGAATGTAGTTTTGGCATTCTTGTTTACAGTGGCTGCGAGTTTAAAAGATTCAATTTTATAATTTTGTTAATTTTGTATTGATGCTTTTAAACATCGTTTTACATTGTTCTGAGTTTTTGTCATCCGTGGCAAAACCAAACCTGCGAGTTTTAAAGCTTTGTACCGACTTACAGAACGTTATACGAGTTTGAAAACTCCTATTACTGCAAAGGGGTAGCCGCCACTTGTTCATGTGTAAGCCTGTCTATTTTTGCATAATGAAAGCTATAAAAACAAAAACCCGCACACTCGGTAAACTATGAATGCGCCATATAAAAATAGAGTTTTCTTAGGATTTCAATTTAAGTATGTTTTTTATAACACCACTAAGCCGTCCGGCAATTCGTTCGGATTAATATTTTTTGCCGGAAAATATTTTGCAAGCTTTTCCCCACAGTCAGCCACAGCTTCACAAAGTACCTTTCCTGCCTGTTTTTGTTTTATCCCATCGCAAATTTTATTGCATACGCTCTGCCATTCACCATGCTCTATTTTTGCGTTAATGCCTTCATCGGCTAACACAAAAACCTTCCGCTCCATCACAGAGATAAAAATAAGAATCCCCGCTCTGTTTTTTGTTTTATAAATTCCGCTTTCCATAAAATGACGTAAAGCACGGGTATATACCCGTTCATTTTTTTCACGCTTAGGAATAATGAATCTATCAACAACAGGAATATTTGCTATTATAAAAAAGATACCCGTAACGACAGCTGCAATCAAACCGACAAAAGCCGGCAAATACCATGTTGCAGGATACCAAAATGTAGTATTTAAAAAACAGTTTATCGAATCTGAAAAGGGCAACAGTGCAAGAAAAGCTGCGGCAGCAACTATAAGCCCCGATACAAGCTCATATTTCGAATAATCATCGGACTCTTTAATAACTGCAAGCGCAATTTCTCCATCCGTATTTTTTTCCGCTTTTTCCACTGCTTCTTTAATTGCGGTAAAATCCTTTGATTCAATACCTATTTTTTTAATAAATTTCAGCTCTTTCATTGTTACTCCCTTTATAATTTACTAAAACTAAACTGTCTTCTCCGAGCAATATTTTAAAACCACTATACTTACTACTATATACCTATTTTTTATAAAAAACAATGCAGACGCATGATACAAGCAATAATTAATTTTCATAAAATCACAATACTCAAATCAGATGTGGAACCAAGGGATTCCGTGCCCGTTCTGAATGTAGTTTTAGTTTTTCTTGCTCACAGTGCCTGCGAGTTTTAAGGCTTCAATTTCACAGTTTTGTATTGATGTTTTGCCTGACACTCCAGCGTAAACAGGCAAAACTCGTAGGCGAAACAAGGGGAGAAATTCCAAGGTTTCGCCCGTGCTCAATTCTAAACGATGTTTTGCCTGACACTCCAGCGTAAACAGGCAAAACTCGTAGGCGAAACAAGGGGAGAAATTCCAAGGTTTCGCCTGTGCTACTGTAGCGTTTTGTAATTAAGTTGCTGTTAGTAATTAGAGCGCTAACCATGACTGCTTGTGGATTCAGTATCACTATGGTAAATTGCTCGCCGTTGCGCCGTGTCGGATTCTTTTTTATACAACTTTTTACGATTTGTATAAAATACATTAAGAAAAATAATCAAGTTATCAAAAAACGTTATACTAGCAAGGTAATTGCAGAGCGTTACAGCAATTTAGCGACTGCAAAAGCATTCGTACGTGTTTTAAGTTATTCGCTTTAGTCGTTCAACTGCGCCAGCATCATTTTTGCAAGGTTATCAGTGGGGTTAATTTCCAACACAGTGCGGAAAAAACCTTTTGCTTCTTCAGTTTTGCCTTTTTTCAACGCAAGGCTGCCCAAATTTGAGATAATTTTTATATTTTCAGGCTCCTCGGCAAGAGCGGAAAGCAGCCATTTTTCAGCTTTTTGATATTCTTTTAATTCTGTTAAACAGATGGAAAGTTCATTGCAAATATCGCTGTATGCGGTTTTTATTTCTTCGTTATCCTGCCCGAGTTCAAGGCAATGCAAAAAGGCGGCTTTTGCATCTTCCCAACGGTTTAGTCGGCGTAATGCCCAGCCGAGTAAAAACCATGCGTTCCAAACTTTAGGATGATGCGAAAGAAATTCTCTAATCCTTTCTAAAGCTTTTTCCTCTTGATTCATTTGCATGAAGTCATAGGCTTCTTTAAATAAATCATCATCAAGCGCTTGTGTGTTTATCCAGTCAATAAGATCTCGCGCTTTTTGCTTCCGAGTTTCTGCGGTGTCTGTTGTTGTATCTTCCAATTGTAAGTAAGTTTCAAAAACCGAACGTGCTTTCGCGTAATTGCTCTGCTTGATAAAGAAAAACCCTGCATTAAAAAATGCTTGCGGAATAGGCGGTTCTGCAGCTAAAACTTCTTTATAAAAATGAAAAGCCTCATCGTTGTAATAATCCGCTTCGTCATCGGCTCCCGCCTCCCGATAAAAACGGCTGCGTTCTTCCATTAATAGTGCAAGATTGAGTTTTGTGAACATATCGGCGGAAAACAAACCTTCTAATGCAAGGAGAAGTTCTTCCGCGAGTTCAAAGTCTCCGTTTTTTGTTTTAATGATAGCTGCTTCTGTCATTTCAGCTCTAATATTCGGTTTTAAATTGAGGAAAATATCGCGATAATATTGAGTATGCAAATTATCCCGATCGTATGCGAAAACAGTGAGCATTCCTGCAAGAATCATCTCTTGCGTAATTTCCTTTGGCTGAATGTTTTCTTCGCCGGCGGGCAACTGAATAGGAAGCGGGATTGAAGGATCAAAGTCCGGAATTGCAGAGGCGATCGTATAATTTTCAGGCAACTGTATAAAAAAAAGCGAGTCTAATTCTTTCATGAGGTAAAATCGGGAAGGTTAAGATCATTTAATCCGCCGGGAATTTCCGCCTGTTTAGGCTCCGCGGGGTTCCGTTCTTGCGGTTTTTGAATTTGCTGATTCGTTTCTTGTACCGGTTGTTGTTCAGATTTCAAGGGAGGTATATTTCTGCTATGAGAGAAATACTGATTGAGGTGCATTTTATAAATCATCGGTACGGTTCCCGGCGTAAATTCCATCGCCAGAGAAACAAGATCTTTTCTGCCTTCGACCTGTTCCGCTCGAACAATTTTTCCTCGAATACCGATATTAACATCGGGCTCTTCAAAATCAATTTTCAGCATAGCCCCTTTTTGACTTAAAAAGGAACCAACTCCGACCATAATAAATCTCGCTCCGGAAAAAGAGAGGTCTCGTAAAATACAACGTCTCGGAATACCTTGAATAAAGACAATAGTTTCTTTTTTTGCTAAGTTCATTTTCCGCATAGAGGCAGGGTCAAGCTGAATTCGCTCTTCTTTTCTTTTTGTTGAACTGATATTTGCTTCAAGTAAAAATCCCAACTTTTCGATTAAATCATCGGGAGCTCTTTGTGTATATTCTAAGCTGAAAATTACCAAATCGGCAGAACTTCTGTACGGAGTTGTATCGATAAGTTTTGCAGAAACAAAAAAAGAAAGACTATCTTTTGCTCCCGGTTCAAAAAAGAAAAAACGTATGCTGAGGTTTGTGTGTCCTTCTTCAATTTTTGCATACAAACCGCTTTTTTTGCCTGCTATAATTTTTGCGCCAACCATAGATGCGGAATTGATAATACATGGCCATTGGCTGCCGGCACACCGTACATACACTTGTTGCGTATTCAAACTCAATGCCTGTATAACATCTTTTGTAAATGTTACATCAATATTTTTATATGAGTCATAAAATTTATTAAGCTGCTGACTTGTAGCAAATCCCATGCAAAAATGTTACCGTAAAAGTGCTAAAAGGTCAAGGTATAATCTATAATTCCGCACGAGAGATACCATACTCAAAACTTACGCAGCGTGTTTGACTCATACTCCGCCGTTATTGGACTGCCTGCTTTGCCGGCGAACTTGACATAGAAGCCTTTCTATAACATTTCGGCAGAGTCATAATCATACGGGCGAATTTTTTCATTTTTGACATTAGACCTTAAATGAAAAAACCGGGCTGTCCGCTCCAATTGTGCCGCCTCTTCTGCGAAAAACCAGCAACGTTATTCCCTAACGTCCATAAGTTGCTCCTTGTACAAATACAATCGGCGGCACAATTTCCACTCCCATCCCTTTCGCATCCTCAAAAATGCAGCAGCCAACAGCCGCCATAAAGCGGGGTTCAATGGGCAGCCTCACCTTGTTCATGCGTAAGCCCTGATCACATAAGCAAAACTCTTTACTCTTTCGAGATAAGCGGCTAAAACGCTTTTATGGATATGGAAGAATTCGGAACGGTATATCCCGAGCTGCAAAGCGGAGACGATACGGATCCCGCACATCGTCAGCGCCTATTGCAATGAAGACGGTTACACACTCGGACAAACGCTCACCGATAATATTTCTGACTATTTTCGTATTGACGAGATACGAGAAAACCTTACAGCGTGCGAAAATTACCGAAGTACATCTGAAAAAGCACACGGACAATTTGAAACAAGAAAATACTATATAACTGATGACATTACATGGTTTGCAATTAATGGTAAGTGGGAAGGCATAAAAACTACCAGTATGGTTGAAACCGTTATCATAACGGGAGAGAAAACGACCATCAAACGACGGGTATTACATCAGTTCTTTGGCTGCTCATATCGACTTATTTATGAAAGCGGTGCGCGGACATTGAGCGATAGAAAGTATGCATTGGCATTTGGATGTTACGTTCAAAGAAGATGCGAACACCACGATAGACAAGAATGCCGCAATGAACCAAAACATTATTCGCAAATGGGCACTTGCAATTCTCAAACGGGTAGAACATATTCACGGCAAAAAATATTCAGGTGAAAGCTAAGCGCTACGCAATGAGTTTAGACCCGTTCGGCAGTTTAGCACAAGCATTATCAATCTAATTCTTCACGAAACACTTAAAAAAAAGATTATTTTTACTGCAAAGGAAAGAATAAAAATCTTCTTAGCTCTTGTCGTGGCTCTTTTAAACTAACTTGAAAATTTATTTTTTTTCCGTTATACTATCCGAGTTTACAAACGGACATGTCTTATTCTGCACTTATTTCCAGTTTTATTAAAGAATACACCGTTTCTTTTTAGCAAATCAGTTTAAGGATTTTCACCATGTTGGAAAAAATGAGAAATATCGGCATTATGGCGCATATTGATGCCGGCAAAACTACCACAACCGAGCGCATTTTATTTTATACCGGAAAAATTCATCGTATCGGAGAGATTGATGACGGAGCTGCAACGATGGATTGGATGGCGCAGGAGCAGGAGCGGGGAATTACTATTCAGTCTGCCGCAACTACAACATATTGGCGCGATTTTCAAATAAACATCATCGACACGCCCGGTCATGTGGATTTTACAGCCGAGGTTGAACGCTCCTTGCGTGTGCTGGACGGAGCAGTTGCCGTGCTTTGTGCGGTCGGCGGGGTACAGCCGCAAACCGAAACCGTCTGGCGTCAGGCTGACCGGTACAAGGTACCGCGAATCTGTTTTGTAAATAAAATGGATAGGATTGGTGCTGACTTTTTTTCGGTGATGGAGGATGTGCATAAAAAATTCGCTATCGAAACGGTTCCCTTACAAATCCCTATCGGCTCTGCGGAGAGCTTTAGCGGTGTTATCGACCTCATTACAATGGAAGAAATTACATGGGATGAGGCAAGTGAAGGCGAAAAGTTTGAGCGGAAGCCGATTTCGGATACCAACCGCGAAGCAGCTGAAAATTGGCGCGAAAAAATGCTTGACGTGATTTCTTCATACTCGGATGAAGTTACCGAACTCTTATTGGAGGGAGAAGAACCTTCCGCCGAATTGATAAAAAAAGAGCTGCGGAAAGCGGTGCTGAATCGGCAATATATTCCCTTTTTATGCGGCTCAGCGCGGCATAACACGGGGGTGCAGCCGCTAATCGATGCCATCGTTGATTACCTGCCCGCTCCCGATGAGGTAGCACCGGCAGAAGGCATTCAAATAAAAAAAGAGGAAACGGTTTCCATTCCCTGCAAGGAAAGTGGTGTACCGTTGGGACTGGTATTTAAAATCCAGTATGATCGGGAAGCGGGCTCGCTTTGCTATGTGCGCATGTATTCGGGAAAGATTCGCGCAGGCGAACAGGTTATGAATATCGGCAAAAAAAAGCGGGAGCGGGTTAATCGCATTTTACGTATGCATTCCAATAAATCGGAGTCTATGGATACGGTACAGGCGGGTGATATTGCGGTTTTTATCGGCTTAAAAACGGCGCAAACCGGCGATACGCTTGGCAGCGAGGGGATGCCCATCCTGCTTGAGTCCATGCACTTCCCCGAGCCGGTTATTTCCGTTGCGATTGAGCCGTCAAGTTTGTCGGAACGGGCAAAACTGAAAGAAACGCTTGAAATTTTATCGCGGGAAGATCCAACCTTTACCGCTCGGGAAGATGCTGAAACGGGGCAGCTGATTATTTCCGGTATGGGAGAGCTTCATCTTGAGGTTTTAACCACTCGCATGCTTGATGATTTTAAGGTTTCCGCCCGCGTGGGAAATCCTCAAGTTACCTACCGCGAATCCGTTACCGCCTCTGTTGAACATACTGAAGCTTTCAGTAAGATGCTCGGCGGAAAAGAAAACACCGCAAAACTCACGCTCAAAATTGAACCTCGTAAGCGTGGGGAAGGAAATTTATTTACCTCAAATGTAAAAGAAGCGGTTTCGGGTGCGTATTCGTCTCATGCAGTGCCAAAAGAAATTTTAGAAGCAATAAAACACGGAATCGAAGGCGCTTTCGGTTCGGGTATTCAGTACGGGTACCCTTGCGTTGATGTCGGCGTAACCCTCCTTTCCGCCGAGTATGACGAGTTAAGCTCAACTCCTTTTGCCTTTGAGGCGGCATCGGCGATGGGCTTTGACGAGGCGTGCAGAAAAGCTTCGCCTGAATTGCTTGAGCCGGTAATGAATGTCGATATTGCAAGTCCGAAAGAATTTGTCGGCGATGCAATGAGTCTTGTTACCCAACGCGGCGGGCTTATTTTGGGGATGGATTCTAAAACCGATATTGATGTGGTGCATGCACAGGCACCGATGGCAAAAATGTTCGGTTTTTCCACCGACCTCCGTTCGGTAAGTCAGGGAAGGGCTTCCTTTGCAATGACCTTCAGCCATTTTGAGGTTAAAAAAGGCGGATTATAAGTATAAAAAAGCTTCTAAAAATATTAATTTTTAGAAGCTTTTCTTTAAACATTAGATTTTTTAGCGATATTTTCTCGGTAAGTCATTGCAGGTATACCGTTTTGTAATTAAGTCGATTATATTTTTTAATACATCTTACCCAAAACGTAAAAAATTTTATAAAAAAGAGTTCGACACGGCGCACGGGCGAAGCGTTAATAATTTGTCTCCGCTTCGCCAACGAGTTTAAAAGCTTCAATTTTACAAAACAGTGTTGATGCTTTTAAACATCGTTTGGAATTTGGCAACGGCGAGCAATTTACCATAGGAATGCTTAAATCCGCACTCCCTCATTGTTAGTACTCCAATTTGTATAACAGGAAGTTAATTACAAAACGTTATACTAGGGGCTAACTCACAATACAGATACAAAAATTTTTATGCCTGCCCTGAACGGGAATGCAGGGCGTGCGTATATGAAAAAAATAACCGGTATTAAGAAGAGTAAAACCTGTTTGAGTTGTAGGCATTGCGTTAGGCGGACGGAGGGCGGCTTCGCGCTTTTTCAAAAGCGCGAAGCCGGATCCTTTTTGCGCGCCTAAAATAGCGCAAAAAGAGCCGCAGGCGATAGCCGGAGCCCGTAGTACGCCGACCCTCCGTGCGGCGTTCGCCAGAAATAAAAACGCCGCACGAAGGGGAACGCCCGAATAATTTGTATTTAGTAATTAATATAGAACTAGGTTGGTGAGTTTAAAATACCGTTTTATAAATTGGTAGTATTTTGGTTCAAGGTAATGGAATATTTTTGCAACTGCGGTCTTTTTTGCCACAACTACGATTAAGGCTCTGGAAAATGTAAAAAGTTTTATAAAAAAGAGTCCGACACAACGGTTTAGTTTTTGCCGTCCGTGGCAAAAACTAAACCACGAGTTTTAAAGCTTTGTAATAGTCTTGCTTTAAAACATCGTTTCTGCTTGGAACCACTGCCTTGCTGTGATTTTTAGTATTTTTTATTAAATCACAGCTGCGAGTTTAAAAGCTTCAATTTTATAATTTTATATTGATGCTTTTAAACATCGTTTTGCATTGTTCTGATTTTTGCCGTCCGTGTCAAAAACTAAACCGTCTGTATGGAACCACGGGCGTCCGTGCCCGTTCTGATTTTGACGTCCGTGGCAATTTACCATAGGCTTACTGGCAGCGCTCGAATTTTGTCTTTCGTTTTGATGGGACAGGAAAACCGTCGCTTCTGCGTGGAAGCGGCACTGTAATGGGGTTTATAAAACTTTTTACACAAGCACAAAAGTTTTCTTCTCAGTCCGCTCTGCACGACTCAAGCATTTTTAGAATTTTGGGGTCAAGTTTGACGGAGAGATTTTTTTCGTTGGAGGGCAGGACGGTTCCTTTGGGAGCGTTTTTTGCGCGGCGGAGGTGCTTAACCTGTGTATAGTATAAATCCGCAGCGCCTGCTTTGCGCGCCTTTGAGTAAAAAACGGCAAGGTTTCCGGCAGCGATTAAAACGGGAAGCGGCACTGTTTTGTTTTTTTTGGCTTTGATAAACACATACCCGCCGGCATAATCCCGGGTGTGCAGCCAAAGATCGGCACCCTTTACAACATGGCGCAATAGGGAATCGTTTTCCGCCGCTGTTCTGCCGACATGCAATGTCCAATCGTCAACAAAAAAGGTTAAGCCTGTTTTTTCTTTTTGCGTTGCCGGTTTTTGTTTGGTTGCGGCAGGCTGCTTGCGGAGCAGTTTTTCGATGAGGCGGGGATTCTCTTCGGCTCTGATATTTGCTAGTTCGGCTTGTAAACCGGCAATTCTGTTTTCTGCCGCCTGTATATCTTCGCTCAATGCTTGCAAACCGGAAACCGCTTTTTTATATTGCTCATAATAAAAAGCGGCATTTTCTTTTGCGGTTTTCTGCGGGTTAAGCTGAATACGCAAAACGGTGCCGGGTGCGGTATAATCTTCAAGCTCAACAAAATCGCTATTGGGTTTAATCAAATGCAAATTGCTTAAAAGCAAATCACCCTGATGTTTGAGCTGCTCGTTTTGAGAAAAAGTTTGCCGCTTGGCGGTCAGTTTTTTAATTACCGCGCGCAGTTTATCAATTCTTGCACCGTAAAGATTTTCCGCCTGCTCCAATAAGGCTTCCCGCGATACCTTCGGTGCTTTTTGGTCATACCATTCCTCTATTGCCTGATTAAAACTTTTTGTGCTATCGTATTCACGCACTGAAAAAACGGATGCGGTTTGCGGCGGCTCCGGCTCATTCCAAAGCGCCCCTGAAACTTCGCCCCGTTTTGGGCGGCGATAAAAGGCGTCGATAATCCGCTGCTGTGAATCCGTCAAAATAATATTCGCCGCGCCGCTCCAAAGTCTGATGTACAAAAAAAGTTTTTCATCGCCGCCGCTTAAGCTGATTTTAATAATTCGGTCATTGTGCAGCTGCTCCGCCTGCGTGATTTTCATACCGCGAATTTTTGACCGCAAAAGTTCCATAAAGCGTAAGGGCTTTTCAAACTTGGGGATTTTCTTCGCTGTTTCGTGCAAACGGCAGGCACCGCCTTCCAACCCGATAAAAAGATTTATCGCCCTGTTTTTGTACAGGAACAGCACCAATGCGGAATACGAAGGCTGCACTATTTTTTGCACATAGGAGCCTTCGATATCCAACTCTTTTAAAATGAGATTTATTTCCGCAGAGTTTAATGACATTACAGCGCCTTACACCGCTCGGCAAGAAAGGCTTGGTGCTCGGCATCCAACAGCGGGCTCAGTTTTTCCTGAACCAGTTTGTGGTAATTGTTCAGCCATGCAAGCTCTTCTGGCAGCAATAAACTTTTAATTACCGGCCGAGTGTCAATCGGGCACAGCGTTACGGTTTCAAACGAATAAAAGGGGCCATATTCATTTTCGATTGCAACTTGCGTAACCGTCAGATTTTCTATTCTAATTCCGTGACTGCCCGCAACATACATTCCCGGCTCATTTGACGTTACCATGCCGGGCTCAAGCGGCACATTGATAGTATAGCGGTTGGAGATTGATTGCGGCCCTTCGTGAACTGAAAGCACAAACCCTACGCCGTGTCCGGTGCCGTGTTTATAATCTTTGCCCGCCTTCCATAAGGGGAGGCGCGCAATACCGTCAAGCACATACCCCGGCGTGCCGGCTTTAAACTGGGCGATCGCAAGTTGAATATGCGATTTTAATACTAGCGTATAATCTTCGCGCTCTTCTTCGGTAAGCGGCCCGAGCTGAATAGTTCTGGTAATATCGGTTGTGCCGTCCCGATACTGCCCGCCCGAATCCAAAAGCAGGAATCCTTTCGGCTCAAGGGTTGCGCAGGTTTCCGGCCGCGGCGCATAGTGGATAATCGCGCCGTTTGCCCCGTATCCCGAAATAGTGCCGAAGCTTGCCTCGATAAAATCCTTTTGCGCCGCACGGAATTCCAAAAGCTTATCGGCAACATCGCATTCGCTGATACGTGCGTCCGCATTTTCTTCTATCCATTTTATAATTTGCACCATTGCAACACCGTCTTTGAGCATTGCGTTGCGAATGCTTTTAAGTTCCGTTTCATTTTTTACCGCTTTAAGAATACTGGTGAGGTTAATCCCTTCAAGCACTTTTGCCTGAATACAATTCCGCAAATAAATATTGGTGCGGGACGGATCAATGAACACTACACCGTCAAGTTTTGCCGCCGCCTCAAACACCGCTTCGTATGGATAACAGTCAACGCCTTCTTTGCGTAATGCTTCCTCTACATCCTTCGGCATTTGGCGTGGGTCAATAAAAAGCTTCGCCTGCGTTTTTTCAATAATCGCATACGAAGTAAGCACGGGATTTGATTTCACATCGCTGCCGCGGATATTGTACAGCCAGCAAATATCTTCAAGCGCACCGATAACCGTTGCGTCGCATTTTTTTTCTGCAAGCAATGCCCGCACTTCGGAAAGCTTTTCCTTCACGCTTTTGCCGGTGTATTTTTGTTCCAATATATACGCCGTACTATACCGCGGTTCGGGGCGGTCGTTCCAAATACTGCCCACAAGGTCTTTGTCGGCAACAAAACGAATTGCGGGCAAACAGTCCTTCAGCTGCCGATACGAAGCGGCGGCGGTTACCTTACCGTCAAGCCCAAGCGTATCACCCGCCCGTAACTCGTGCTGAAAAAATTCTTCGATACTCGGTACGCCCGGCTCGCCCATTTTGCAAAGCTCAAAACCGCTGCCGTGCAATTGCTGCTCCGCTTGCAAAAAATAACGCCCGTCGGTCCACAACAGCGCCTTATCCTTGGTTACCACCGCCGTTCCTGCCGAGCCCGTAAATCCCGATATATACTCCCGCGTTTTTGCATATTTCGGAAGATATTCGCTTTGATGCGCATCCGAAGAAGGAATATAGTACGCATCGATCCCTTCTTCCGCCATTCGTTTTCGTAATGCCGCTAATCTTTCAGGTATGGTCAATTCTGTCTCCTCAAATAATTATTTAGTTTGTTTACTTTGTCAAACAAAAAGTATCGTCTTGCTTACTCGGTCGTAAACGCCGAGTACAAAATACACAAACCGTTTTTTCGCCTTGATTGTATCACAACGAAGAAAAAAATGAAACCTGCGAGTTTTAAAGCTTCCTGTTATAAAAAAGAGTCCGACACGGCGCAAGGGCGAAGCTTTACCTGTTTTCCTTTCGCTTCGCCTACGAGTCGGTGTAATTTTTCCGTCCATGGCAAAATTACACCTGCGAGTTTTAAAGCTTTACGAATAGTTTTGCTTTAAAACATCGTTTCTGTTTGGAACCATCGCACGGCATAATTTTTCCGTCCATGGCAAAATTATGCCTGCGAGTTTTAAAAGCACTTGAAAGCGTCTGTGCTTTTAAAACGTCGCTGCTGCGTGGAACCACGGGCGTCCATGCCCGTTCTGATTGATATATTTGTGTTGATGCTTTAAAACATCGTTTGGAATTTTGCAAGGGTGGGCAATTTACCATAGTGATGCTGAATGTGCACGCAACTATTGTTAATGCCGCAATGAGTACACGAGCATCTTAATTACAAAACGCTGTACTGCTTAATCGGCAATCGGAGAAGTCAAGGGTTGCCAAAACTCGCTTTAGTATAATAAAAAAAAGCCTTTTTAGCATGTTAAAGGGCGGTTAAAACGCTTTCAAAAGATTTTCTGTACCATTGCAAAATTCTCGGCAAAGCGGTACACTGTGCAAATTATCGATATTTCATTGCGGGTATAGTATGAGAGCGACAAAGGCTATTATTCATTTGGATAATTTACAATATAATATTGCAGAGATTAAAAAACGTTTAAAACCGGGGGTGAAAATTTGTTTGCCGGTGAAAGCTGATGCCTATGGGCACGGCGCTTTTCGTGTGGCGGTTGCGGCAATTCGTGCGGGCGTTTCAAGTTTGGCGGTGGCCTCTATTCAAGAAGGGATTGACCTGCGGGATGCGGGAATTGTGGCGCCGATTATTTCACTCAGTTTGCCTATTCTTGAAGAGATTCATTCTATAATAGAATACAATATTCATCCTTTAGTTATTGACAGCGAATTTATTCATGCCTTAAATGAAGAAGCGGCTCGAATGAAAACCGTGCAAGCGGTACATCTAAAGATAGATACCGGCATGAACAGAATCGGGTGCAAGCCGGAAGATGCAATTACGCTTGCGGCAGAAATTGTGCAGCTGCCAAACCTAAAGCTGGAAGGAGTTTGTACGCATTTTTCGGTTGCGGACTCTGTCAGCCCCGAAAATATCGCGTATACAAAAAAGCAGCTTGCCTTGTTTACGCAAACACTTGATGCGCTGCGGGCAAAAGGAATTGACCCGGGAATTGTGCATGCGGCAAATTCGGGGGCGGTGCTCCAATATCCTGAGGCGCAATTTGATATGGTGCGCCCCGGCATTATTGTGTACGGGTATCCTCCGTCTGATTGTCTTGCCGATAAAATACCGCTCAAACCGGTTATGGAATTAGTCAGTCAGGTGGTACTGATAAAATGCACTCCTCAAGGCAGCGATATTTCATATGACAGAAAATGGCATGCGGATAAGGACACCTTTATTGCAACCTTGCCTATCGGTTATGCGGACGGTTTGATGCGCGCTCTTTCTCCGGGACTTAAAGTGCGAATCGGCGATACTTTTTATCCAATTGTCGGCAGGATTTGTATGGATCAGTGCATGGTTGACCTCGGTTCGGAGCCGACCGTTACGCGCTGGGATACCGCCGTTATTTTCGGCCCATCGGAAAACAGCGTCAAAAACAACAGCGCAAAAGAGCTTGCAACAATAGCCGGCACTATTCCGTATGAAATTACCTGTGATATCAATAAGCGCGTTCCGCGGGTTTATATCAATGAAAAACTCGGCTAAACTATTCGGCAAGCATTTTGACCCTTCAGACACGGAAGAAAACTCCTTTGACGATTTCAGCGATGATGGTTATCGCGATGCCGATAATTTCGGCGAGCTCAATGATTTCAGCGATGAGGCGTATCACGACTCTGTAAATGACTACGATGTTGAAAGTTCCGAAATCTTTTATGATACTGAAAGCGATGAGGATTCCGAGCCTGTAATTATTCCGCTTGATACCGCTCAAATTGTGGAGTACCTTGATGAGACCGGAAGTTTTGCCTCATTTTTTGAGCGTTATGAGGTGCGGCATGCGCAGCTTGACTTAACCGAAGAAATTGCAAACTGTTTTAATAACGATTCAATCGGAGTTTTTGAGGCGGGCACCGGCGTAGGCAAAAGTTTAGCCTATCTTATTCCGGCAATAAAATGGGCACTGCAAAACAAGGAACGGGTGGTAATTTCTACCGGCACCATTAACTTGCAGCAGCAACTCATGGAAAAGGATCTGCCTTCCGCAAAAAAAATTATCGGAAAAGAGGCAAAAGATTTAAAAGTACTGTTGCTGAAAGGAAGGCATAATTATCTTTGCATACGCCGCCTTATGCAGGCATTACAGGAGCCCGACCTTTTCAATGATGACTATGATGAGATAAAAAAGATTCAAGCATGGGCGGCAACATCGGCAGACGGGAGCAAGGCAGAAATGCCCTTTGTCCCGAGCGATAAGGTTTGGGCAAAGGTGTGCGCCGAATCGGATAACTGTCTTGGACGGCGTTGCCCGTATTATGCCGACAGCTTTGTGATGAAATTAAAAAAAGAAGCCGCCAAAGCCTCTCTTTTAATTGTCAACCACCATCTTTTATTTGCCGACCTCGCAGCTCGCTATGAAGGATACGGTTACCAAACAACCGCCGTTTTGCCGCCGTTCAAACGGCTCATCTTTGATGAAGCACACACTATGGAAGATGCGGCGCAAAGTTTTTTCTCTAAAACATTTTCTCAATTTGAATTACAGCGGCAGATAAACGCCCTTTATCGCCACAAAAAAGGAAAACCGATCGGAGTCTTACCGAAGCTGATTACCATTGCGCACGCAGATGAAATCGTTCCGGAAATTACAAAAACTCTTTTTGAATTGCAAACAGCCTATGCTGTTTTGGATTCGGAGGCACTTCCGCTCTGTTCGTCGGGGGCGATAAGTTTTCAGCAAATGCTGCCGTACCAAAGGGATGCGCTTACCCAAAAGCTGAGCGCAGTTCGACGCAATCTTGAAATAGTGATACAGCATTTTACCGCCCTGATTGACACAGTCAGTGATGATGAGCAATCTGAAGATACGGTACAGGATGCAAAGCTTATTTTATGGCGTTTTCGTGAACTAAAAGAAACGGCGGAAAGTTTTGAGCAGTGGAAAAAACTCTCTGAAAAAGTGTTTTGGATTGAGAAAATAAGAAGCGCACAAAAAGAGACGGTGCGCTTTCATCAAACGCCGCTTAACCTTGCATCGCTTTTACACGATGCGGTGTTTTTTCCAATGCGGACGGTTATCTGTTTATCGGCAACGCTTAAAATCGGAGAAAGTTTTGACTACTGGCTTAACAGAACCGGCTTAAATCTTCCGATTGACGCACCGCTGATAACCAAAACCTTTCCTTCTCCGTTTCCGTATAAGCGGAATGTGCTGTTAAATGTTCCGATTGATGCGCCGCCGCCCGATGACAAGGAATTTCAAAACTGGATTAACAAGGCAATTGCAGAAATGATTGAGCTTAGCGGCGGCAAAACCCTAGTGCTTTTTACTTCGTATGAATCGCTTAAAACCGCATGCGCTCATGCGCGGGCAGCCTTAAAAGATACCGACCTTTTAATTTTACAACAGGGAGAAGATGACCGCAGCCGCCTTCTGAACTTTTTCAAAGAGAATGTATCAAGCAGCCTTTTTGCCACTACATCTTTTTGGGCAGGCATTGATGTTCCCGGAGAATCTTTAACCCATGTTATTTTGGTAAAACTCCCATTCTCGGTTCCTACCGACCCAGTGTTTAAAGCAAAGGCTGATGCAATAGATTCGGCGGGCGGCAGCTCCTTTATGAGTCTCAGTGTACCCGAGGCGGTTATTCAATTCAGACAAGGATTCGGGCGGCTTATGCGCTCCCAATCAGACCGCGGCATTGTAACCCTTTTGGACAAGCGGATAATCGCTAAACGATACGGGCAAATTTTTATCACAAGCCTTCCCGAAACTCGTCAATGTTTTGATTCTTTTAAAAATATACTTTATAATATAGAGAACTTTTTATTTTAGTTTTATGTTACCGGTGTTAAAATGCGGAGGTAAATTATGGCAACAATCAAAAAGGTAAAAGCGGTTTTTTTCAGCGCAACGGGAAAAACAAAAAACATTATACTGCAGTGTGCAAAAAATCTTGCGGACAATCTTGCGGTTCCGCTCGAAACGGACGACTTTACCCTTCCCAAAAACCATACTGCGGTCAGGCAGTTTTCCGCTGAAGACCTTGTTGTCTTCGGCACTCCTACCTATGCGGGAAGAATCCCGAATAAAGTTTTGCCTTTTGTGCAAGAGCTTTTTCAGGGGAACGGAGCACTCACGGTTGCCTTGGTAACATTCGGCAACAGAAGTTTTGACAACTCGCTTACCGAGCTGCAAAGCGAATTGACAAAAAATAATTTCCGGGTAATCGGCGCCGGCGCCTTTGTCTGCGAACACGCTTTTGCAGACATTGCGTTAACCAGACCCGACAAAACCGATTTTGACCTTCTGAACAATTTATGCACCGCCGTTTTGGACAAACTGAAAACCCAAACGGATTTTCCCGCCCTTGCGGTACGAGGCAACGAAAAACTTGAAGGCTATTACAAACCGCTCGGTTTGGACGGGCAGCCTACCAATTTTTTAAAAGCAAAACCGATTACCGACATGACAAAATGCGACCGCTGCGGCGTATGCATTAAAGTATGCCCGATGGGCTCAATCGCGGCAGACGACCCCGCAAATGTATTCGGAATCTGCATCAAATGCCAAGCCTGTCTGGTTTACTGCCACACAGGTGCAAAATCCTTTGACGACCCCGCCTTTCTCTCCCACAAGGCAATGCTCGAAAAAAACTACACCGCCCCCGCCGCATCCGAAATCTTTGTATAAGATGCATAAAAAAAGAGTTCGACACGGCGCAACGGTGAGTAAACTTACCATAGGGCGAAGTTTTGAAAATTTACTGTAACTTCGCCAACGAGTTTAAAAGCTTCAATTTTACAATTTTGTATTGATGCTTTTAAACATCGTTTGAATTTGTTCTGATTTTGCGTCCATGGCAAAACTAAACCTGTCTGCTTGGAACCACCGCCACGCCCTGATTTTTAGTATCCTTGATTAAATCAGTGCTGCGAGTTTAAAAACTCCTATGTATGTTGGCGTGGTAGTTTTTAACCATCGTTTGAATTTGTTCTGATTTTTGACGTCCGTGTCAAAACCAAACCTGTCTGTTTGGAACCACGGGCGTCCGTGCCCGTTCTGATTTTGCCGTCCATGGCAAAACTAAATCTATGAGTTGGTTTAAAACTTTTTTCTGCTGCCCGGTTTTACCAGCGGCAGTCCTTTTTTGCAGAGCGGGCATTCCTCCGGTGTGTAGGAGGTAACGTTAAATTCCAATGCGGCATACACCGGATAGGGGAAGTCGGCGCCGTTGCGGCGGTCTACTATGGCGGCAAGGCCTACTATTTCCACGCCGAAGTCTTTCAGGGCTTCGATAGTTTCCAAGCTTGATTTGCCGGTGGTAATGACATCTTCGGTGATAAGAATGCGATCGCCTTTTTCAACTGTGAAACCTCGGCGCAGCGTCATTACATCGTTTTCGCGTTCGGTAAACATGGCGGGCACGCCCAACTGTCTTCCGATTTCGTATGCCACAATAATGCCGCCCATTGCGGGGCCGATAACCTTGTCAATTTTGAGTTCTTTTAGTTTTCGCACCACGCCGCTTAAAACCTGAGCCGCCTTGTCTGGGTACATTAAGAGTTTGGCACATTGTGCATAGCCGTCGCTGTGTCTACCCGATGATAATAAAAAGTGTCCCTGAAGTACCGCCTCGCAGTCCTGCAAAATTTGTAAATTCTCTTCCATATAAGTGTCCGTCATAAATGTTCTTCCTTGCTATCTTGTTTTATATGATTCCGCGAATTTCGGATAAATCCTTAATTCCCTCATCGTGCATAAATTGCTCGATTCCCCGAATGATTTTTAGCATTACGGTCGGATCCGTAAAGTTTGCCGTACCTACTTGGACGGCGGCGGCTCCCGCCATAATAAATTCTATCGCGTCTTGCCAATTCATAATGCCGCCAAGGCCGATAACCGGAACATCAACTTCCTTTGCCGCCTCCCGCACCATGCGCAGGGCAATGGGTTTAATGCAGGGGCCTGAAAGTCCCGCTGTGATATTATTGAATACCGGCTTGCGCTTTTTTATGTCGATTGCTAATGCGTTAAAGGTGTTCCCCAACGAAAGCATATCCGCACCCGCTTCCACGCAGCTTGCCGCCATTGCCCGTATGTTTTCCGCATTGGGGGAAAGTTTTACCATCAGTTTTTTGCGGGTTGCCTTCCGCACCGCCGATACTACTTGGTATGCGGTTTCGCATTTGATGCCGAATGCCATGCCTCCTTCTTTTACATTCGGGCAGGAAATATTTAGCTCAATAATGCGAATGGAGGTGTTCTCCAAAAGGGTGACGCTTTGCACATAGTCTTCAATTTTGCTTCCGCCGACATTGGCGATAATTTCCGTGTGCAAGCTTTCCATATAGGGCAGCTCGTGGCGCATAAACACTTCAACCGAAGGGTTTTGCAAACCGATACTGTTCATCATTCCGGCGGGTGTTTCAAACGAGCGAATGCCCGGATTGCCTTCGCGTGCTTCAAGGGTAAGTCCCTTAGTGGAAATGCCGCCTAAAAGACTTAAATCAATATACTCTTCAAACTCTCTGCCAAAGCCGAAGGTGCCGGAGGCGGCGATAACGGGGTTTTTTAATTCTATGCCGCATAAATCAACTTTCATCATGAGAAGCATACCTCCTTTGCGGGGAAAACCGGCCCTTCGCGGCACACCCGTTTCATTCCTTCGACGGTGCGGACGCTGCATGCTAAGCAGGCACCGATTCCGCATGCCATGTGACTTTCCAAGGAAAAGAGGGCGGGAGTATCGTTGAGGATTTTTTTTACGCTTTGCATCATTGCGTTCGGCCCGCAGCATAAAATTAAATCAAAATCTTTTGGGTTTAAAATATCCGTTACAAAACCCTTGCTGCCGTATGAGCCGTCCTCCGTTGCTACATGAATCTTTTCCGCATAGGGGGATAATTCTTCCAAGAAATACGGGGCGGTTCTGGCTGCCCCTTGAACCCCGCTGATGCGTTGTATTAAGGGCTTGGGCAGCCCTTAGACCTGCCTATGCTTCGCATTAAGGGGCGCTGCCCTTTAGACCCCGGCTTTTTCGTTAATGCTACGCATGGTTTTACTGGCTTATGCTTCGCATGCAGGGCGTTACGGCACCCCTGCACCCCGCCGCTAGAGGGAAGAGAAGACACTTGTTCAGTGGAAATGTCAATATCAGTTCAGTATTTTTATCCCCTAAATGTATGTTCAAGCCACTCCATTCTTTTTCTTTGTGACTTTCAGCCGATACAATGTCGGCGGTAAGCCATCCTCATTAACCGTACTGATTCTTTTCCGGTTGTAATAGACCATGGTGTATTGCCATACAAGCGTTTTCACTTGTTCCCGCATCATCTTTGTTGTATCGATTCTATATAAAAGTTCTTTCTTTAGTGTTGCAAAAAAACTTTCCATGCGCGCATTGTCATAACATTTTCCAACATCACTCATGCTTTGGATAGCTTTGAATTTTCCAAGCGTTTGTTTATACGCTATGCTTGTAAATTGGCTTCCGGCATCACTGTGAACTATGACTCCGGCTCCAGGCTGCCTCATTTCAAACGCTTCGGTTAGTGCTCGTATGCACAACTCTTTTTTCATATTACTATCCATCGCAAGCGAGACAATCTCTCCGCCACAGGCATCGAACATCGGACAGATGTATAATTTTCCGTCAGCGCAGGGAACTTCTGTTATGTCCGTGAAGTAGAGTGTATCCGGTTCTGATGCATAAAAGTTTCGCTTTACTAAATTTTCAGGTCGTTGCGCTTTTTTATCCGCTTTGGTAAGTCCGTCAGGACTTCTGCGGCTTTCATGCAGGAGATTTCCCTTTTTCATGGCATTTCGTACCGTCGCATACGACTTGGGATTGCCTCGCTGCTTAAGAGCGCTCACCATTCGCACAACGCCATAATTATCATTGTAATAATCTTCCTCGATAATCTTATGTATTTCGGCCAGAAGAAGCTGCCAGCGTTTCGGTTTATTACGATTTTGTTTCCATTTGTAATAGCCTCTTTCGCTGACGCCTAACGCTTTGCATATCGACAAAACCGGATGGCTTTTTTTGCCGTCGGCATTTTCATACGTGTAAAAAATATATGCAAAGATAGTGCTTTTTTTCACTTCTTCCAGCCCTTCACGAAAAAAGCGAGTGCGCCTTGCAAGATTTCGTTGGCTTCTTTGAGCTCTTTGATTTCGCGTTGGAGCTGTCTCTCTCGCTCATCCAAAACGATAGCTTTTGCCGTTGCAGCTCCGTCGCTTGCTTTATAGCGATTTTTCGTTTTTCGCCAATCGGTCAGCGTCCCGTATGAAATACCGAGATTCTTCGCCGCTTCTTTTGTGCCGATTTCATCAGACAGTTGTAATGCCTGCTGTTTAAATTCTTGACTATAACGTCGCATAGTATCCTCCTACTATTCCCTATTATATACCTTAGGGGCTTTTTTGACTGTACGTTTATTATATCCTTCCATAATAACTTTTCGCATCTCCTCCAGAGCCACCATGCCCACCATCCCATCCACTGTAATGAATAGGATTTATTTCTGAAAAACGGCTACCCCTTCCACCGTCTCCACCCGATCCGCCTCTTGCTTCTACAGAACAGTTGCTAACAGAACCATAGCTAAACCCGATTGCATTGCCACCGTTTCCACCATTGCCGCCGTCACTCCATGTTTCATTGCCTCCAAAACCCTTGCCGCCGTATCCACCTTGTACGGTTGCGGTGCAGTTTTCACTGTCGCATTTGTAAAAACCGATAGCACCAGAACCATAAGTTCCGTCACGGATGTTCTTATCTCCATCATAGCCACTTGCTCCGCTCACATCAGCCGTACAATTTATACAAGTGCTTTCAGAAAATCCGACAATTTCATCACGACCCCCTGCGCTACTGTATATATCAACTATACAGTTAATACAGGTGCATTTCTCAATGCCGAGCCTACAGTTGTAGTAGAGATTCCGACTGTCATTCGATAATAGATTAATATTCATTACTTTCCGATCACTGCCATCTCCTTTCATTCCTGTATAAAAACTGCGCCCACTACGTTCAGAATATGCTGATATCTTTGCCGCCGGATATCCTGTTACTTCCATTGTTCCTATTTTTACAAGGTCGATCGTTTGTTTTGATCTAAATTCTCCTTTTAAGTAGACAAAAGTATACATTTCGTTCGGGTTTTCTTGTCCTACCCAGAGGTCGAATTCCTGTTGGTTGGTGATGAGTTTGGTACGCAGTACTTTCATGACAAAATCGGGGCTCCATTCGCTGGTAAGGAAGTTGACGTTTACAATGCTTTCGCCTGAGTTTTTGTCGGTGCTTGCAACCTGCATTCTACCATTACCGTCGCGCATGGCAATGCGGTGGGCGGTTGGGTCGCTGGTTGCGCTGTGGACGTTGGTAGCGTTTATGTGGTTGGTTAAAACTTCGCCGACTCTGTTAATCCTGCTGTTGAGCGTTGTGTTAACCGTATCAATTTTTTTGTTGAGTGTTGTGTTAACCGTATTAGTTTTTTCATCCGCCGCAATAAGTGTTTCGGCAATGACACGTAAGCCTTTTTTTATATTCTCTTTTGATTCTATTTTTTTATTATGCGGCAAGGAGATATCACTGTTTCCGCTTCCGTCATCAGGTCCGACCGGTATCAAATCTCCCCGCAATGTTTCGGCAATGGCACGTAAGCCTTTTTTGACATCATCGTAGGATTTTATTTCCTTGTTATACGGCAGCGGAATATCCGCATTGCCGACAAGGTCAATCGGGATTTTTTCGGCGCGCAATGCGTTTGGATCTTCCGGGCGTAGGTTGATATGGTCAAGCCGTATTACTCGTTCTTTTATGTCGCCGTCAGACTTGTGCATTTTGTAGAGCTGCTCATTGATTTCGGCAATGCTGCCAAGCCGGTAGGTGCGGGTGTGTTCCGCCGTCCAGCGGTAGTTATAATGCTCCGCCCGCCATGCTTTGTTGTCAAGGTTTATGCCTGCAATCCGTTTTTCTTCGGCTTTCTGGTTTTGTGCATTCTGGTTTGGTTTTGCCACCTTTGCATGTTGTACCCAAACCGAATCCGCCGCCTTTGCTTTTTCTATGACTTCTTCTTGCACTCTCCAGTCAAAATAGCAGCGGGCGGTTACAAAGCGCACATCGTCTTTTGTTATGGGCTGCATTTCATAAATCCAATTTGTTTCGTTCCGTTTAAAACATACCAGCACTTCGGCAATTTTTACCCGTTCGCTCCAAATGCTGCGCTCGTCGGGTATATTCGCGCTGGCATCAGCTGCGCGGGGTACCAGTGCACCAAAATCAACAAATAAGCGTACCGCTTGGCTTTGCCGCTTGTTAAAGGTACTTACCTGCATAGTATCGTTTTCGCCGACACGGTAACTTCCCCGCCATTCCGTTTGAAACTCATCCCATATCGGATCGCTCTTTTTTATATTCGCCGTTGTGCCGCTTGTCTCTTCTCCCGTATTGGCATTGCCGATATACACACTTTCAATTCGGTACAAATAATCTTCTTGATGCGTGAGAATAAAACTGCCTGAGCCGCTGCCTATTTCTATCTCGATGGGCTTATTATCTTTATCAAGTCCATCACTGATTAAAAGCCCGATTTTATTATTAAATGCCAAGATCGGCAAAAGGCGCAGCTGTTTATTGCCCGCATCAACTAAGCCGCCGCCGATAATAAAATCTTTTTCTTTTTTCCCGACATACTTAAGCTCGTTACTATTATTAAATCCCGCCTCATCGACAAGCGGCGTGTGTGTTGCCCCGATAGCATTAAGCAGCATGCTGAAATTGTCGAGAATACTCCTAAATCCGAATTCCATATCGCTTGCTTTTGCAATCTCATATGGATTAACCTTTACCGTTGTTAGTACCTTTCTGTCTTTGAACGCCATAACAACCTCCCGTTTGTTTTGTTCTTTGTATTTTTCGTATACTGTTTTGTACTGAATTCCTTACAAAACTGTAAAATTAAAGCCTTAAAACTCGTTGGCGAACCATAGGTAAAAATTCTAAGGGCTCGCCCGTGCTCAATTCTAAACGATGTTTAAAAGCATCAACACTGTTTTATAAAATTGAAGCTTTTAAACTCGTTGGCGAACCATAGGTAAAAATTCTAAGGGTTCGCCCGTGCGCCGTGTCGCTCTCTTTTTTATAATTTTTTTTTACGATTTGTTTTGCATCTTTTAACTTCCCCTCCGTGAGGAAATAATCGTAAATACTTTAACACCAACCGGTAGTAAGGAGTCAAGCAGTGCCGACACGTATAATAAATCAAGCCAGCGGATGTCCTCCGTCCAGTAGCCCCAGTGTTTGTCGTTAAAATCAATTTTAAGCCGCAGCCGTTCTCTTTTGCTTTCCGAGTCATCTGCAAACGGAAACCAAAATTTGTATTTGTCCAGTAAATCAAAGACAATAAACTCATTGTCCTTAAAGTTTTTTTCATCGTCTTTATCTTTCGGGTCCGCTACGTGCGGCGCAAAAAAGATTGAAAATAAATCCCGCATGCCGCCGTGCCCAATCAGTATTGAAAGTGATGGATACGGTACTTCCGGAAATAAGTTGATAAAATCAATGTCAACGTTTTTTTCGCACGTAAAGATACAATCGTATTCCCCGTCTTGTTCAAAATACAGGTGTTCCTGTATGTTTTCCCAATGCATGCCGCAACTGTAGGTTTTCGTAAAAATTGCCGCACCGTCTTTCCGCACAATTTTTAGATTGAGTTTTCCCTGCCATACGCCTTTGCTGTTTCGCATTGCTCCTCGAATAAAAAAATGCAGTGAGTAAATGCCTTTCGCTATGCGTACCGCCTGAGCGGTTTGTAATACGGTGTTGTTTATCATGCGAATGCCGTTCACGTTTACCAAGCTTGCCTGATCATTTAAATGCGGGCTTTTTTCTACCGGCAATCCGTCAACCTGCCACCCGTCAGAAATAAATTGATTTTTTAAAAGGTTTTTTTCTTGTTCGTTGGTAAACTCCATCACAAAGCAATCATCATTGTTAAAGTAATACCGCAGCGCATGCTCCGCATTCCATTTGGTGCCCCATACCGTATCAAGCGGCGCATCGTCATCAACCCGTATCATCATCGCTTTGTATTTATGTTTTGTTGATGAGTATGGTTCTTGCCGGCTTTTTTTAAGCCCTGAAAAAAAATTCAGCCCTTTTAATAAATGCGTTCCCTGATGGTTAAAGATTTCAGGTTGCCGATAATAATCGATAAAATCAAATAACTGACAAAGCGCATTTTCAATTGCCCCTTGCTCTTCCGCGTGCTCTTTTCCACTTGCCATAATCTTTTCATACACTTCGCCTCCGGTGTTGATGGCGCTTGCGGTATACTCTTTTAATCGTTTCCCTATCGGGTTTTTTTTCATTTCATAGCCTCCTTTGTTTACTACCTTGTGTTTTTTTTAATTCCTGCACAATTCCGTTAAAAGACTTTAAAACCAAGTCATACATATTATTACGGCGGTCTGTTTCTTCCTGTATTGCGGCTATATCCCACTTCAAAAGCATAAGCTGAATGCTTACCATGTTACACCTCGATACAAAATCCTTCGGCAAGGCTGCATTTTGCGCCCTTGCTTTTTTTTGTGAATGTGGTATACTAAAATCAGTTGGGGCCTTTTGCTCTGTCCTCGTGCGGGCGTGGGTGTCTGTAGTCTCCCACCCTTTTGACGTACTAGGACTATAAGCCGATTGAGCGTATTGGGCTACAGCTTTGCGCATATCAATCGGCTTTATTATTCTATTAAGTTCTACAGTGTAAATTCTATGCCCGCTCTGGTATGTTTCCTTTAAAGTGATTAAAGCTTTTCCTTCCCGCCCGTCTTCCAAAACTACCGATGAATAAAACCTTTTAATTGATTGAATATTCGGATCATTATTTTTGTCGGCTCGAGCTTCTATTAAATGCGCTTTTTCAAACAAGTCTTTAATTTGCGCAGCGGCTCGGTAATGTTCTTGCCGTGTAAAACCGTTAGCTTCAGATTTTTCTACCGCTTTGTTTGAAATCATTTTGTTAATTCCGGTAGAAGAAATGCGCGCAATAATCCCCGTCTTTTTGTTTACAATATCTGTATTTTTAATCGCTTCAAGAGCTTGTTTTACATCACTTGCCGAGCTGATATTTTCTTTAAGGCATGTTTTTTCTTCTCTCTTATCCGTAAACCTTCCGGCTTCATCGCGCGGGTGTTTGCTTTCTACAAAAGTCTTCTGCATAAGCTTTAACACTTCATGAAAGTACTGCTGCTCTGATAATCTTTTGAGAGTATGTATAATCTGTTTTGAAACATCAGCGTCTATTACTATTCTCATACCGCTGCCTTATATTTCTGTACTCCAGTTATTTTTATAGAACTTCCAACCTTTCTCTTTCGCGGCTTTAAAGGCGGCTGCAAGTTCGGGAGGCTGCGTAAAATCCTTGTAGTTGCTATCGCCGTCTTTATATAACAATACCCTTCCATCTTTCTCTTTGCGTTCAGGCAAATCTTCAAAAAGTTTTTTGAAAACTTCGGCACTTAGTTTATTGTTGGAGCAGTCCAGCCATTGCAAACTTGTTAAGTCGCTTACGGCTAATGAGGTCAGCTGATTATTGAAGCAGACCAGCCTTTTCAAGCTTGTACAACCGCTTGCGTTTAATGTGGTCAGTCGATTGCGGTAGCATTCCAGCACTTCCAAGCTCGTTAAGCCGCTTACGTTTAATGTGGTTAGCTGATTGTAGTAGCAGTACAGATGTTGCAGGCTTGTACACCCGCTTATATTTAATGAGGTGATTTGATTGCGGTCGCAGTGCAGCCTTTGCAATCTTGTACAACCGCTTGCGTTTAATGTGGTTAGTTGATTGTATTGGCAGTACAGCTCTTGCAAACTCGTACATCCGCTTATATCTAATTCGGTTAGTTGATTGTGTTGGCAGTTCAGCACTTGTATATCCTTACCCTTGATAAGTATCTCTTCTGCGTTATTCGGGATACTAACTGTTTGATGCGTGCCGCTTTGCATCTCCGCAATTTTCTTGCCGTCGTTCCACAGTTCACACGGGCTGCCGTCTTTTGTTGTAACACGCAGCTTAATGCTATCCGCAGACGTTTTTATACTGATATCGCCCGGATTTTTCTTTCTTTCCTCAAACACCACCACGCCGTTACAGATAGCTTTTTCTATCTCTACACCATTATATTTTAGTTCTGTTATTTCCGTTCCGTTTATCGTTATCATTATTTACCTTCCTCCCCGTATCTCTTATTTTCCTGTTTTAATAACAGGCGTAATAAACTCATGTTCGACATGCGGCAAGGCTTTAATGTATACATTGCTGCCTGCAATGCTGCCTTCCAGTTTAGGGCGCAATGGCCACCCGATACTATCTTTGCCTAAGTGGCTTAAATGTTTTTTCCAGTACTGCTCGTAAAACTCGGCGTATACATCAGGGCTAAAAGGTCCCCCATCGCACAACAAAAATTCATGGTGGTAATCCGTTCCGATAAAGCTGACAACCTCGCCTAATCGGGTATAGTCTGCTGTTTCAACAAGCGGCAAAAAAGGCTTTTTTTCATTGTCTTCACCTAAAAAAGCTAAATGTTCTTTCCAGTATTCGTAAAAGCGCGGATATTCGGCGGGCTCAAAACTTTTACCGTCAAGCTTTAAAAATGTTTTGTGCTCCTCATCATCATATATACCGAGTGTTGAACCTTCCGGAACCGATAAGCTGATAGCTTCTTCTGCCAACTCTTTAATTTGTTTATCGCCTTCAATGCGCGCTGTAGCTTCTATTTCATCTGCTTCTTTACGCTCCTTCGCTTCCTGTGCGATTGCCTTTTCTGCAAACGTCTTAATTTCTGCATCCGCCTCTTTGCGCTCTTTTGCTTCCTTCTCATCAGCTTCTTTGCGCTCTTGTGCTTCCTGTGCAATTGCTTCTTCTGCAAACGTCTTAATTTCTGCATCCGCCTCTTTGCGCTCTTTTGTTTCCTTCTCATCAGCTTCTTTGCGCTCTTGTGCTTCCTGTGCAATTGCTTCTTCTGCAAATGTTTTAATTGCCGCATCGGCTTCTTTACGCTCCTTCGCTTCCTTATCAATTGCGGCAATGCGTTCCTGTATTTCTTTTTGCAAAGCCTCAAAAAAAACTTTATTTAAATCAGCAATCCCCAAATCGGTATATCCTTGCGCATATCGATACACGGCGGCATCATTTGCGATAAATGTTTTCCACACATACGCAAAGGCATTAAAAACAACATCAAAAACTTCTTTTATTTTTGCAGACTCGAAAATAGTAAACTCTAGGCGCTCGGTACCGACAAATGGAATAGTATACTCAAATGCTCCTGTTGCGGGATTTATGCTGCCCGCTTTTACTGCAATCTTTTTTCCAATCACAATATCATCACCGGTTAACATGTCGCCGCCTGAAAGCGCAAGGTTTGATTTTCCGACAACACCATCTTTTAGTGTTCCGTCCGGTTTATGGATTTTAAAAAAGCGCATTGCCGCTTTGCTCATCGGTGCAAGTGAGAAGGTTCTCATTGTTTCATTTGTCCAGCCTACATTTTCTTCATTCTCAGCTAAGGCACTTACCGCAAAAATATCTTCTTTGCCGAACTTTGTCTGAGATGCTTTTACCGATATTTCACCTAGTTTTACACATTCTTCATCGCAGTACTTTGCAGTTCCTGAATTGTTTTCTCCGCTTATAACGGCAAGTGCAACCTTAAACGCTTGCCGCTTATTAAGCGGTTCTACCTTTGCAAACCCTGAGTTTTCTTGCCCTGTCTGTCCCGCATTTCCTCTTGCAACAAACCAACGGGCTCTGTTTTCTTTTTTAAAATCAACCCAACCTTTTTCGGTAATAAAAAGTACGTCTCTTCTATTTTTCGTTGCGTGGGCGGCTTTAAGTTCTACAATCGTTTCCGTACCCTTACACAAAAGCCGTTGTGTTTTTTTGTTAAACGCAATAAAGGGGGAAACCCGTACGCTTAAGCTATCTTTTATCGGTGTAACCTGTCCGCCTATGATAAAATCATGTTCTGCCTGTACCGCTAAGCGTACAAGAAAGCTTGCATTATCGACAATCGATTGGAACCCTACGTCCATATCGCTTGCTTTTACAATTTCAAACGGATTTGTTTTAACAGTTGAAAAAAAATCTTGTATTGTCATTTACTACCCCTGTTGTTTTATTGTGATAAGCACATCTTCTTCTTTTACAACCAAGAGTTTATGCGACTCAGTTGCGGAAGGGTTTGCGCTGCCTTGCGGAAGGTTCATATCTTTAATGATTACATCGGTAACCCAATCAAACTGTCTGACGGCAAGAATTAAATCAGTGATAATAAGAGATTGACCTACCTCAAAGCCTTGAAAAAACTCTATAACCTTTTTTCGTACTCGTTCCTTTGCCTCTTCTTTATCAGGAAGAACAGAAAATATTTCAAGATTTAATTTATTGCCTTCCCCTTGAAACCGTCTGTCTGCAACAATGGGAGCGACAGCAAGATGAACACCCGCAGGTGTATATCCGGGATTGTTATACGTGCCGTCTCCGCGTAATGTTTTGCGCACCTCATCAAGTAATGCCCCTGAACACTCTCCTTCTTTGTCGCAAACATACACCGCACAATTTACATTATGCTCTGTTATGGGGTTTCCGTCAAAATCTCGGGTGGGAATATCTTTTGGCGGCGCACATAATACCACGTTCACGTGATATGCTTTTGTGCTAAGAGCCGCTTCTTTTACCCCGTAAAAGTTTGTCCGTTGTAAGCCTCGTAAATAATTTACAAATCGCTTTCGCAGCTCCGGATCGGTTTCGGCGGAAGTACCGTTTTCAAACGGCCGTATATTTTTTACTCCCGCAATACTTGAATGTAAGCCGCTTAAAATAGTGTCAACGCTTTCAGATGGCACATTTCCTTTTTCTCCTATTTCTTTTGCTTCAGCAAAAATAGGATTTGACTGTTCCGTCCCTTTATCTATCATTCCCGATTCTGTGGTAACAAAAACAGTATCACCGCAGGCAATTTCGGTTCCTACCGCTATATAAAGATGACTGGCGGCAGGTTTTCCTTTTTCGGTAAAAAAAACAACCTTCCCCTTTGCCTTAGTTCCTAAAAGCCTTTTTACGCCAAAAGCCCCTTCCACTAAATCTTGTAAGTATTTTGCATACCCTATTTGGCAATGCAAATACGCTTCAGCAATTAGCCGTGCAGTTGCCTCTAATAAAGAGCAAAGCACACTGCCTGAGTTAGCGTCCGTTGCGGTAAGTATTTTACCGAATACCTTTAGCTGCATTTCGGTGTAAATCTCATCAAAGGTTTTTATTTTATAATCAAAATCCATTCTTTTTTATCTCCTGTTCATCTTCCGTTATATAAGCTCGCTTAAAGAGCGCCGCTGTCCGCCAATATCGGTGTATTCTATATCAATTCGCAAAGCGTCCCCATCTCCTTTAAAAGAAACGCTCAACAATTCTTTAATACGCGATTCTTGTTTGAGTGTTTGAATTATGCTTGATAAAATATAAGCCGAGCCTGCACTTTCACTGTCGGGAATTGTTGTTTTAATTCCATAAAGCTGCAGCATCACTCGTTTATTAATATTTTCACGCAAGCGCATAAGTACCGCTTGCGATATGTTTCTTCTGCCGGTAACAAATTTAAAATCTGTTTGCAGCTCGTTGAGTAAAATATTCCCGTTTTCGTCTAACGCAATATCGACCCCGTAATTATCGCGCTGTCCGCTTAAACCGATTATCCTATTTTGATAATTAGAAGCGCTTCGCTCCAGCACTGGGATTAGCACATTCTTTTGTCCGCGTGCGCTTAAATCATCAATACTGCCAGCGCTGTTTGCAGAAGCAATAATATACGCTTTGCTACTGTCTCCGTAATGATTTTGGGCGATGCTTTCAAAACTCATGCCATCGGTAATTAAACCTATTTGCATTCCATACGTGGTTATTGCAGCGCCACGTGCAACCGGTAATGTGTATTCTTTCGGTCGTTCCATTTGAGCAGAGACAGATAAGGCACATAGTTCATTGTAAATGCCGCTACACTGCAGCTGACTTAAGGCGTCAAGTTCTTCTATAGTAACTTCCCAATCTTCAAAAACGCCAGCAGGAATATAAAATTCTTTTTTACTCATTGCATGTATGTTGTTTGCCAATACGTTTATGTTGGTCATAAAATCAATAAGCATTGCCGCAACAAAATCACCCGTTTCAAAAATAAGTGCAGGTATTCCTTCTGCTCCGACTGTTTCTCGGTATAAGGCAATAGCTGAATGGCCAAGTTGAAAAGTGTCGTCAAGCAGTATCCTAAAGGCGTTAATAGTACCGCTTATCGCATACAGGGCAACTTCTTTACAGGCGGCGGCAAAACGCCTCGCCTCGTTGATTTTTTCTAAGACGGATTTAAAAAAACTCAAACTTTTTTCTAACTTTTGTAAATACTGTTCAATTGCATCAAAGGCCTTATTAAAATCAACTCCGAAGATTGTATTATAAAACACAAAGGTATCTTTGGCCGGAATGGCGGTAAACTCAATTGAATACGTATATACATTAGGCTTTTCTTTTGTTCGCTTTATTTTAAATTCGCCCGGATACACTTGCCAGCAAAAACTGTCAATCGTTTTTTTTCGTCTGCTCCTATTTGTATGTTTTGATAAATCATATAAAAGGATTTTTTTTCCAAGCGTGTTTATATTACCTTTGTATTTTTCAAGCAATGTTTTGAGCCTAAATATTTCTTCTTCGCCGGTAACATACTCACTCGATCCGGTTGTATGGTACATTCGCCTAAGCTCATTATTTACCGTACTTCCTGAAAGCGTTATTTTAAGCGCATCATGACCATAGTCATCAATGACAAGTCCGCCAAAAGTTTTAGTTTCGGTTTTCCGTTGCGTTAAAACAAACTCTTCACTTTCAGGCGGTACCCCGAAGGCAAAAGACTCGGACGGGGAAGTATTATTGTCAACATAAAATTCAATGAGGTATACATTCTGCCATAATCCCTCTCGTAAATATCCTTGTCTCACTGCTTAACCTCCGTGCACTACCTTGTCATTTTTTATATTTGAAAAATCTTCTTTTACCATAGTGCCTATTACGGTTTTCATTGCGGTAGCTAAAGCAGCACCTCCATCATTAGGAAGAACAACCCACCCGTTAAAAGTATTTACCATTTTATCAATACGATCGCTCATCTTATCAAGCTGCGTTTTTAGTTCATCGGCTTTTACTATACCGCTTAAGTTTTCGCCGTTAAGACTTATTTTTTTATCCGTTGCCGCCTTCACGGCAATATTGCCGTCTTTGTCAATTGTAATGTTTGCGCCGAAAGCGTTTACACTCACTTCCTTTTTATTGTTATCATCAGTAATTGCGATCTTTACCTTTTCATTCGAAGAGGTAAGTTCAAGCTGTCCCGTTTTATAATTGTATTTTTCAATCCATTTTCCCGGTCGCACCCGAAGCCGCTCAACATTTTTTTCAGTGCGTTGTTCCTTTGTGCTCATAAATTTCTTTTGATGTTCTTTTTCAAACATCGAAAGGCTTGAGCATAAAACAAAAGCGCCTTCAAAGGTGCCTGTAGGCATCAGCACAAAAACCCGAGCATTTTCAGGCGGTAAGTTTCTGCTTCCCGATAAATACCCCTCATCTTTAAACTCGCATATCCACTCGTCTAAGCTGGCAACCGGCACATCTTCCAATAACACACCGCCGGTAAGTCGAACATTCACCGCATTTCTTGTAGAGTCAACATCGGTTACTGTTCCCCACATGCCTATTCTCGGCACTGTATTTTGTAGCGGCACTTGCCCGGTAACCTGTCCGCTTCGCTCTCGTATTACAATTCTCATAGCTTTTTACCTCGCCCAACTTATATCTACTAAACTATTCGTTTCTTCCCCGTCAAATTTAAGTTCGATATTGCTTGTTCCCATTTCAGGCATTACTTTTACAAACTCTCCTCCCTTGTTATACTTTCCGCCTCGTATTACTTGTAGGCTGATTGTGGGAGTCCCTCCGTAGGACCATGAATGGTCGCAACTTCTAACATAAAACTCCCCGCCTAAAAAGCTTACTCGCTCTCCGCAGCGTATTTGTTTTTCAGAAAAATCGTTGATAATGCGAATGCTTCCTGTGTACATTTCGTCAAGTCGCCCGAACCAAGAGCGAAGGCGCAAAGAAAGTTTGTGCATTGCATTGGTAATTGTTTCCGTTTTTTCCGTTTGTTTTTTATAGCCTCTGAAAGCAACCTGTAACATTTTCATGCCGTATGTTTTAAGTTTTTTTTCATCAACTTGTAAAATCTTTTTTTCTATTTTGTCGCCGTCAGTTTGCTCAATTACAATGTACTGATCAGCCGAAAGAGAAGAACCCTCGATATAGGCAAAAAAAGTTGTGTACACTTCATCAATACTTAAACGCAATGAATAATCGACGAGGTGCGGTGATTTTATTTTTCTTATTGGTAGTTTGCCCCAACGGTTATGCACTATTCCGTTTTCCCTAAAACTAAATGGAAGTTCACGAACAACTATTTTTGTTTTTCCTTTTTCATTCACCCGAGAAAACATTTCATACACAGGAGGCGCTAAAATCGTTTGCCATATTTGTTGTACCGTATTTATTCCTTGATTAAAAAAGGTATTAGCAATCGGCACAGGAATACTTTCTGCTTCTCCTACTTCAAAAAAATCATTCCCCATAAAGTTTTTAATTATGTCATAGACTATTTTATTTGATTCTCCCGCCTTTCCTTTTACCGGAGCTTTATCTGCGGTAGGTTTTAAATATCTAACACCTACATAGCCTAAATATGTATCCCATGTAAGCTCTAAAAACTTTTTTATTTTTAAAGGTTCCTTAGTTTGCAGTTCATTTATGCGTAACACCATATCCTTGTTTATCGTTTCCGCACTCATTATTTGTGTTAATGATAAAAACTTAATATCAAGAATGAGCTGAAAGTTTGCAATTAACCCCGTAATACTCATCCCGGAAAAATTGATTTGTCGTTGCACGCCACCTTGACTCATTGTGCAACTTAAATCTTTATTTGCAATTACACCAATAAACACAGGAGTATTTGCCCCCTCGTAAATCTTTACAATTTGAAGCGGCTGTATTTCATTAAAAAGATTATTGTCTCCGCCTGCAATGCTAAACTGAAAACGCCCCTTTAAATCCATTGTGCTTTCGGTAAACGAATAGCTTAAAAGTTGCGTATACTCATGGGTTTGTGCCGATAATGTAAAAGCAGGCACTGTTGGCGCATTATAATCAAAGATTTCTATTTTTGGCTGCGGGCTTTTGTGAATGGTGATCATCATCGACTTTCAACCTTTATTTCCCCGTTCAATAATAACTCAAGTTGCGCGTTTATCTTTTTTAACTCTTCCGTATTTTCCTTAATTTTTTCTTGGTCGGGGAAAAAGGTATTATACAGAGTCTGGAGTTCAAATGCTAAATCTTGTTTTCTTTGTTGTAATTCTTTTATTAGTGAAACATTATTTACACTTCCTTCGCCTATGCCCGGTAGCTTACCCGTATTAAACTCTTCTTGGCGAGTGCCGGATAAAAATACCGAGAGAAATTTTGTCAGTTCCGCCGGACCTTTTCCCAATTCAGCTGTCCAAGTCCTCCACAATTCGGCAGAACCGGTAGATGCTCCGACACGTGAGGTATATTCAGGGCGTATACTTGCATTTGTTATTGATTCATATGCGTCTTTATTTATTTCCCCGTTGTTCATCAACTCATAAAACTGCGCCGCCTGTATATAGTCAAAGCCGGTATCTTTTCTAATCATTTCGATCATCCCTGCTTTATTACCTTTTCCCGACATTTGTTCAAAAAGACCCATTTTTTTCTTGTATATTTCCGGTAAAAATCCAAGTTCCGCAATTTGCATATTATCAAGATATCCGCCTTGCGATTCTAATCCGTGCTCTTTTAATATGCGTGCCTTTTCTGCATCCGATAAACTTGCAATAGCTCGGTACGTTAAGATATCCGAAACCGAAGAAAGAGATGTTGCACTGCGCCCGCTTTCATTTAATTGCTGATATCGACTTGCGCCTTGTTCTCCCATCCATAACGGATTATTGCCGCTTGCATTTTTTAAAAAAGTCATTGTGCTGCCTATTTCAGCAATCGACTTTGTAAACCCTTTTGATATACCATCAGTAAAAATATTTTGTAATAAACCAAGTGTTTCACTGTACTGGCCTTCCTTCATTCCCATAAAAGAGCTCGCTCGATATGCTTGCGCTAAACTGTCCGCGTCCTTATTTCCGTAACGGGAAAAAGTACCTTTAAAATCTGCTGCCTCCTCTTTTTGGATTCCCATCATTCTTGACCAGCCGAAAACATTACGGGCAACATCATAACTGCCCGAAGAAAGTCCGTATTGCGTAAGGTGTTTAACCATACTCAACCCGTCTTCCATTGAGTAGCTGAAACTGTTTGCGGCAGCACTTGCTTTTGTAAACGCATCTTCTATATTTTTTGTGTTCACCTTATAACGGCTTTCCAATGTTTCAATCATGGTTTTACCGTCTTTACTTATCTCAAAATCATTTTTTCGTTCGGGATAATCTTTTGCAAATTGCCGCCACTCTCCACGTCCTTCCTTAGTACTTAAATCAAAGCGAGTGCGCATGGTGTTATTAAGGCTTGCATTTAATGCTTCTGCCGCATCATCATGCGATGTATAAAGGTCTGAAAGTTTTTTTACCCCCCAACCGGCGCCAACTGCCGCAAGAAGTCCTGCTCCTGCAATTGCTCCGCCTGTTCCTAATTTACCAAGTAAACCGGCTCCTTTCCCTAAAAGTGTTAATCCACCGCCCGCAGCATCGCCCGCACCAATTTGTCCGATAACCGATTGTGCAGTATTAGAAATGCCCCCTACTGTATTATTAAACCCTGCAATTCCTCCGCCTCCGGCTTGATTCCCGTTTGCCATGCCGTTATACACTTGCTGCATTTGTTGTGCCGATTTTGCATACTGTGCTGCTAAATCAAAATTGCCGACTTCTTGTGCTTCTTTCATCTTGCCAAGCATTTTATCAAAAGCATCGGATATCGTTTGTGCAGATGATGAGAAACTACCGGTTTCTAAATTAAGCTTAATCGCAACTTCTTTCATTCCCATACGCGTCTATTCCTCTATTGCTACCCTAAATCGGTTGCAAGGGCATTTTGGATTGCATCGGCTATTTCTTTTTCATGCAAAGCCTTTAAACCTTCCGTTACATTGCGGGCGGGAATGCCCTTATTTATCCAGCTGTTCTTCGGAGACTTAGCGGAAATAATTCTAAACGTCCAATAGGTTGACTTACCTGTCGGAGTGTCAGACATTCTTACCATACCGTCTGCATTGCCTAAGTCATTTTCGTTTAATCTATCTGCCCACGTATATTCATGCCGCTCAATAGCTTCTCCTGCCCAGTTTTCCTCAAAATGCGTTTCTTCCATTACAACACTTTTTTTCATGCGCTCTGCAATTGCATAAATGTCTTCTGTCATTGTGTTTTGAAACGTTACGGTTCCCGGCGTTCCCCAACTAAAGGGCACAATCAAATACGGAATGAGTTCTATCATTTTTGTTTTAGGATTTTTTTGTTTACTTACCCTGCTTTTTTTCCCGTATGGATGCGTTGTTTTCATATCATAACCATCGGTGCCGTATTCAAGTAAGGGGGCTGCCTTAGATTCATTCGATATTGTGTATTCAAGCGGTGCGCTTTTTTTTACCTTTACACCGCCTGAATAATTGCTTGAAGGCTTTTTCATCGGCGGCACTCCCGGAATATCTTTTTGTCCCTGACCGTAGGCTCTCCAAGAGTCCGCTACCATTTTTGCACAACCTTGAAACGTTGCATCGGTTGCAGGAAGAATATCGGATCGTCCTATTTTTTTTACCGCAGCCGCAAGTTCTTGTAATGCGGGATTATCCGCTGTTATTTTAATCTTAACCATTCGTGTGTACCCTCCGAGCATTTTGATAACTTGCAAATAGTTTGAGCACCACTTTGCGCGGTATGCGCTGATCCTCACTTGTTCGCAAGGAAGGAATATTTTGACAAACCCGATATGTCGGATTATACCGATACGTTATTGACATGCTCTCATTCGCTTCAGGCTTTGCAGCTCCAAGCCAATGAATACGGTTTGTCCCAATCAAAATAAAATCTTCTCCTTCTTTAAAAACACTTGTTTTAGTTTCAATTAAATCAATTGAGTCAACAAAAAATTCAGGGATGATATCATCTGCAGTTTCTCTCCCTCGTTTTACAATAACCTTGTTAGTCATTGTTCCTGAAATAATTGTAATAATATCTCCTTCGGAAACATCAAACTTATACGGGAAGGTGCAAACCGCATCCCCATTGTGTTTTTGAATTAAGGCTAGATTTTCTTTGTGTAAGTTTTGCGATAAGACAATAAACTTTACAGGTTTTATGTATTCAATATTTTTTGCAATCAAATACGGATAATCTTCTTCGCTAAGAACTTCAATGCAATCTTTATAATAGTTTAGAATTTCAACATCGGCACCATCTTCGCTTTTTAAGTTTTCTATTTTTAGAATGTCGCAACAGGGGCTGTAATATACTCCCTCGATAGTCGATTTTGGCATGCGTAAATCAGGGATACGATAAAAGCCTTTACATATACGCTCTGCCTTTGTTTCTTTTAAAATGCAAACTAATTCTTGCTCAAAAATTATATCTACCGTCTCTCCTTGCGTAAGCGTATGCTCCTTGTCTTGAAGCTGAATAAAACGATCTTCTTTTTTAAACTCGAACAAAACGCCTGCATAGTTGTAAATACTTTTTATAACACAATCCGCTATGTCTTCCGGTAATTCGATAAGCCCGTCAAAAACAGAAAGCCTCACGTTATCCGTATACTTTTTTTGATACGAATACAGCTCGCCAGAGCCCCCGCATTTTTTACAATGAATATCCGGTTGGTTTCCCGTAGAAACACAGGGGCATTTTTTAGCAACTCTCCAGCGTACATACTGCCCGTGCCTTTCAATCATCGCCTCATAACTTTCTTTCCCAAGTGCAAGAGTAACAGGTGAATTTTTGCCTAAACCGTACGCCATATCAATTTCCTTCTGTTTATAAGGTGATTTCCAGTGTCGTACCGCTTAACGCAAACGCAGCCTTCTTTATAAAGGCTTCGTCAGCCTCTGTCTTTGTATACCTATTTGTTAAGGCTGCGTTTATTGCCGCCATTCCATCTTCATTTGCTTTTAAAGCGTCCGCCAATTCTTTGAGTGTATCGAGCTCTTCAGGCGCATTGTCGACAAGCTCCGCAAGATGCGCCTTTATTTCCTCTTTTACAAACTTCATGTTTGCAGCTTCATTATCGCCTTGAGGATTGGGCACCGCAATTGAGCCGTTCTTATTCCGAATTACATTATGGTAGTGTTCCGTTTTTTCAACGTGCGCATCTAAAGCTTTTTGTGCCATCTCTTTTTGGTTTTGTGAAAACTCAAAACTGATAGTCTCAATTTTTATATTGCTCCACTCAACTTCGCCCTTATACTCGCCCTCATTATTTCCTACGACAAAATTTAAAGATATTTCTTCATCGGGAGCATCAGGCTCATATAAAAACTCAAGGCTTATGCTCCCGTTTGCCATAGCTTGTATCTTATCAGATTCAGATAATACGCCGCGTTTATTGCTCATGCAAACAATTTGCGCATAATCGGGTATAACATAAGTCGTTGCTCTAAAATCAGAGGAGATACCATACCTCGTTCCGGTTTTAAAAACATCAAGCCCATTTGCAACAAGAATAAAACCGTCTTCATCTTTTACCGTTTGCACAAATCCTTGTAAACTTACAGGAGTACTGTCGGTAAGAACCTTTTCTTTTTGTCCTGTTATAAAATCATCTACACTTACTGCCGCTTGTACAGCTTTTAATGATTTTTCTACAGCAAGAAATAACGCATTATGCATACCGCCGTTATCTTTAAGCTCTTTTTTTAAATCATTATAAGCTTTTGTTAAATCTTCAAGCGCCTTGCCAAGCGCGGGCATTGTCATTGCCACTATATTCCTCCTATTCTTTTAACAAATCCATTTCAGAATACCCAAGATTTTTCATTACGGCTTTTTTAGGAGCCGCAACTTTTTGCTCTTCCATTTTTTCCATTTGCCTAAGCATTCTAAATTCATCTCTATCATACTCAAGCGAAAACTCATACAGTATTTTTAACGTCCATTCATCAGTCGGCACTTCCTTCAAGCCCGTCAAAAATACCATTGTCCACAATAGGAGCAGCACTTTCTCCGGTAGATACTCCTGTAAGCTCTTCTGTCCCCGCCTTAAGGCGTTCTTGCACCTGATCACGAAACTCACATGCCTTTTGGTAGAGTTCGATTAAAAACTCATCGCAAGGCACCTCCTCAAATCTAAAACCGTTTTGCTTTTTCTTTACCGCCTCAAGCCATTCAGGTCCTTTAACGATAACCACGTTCAACGTTGAACAAACAAGATTCCTGGTTTCCGTATCAATATCAAAACTTGTGGCAGGAATACCGCATCTGTTTATACCCATAAGACGCCCAATTTGCAGGCGGTCTTTTTCTTTCGGAAACTTTACCGTAAAACTTCCGCGCGAAGTTTCTATTTCGCCTGTTGCATCCTGCCCAAGCAAAAGCTGTATAAATAAATCTTCGCGCTTTGAATCGCTTAAAGATTTATTTTCAATATCCGTGCCCGTTACAGGCACCGCATTTTCAACTACCTTTATTTCCATTTCTTTTTATTGCTCCTTTTTATGTTATTTCAAAAATGAATTGTTGTGTTCTTGTACGCTCCAATCAAGAGCTTTCATGCTTACATCGCCTTTTACATAACTTGAACCTTGTCCGCTTATAGTTCCTGAATCAACGATAATACCTTCAAACGTTGCTACTATATTTCCATTGTCTTCATCCTTGAAGTCCATGTATGGAATTTTCGTAACAACCTTATCATCGCGGATTGATTTCGGACTGGGGAAAAAGGTGTAAAGCGATATCTTTACATCATTTGTTTTACTTATCGATATACCGTTTTTTATTACATCCTTCGATGGTAAAAACCCTGACATGCTTATTGAGCATGAAACTCCTTGAGCATCAATCGACACAGGAACTAATTCTCCCAGTACTCGTGCCTCTTGTGTCATGTACGATAAAGAAGCGCGAAAGCTTTCTACAAAGCCTATAACTTTTGCGGTACTCGCATTTTTCCCGGATCTAACATAACAGCGGTATCCTTCGGTTAATATTTTTTCACTTACTCTCGGTAATGGCATTTCCTATCCTCCTAAAAAAATTATATAGCGACCGTAACAGCCGATCCGGAATACACATGATTGTTTTCCGTAATAAAAATAAAGTTTCTTGGAGCTACCAAATATCTACTAAACGTGATAAATGTTGTATCCCCCTCTTCTCGAGTTGATATGCCCCAAATAAGCTCCCCGTCATCACTTTTTAAAATTAAGCCTGCGCTAAACCAATCATTAGCCGCCTGCAAAAGAGTTGCTAAATCATCTTCTAAACTTCCGGATATTCCCGGTGTGCCGATTGCAGCTCCAAGCCGTTGGCGTAAATCCATGCTCATGTATATTGATTCCCGCACCATACTGCGCTCAACATCTTGTAAGGTGTCTCCCTGATAGGTTGTCATAGCTCTAATTGTAACAAGTGCTCCGTCATCATTTTTACCGCCTGCCAATACGCCTGCTTGAATAAGTTTTTTAAAATCGGTAGGCGAATGTTTTTTAGTAAACTCAACAACATCAACAACCTTATTTGTAAGCGGCTCGTTAATTGCAAGACAACTTTCCAAGCCTGCAAGCTTACAGGCAAAATATGAAGCGGGGAAGGTTTCAATGCGCCCCGTCATCGGGTTGACTGCTTTAATTGAATCACCTGTGTAAGAACATAAACGGCTATTAAACATTTTCGCTTTTTCAATTGATTTTTCATTTGTCTCGTTTACGCCGCCGCCTAAAATACAAGTTCGCTCCTTGCGGTTATCAACACTGCTCATAAGTTCACAATGTCCGACAATGAGATTGTGTATCATCTCATCTTGACAAGGTGTTGTAATGATATTGATTTGTTCCGCTTTTAAAGCTTGCAATGCTGCAACCCACTCAAGAGCTATTTCACTTGCGCCGACACCTCCCGCAAAATTGACAAAATCTGAATCGGTTTCAGGAAGATTATTATCATGCGAAAGTAATTCTACCTTGTCGATAAAATCGCTTTCGGTAAGTTTTTTAATCATTGCATAAAGATTGCCGAACATAAAAAAGTCTTCATCTTTTTTTGCTGTTTCTTTTGCAATAAAATCTAATTCCCTCGATGAAGTGGTAGGCTCCGCATTTGTATTTATTGACGCAACATAACAGCCCTTTGCAATAAGCCTATTTGCCACAGCTTCAATAGTCGGATATTCCTCAAAAAGAATTTCTATGCCGTCTACCGTTTTATCGGGCACTTCAATTTTTAACGCATCGGTGTGTACCGAAACTTTGCAGGCTGCCCCCGTGCCGGTATATTTTATTTTTAATAGCTCATTTTTAATCGGTCCGATAGTTTCAGTCTTTGTGCCGTTTTTCAACACAAGAGTTACTGTGTGCGCACCTGAATCATTGGTAAGCTTTAATTGTAAGCTGTTTGCTCCAACTCCGTATTCTTTAGAAAAAAGTTTTAATACATCCGTTCCGCCCGCTTTAAGTGTTCGGGTTGCTTGCTCCGCATTTCCGACACGCATTGCAAAAACGCTCTGCGGTGTATAGCCCTTTGCCGGACTAAAGGCGTGTGCTATTCCCTCCAGCAATTCGCCTCCCTTTAATACCGCTTGTGCCTCTTCAAGAGAGCCAAACTCATATAATGTATTCGGCTTTCCCGCAATTGCATAACCTAAAACTACAAGATTACTTGCGGAAACCCCGCCGCCTTTCCCTTTAATTGACGCGGATCGAGAAAACACTCCCGGCTGAAGATGACTTGTCCTCCGTCCCGCACTTTCGAAAATTCTTGGTCTTACTCCCATTGTTATTCCTCCCAAATCCTTACACAATTTTTTGTTCTAAAAACTCGTTCACTTTTAAAACCCACTGCGCTTCTGTGAATGCCACATCCGCATACATTTTCTGCAAAACAAAAATTACCTCATCATCATACTCACCCTTGCGGTTTTGAAAAAATGTAGTAATACCTATTTGTTTTTCACTTACTTCCTTTGACATTATCAATCACCTCCCAAATAATGTTTTTATTTCCATCGATTTTTGTATCGATTATTGATTGCTCAATAAAATAATCAGCGTTAAAACTTAAGCGGCTGCCTGCAAGTTTTACCCCGAAGTCATAATTAAAATTCCCGCTTCGATCCCCCTGTATGGTGTTGTCAAAAATGACTACATTATTTTTCTTGCGATATTCGGCAAGCGCATCCTTTATGCCGCCTGCAAGAAACAAGCGGCACATTTCATACAATTCATTTTTCAGCTGAATATTCTCGCTCCATATTTCTATACTTATCCGCTCTTGCCGCCGTATTACCCGTGATACTCCGCAGAGCTTTTCTTTTTTTGCAAACTCATTTTCTAAATCTTTTTTTAACTCATCGCAAAGTACATAGCCTTCTTCTTCAAGTAACGGGATATCCGTTTTTTCAAGAATAAAAAAACTGCTTTCTACAAGGTTCATCAACTCCGAAGGTTTTTCATCGCTTTCGGTTGACACCACAACACAAGGGAATATACTTGCGTTATAAGTAAAATCAGGTATCATCAAAGAAAAGGGGTGTTCATTCGTAACGTGAATACTCCAGTTCCGGTAATACTCCTGTGTGCGCAATGCCTTAAAATAATCATCAAAAGCTTTTACTATTACGTGCTCTAAAATGAGCGGTCTATTTAAAAAATACAGCATATAAATTATCCTGCCTTTTTTATACTTGATTTTTCTTGTGATTGTGATATACTTATATCTGTCTGACCGTCATCACAGTTTCGGACGTTAGTCTCAGGGGGCGTACTTTTACGCAGCATTGAGACCTTGACGGCAGACTTTCTTTTTTTTCGATAACACGTAACTAATTCAAGCTGTCCTCTGTTAGATCGAAACTCTTCGACAAATGTTATTTCTCCATTAATGTCTTTTCGAAACTCAATTACAGGGTTATAACGATGCTTTCGTTCTGATAATTTTATACTCGATGGATCATTTATAACTTCTTGCATATATTTCAAATCCTCAAGTTCCAAATTATGAGCTTCTTTGTTCATCACATGTCGAACAGAATTGCTATCAAGAATAATACTTTTTGCATCTAAGCCTGTTACCTCTTTTATTCTTTTTTGTGCTTCACTGCTTACATGTCCTACAAAAAGCCTTTCGTTTGCGTTTTCTTCTATCGCCCTTTTTGCAAAATCGAGTAACTCTTTTTCTGTTGCTGGAGGCTTTTCATACCATTTCTTTTCAGCTCCCTTATTCGTAAACTTTCCCGCCTCGTCGCCGCTTGTATGCTCTGCCGCATAATATTGCTTGTGATTTTTTTCTAAACCGGCACTTGTTTTTTTATCAGAATCAGGTATACTAGTAGTAGGGATGTGCGTAATGCCATCCCTATCGGCTGCACCTTTTCGGTGTACAGTGCCGTCTCGTGAGCCGGGTTCTTTTTCATAAAGAATGCCGGCTTTTTCTATTTTCTTAAATATTTGGTTAAGCCGTTCTTCATGTGTAGAAATTGATACAGAAACATCGCCCTTATCAATCGTAATTGATACAATGTTTTTCTGTTTTCCCTTACTTGTTAGAAAGCATTTTGTGTATACTTTTGCCCCATTCTCTGCCGTAAATACGAGAGCGGGGTCTTTTAATGTATCGTGAGCTGCAATGAATAAATCTTGCCTATTATTTTTTACAAATTTTTGGTATTGATTTTCTCCCATTTTCACAATACCTAAGGGGGTATTAATCGGTTCTCCTAAGTATTTTTGATATTCGTCCTTTGTCCCGGTACCTACTCGAAATTTTTCCGCAGTGTCTATAAGCAGTGTTTTGTAATATTTCTTATCATTTTCTGATAACGTTTCTTTTTTACTTGCACCTCCGGTTCTTTTCTTTTCCTGCGTCTCTGTAATAAACTTGCTTAACTCTTGAACAAAGGGTAAGGGGTTTCCGTTCTTGTCGCTAAACCTGTCCCTGTTTTCAAGCATAACATTCATCATGTCTTTTGCGGTATCGCAAGCGGCAATCTTTTTCTTTAACGCACTAATCGCTAATTTTGCACCGCGTGAATGGCTTTCATATTTCGGCTTCCATTTTCCGGGTGCAGTTTTAATAAACTTTTTTCCCTTCCAATCTCGTACCGTGCCGACAGGCAAACCCTTGCCACCTTTTGCAAGCATAAGCATTTTTGAAAAAGCTTTTTCAATTGCCGCTTTTTCTTTTTTTTCTAAGCTTGCTAAATAGTCAAGTATTTTTTTCTTTATTGCGTTAAAAATAAACTTTTCACTTTCAGCTGATTTTCTCAATAGTAAAACTGTTCTCATAACGCTCCCATCACCACATGCCCGAACTTCATTTTGTTTTCTTCGATATAATTTTTTAATTCATCTTCATACACCTTAATGCGTGCGCCATAGTACGCACTGGTTGCAGATTGAGTGGAGCTAAAGCTTTCACTTACTCCATCCATCGAAAGGCTTGAAGATGAAAAGCCCGAGATAAGTCCGTCTCCAATGATATTCAATAACTCAACAGCGCAGAGCTTTGCGATTACTGCCCGCAAATCCGCCGGCACATCGTCAGAGCTTTCATAACCTGCAACATAATCAATACTGTAAAAAAGATTGCTCTCCCATGTCGCAGCTCCATAAGGAGAAATAGAAGTGTGTATTGCTTTTCGTGTGTCGCTCATTCTAAAAGGACGATTAAAAAATTTGATTAAGCCCTTTGTTTTATCAAGCGTGTAACAATCCATAAGACTTCGCACCTTTTCGGTGCGGCTCAATAAATCAAGCTTTGAAACTTTTATAACAGGTCTTTTCCGCGTAGGAATAAATCCCTGCCGCTGAATGCGGGATTGATGAAAACTATAAAACGATTCTTCTTCGTCATAGTCAACGCCTTTTTTTAATCCCCGCCGTTGCGGCTCACAAGCGATGCGTTTTTTTTCAATTGTAATATTGAGCCTTCGCTCCATTTCACGCAGCGAAGAGTTGATATGAAAGCGCACCTGTTCATCAGTATAAGGCATTCCGTTACTTGCCCTAAAATCAACACCCCAAAGATAGGTGTAATGTAAATCATCCGGCGTAACAATTTCGCCCCACTGTCCTTCAGGTGCTTTATAATTGCCGAATGTATAGCCGACAGGTTTTCCCGCGCCGCACTTTACCCAAACTGAATACTCCCAATCCGCTGCGGCGTTTGTTACATCCTGCACCCGATACCCGTAGACGCCGTCCTTGACATTTTTATCTAAGTAAACATCTTTAACCGGAACGGGAGGCTCCGTTGTTGTTTTTATAAAGCCTGAAGCGGTCAGCGTTTCCCACTCGCCGTCAATACCTGCTTTCCTTTCAAGCCTGTATTCCTGTGTAGAGTTTGGCATTTTGATAATGCAATAATTTTTAGCACTAACCACTTCAAGCATTTATACACTCCTTAGCTTATACTTCAGAGTAAGTAGGAATAGTCAAAAGATATTCAGCGTATTTCTCTTCAAGCTCCGCTATTCCTTTTTCATCGAACGAAACTGTAGAACCGTCAAAGACAATGATTTTTTTCTTTTTGAGTTGTTCATTTTTAATACGTCTTTTACTGCCGGTTGACTTTTGAGGTTTTTTATTTTCCTCTTTTACGTCTGTGTTCTCTTTCTGAGTTTCTCCGCCCGCAGCATCTTTGTTATTTTGCGTTTCGGTTTTCAGAGCCTCCTCATTTTGAACACTCGTATTTTCGTTTGAAGGATTTTGATTTTCACCGGAAGTGTTTTCGGTTAATTTATTTCCTCCTTCGGTTTCTTGATTGTTTTGTGCTGCATCAAGTTTTTTATTTTCAGTTTCTTTTTTTGACATAATAACCCCCTGTTTTTTATTTTCAGTTTCTTTTTTTGACATAATAACCCCCTGTTTTTTATTTTCAGTTTCTTTTTTTGACATAATAACCCCCTGTTTTTTTAAAAGAGCTTCAAAGTGCTTAAGATTTCACGACTTAAGCACTCCTAGCTCTTTTTGCTTTTACCTAGTAATATAAGCCGCCTCTGTATGCGATATTTTTTGCAATAGCGCACCACTCGGGAGCCTTAACATCCAAAGCTGCAAAAAGCTGAATGAGGAAAGGTATCTCGGCTCTGTTACTTTCGTACAATGGACGTGAACGCAATGGACAGAACTGATCCCAGTTAATTACTTCCTGAATTTTTTTCTCAGTTAAGAAAACCATTTGAGCAGTACCCGGCAATTCGATGTTGAAGTCATTGAACTCGGTTGTTCCGCTTTCATCTTTTCCTATTCTCACCATCTCCATTACTACATCCCCGTCTTTTGCAGAGCGGCAAATAACATAGCCTGATTCTGTGTTTTCGGCACTTGCTTTTATTTTAAGAGTAACCTTATGTCCTGCACTTACCGCAACAGAAGCGTCTATTTCCTTGCCGTCCGATATTCCGTATTTATTGACTGAGTGAACGGTGTATTTATAATTTCCGGCATCGGCTGCCGCAAACTTTGATTTTCCATCGGCTGCACTTGTTGTCGTTACTTCAGTAGGAGCTTTCGGGCGTTTCAGAGGCGAACCGTCAGCAGTAACTAAGCCTTTTACATGGAAAAACTTATCTGCACCGGCTTCCTGCCCAAAATATATAGTGGAACCGTACGGCGTCGGGTACTGGTCAACGACAAGGTTCATTGCACCGCTTCCTGAAGTACCAAAGCGGATTCGGTCCCTTATAAGGTCTTGAATATCTTGCGCCAAAATTGGCGGAAAGAAAAGTTTATTGGCATCTCCGCCCGCTTCAAAAATCATTCCTACAGGATCGGTAATTATTCTTTCGCCCACCGTTGCAATGCTCTTGCCGCGGACATCGTAAATGTTTGCATTTTTCGACTTTTCAATCTGACGCAAAACACCGTCAAACTGTGTAGGCACGACAGTTTCATCACCATGAAAACAAAAGTATTCAGCAGCTTTTAAAACATTAAGAGTACCTGCTATCTTTTCACTTGTGTACGCATCTTCAAAACCGTCAACTAATGCCATTTGGTCGGTAACAGCTCTGCGGTCTTGCAGATATTTAATCTTTACAGTTTTTCGCTCAAGCTCTTGATCACTTGTTTCAGAGCCTCCGCCTTCTTCCGTTGTCAGGTACTTATAATTACCTACACCGGTGCGGCGATTATACTCATGAATAGTCGAGTTCACTGATTTTTTCTTAACACTATTTACAAACTTACAATCTTCCTTTTGCTCGCGCATAGCATTAACCATTGTTCCTTCAATATCCTCAGGTATTAAAGTTCGTCCGCCTACCATCTGTGCAGAGTCGGTTTGGTAACCGGCTTGCAATGATTTTAAAAGTTCTGCCTCACTCACAGAAGCTGTTTCTACTGTTGTAAAAAAACCCATAATCTTTTTTCCTCCTCATCCTTATTTTGTTAACTTTTCCTGCAAAAACCGCACATACTTTTGGTCAAGCTGGAATGCGGGATTCTGCAGGGACTTATTGATTTGTGCTTCAATTTTTCCGAATTCGTGTAAAGTTATCTCGCCGTTTTCGATTGCTTTTGAAAGCACCTCCATTGCGGTCTCCTTGTCGGCTTGTGTAAATTGCCCATGCCGCACCATTGCAGCAGCACCGCCTTTTGCCATCGGCTGTTGTCCGCGTGTTGAAATAACAGCACTGCGCGGCAAGGGCTCATTTGAAAGTTGTTCAACCCGCTTCATTGCAGCGGTTAAACCTTCTCCCATGACTTCTTGTTTTTCGCGGCTATGCTGAAAAGACTTAGTAAGCGTAGCGAGTTGTTCTTTAAGTTCTGCAATATTCTTTGTTATTTCGCCTAAGGCTACTGTTGCATCAAGGCTTTTTGTAACAAACTCTTCGCTATCTTTGTCATCGTCATCGTCATCGCTAACACCCTCAAGTTCCTCATCATCATCGATAAGGTCCTTATCATCTAATTCAGGCTTTTCGTCTTCTTTTTTTTCGTCATCCTCTTTCCCTTTTGACTTACCAAATGCTTTTTGCATTTTGGTCATAACATCATCCCAGTAATTTCCTTTACTCATTAAAAAATCCTCCAAAATATTTTCTTGATTTTGCAGTACAGCTTGGATATATTTTTCAGCTGTATCCTCTTCAATGCCTAATCCGGATAAATAGGCTCTTGCCTCCCTTTCATCCGTAATAGTCCCATCAACCACTTTTTCAACTAATGCAGTTAAAATGTTTTTTCCATCTTCGTTTTTCCCTCTCTTATTTCCTTCGATATCTTCGGGAATTAAAGTCCTCCCGCCGGTAAAGGCTTCCGAATCGGTGCCGTAGCCCGCTGACAGTGCCTTCACAAATTCTAAGCTGCTTAAAGACTTAACTACATATGCAGGAGCGACAGTCGGATTAACCGGAGCAATCGTCAGAGCCAAGTCATTCCATAACACCGAAACAATGCGCCCTAAATCCGTCCCGCCTTCTTGGATTCTTTCTACAATTGGAGAAATGCCGCCGACACTTGCCTTAACTCGTGTTGAGCCGTTTTCCAATAGCTCGATAAACTTCTTTGCGTATTTATTGTTTTTGTAGAGCTTGCCGCGAACACGAGTAGAGCTGCCGTCTGTGTACACGCTCAATGGCTCTCCGATAACGTAGTCTTCATCAAAAACCATTTTTGCATTTCCGCCCTCAAGAATTCTTGACTGGTGCAAATGGTCTTTGCTGATAACCCCGTTTTTTAAAAAGTAGTCTTTTGAATCAAGAAGGGCTTGTTGTAAAACTTTTTGCTGTTCAAGGTCTAAGTTTTCATTACTTGCCTCAACATCAAAAATAAAATCCCCCGATTCATCTTTTGAAAAAGAGCCTTTTTTTAATTCCATCTGTAGATAAATACGCTTCTCTTTTTCGTCCATCGTTTTCTCTTGTTCCCCTCCTCATGCTTTGATAACGGAAGCTTAAACCCTCGCCTCGCCGAAACAGAGTGCAAGGAGTTTAAAACTTCCAAAAACTGCCCTTAGCTTTTTTTGAAAAAAGCAAAAAAAAAGGCTGTGAACTCACTTACAAGAGCGTACCTCGCCCGTCAGTCGTAAAAAATGAGAGTCCTTGCTCATTTTCAGACCTTGTAAATAAATTCACAGCCTTCTTTTAAAAGTGCCGCTTTCTCCTGCCCGTTATTCCGCCGCGCCCGTAAAAGAGCCATACAACGGCAAGCAGCTAAAAATGTAAAATATCAGTTACAGATTTTTATTTTTAATCTGTTGCACTTATTATATATTTTTTTTAAAAATAATCAAGAGGGGAATTCAATAAATGTAATATCGAAGTGCAGTTTCCGCAACTTCTTTCATTATTGAAAACATTTCTTCAACAGTCAGTTAAGTTAATAAGGAAATAATGTAACATCTTGTTCTTTCTGTCCAAATGAGCCTTTGAGCTGCTTATGCCTATAATATGATCGTAAGCCGTCAATATGTTCCATTAAATCAGGTAAAATTTTATGCCCCATTGGATCAACTATAAAATCGATACCTTCCCGCCGTGCAAGTTTTGCAGCAGAGACAAAATCACTATCACCTGTTATAAGAACAATTTGATCAGCCAGTTTTTTATAGGCAAGTGTGGCTATATCTATCCCTATCTTCATATCAACGCCTTTTTGCCGTAAAACTAAATCAAAATCGGTTTCGGTTATATCGGTAACTTGCAAACGAATAGAAATTTTCCTCCATAGGTAAAAAAAAACCCGTAACTCCGACCTATCCCGGATAAGTGGGAGGCCGTACTATACAGGTTTATTAAAATGCTGCCAATAAAAGCAGCTTTTATCAATATATACTATTTTTCCTTGTACGTCAAGTAATGAGTTTGCCTCTACGCAATCATCTTTCCCTTGTTTTTCTTATCCACCGTAAAAGTTCTTTTTTTATTTCAGGCGGAATATTTTTAAATTGAATTTTCTGTACCTCTTTTTGAAACCCGCGCCGAATTGCTCCGCCAAAACTTTCTTCCAAAAATCCCGGAGTAAACACAACAGTGCCGGCAAAGTCAACACACAACCGGCACGCGGTTTTATTTTTTTTAAGAAACGGTATTAAAAATTCATCTCTGAATTCTTCTCCGGAATCGGGGCTTAAGTGAATAAATCTTGAGCCTTGAAATTTATAGCCACTCCCACATTCCGCTACTCTTAATATTGCCTCCTTCAATTTTCTCACCTCTTTTTTTGCAGTATATCACAAAAAAAATTGCCTCAAAAAAATGAGAATACTACATTAGCTGATGACACCTTATCTTTGACAAATCATCGCCACATTACGCAATCATCTTTCCCTTGTTTTTCTTATCAAATGCTTTTTCCTTAAACTCCTCAATACTCATTTCATCCATGCTGCCGAAAAAACCAGGTCTATCGTATTGGCGCAAGTAGGCGGCTTTTGCTTCCGCTGCGGAATTGAACCCAAGCATAACCTTGTCTTCATCATACGTACCGGTTGTCGGGTCGTTTTGGTGCACAATAAATACTTGTTCGCTTTCGGGATTGTTCCCGATGTAAGCGTCTACATGGTCTTTATCTTTGCCGACAGTGCCGCGAATGTAACCATAATCATACGCCATCTTAATAGCCCATTCGTGCCCGTCTTTATCAACGCCGCTTCGCACGCTGCCTTTTTTATTTTCGATTGAAATATCCATGCCGTGTATTTTTGTTCTGCCCTGTAACGGGTATCCTGAATACGTAAGCGATTTATAGATATTTTCCGCTACCTTTTTTACAAATACTTTTATAAAGGCTTTTTCCATCGCTTTTTGCATGCTTGATTTTTCCGCAGTATTAGACGATAATAAGGTATCATCACGAGCAGAAAGTCGGGGGCTGCCGGGTTTGGACTTATCCAAACGGCTGATTGTGGGGAGCCCGTCCACAGATGATTTTTGAATGCCGTTTATAGGTTTTTCCCATAACGGCATTTTCTTTTTTAAGAAGTCTTTAGCTTTTGGGATGCTTGATTTTTCCGCAGATTGTGGTATATTAGAAGTAGACGGGGAAGCGTTTCGGACGTATGCGGGAGACTTTTGTATCTGTGCGTCCCCGATACTTTTTAAACCAAGCGTAAGATCAGAAAGGGCAGCTGACCGTTCGGAGTTACCGTTCGTTATGAGGAATTGCCCGCCCTCACGCTTGGTTTGTCTTATCATTTTTTCATATCCCTTTTTATTAACTTTTCTCCAACCAACAATTTCGTGATATTTCTTATTTGTATCCGTATCAATTACCGCAACACAATAATTTTCCCCAACTTTAACAGCTGACCAATAATTAGGTTTATTGCTTGGTTTGCAAAGCATTGCAATATTATTATTGTATAGAGCATTTGCAAGAATCATCTTGCTTTCAGATGGAGAGGCAATCTCTTCATGGCGTGTTGCGTTTTTTTCGATTATTGACCTCTTGAGCAAAACATCTTTTTTCTCAACGCCAATGGTAGCTAAAAAAAAATCAGGTAAACTTGGCAACTTAAAATTCTTCGTTGAATTGCTAAAATCATCATCAGAAATATCAAAAACATCTGAAACGCTTTTCAGGCTCCCCTTATCCGTGAACTTTCCGTTCTCGCCTCGAGGGTGTTCGCCTTCTTCAAATGATTTTTTCATTTTGCTGACAGGAACTTTTACCGTTAAAATATATCGTATCTTTTCCTTTATGTTTTTTTTAACTGTGTTCTTTTGTTCAACCGCTATCGCTTTCCGGATCGCGCCTGTTTGTTTTACAACGTCAAAAAGCTGCTTAAAGGCGGCATTGATTTTTTTTCGTTCTTCGCCTTCGGGGTAAGGCTTCGCTACATTTTCGTCATCCCCACTGTCATAATCATCATTTTCGGTAGCATATGCAAGATAATCATTTTTTCTTCCGCTTGCTTTTAGCATATCGTCAATATATGCAGAAAACGCCCGTGCTGCCATTTCATGTGGAGCTGACCAATACGGTTTTGCTTTCCCGCTGTCAAGAGCTTTTGCATCTTCATGAAAAGCAGAACCCTTTTTGCCGCTATCAATTGCTGCCCGTCCGCCTTCAGCGTTTCCGTAGTATGCACAAATCATTCTAATCCATTCGTTTTTCTGTTTTACCTCATTCTTTGTAATTGGTATTCCCCAGAACTTGTGTGCAAGCTCAATTGCTTTTTCTAGGCTGCCTGCATACCGTATTTTCTCTGCGAGCCCGCTTGTGGCTTTATCAAAATTGAACTTTGCAAGCTTATAGTCTGCACTTGAATACTCAACTTCTTGTTTAATCGGTGTATTCCCTTCTGTCATAGCTTTTACAAGATTGTCAAAAGCTGTCCGCACTTGCAGTACGTGTTCTTCTTGACTGTTTTCTACGGGAGGAGTAATTCCTGCTTTTTTCAGTTTATCTCTTTGGGTGTCAAGTAGGAAATCCTTATACTTTTGTGAATATGAAGTATTGTTTTTTATCCTCATATACTCAGTAAGTAGGTCTTGCTGTTTTTTGCTTAAATGATTCATAGGGTTTGTTAAGAAAACATCGATTTTTCCACCTACCATAGCCTCTGAAATGAGGTTGTCGAAAGCGTGAAACCATTCATGTGCGAGGTTTCCGCCTCCTTTCATTTTTGTGAGGTTGATAACACGCTCCACATGTTCATAATGTGCCTCAGCCTTTGACTTTCCTCTCGATCCAATTGCAAGAGCGAGCCGTCCGTTTAGTGAAATAAGACTATCTGGAATGCCGGTAATATCCGCCAAATCTGCAAAAGCCTCGCACGCATGATCAACATGAAACTTTGCGCTCATCGGGTCTTTCAATACCCAATTCCCGGACTGAATGTCTCGCAAGTTAAACATTTTCTTAAGCTCTTCGGTAGAATGTGCTTTTACATTTCGCCCGCCTTTTCTACTGAATTTTGAAGCAACAATCAATTGAAAAATTGCCCGTCCTTTTCCCTTTGCAGAACGTTTCCCTTTTAGTGTTCCTGTTTCTTTCCATTCCCAATTATCATAATTTCCGTGTTTTGCTTGTTGTATGTGCTTTTCAAAAGTTGCAGACCCGCCAAAACCGCTGTAGTTTATCGTGGCGATAAATTTATTTCCTAACGAGTTCCACGCCGCATAAAGTGAATTTGAGGCAATGGCTTTTTCATTTGCTTCTTTTTCAAAAGCTTGAAGCCTTTCCCGTGCTGCCACCCTTTCTTTTTCAAAATATCCGGATCGAGTTTTTCCATCCCCTACATCAACATTTGAATCCCATCCATTTGCTTTTTGAAACGCCTGTATTTCGGGAGTTTTTTCAAGCTCAGTAAAACTTATTTTAGCTCCGTATTTCTCCCGTCGTAACTTATCCATTAAAGCAGTTTCTTTCATTTCAATATCATGCTTTTTTTTATGCACTTCATCGTATTCTTTTTTTAAATCTAAGTATTTTTGTTGTTGTCGAACTGATAAAAACACTCCCTGTCTTTCATCGTTTATTTCATTAATAGTATCTATTACATCTTGTACTGTTTTACAATCTTCCAACCGCCCACGTAAACCGTTTATTGCGATAACATAATTATGCCTTCCTTCGGGATTGTCGAAAGCTTCTGTTGCAACAGAAGCATAGACTCTGTCGATTAAAAAAGCCGCTCCTCTTGCCATGCCGTTTTTTATCAGCGTATTAAAATTAACCTTGCCGAACACGTTTGATTTTTTTATAAGCTCTTTTGCGCTTCGAGGGTTTTCCTCTAACCCTTCCCAGTCGATTTCATGTTCAAGTATTTGCTCTTCGGCTTTTGCCATTTGCTTAATATAGTTTTGAGCAAGCTCCTTGCGACTGCCTGCAATATAGCCGGTGTCGCGATAACGGTATTGCTCACTGTTCGGATCCCATGTTGCGTCTTTGAGTGCGCTCTCCCGTTCGAAAAGCCCCGTTTGCGGTAAGCCTTCTTTTTTGCGTGCTTCATTCTTTTTTGCCCGCTCTTTTTCTTGCGCCGCAAAATCTTTTTTTGCGTTTTGATTTCCTTTCATTGCTTCAGAGCGATTGCTATTTATGCCGGATTGTGGTATACTGGTCTGTAGAGAGGCGGTAACAGCTCCCACCTGTTTTCTTAAATCGGAGAATTCAGGCGTGTAGCTATATTTGGCGATCACCGTCTGTATAGCGTCTGTTGCCTCTTCTTTTTTACTATGCAAATCATATCCGGTTAAAAGCCATTGTTCTTTATCACCATTCCGTTGTTTTGACACAACAGCCATTACTCCATTTTTTATTATTTCAGCAAAATGATTGTCATTCTTTCTAAAACTACCATCCTTCATTGCATCTTGCAAAAGAATACAAAGAGCCGTAATTTCATCTTCATTTTTTCCGTCCTTGCTATAACGCTGTTCAATAATATGTTTTAGCCCATAGCCGGACTTTCCGGTATTTCCCACATCAACGATTATTTCACCTAAGTCCTTATGGTGCACACTTGAAGACTTACCCGTCTCAAGTACTGAGGTAAGTTTTTTTAAATCTTCTTTTACTGTTGCTCCGCCTATTTTGTTTCCGTCGTCATCTCCGACACTTACGCTTTTTTCTTGTTTATTGTATAAGCTCCACACCTTATACATGAGGCTGCGGTTTATTTTCAGTACCGGTTGCGCCTTCTTTTCGGTTTGGCTGGTAGTTTCTTTTTTATTCTCAGGGCTTTCTCCCTTGCTTTGCGTTTTGCCCGCTGGCTCTGCTGTGCCGCTTACAGGCTTTTTAACAGCTGTCTTATATTTTTCTCGTGATTCTTTTTTACTGAAAATCCCATCCCATTTAAGCCTATTGGTTAGGTACTCAAGAACATGCGCTGCGTATGTTTGTTTATCCACACCGTAATTTTTCGCAATGCTTTCTTTTTCAAACTCATCATCTATTTTTTTTGAGTGAATATTAAACATTGTTTTTAAGAAAGTAAAAGGCTTTTTAAACGTTTCAGCATACATATAATAAAATCCCTTACCGCTTTTTTTCGGCACCTTTCGGATATATTTATGTCCTACCGCTTTTTCCAACACTCTTTCCATCCGCTCGCTTCCAGTATCAAGTTCTATAAAACCGCTCAGTGTTTTCATTATGCGAAAATGCTCATCTTGTCTAATTGTCAATATCATTTATTTCTCCTTACTATAATTAGTGTAATTGCCCGTTATGAAGTAATACTTCGCATTCAAATTCGTATTCCTCTTGTACGCTCAGTTTCGGATGCTCTCTATGCGCTCGCTCGCCTCATCAATACCCGCATGAGAAAAAACGGAGTCAATGTCTTCTTTGCTTTTACATGCTTTTAATTGTTTGAAAAGAGGCGGCGTCTCCTCTTCTGTTTTTAACACAAGCCCCAGCATATCTAGCTTATTAAGAACATTTGACAACCGTCTTACATTGAAAAACAAGGCAGTTGTCATTTTATACAATTCTTTTTGTGTTGTTTTTCCATCCGTCATGCTATAATCATTATTAAGCATTGCAGTTAAAAGATAGATTTGCTTGTCTTTTAAATTTTTAATGTGAAAGCGCTCAAAACTATCCTCTATTTCCGCTTCGTTTTTGCATACTCGCAAAACTGCAAGAACTCTGTTATCAATATTCAAGGTTTCTCGTACCTCCTGCTAAAATAGTTTTTTTACCTTCAAAAACACCATCGCACCGAGAGCAATAAAAGCCGCTCCAGCAACAGCTGACAAAATCACAATAGCCCGCTTTTGCTTTTCAATTTTCAACTCCTTTTTGTGATTGTCTTCCGTCATTTTGCTTAGTGCCGCCTGCGCCTCTGTTTCGTATGCGCTGTAGGATTTTTTTAAACTCTTCAATACTTCCCGCTCCATCTGTAATTGATTTTTCAAGCTCGCTTGCAAGCTCGCCGCTTTGTTCAATTTTTCCCTCAAGCTCTGTATTAGTAATTGCTGCGCTTGTTTGCTCGTCTCCAAGTTTTGACAGATTGTCTCTAACCTTATTAACTCCGTCTCCGAGATTGTGTATTCCGCCTCGTGTGCAGCAGCCGGAAAACAAAAACAGACAAGCAAGCAAAAAAATAATCTTTTCATTTTTCATGTTCCTCTCCTGAAAACAGGTTTAAAAATATCGCAGCAAATGCAAAACCGAATAAAAGAAATAATACAAAACATCTACCGACAATCATCCAATCCCTTCCTTTTTTCGCAAAAAACCTAAAATATAGGTATACGATCGGGTAACAATATACGTCCCCGTTTGTGCAAAGCCATCCTGTTCAAATACGCGCATACTTTCATTGTCTGCCGAAATAACAATTGCCACGTGCCCGTATTTATTCCCTTTTGTCGGCATAAAAACTGCAACGTCCCCTGCTTGCGGCTTTCCTTTTGTACGCGGTATTCGCTCGAAATACTTCATCTCTAGCGGCAGCTTTTCATATTTTGTATATAACTCGCTTGCGCCGATTACTCCGCCTGTGTGTGGGATTTTCAGCACGTCCTTACAGTACTGCCGGAAAAGGTCAACGCACTGTGCGCCGTAATGCCCGTCATAGTCTACTTTTTTCCCGAGATATTTTTTTACAAACTCATCTAAGCTCATTTACTCCCCCTTCACTTCCTTTGACACTGACATTTTTCAATTTTGATAAGTATTTTTTATTTTTTTCGATTGGATATGAGATACTGTTTTCTATGTATTCATCTGTTTTAAAATATCGCTTTGACATTTCATACATGCGGATTTTTTCTTCAATGTGTTTTGTGAAAAGGTCAATAACTTCGTCCTCCCATTCTGATATAAGCTGCTCTAGGGGTTTTTTTACCTCCGCCCATTCAGGATATTTTTCGCCACATGATACTTTTGATATACGCAATAAAAATGTTGAGTAGGCATCTCTAATATCTTTGAGGATATCGTTTAGATACGCCCTGCGCTCATCGCCGCTTAACTTCTCCCGCATGTTGTTGTAGTCAAGCCGCTCGTTCAATTCATCTTTAATAATGTTGATTGTAGATATTGACGGGAAAGGGCAATGGATAAACGGTTCAAACATTGTCGCTATCTTTTCATCCATACGCCGCACCGATCGCCGCAAATCGGCGGTTAAGTGTGCGTCAATATCCATGCTTTTTTTAAAAAGACTTTTCCGCAATTCTTCGTCGTGCATCACCATTGCCGTTTTCCGCTCCGCCTCTTTTTCTTTTAACTCAATATCTTGTTTTATGTCCTCTATTTTCTCGTCCATCTTCCCGATAGAAAGGCTTTTATCGCCCATCCCAAAGCGGATGCCCTTCATCATAATCACGATAAAAATAAGGAAGGCTATAACTAAAATAACGCCCCACCCGATAGGCGGTATCCCCGCTGCTTTTTCCATGTAACACCTCCTAAAATCAAAAAAAAATAAAAAAAGGCTGTGAACTTACTTACAAGGGCATACTATCCCCGTCAATCTAAAAAGGGTGCTCTGTATCCCTTAAAATTAGATTTTGTAAATAAATTCACAGCCTTCTTTTAAAAGTGCCGCTTTCACCTATCCGTTTTACCCGCTGCGTTCTTAAAGCACGAACCATACAACGGCAGACAGCTAAAATTGTAAAATATCAGTTATTGATACTCTTGTATCAACCGCCGGCAGTATAACTGTTTTTTTTATTTTTTGCAAGTATAAAAATATTAGTGCTTATTTTTTTTCTCCGTACATTTGCTTGTATTTTTCGGCAAGCTGCATTTCGTAAATTATCGGCACCTTCTTTTTTCCGCTTGCTTTGTATTCTTTTTCTACCGCTGCAACAGCAGCATCCCATTCTTTTTCTTTGCCGTTTTGTTTTGCGATTATTGCGTTCATTTCATCAGTTCCCCACCGCGTCCAACCGCCCCTGCAATGCGGATGAATAGCACCGACCACTAAGGTTTTGTTTTTTGCATCAGGTTCTTTCCCCTCCCAAATTGCAACACTCGCATACGGGTCTTTTATTTTATCACTTGCAAGCGGAACATCTGACCACAGGGCTATTACGCCGTTAAACTTTTTACAGGTTTCGCAACAGTTCGCCATTTCGAAACGCTTAAAATATATTTTTCCGCCTTCAGCATTGCCGCTTTGCTTCGCCTCCTGCACTTCATCAAGAACCCGCGCGAGGTTTGCCGTGTTTACCGTTTCGGTATCAACTATTCTTTTCCAGCTGCGATTTTCTTGTGCAAATTTATTATACAGCTCCTGCGATATCTCCGACTTTGATTTTCGCCCTCTAATTCCGTCAAGCAATGTTTCTTTAATCCCATTTTTTATCTCATCATTTGCCCTCGTGATTAAATGAGTAGCATAGTCTTCGCATACTTGATAGCGGGCTTTTTCCGCTCGTGATAATGGCTCTCCTAAAACGCTTTCGAGGTTGCGATAATCTTCGCGTATCCACTCAAATGTTTTTCCTTTGTATTTTAATTCACCGATTGACAGCTTCTCCATATCCTTAACGGATGAAAGCTTTGCTATTCTTTTTAAGAGTTTTTCTGTGGTAACCGCATCAAGCGTTATTTTTTTGGCTGCCTCTTTTGTGTTCATATTGAGCACGTTTTCAATTGCCTTAATGAGTGCGTCAAAATCCTTTTTTTTAAGCGGCTCCCCCGTTTCAGGGTTAAATATGATTTTTCCGTTATAACGTAATTTTGTATTTTTAAGATTAAAAAACCTTATTAAAAAGCTTCTCAAGTTTTCAATTGTACTTGAAAAAAGAGCCTTGCGCACGATTTCAATATTCATAATCGGCAAACCTAAAACAGAGGCAATATCTTCATAGAGTGATTGGAGAATGAGCGGGTATAAATTATACCAATACTCGGCAAGCTCCTGCTTAATCGGAAAAATATGCTTTTCCCCGCTTTCGCTTGGCTCTTTATCAATACCTATCGGTATATCAAGCTGTTTTGATACGGCTCTAATTGCTTTTAAAAACTTTTCTTGACTGTTTGCCGGTGTGGGATTTTTTATTTCTAAAATAATATCAGGATATGACTTGTTTTTTTCCGCTGTCTGTGGTACAATATCCTCAGTTGTAGGACGTGATACGTTGGGGTAAGGCGGCAGGAATAAGCTTTGGTTGATAGCTTCACCGCCATTGTGGGCTAACCTTCTTTGAAGGACAGTTTCAGGACGAAAGTCGCTGCTAGCCAGTCCGCCGCCCGTAACACTCGAGGGGCTATCTCTGTGAAGCAATATAGAGATAGCTTTTTTTATTACTGAATTGATTTTTTTATCTGAATGTGATATACTACTTTCAGTTGTAGGACGTGATGTATTCACGCTTGCCGTGTTGGATAATGACGACTCGAACTTACGGAGATACGCTTCACTATCTCTATGTAAGGCCTGCCCCTGCAAAGGGTTGATGTGGCACGTGCCGCCGTCCATGGCATGATTATTATTTGAACCGTCTCTGTGAAGTATTTTGGAGACGGCTTTTTTTATTACTGAAATATATTTTTTAGCATCTGATTTGAATTTTGAAACAATAACACTGATTGCTTCTTCTTTTCCGTTTATGTTTGCCCTTCCGATAATTTCATAATAGACAAGGTCTTTTTCAACCCGTACTGAATGGCAAACCCCCTTATTTTCACCCTCTAATATTTCTTTGGCAAAAGGGAGCAAGCTTACACGTTCCGCAGTCTTATCTTTTCCTCTCGGCTTATTTCCACCTTTAAGACTTATATGCTTAAAGCTGATATTACCAAAGCTTATCTTAGTATAATTCAATGCGGGACATTTTCTTTTTTCAGGGTTACGCTGCCAATCTTTCTGCCACTCTTTGATAAATTTATTTCCTATTTTTTTTGCATTTTCAGGTATAACCGCAAGCGGCTTGGCTGTGCAAACCTCAACCTTTGCCCGTGCGGTTTTGCGGTCGGTTTCGTATGTATACACCCATTGCCCGTTTTTAAACTCTTTTTTAATGTACTTATGGGTTTTTGCCTTTTCCAACAGTTCTCCGTTTAACTCACAGGGCACATTAAGGAAGGCGGAAAGCACCCGCACAAGGTTTTTTAGTTTTTCTTTTTTGTTTTCTTCGGTTATGCCGCTAATTGCAATTTCTATATTTTTTATTTTCATTTTTCTCCTCGTTTTATTCTCATCATGTATACTTTTTTATACTTTGTTCTCGTAAAAATTGATTTCCGGATATTGCCATAATAAAAGCTTTTTCTTTAGCTTATACACTTCCGTCTTAACACCCTTCACATCCTCGACTATTTCTACCCCGCCTTTTGTCGTGTAGCGAAAATCGGCGACATAATGGGTTGCCCTTCCGCCTTTTTCCGTTGCAGGGATAATTAAGAATTTAGGTTGTAATTCAAGGTTTTTTATCACGCCTGATTTTTCTAAAAGTCTTAACTCCTTGTATCGTAACATTTCCGCCTTGCTTGCAAAAACTATGCCGTCTGCCGTGCGCTGCTCTTTAGGGGCTGTTTTATATTTATGCCAATGACTATAGCTCACCTCTTCCCCTGCCTCCGTATCGCCTCAATGAGCTGTTCTTTTTCTGCCGGATTGTTGTCAATTAAAACGGCTGAATTACATTTTAATGAGCATGTTGTTCGCAAATTAAAAGCATGGTCTATAATGCCTATCCCGTACTTTTTTATGTTTAGTTTTGTTTTTGGTATTCTGTGCGCCATCTGTCCTGTTGTCCAATCTATTTTTTTACCGCAAACGGTACATTTAAAACCGTCTCGATTAAATACGTATAGGCGTGTTTTTCTCATAGAGTCTTTCATGCACCTACCTCGTCTCGTTCTTTTTTACCATTTACCAACCAATAATCAACATCGTAAACAGGGATGCCGACTTTCAATGCGGTCGAAGCCTCAATGTTCGCTCCCTTTGATTTTTCCCAGCCGCCTAAAAGAGCTACTCCATCACATCCTAACAATTGCATTAAATCAAAGCGCATCTTTTCATCGTAAGTTGCCCCTTCGGTAAATTCAAAATCGGCGGGATTGATAACCGTATAGCCGCTTTCCGTTAGCTTCCTTTCTGCTGCTTTAAACTGTGTTTTATAATCCGGAACATTCGTTATTCCGCCCGAGATATAGAGTTTCATGCACGCTCCTCGCTTAATTCTTTTTCGAAGATTAATTCTGATTGCCCTATGCTGCTATCTTCTTTTTTTGCCTCTTGCCCCTTATCAAGGCTAATAGGATAGTTTGCGGTTAAAACCTCTATTTTTTGATTTTTTTTTGTTTCCGTTTTGTGTCATTGTGTTTACCATTTTAAATTCGATTTGATACCATTTATTATTTTTTGTGTATTCGGATAGCTTCTTATTTCTAAAAGAACTAAGCAAGAAATTTCCTTTTATGTTTTGTAATGTTTCTAAAAGGTTATCAAAATCTTGTTGCGTATAACCGTCATAATGTCCTTGATCTGTACCTACATAGGGCGGGTCGATATAGTGGAATGTACCGGCTGTATCGCGGGAAGCAATAACCTTTAAGGCATCGCAATTTTCAATTTGCAGCATTCTAATTCTATTCGATATTTTATCCGTAAACTCATCTATTTTATTTACAATCGTCTTTGTTATACTCTCATTCTTTTTTGCATATGCGAAACCACTATTAAGACGATTTCCAAATGACATATTAGCTTGTACCCATACAGCCCATGCTCTTTTTACCGTATCAAACATGTCAGGGTTTTCGTAGATTACGCGGGCATGTCGGTGCATTTCACGGCTATGCAGCGTTTTCATAATTTCTTTTTGGAGTGCAGGGAAGTCTTCTTGTACAACTTGGTAAAAGTTGATGATTTCCGCATTTGTATCGTTGATGACTTCAGCTTGTGAGGGTTCTTTCGCGAACAGAACAGCAGCACCTCCGCAGAAGGGTTTGCAGTAGATTTTATGTTCAGGAATAAGTGATACAATCTTTTTTGCAAACTGCTGTTTGCCGCCGTAATAGCTTAATGGTGGTCTCATGCCGATAGTACCTCTTTGTTAATAAAAAATGAGCGTAAATAATCCATGCCTTTTTGGAAAACTTCTGTTACCAGTGATATTTTTGTTTCGCCCTTTGCATTCCTCCAGCTGCTTTCCCGCACTCTAAAATAGCCCCGATTGATATATTCTTGGTATGGGATATTATCTGCATTGAGGACTTTTGCATTCCGCAGCATTTTAAAAGCGGTATTGCGCCCGAACGGTAGGTGTAAGACCTTTACCGCTTCCGCCATACTGATAGCCCCTTTACTTGAGGTGAGGGCATCGGCAAGCTCTACTTTCGGTTTTTGCGCTTCGATTGTTTTTTCCGCTATGGTTAATCTTTCATTTAATGAATTGATTGTGTTTTGGGAAACCTGCAAGGCTCTTGCCATTATCATCTCGGGAGTGTTCCACGCTTCCTCAACCTTAATAAGATATTGCCGTATTTTCCGCCCCTGCTCATTGTTTTCTACCATCGCCAATTCTTTGGCGGCTTGGACGGTTAGTAAATAATCTTTTTTGTTTTGCCCGCCGTGAATCTCGCTCCCCAAATTCGGTGAGCAAGATTGATAATCTTTCCCTTCGATTAAGCTGTATTTCTCAATACGCTCTTTTATCCATGTTGAAAAATCTCTGCCAACCTGTAATTGCATATGCAGTTCCCGCGCATTTACATATTGACGGTTTTCTACGGTATCAATTTTCAATATTTCATTTTGCTCAAACTCTGTTCCGGCGTTTTCAACCTTACTTTGAAATGTAAGGTTAGGCGGTACAGATGTCGTCGTCGTTTTATTTTTTGTTATCTCGTTCATCTCTTTTTTCTCCCGTTAAAAAACGCCTTTCAGAAAAACATCTTGCGTAAAAGGAGTAAAAAAAACGCACGTGCTTTCTGAAAGGCAAAATGATTAGCTATTTTTTCTTCTCATAAAAACTCAAATAGGCGTACACAACGAACGCCGCAAGCCCGACAGCAGCAAGGACTATGAGCCCTTTAAACCGCACAAAGCCTGTTATAATCAATATTAGAAGACTAATTCCAAGCGGAATAAGTGCCCGCTTTTTATTGCGTTTTACGCAATCATAAACGCCGAATGCGCCGCCAGCCAAAATAATAGCTGCCCCGACACAATCAATCGGAACGGTTTGTCCGTAGTTCATAAATAATACGCCTGCCAAAACAAGCCCGACAATTAAAATAAAAATTCGTGTAATTTTCATATTGTTCCTCCCATCCATAATTTAAACTCCTTTATATTGCTATGCGTATTGCTTCTCTTTTAATGCCGAAAGATTTTGATAGATTATTCCATTGTTTATTTTCATTGTTGTTTTTATCTCCTCCATGCGGCGCATCCTGTTCCGCTTGCTCGATTTCCGAATTGGCTTGCTGCCCATCGTTATCGCCTTCATTTTGTTCATCATCACCTTCGTTATGTTCTTCATCATCGATCATACCGCCCATGCCGCCGAACATACCGCCTGCATCTTGCTGCTTTTCTGATTGAAGAATCTGTACAACTTGCGGATTAAGCGGTACGGTAGACCATGACTCATTAAATGGTTCTAAGCCTTTTTCAATGCGCTTTTCATCGATTGTTTTAAACGTTCCTACCTCGCTTCTATCAATTTCTAAGACAAGGCGGGAATCGCTTTTTTCGTAACCGACAAACTCAAATTCATAATCGGGGTTCTTTTCCTGCAAGATTTTATTAAGGTGCTTTTGTAAGAAGCTGAGCATGTCTCCAAGCACAAGACTTTTACTTGCCTCGAGTTTAGGGCTTACATCGGCTCCGATAAGCGGTGCTGACTTTTGGGAGTGGAGCCCTAGGTCTTCCATACTGAAGCCGAAAAGCCCGACAATGCCGGAAAGCTGCAAGTCAAACCATGATTGAAACTCCATATCCTTATTGCTGCCTTGTAAGTTTATCCACTCAAAGCGTCGATTGCTTTCGCCGCCCGCACTTTTGCCGCTCGGGATAATCGGCACCCGCCACTGGCTGGACGGTGCGCCCGACATAAGATTGACAATGTAGTCTTCAATTTCTTCGACCTCATCAAGATCGGCATCGCCGTTAAGCAAGAGCATTCCTCTCGGCAATTTGTTTTCGACAAAGAAACCTGCGTTAAACATGAAAGTATTTATCGAGGAGGTGATTAAATCGATTGCTTGTTCCACAATTGAATATCCGTATCCGGAACGCTCAACATCGGTTCTCGGGTTCATGCAAGTGAATATAAAATCGCTTCGGCTGTAAAACGCATACGGAATATTGTTAATAACCTGCACGTATTTTATGCCGGTTTCTTCTTCGCTTTGCGGTAATGACATTTCAATCGTTGCGGGGTCTACTGCCCAAAAGGCTCCGAGTTCTCCCGAGCGTGTCCGCTGTAATTCGGTTGATATTTGGTCAAGCTGGCAGATGTCCCGGATTATTTTGGAGGCGTACGCATCCAAATCATCTTCGCGGTTATTGTCTTGAATATCTCCTGTCTTAAGCATAAAATCGGCAAGCACTTCGGCGGTTTTCCGCTCTCTTTCATTCATACCTTCTTTTTTGTCTTTCGCGCTTTTTGCAATAATTCTAAACCCGCGCGTGTTTTCATCGGTAGACACTTTTAAGAAGGGGCGCACTTTTCTAATGAGGTTACTAATACAAAGATTAAGAACCCATGCCTTCTCTGATACTCGGCGCAAAATGCGGTAGGATATTTGCCTGCCGTAATACGGGGATAGAGTCCGCACTCTTCCCCATGCGTTCGTATTCATTTGTAACGGGTCGTAAAAAAGCGACTGCAAGCCTTTTTGTTTGTCTACTGTGCCAAAGAGGGCACTCTGCTGTGAAAATGCCGTACGGCGAGCAACTTGTTTTCGCACCATTTTATCAACGTCGATTTCTTCAGTTTTTATTTGATTTGGCGCAACAGCCTTTTCTACAACCTGCACTTCATTTGAAGCAAGCCCGGTGTTTACTGCTTTTTTAATCTTGTCTTTCCGTTTGTTCTTTTTATTCTGTTTTCTCATGACGTATTTTCCTCCCCCTCATCTCATCATGGTTATTTTATCTTTTTATCAATTTGCGCAAGGGTCTTTCCTCTAGTCCGCCTGCTTGAGCTTTTTTTTGTTTCTTTTTTTCCGGCTTCATTCCGTTGTTTTACCTGTTGATAAAAGCCTGTTGTCGCCTGCGCCGTATTCCCAATAATCGCATGATTGGCAAGGGCAAACGCCCAAAAGCTGTCGGCGTGTCCGTCTTTATCCCGCGTTGAATCATAGCGGAAGCTCCCGCCTGCACTCGGTATTCTTTTAATTGAGTGAATTTGCTTGCGAAATTTTTGGTCGTTGGGCAATAAAAATTCCCTTTTTTCCAAACCGGTACGGACACCCATCGCAAGCACTTCTTTTGCCGGTGTCGTAAAATCAATACCTTCAAGTTTTGATTCTCCAAATTCTTTTTGCAATGTTTCTGTTGTGTCTAAGCCTTGCCCTGTGCGGTCAATGCAGCCGCGTACAACAGGTAACTGCCTCATTATCTTTCTGATTTCATCGCGCTGATATTCAAATTTTTTATTTTTCATTTCTATTTCCGCAACGCATTTTTTTTTTCCGTCAACCACGCCCAAAACATAAATAACGGCGGCGTCCCGATAACGGGCTACGTCATAGCCTAAATAAAGGGCTCCATGTTCTTCGCGAGAATAACCTGCACAAAGCTCATCGCTTGTACGAAAGATTTTTATTTCAAGGTCTTTTTCATCCTCAATGTCTGCATCTTCAATATTGCCGCCTCTAATTTCTTCAGTGCGGTCTTCCGCTCTCATACCCGGCGTGTTTGCATAGATTAAATCAAGGGTAATAAAACTCAACGCTGAATCAATAAAGGTGCATTCAAATTCTTGTTGGAAGTCTTCTAAAAGCATTGCCTCGAAGGCTTCAATAACAGGAGGCGTTCCATAGCGATACACCCGCTCTTCTGTATCCATTGCGGGAGCGTTGCGCACCGCCTCTTCAACGTTTGTACAGAGTGCTGCAGAAAACCACCAGGGAATAGTGTAGCGGTTATAGGTTCTGTATTTTTTCTTGTCGATAAACACATCGTAGAACCGCCCGATTTTACCAAGAGGAGTGGAGCCTATTTCCACGCACCCGCCGCGCGCTGTTACAGGGATGCCTGCCGTGTAAATAACTTCCGCCTTGTTCTCAGGGTATATAGCCATCTCATCAAAGACTATATCGCCTCCGCGCCCTCTCGGCGGACGGCACGCTATTGAAATAAGGCGGCTTACTGTTTTACCGCTTTTGTCGTAAAACTCCATTGCAGTTTTTGTACAGGAGCGCAGTTTCTTTTTTGCCTTCGGATGAATGGATGCATAAAACTCTTGTGCGTATTGTATTTTTTCTTTTGCGTCTTCTTCGTTATAACTTACAAACTGCCTTACGTATTTTGTGCGGTTACCATCCATCGCTTTTACCAAGCCTTTTAGGGCGGTGATAAATGAAAACCCGGTACGGCGGCTTTTTAAAACAATACTATGCCGCTGTGCATCCATTAAAAACCGCTCTTGCCAAAAGTCCAGGTCAATCGGTTTTTCATCTACTTTTATAAAGGCGTCTGTATAGTTAAGCCGCTCATCCGGTGTAAACAATGCCCCCATTTTTATACCTCCGCCGCCTGCAATTGTGCGGCACAAAACAGAAAAAAGAGGGTAAAAAACGGCAAAAATATAGGCGAATATAGGCGTAAATAGGCTCTTTTCATCATTTTAAAACTCCTCGCTGCCCTCATTGCTCAGCTCGAGAAAGTCGGCCGATTCGCTTATTGCGCGCTTTTTATTACGTGCGGAAACTTTTAACGCCAAGCCCTCTTTGATAATCTCCGCAACAAACTCAATATTATCCCCTTCATCGCCTTGCTCTCGCTCAAAAAGCTTTTCACGGATGCGAATAATATCCGCCATTGCTTTATCCCGATCGGCGAAAATATACACCCATGTATTGTTGCCGCCCTTAAGGTCCAGTCCGTCAATTACCTGCCGCTGCTGCGGGGTAAGGTCTTGTAAATCTTTCAGCTCTTCAATTTCAATTATTTTTTCGATACCCTCTTTGGTTATAATTGTCTTTTGTTCTTTCTTTACATAATCAGCTAAGTCATAATGAATACGCCTTTTTTTTAGTTCGAGTATTTTATAATATTCTTCATCGAGGTCTTTTTTTATGTTGGTGTCTAATACATACCGGATTGCCTTTGCAACAGTATCTTTTTTGCGCAAGCGATAGCCTTCACTCGTTGGGCTTTTATAACCCGCCAGCTCTGCAGCGCGGGCTTGCACCATAAAGGCATCGCTTCCGGGATAGGTATACCAGAACACAAACCGCTTTTCTTTTTCGGTTATTTTTGCATCGCCGACATCAAACGTTTCCATACTGATAAGCACGTCGTTTTTCGAAAGCGATGCTTCTTTTTTTACGCTCTTTTTTGCGGCGCTTGTTTTTGCAGCGGTTGTCTTTTTTAGTTTTTCTTTCGGCTTTTTTTCAGGTGGAGTTTCTTTTTCTTTTTTCATGCTTGCGCCTCCGCTGTCGGTATTGTTTTTGCTGCAACTTCAGAAGGACATTCATGCAGTTCATATCCTTGAATAAATCGCCCGCGCTCATTGACTAGCGTTTTTAATTCGGCGTTTACGATGAGAATAGTGTTATCTTTTGAGGCAATATATTTGACAGGCTTCTTGCATGAAGGGCAGACAATCATTTATTCACCTCCTTGCAAGTGGAGGTCTTTTTCTTTTGTTGAGATTGTACTTTTTTTATTATTTCATTTTTTGGAATACGTGAAACCGTGCGGCAATATTCAATATTTCCTTTTTGAAAATAAAAGATGAGTTCCCCGTAAAAGCTCTCTTTACAAAGGGAGTCAATAAAGTCGTGGATTTCAGATTCGCATTTGGCGTTTTTGGCGTGTTGTAAATTTGAACAGTGTTCTTGTTTCTCCCCCAGCATACTTCCCCAAAAATGAACAAACCTTGTCCTTATTAAAAAAAGACAAGACGCTTAAGAATGTTCATTGAGGGCACGGCTAGGTTACTCTCAAGAATTTAAATAATACTTTTTATAGTATAGACAAATTAAAAATAATTGCAAGCGGATGAAATGTAAATAGCAGCAGTATTCTAAGCCTCCACCAAAAATCTTGGTTATTAATTCAAGAGATATTAAAAGACTGGCTTCTTTTTGTTGCAAAGGCCTTAAATAATCCTTTGTTTTTTTCAAAGCTTCTTCAAAAGAATCGCTGTAAAAACACTCTCCCTTTATTCCAACAAGATCTACTGCAGTAAGACACTCTGCTTTAAAAATATGCCCGCCATGTTTATTGATAAGCGCATCCAGTCCATGTTCATCTTTTGCCTTGATTAAATCATTAATCTTTTTTGTTAAATCCATTTTCATTCCTCCTATTTGTTAAAAACTAAAACGGTATAGCCTCTTCATCCGCCGCATTGTAATTACCTAACACCCCGCCCGAGTTTCCGCTCGCTCTCTCATTCCCGCCCAATAGCTGCACAAACTGAACATCAATGATTACGCGGCTTTGTGTCTTCCCGTCCTTTTCCCATCGCTCTTGTTTCAGTGAGCCTTCAATTGCAATCTGTTTGCCCTTCGTTAAATACTGCTGAAGGCTTTCTGCCGTTTTACCCCATAACCGGCAATCAAAAAAGCTTACTTCGTTTTGCCACTCATTGCCAACCTTGCGGCTTTGATTAACCGCAAGACTGATATTCCCTACGGCTGTTCCTGAAGCCGTATAGCGTAGCTCAATGTCTCGGACAAGCCGCCCAACTAACATTACTTTGTTTAAGTCTGTCATAAATAAAACTCCTTATATTTTTATGGTTGTTTATAGCCTTCGTATTTCCAGGTCTTTGTCCATCTTTCTTCACTCCTTCTCATTTCTTAAAACGGGTCTATAACTTTCAAAATTAAAATTGACAACTATACCCAACTCCTTAATTCTGTCCCGCATTGCCTCTCCTCCGTGCAAGTCTATAATTTGACATAGACGTTCAAGGTCAATGTTTCCAACAAGCACAACCGGCAGCATTTCGTTGTAACGGCGGCGCAAGATTGTATTAAGCCAAGTTATGCGCCCTTCGGTGTTTTTCACCTTGTCAATTTCGTCAATCACCAACATGGGCGCATTAGCGTATTTATCAAGCGTTTTGTTTAAGCCTGCGCCGTATCCCGCTTGTGCGTCCAGTAAGTCGGTTGAGACGTCGTCAAAATCTCGGAAGATGCCGCCCGTTAGTTTTAGCACAGCATGCGCGAGATGAGTTTTACCGGTGCCGTTTTTGCCGAGCAGCAAAAGCCATTTGTTATTCGGATTTTTCGCAAACGACAAAACGCTATCCCGTGCGGTTTTGTTTTTTTCGTCAACGACAAAATTTTTAAAGCCGGCATTGCGGTACCGCTTGGGCAGCCCGTCTATTTTTTTTAAGCGTGCTTCAAACTGCTCAAGCTCTTTTTGCGTTTCGAGTTCCGCCCGCTCTCGATCCTGTTCACAAAGAGGGCAAGGGGATGCTTCGTTTGTTCTTGTGTCAATGAGGCATTTGTATTCACCGTGTGTTTTACATAAAGCTTTTGATTGCCGCAAATAGTCCGGCAAAAAAGATTGCGTAATATTTACCTGTTGCCATTTCCCTTGTTTTAAAACTCTCATAGTCTTTTACCCCCTAAAACATAACGCCCTCTAGTTCATCGCCGACGTCAGCACTCACCACCTGTGGCGGCGGTTGTGGCTTACCGAAAAACTCATCAATGCTGCTTTGCGAAAAATCCTGTTTTGAATAATCCTTCTCCGCCTGCGGGGAGCGGTTATTTTTTTCAAACTGCGTGAGAGTAAATCGCTCTGGCAAAAACTTAAGGATTATGTTTTTCCCGCAAAAACCGTCAAACCCGCCGGTAAAGTTCCACCAGGTTGCTTGTTGTTTTTTTAACGCCAAAACCTTTGCGTAGTTTTTGCATGCCGCAAGAATGTCAGGGGTAACAGGAATTGCCTGCTCCCGTAATTTATCAAGTCCAAGCTGAAAGTCTCGCTGCAAGAAGAGCAAAAAGGTATTTGGTTTGTTTATTCCCGCCTCAACAAAAACCCCGTATATGTCTTTTGCAAGCTGGGTTAAATTTTCGTTTTCTGAAAAGTCAGAGAAAACCTCCTCATCCTCCTGTTTGTCAGAACATGTATATATATCTTGTCCTGCTGTATCTTCAGGAGGAGGATGATTCACATTATCATTAACATTATCATTAACATTAACATTAACATTATCATTATCATTAGGGCGAATTGTTTTATTTGTTTTTATTGAATTCAATTGTTTTATTTGTTTTTCTTGTTTTGAATTGTTTTCTTTGTTTTCAATTAAATCCATTTGTTTTTTCTGCTCTGAATTGCTTTCTATATTTTTAGGCAGTTTTTTTGTTTCATTATATTTTATTTGTTTTTCTTGTTCTGTATCGCTATCGCTAGTTTTATTATTAGCTTTTTTGGCATTAGCATTTCCTACAGGAGCTCCTCGTTTGTTTGTTGCGTTATCGATGATATCCTTCATTGGAATCCAAATAAGTAAATCAATCCCTTCAAAATCCGGATCTATACCGTAAATTCCGTAATTAGTAACTGCTTCATAAAAGCGTAATTTCATGTTGATATCCGTCATTGCATCAATTTGTTTTTTGGTTGTTTCTGAAAAAATACAGCTTTTAAAATTTGATTTCATATGTTACCCCTTTTTTGCGGTTGTTCTCTTTTTATTCCATCCATTTGTTTTCCTCCCTGTCAGGTTTTTTCTATAATTCCATCAAATCATCATTATTAATTTTATATAATCTCCAACCCTTCGCTTTTGCAGCTTTAAAGGCGGCTGCAAGTTCGGGAGGCTGCGTAAAATCCTTGTAGTTGCTATCGCCGTCTTTATATAACAATACCCTTCCGCATTTCTCTTTGCGTTCAGGCAAATCTTCAAAAATCTTTTTGAAAACTTCGGCACTTAGTTTATTGTTGTTGCAGTACAGCTTTTGCAGGCTTGTACAACCGCTTGCGTCTAATGCAGCAAGTCGGTTGAAAGAGCAGTTCAGTCTTTGCAAAGCCCTACAATTCCTTACATTTAATTCGGTTAGGCCATTCTCGCAACAGTCAATATCTTCTAAATTCACTAAACCGCTTACATCTAATGCGGTAAGCTGGTTGAAAGAGCAGTCCAGATGTTGCAGGCTTGTCAAGACACTTACGTTTAATGCGGTCAGTCGATTGTCGTAGCAGTCCAGCCATTGCAGGCTTGTACAACCGTTTACGTTTAATGTGGTTAGCTGATTGTTGTTGCAGTACAACTCTTGCAATCTTGTACAACCGCTTGCGTTTAATGCGGTTAGCTGATTGTTGTCGCAGCCCAGCTCTTGTATGTCATACCCCTTAATGATTATCTCTTCTGCGTTATTCTGGACAGCAATGTTTTCCCAGTTGTCGCTTTGCAGCTCCGCTATTTTCTTACCACCGTTCCACAGTTCACACGGGCTGCCATCTTTTGTTGTAACACGCAGCTTAATGCTTCCCGCATTTGTTCTCATTCGTATTTTATCCATTTGTTTTTCCCCCTGTCAGGTTTTTTCTATAATTCCATGTTTTTTAAAACTTTTTCAAGCTCAACATTGAAAAGGTCGATAACTGCTCCGCTGTTTAAGGTTTCTAATGTTACCTTATCCATATAAACCTCCTCATCGGTTATAGTTTTCCCGCCATTCTGTGGGCTCGTTTAAACTTGCCTTCAAGGTGCGGGTATTTTTTTAAAAATGCTTTTTCGCCGTAATGATGCAGCTGCTCATGTTCGTCAGAAGTTAAGGCGCACCAATTCCACGCTTTATCGATTGCCGCCGCATTCGCTCCACGCGTTACGATATGATGAAGATGAATTGCCTCATGCAGTCCGCTTGCTTCACTGTACTGATGAAGTTCCCGCCAGTCCGCCTCAGAAATAAGTTGCGTGCATTCCGTATCGTAATAATCAAGCGGGTCTTTTTCTTCACCGCCTCTGTGCAGTTCCCATTCCCATAAAAGATTTTTTACATCGGATTGCAAATCCAAATCTAAATCGCATTCGGTTGCAAGGTGCAGCATAAGTCCGTTAATAAAATGAGCGGCTTCAAAGGTGTTTGATTCAGATAGATGAATTGTTCGCAGAGTATCAGGTTTTATTTTGCTCGGCGTTTTAAGTGCATACACATCAAGCAAATCCAAATACAATGCGTATTTTTCTTCCTCAGTCGGAAGCCGCCCATCCATCGAAATAAAGATTGCAGTTACAAGGGCAAAAACCGTGCGCAATTGTTTATAAGACTTTTCTCGATATTGCAAATTAAACGAAACATTCAAGAGGGATTCGTGTCCAGCTCTTGCGTCTCGTTCCGCTTTTCGTTTGAATAGCGTGTCCAGTAAGTCAGCTTGTTTTTTATCATCGATTTTGAGCATGACAAAATGAACATTGTTTGAATAAACTTTACGCGCTAAGTACTGCCCTGTAACCTTCATCTGACTTTTACCTCATCACATGGGGAATTCAGGAGCAATGTCAAAAATCGCATTTTGCTGCAGCTCAAACTTTTCAATTGCTTGCTCATCTTCCATTTGTTGTTCTTTGCTCATCTGTGCAGCAGCTCCGGATTTTTGTCTTTCGGAACTGCGCGTTTTTCCATTCGCGTTTACCGGATCCTGTTCTGCATATTGTACCGCTGTTTGTTGTTGCACCGGTTCCGTATATTCAATATTTGTTACAATTTCTGCTATTCCGTCATTACGCACAAGTTTTTTATCGATGATGCCTTCATCAAGATTTGCCGCTTCCGCAAGTTCTACCGCCTTTGGTGCATATTTTAAAAGAGCTTTTAAAACGGTTTTCTTTGCCATCTCTTCAGGGGCAGTTTGCCACGGTCCGTTTTCAAAACTTTTTGAAAAAGTCATTCCATGCTGCATAACTTTTTCCCAAGTCCAAACCTCAAAATCAACACCGCCGTTAGTAAGTTCGTATAAAGCATATACGTGGGTAGGATTTCCGTTGCCGCTTGGCGTGTGCTCAAGAATTGCATTTAAGCCATATGAGTAGGTGAACTCATCTCCTTCGTGGACTACTACCGCTTTAATGCGTTTGAATTGTCCGCTGCGGTAGGCAAGTTCAAGCATGCCCTGATAACCGAGTTGAAACTGACATTGCAATCCATTTTTACTATCATAAGGCAAAAGATACGCTTGCCCGAGCGGCGTGTTTACTTCTAATCCTAATTGAGCTGCCGTTAAAAGAGCTCCAAAAAAAGAATTTTGATTACAAAGAGCAAGCTTCGGGTTCCGTGTAACCGCTGTCATTGCAATACGAGTCATTCGTTCAGGCGTTATCGCCTTCGGCAATGCCATCTTAAACATATCCATGTTTGCCATAATCATCGACCGCAAGTCGCCGCCTTTTGTTTTAGCGGTAACTTGATTTTTGTTTGTGTTGTTTACGTTCATACATTACTCCTTCAGTTCTGTTTTTGTTAAAGCACAAATGTGCTTTTCTTATTCTACTTTTACACCGCGCTTAAAAAGCTCGATACAAAGAGCCTGTGTCGCTTGAATGTCTGCCAACGCCGTGTGAGCATTTTCAAGATTAACCCCAAGAGATTTACAAACCGTTCCGAGTTTTAAATTCTCAAGACGCGGAATAGCTTTTTGTCTTGTTGCTTTTTTTACAAACTTCAATGCGTCAAACTGTTTGGAAAAATAATCGGCAAGTGTAAGCCCGCAGCGATTAAACAATGCTTCTAAATGCCGATAGTCAAAATTACAGTTATACCCAGCAAAGGTGAGCTTCTCTCCGTCTCCGAATACGTGAATTGCTTGTTGAAAAAAATTCGCAATATTCGGCACTATTTCTTCGGCAGGCGGGAAAGACCTGATTTCTTCTTCACTTACACCGTGTGTTTTTGCAGCTTCTTCGTGATAAAGAATAGTTTCATTTAACGGATTCAATTTAAATAGACGCTCGCAAGTTACCTTTCCCTTGCCCGCAAAAATAAATGCAATTTCAAAGGCTCCCGAATTCTCAGGCTCTAATCCGGTTGTTTCCGTATCGCACCAAATCGTGTTCATATTGTTACTCCTTTTTTATAATCTGTTTTCAGATGTTGCAAAATCTTTATAGAACCGCCAGCCTTTACCTTCTGCTGCTTTAAAAGCAGCTGCTAATTCAGTCGGGTGCGTAAAATAATGGTAGTTGTTCTCTTCTTCTAAATCTGCGTATAAAACCGCTTCGCAATACACACCTTTATTTTCAGGTAAATCTTCAAAAAGTTTTTTGAATGCTTCGGCACTTAGTTTGTTGTTGTAGCAGTACAGCCATTGCAAACTCGTACATCCGCTTATATCTAATTCGGTCAGTCGATTGCGGTAGCATTCCAGCTCCTCCAAACTCGCACAACCACTTAAATTTAATGTGGTAAGTTGATTGCCGTAGCATTTCAGATACTGCAAGCTTGTTAAGCCGCTTACATCTAATTCAGTTAGTCGGTTGAAAGAGCAGTTCAGTCTTTGTAAAGCCCTACAATTCCTTACATTTAATTCGGTTAGGTCATTCTCGGAACAGTCAATATCTTCTAAATTCACTAAACCGCTTACGTCTAACTCGGTTAGCTGATTGTCGTAGCAGTCCAGCAGTCGCAGGCTTGTACAACCGTTTACGTCTAACTCGGTTAGCTGATTGTCGGAGCAGTCCAGCCATTGCAAACTTGTTAAGCCGCTTACGTTCAATGTGGTTAGCTGATTGTTGTTGCAGTACAGCTCTTTCAAACTTGTTAAGCCGCTTATATCTAATGCGGTGAGTTGACTACCACAACAGTACAACTCTTGTATGTCATACCCCTTAATGATTATCTCTTCTGCGTTATTCGGGACAGCAATGTTTTCCCAGTTGTCGCTTTGCAGCTCCGCTATTTTCTTACCACCGTTCCATACTTCACACGGGCTGCCATCTTTTGTTGTAACCCTGAACCCAACCCAGATTGCGGTTGTTCGCATTTTTATTTCATTGTTAAATTCTGTACTCATTTGCTACAACCTCTCCGTTTTTCAAATAGATGATTCCCTCTTCTAATTCTTCCGGAACATCGCCAACTTTGAGCATGATTACAAGGAAGCCCGATTTTTCAGCCCACTCTGAGATAATTGCAGTGTGCGCTTCGTCAAGACTTTCAGCGTTATCAACAACCATCACTTTCATTTCGCCGGAAAACCGTACACCAAGAGAAAAAAATACTTGTATGCTTTGCGCTGTCGACCAGTTGCCGATTGTGTTCGTTTTTGTAATTCCGCGAATTGCACCATTATGAACAAGCTGATTGTCTTCGTTTATTTCCAATCCGGACACACCTAAGTCCATACTTGCAAGTGTGTCTTTTCGCTCTTGCCGCTTTGCTTCGATTTTTTTTGTCAGTCCGTTATATTCATCTTCAAGCTTTTTAATTTCATCGCAAGCGGCAATGTAGGCATCGTATGCGTTTGCAGCTGTTTCATTTTTATTCCACTCAAGAATTGCAGCGTCAATTTCGGCGATATCCTCTTTTGAATATTGCTTATGATTTTTTGAAAGCCATTTATGCAAATTCTCTTTTGCAAGTTCAAGCCGCTGAATTGCAGCATCAATATCGCTTTCCGATTCAATATTTAGCGTGTGCATTTCCTGATTGATGTTAGAAAAGGCATTTTTAAGAGTTGATAAAAAGTTTTGCGCTTTTTCTTTTTCCGCCTGCAGTTCATCAATCGGTTTTGCATGTTCTACTTTCGGAACAGGAGTAGGCGTGCCAAGCCGTTTTTTATCCCGTCCTGTTTGTGTTCGTGCCTCTTCAAGTCTTTTTAATTCTTCATCAATCAATGCAATTTTTTCGCTTGTCCCTGTTCTCTCTTTTAAAAGCTCGATAATTGATTCGTCTGTCCAATCTTTAATTGCAAACGGCATTTCAAGACCTGAGCGAATTGAATCAAGAAAAGCGCGCACGCCGCCTGAAACTTTTGCATAGCGACCTGTTAGCTCATCAAGCTGCGAAACATCTTGCGTTACTTTCTCGCCGATGAGTGTGCGGATTTTTAATTCATCGTCTGTATACGCGATAATTTCCGCTTGTTCTTCTCCTGCACTTATCATTCCCGGCACAAAATCTTTACTGCCGCCAAGCGTTAATGCAATTGATTGCGCAATTGTTGTTTTGCCTGACTTGTTAAGTCCTTGAATTACCTGTACACCGGCACCGTGAAATTCAATCTCGGCTTGTTTGATTTTTCGCACGTTTCTAATTTCAATATTTTTCAATAACATAAAATGCTCCTTACTTTATTTTGCTTTTGGTTCCGTAATGCGCAGCATTGCAACTTCGCTCTCTTTCAAATACTGCTCATACAATCCGTCTTTTTTTAATTTTTCCGAGTCAACTGTTCTTCGTATTGATTTTGAAAATGAGAGGTTGTACTTACCGGCAACAGCTTTTGCTTTTTTCTCTTCGCTGTTGGTTTGTTGTTCGATGATCTTTAATTTGAGAGATGATGAAAGCTTTGATTTTTTTTCTTCAAGCTCTTTTATCTGTGCATTAATTAAAAGATATTCTGCCGACATGCTTTCAGCTTCACCATCAAGGATGAGTGTGTTTTCTGCACCCTCAAACATTTTTGCGATAGCTTCATCTTCGGCATCCACTCCGGAAGGAGCAGGCATTATGTTTTCTTCAATAAAGTCTTCCCAAAAAGTTTTCTCTGCTTTCACAAGGCGAGTAATAAACGCTTCATCTCTATTAATGGCATAATGTCTTAATTCATTTTTATCAATGATGTACGCCGACAAAACAAACCAATCAAGATTGAGCACGGACATGTAGTGCTGCACTTGCGCAAAGTAGCTATCGGGGATTTCATTTTCTCCAAAGCCGTCTCCACGCTGAGATGTTTTAATCTCATGGCCGCCAAGACCTGATACTTCAATGCCGGAAATTGTTTTCGGCTCTTGAACATAGATGAGTCCGTCAATATTTGCACTCATGAATTTTTGTTCGCCGCTGTAAAACATGTACGGCACTTCTTCGATGAGTACGCCGAACTCTTCTCTACATCGCTGGCGGATCGGGTCTTCAAGCCATGATCCGCGTTCGGTGAACATGTTCCCTTCAAATGAGTGTAAGCCTTTTTTATCAAGGTATACCGTCAATGGACTTGCCCATTTGTTAAGTCCCATGATTGCACCGGCATCACTGCCGCCGATACTTGAGCGGCGTGCGTTGCGCCACTCATCCTTTGCCATGCTCTTCGTAAACACATAGTTTGTGTCTTTCCCTAAAAGTTGTTTAACTAAGTTTTCCATTTGTTACTCCTTGTTTCTTGTTTTTGCATTTGCAATTTTCACATGCGCCGGAGCATTTATTGCTTCCGGATACGTTGCTATATTGACGGTTATATACATTCCGCCAAAAGATATACATGTACTTATCGTGCCTAAAAAATGTCATACTTTTAATTACTTGCTCTTTTGTCATCCGTTTTACCTTTTAAATAAAATCAAGTGGAGTTACTCCATAGTATGAATAAGGGTTTTTGTTGTATTCCCGCACTTCTTCCGCTAGTGATTTCCAGTCCGTTTGTTGATATACGGCGTCTGTCAATTCATCAGCGTCTTTTATACATAACCGCGCAAGCGCTTTTTCTTCCTCGCTGGTCAGCTCGTTAGAATAAGGCTCCATGTTTTTGTCAAAAATGGATAAATCCCCGACGTCTTCGCATTGATAGTCAATTTCAGGTTCATAATAACTATCAAAGCTCCAGCTAAATTTTTGCGTAACAGTCCAGCCATTAGAAAGCTTTGTTTCAACATTCCCAAAAGTGCAATCATCTTCAAAGCTGATTGTTTCGGATACTTTGGTAATAGGTTCGCTCATCTTTTTACTCCTTCTTGTGGTTTATAGATTTTTTATTTTCACTTTCGATGATGTATCTGCAACATTCTTTGAAAGTTCCCGTTTTAACAATTAGCCCTGTACTTCTGTCTGTTAATTCAAATCCATCTTTCGTTACTTGAAAGGAATACATATTTCCGCTCCCTTTGCCCATCTTTCTTGTTCTTTTTTTCTTGCTTCAAAATCAGCCAAGCAGTCGCATTCATCTTCTATATCTTCCGCTTTTTCCTCAATCGTTTTTTCTCGCTCTTCTGATAAACGGAGCTTAAAAAGTCCCAGCCGCTCACGTGCTTTATTCCGTACATATAGGTCATCATCCTCTAATAAGATTTCTAAAATATCTGCTGTTACGTTTATGTTTTCTGCAACCGCACCCCGTACATAACGATGAGGATCGCTTGCGGCAAGAGACAATAAAATATTTTGTGGCGTCTTTTCGCTTTTCGCTATTGTCTTCCTTCTGTTTAAAGATAATTTTTTAATTTCCTCAATATTCATTTTTCATACTTCTCCTACATTAAACTTGCCTCAATGCAATCTTTAAAATGCATTAGCTCATCTTCCGACTTCAATTTTTCCAAAACCGATAAAAAAAAGCACGCAAGACTAAAATCGGGTCGTCTCACGTGCTTAAAAGGATTCGTCTATGAAAAGACGAAATAATTGACCCGAAAAATTATTTCGTCTTTCCTCAAATAGCAGCACAACGACTCATCCCTAGCCGATATTTCGTTGTGCTTAGATTGCACAAAGCAACCTAAAAGATGAGTTTATGCTAAACTATCTTTTACGATGCCTTGACTTATTGAACAGATAACCGAATTGCCTCGCCGAAACAGAGTTCAAACGACTTATCTGCATGTTCTGCAGTTCATTTTTGTTACAAAAATTACTACAGTATAGATTTTCATTTTGATTTTTTGTAAAAGAAGTGGTAAGTTATTGATTTACAACAACTTAGAGTGTTTTCCTGTTTTAGGGTCAAGATTAGCAGGTTAAGTTTTTGCCACGGACGGCAAAATTATGCCGTGCGGTGGTTCCACGCAGCAGCGATGTTTTAAAAGCACAAATTTTTTCCAAGTGCTCTTAAAACTCGTGGTTTAGTTTTTGCCATGGACGGCAAAATTATACCGTGCGGTGGTTCCACGCAGATGGGTTAGTTTTTGACACGGATGTCAAAAACTAACCCGGGCTCTTTTTTACAAAATTTTTTATAGTTCGTATTAAAAAAAACGGATCGAGTTATTAAAAAAACGCTGTAGTAGTGCCGTCAAATCTACGTTTGTATTTTTCTTGCGTAAGTGGGTGCGGTTTATAATGCTTATGCAAAAAATAGGTCCAAAAAGGAGGTGGATTTTATTTTTCCAAAATGGTTATTTCAACACGGCGGTTTCTTGCCCGGTTTTCTTCGTTGGTGTTGGGGGCAAGGGGACGACGAGCTCCAAAACCGCGGGTGTAAAGGTGTTGCGTATCGCGAATGCCTATTTCTTCAAGATAGCGCGCAACGGAGTCCGCCCGTTCTTCTGAAAGTTTTTGGCGTTCCGCAGCGGTGCCGCGCAGGGCGGTATGTCCGGAAATAAGCAGCTCTTTATCGGGAAAGTCCTGCAATAAGCGTCCGATTTTTTGCAGCTTTTCTTTTTCGGAAGACAAAAGCCGCGCAGAATCGGCCTCAAACTGAATGTTTTCAATGCTGATGGTAATTCCTTCGTCTGTTTGGCTGATAGTGGTATTTTCGATGCCGAGCTCTTCTATTTTTTGAGTTAAATCTTCGGCAACTGCTGCCTTGTCCAGTTTTTTTGTTTCGGTAATTTCAGCTGAAGCGGTGCCTTCATAAGTCAGCGTTCGCCCCGAATTGAGCATGAGCTGAATTTTGAAGGTTTCAGTATATTTTGGCAGGTTGCCCGCCTCATTGTCCCAGTATAAATCCTGCTTTGAATAGCCGATTGTGCGTACCGGATAGAGGGTGGGAAGTTTATGCTGATTTTTTGCAATAAGCTGCGGCGGAACATTATACAGTAAATTGTATTCCGCAATAATATGATGATATTTTTTTCCGCCTTTTTCAATTTCTCCTTTATAAGTATATGCTACGGTAAAAGGCACCCGAAAAGGAGTTTGAATATCAAATCCGTCCCGCAGGTCGTGCGCTTCTTCTCCTTCAAATTCCCAAGTGTCGCCGGGTTTTAAGTCTTTTTCTGGAAAAACCGGCACGTTTCGTACCACCGGCATAAAATATTTGGGCTCAATCGTATATACGCCGAGGTCGTCCCTTCTGAAAACGCTTTCGTAGTTTCTGCCCCAGCGGAAAGTTTTATGTAAGTTCCGCTCTGAAGTCATAAAAGTACAGGTGTGTAAGGCGGAAAGACGATTTTCCGCGCTTTCCGGTTTTACATCGGAAATATCAACGGTTATTCTATTGGTAATTTCCGCAGTGTGGCTAAAAAAATTGTTTACAAATACATCCTCGATTACCAAAGAATTAATCCGGTAAGACTCTCCGTCTTTAAATTTGAACCTGAATATTTCCGCCTGCATAACTGCGGTGTTAAGAACCAGCAGAAGCACTGCTAAAATTTTTTTAAAACATATCCGCATAAAAAATCCTTTAAAATAATAATTCAAACAAATAAAACCTGTCTTTTCCGTTTAGATTATAGCTGCTTTTTTCATATCGGTAAAGAATGAATCAAGTGTAAATAAAAGCAGGCAAGAGAAAATAAAAAACTGCAATTTAAAATAAACAAAAAGAAGAATCGATTAATGCGTTTGATGCAAAAGTCAAGAAGAAATTTTAAGCTCGGTTATACAAGTTTGCGGAAGATATTCACAACGATAAAAGTTTTATCGATCAATTGTAAATCGACAAACTTTCTCTTTTATTAAGAAAACGGTTTTGTAAGTAAGTTTTTGTTATATTATTTGCTGCATTGTACTAACGAGTTAGAGATTCAGCATTCCTATGGTAAATTACGCACAGATGGAAAAATCAGAACGGGCACGGACGCCCGTGGTTCCACATAAAAAAAGAGAAAGAGTCTAGCATTATAATGATAGACATTCTGCTGTGCGCGCAGACTGTCGGGGGATGGTTTTTGGCGTGCGATGCTTTGGGAGTTTGCTTGGCGTCAGCGCGGTGCAGGCATTCCTATGGTAAACTTACTCACCGTTGCTAAATTCCAAACGATGTTTTAAAGCATCAACATAAAACTGTAAAATTGAAGCTTTAAAACTCGTTGGCGAAGTTACAGTAAATTTTCAAAACTTCGCCCTATGGTAAACTGCCCACCGTTGCGCCGTGTCGGACTCTTTTATATTGAATGAATTAAAAAAACTAATTGAAGATGTCAAAAAACGCTGTACTAATATATTGCAATCGGTCCGTATGGGCCTTGTATAATCTCTATTTTAGTTTCAAAGATTTTGCTTAGTTTTTCGCCTTGCATAACTTCCGCAGGCGTGCCGAATTCAACAATCCTGCCTTCTTTCATGCAGCATATTCTGTCGGAATAGCGGGCAGCAAAGTTAATATCATGCAAAACCATAACAATAGTTTTGCCGAATTCGTCTGCGGCATGGCGAAGATGGGTAAGCATTTGCACCGACCGGGAAACATCCAAATTATTGAGCGGCTCATCCAGCAAAAGATAATCCGTGTCTTGACAGAGCACCATGGCAACGTATGCGCGCTGACGCTGTCCGCCTGAAAGCTCGTCAAGATAGCGGTTTTCCAAATCTGTCAATCCCAAAAAGTCAATATATTTTGAGATAATCTTTTCATCTACTTTATTGAGTCTTCCCTTTGTGTACGGGAAACGCCCGAAGCCGACCAACTGGCGCACAGTAAGGCGGGTTACAAAAAGATTTTCCTGCCGCAGCACGGCAAGAACCTTTGCCAAGGCTTCCGAGTTAGCGCTCACCGTGTCCAAGCCCGCAACTAAAATCTGCCCTTCATCAAGACCCAAAAGTCTGCCAATCATAAGCAGCATTGTAGATTTTCCCGCACCGTTCGGTCCCACCAGCGAAGTAATACCCGCCTCCGGTATATTAATTGTAAGCGGTCCGATTTGAACCTCTTTAGAATATTTCTTTTTTGCATTTTTTACTTCGATCATAATTTTCCCTTCCTCAATATCACAATTAAAAATGCAAGTCCGCCAAACAGTTCAATAATGAGCGAGACTACGCCCTGCGCACTAAATACATGATACATTAAAAAATATGCACCGGTAAGTACTGTATACGAAACTGCCAGAACCATCGGAAAAACATAGCGATGGTCGTATGTTGGGGCAATTTGATATGTCAATGCCGCAACTAAAAAACCCAAAAACGTAATAGGTCCGACCAGTGCCGTTGAAACGGACATAAGTATCGAAACTAAGATAAGAGTGTATATAACACATCTTTTATGGGGAATGCCGAGATTAGTACAAACATCCCTTCCCAGGGAGAGTGCGTTTAATTTTTTTGAATAAAACAAGAGTAAAATAGAGGTAACTAAAACTAAAGGGATTGCCACAGGAAAATAAACCGGATCCGCGTTATTTACCGAGCCGAAAAGTCTTGCTTGTAAAATATCAAATTCGGATGGAGCAAGCAGTCTTCGCATAAATGCCGAAATAGAGCGCAAGCCTGTTCCCAAAATAACCCCGACTAAAAGCATCAATTGTAAGTCTCCGTATTTTCCGGATAAAAGAAAACCGTAAAGCAAAAGACATACACCTACCATAATCACAATTTGTATGATAAAAGCATATATTCCGGTAAACTGCATTAAGCCGGTAATTCCGAAAAAAAAGATTGTGCTTGTATGGATTGCAGAATAAAGCGCTTCAAAGCCTAAAAGAGAAGGCGTAATTATTCTATTGTTTGTTACACTTTGAAAGGCAACTGTAGAAAGCCCATGACAAGTTGCGGCAATTATCATTGCGGTAACCGCAATCATTCGCCTTTTTACCACCGGCAAAAAAGACGGCGAGCTAACGGGTACAGGATTTTTATAAACTAAAAGTCCATAAGATGCGAGTAAGCCCAAGGCAAAAAAAGCGAATAAAATGTAAAAATAATGCCGCTGTTCTTTTGCGGAGCGAAAAGCTTTTGCACTTCGCTTACCATTATGTAAACATGTTTGAGTTAAATTATTATTCGTCATCTTTTTATCTTCCTCCGTCTCTGCTTCAGTAAAAGACCGATAAAAACCGCAGCTCCTATTGTTCCCAAAATAAGAGATACGGGTACTTCAAAGGGCATAATAATTGTGCGCGCAATAATATCGCAAAGGGTGATAGTTCCCATTCCCAACACGCAAACCCAAGGAAGGTTTGAACGTAGATCATCACCGCGGAACATTGATACAATATTCGGTACTACAAGTCCCAGAAATGGCAGGTGCCCGATAACTGCGGCAACTATTCCTACTGCAAGAGAAATAAGAACAGTGCCGAATAAAATAATTCGGTTATAATTTAATCCGAGGTTTGTCGCAATGTCTTCACCTAAACCTGCAACTGTTAATCTATCGGCAAAAATAAAAACAACAACGGTAATTGCAATAATTATCCATAAGTACTCGTAGCGTCCCCGCTGCACCGAAGCAAAGGAGCCGGCAAACCATACTTCCAACGATTGAGTCATGGAAAAAACAAGACCGATAAATGTTGACAGAGCCGAAACAACTGCTCCAAGCATAATGCCGATTATAGGCACAATGAGCGAAGAGCGCAGACGCACCTTCCGCAAAAACAAAAAGAAAATCATTGTTCCGACAAACGAAAAAATTATTGCGCCTGTCATTCGCTGCATTAAAGTCGGTCCCGGAATTGTTACATAAACAAAGATGAGTCCGAGTCCTGCCCATTCGATGGTGCCGGTTGTTGTCGGTTCAACAAATTTGTTTTGAGTTAAAAGCTGCATTACAATACCGGACATTGCCATCGCAGCTCCTGTCAACATGAGCGAAATTGTTCTGGGTACACGTGTAATAAAAAACATTTGCCAGCCGTCTTTTTGTCCGTGTATATCGTAGACACCGGTAAAAAGAGAAGCTACTCCCAAAGCAATTATCACTACAACTGCGATAAAAAAAGCAGGAGTCCATAGTTTTCGGTCAAACCGTTGAGGCTTTTCTGCCTCAACGGTTGGTTGTGTAGTCATCTTATGCTCTAAAATTCTTTATTTAGAAAGAGTTTTTGCCAAGTTACCGAATAACTCAATATAGGTTTGAATTGATTCATTTGTGTATGTGTCATTCGGTGCATAGACAACACGTCCTTCTTTTACCGCACTAATATTTTTAAGTGCTTGGGAGTTTTCAATAACGTCCTTTGCGGGTTTTGCATTTTTTGCGGATGAAATTGCGGCATCTCTATCCAAAACAAAAATCCACTTCGGGTTGCTTTGTGCAATAGCTTCAACGGAAATATCATCGCCTTTATGATCTGAGGACGCATCCTTTACTGTAAGAGCAGGCTTCCATCCGAAGATTTCATACATCGGTCCCCATACGCGTCCTGCGAGGAGCGGAAAATCCGATTTCTCCGCCTGAAACAACAACGGACATAACCGTATCTTCACTTTTATAAGCTGCTTTTACATCGGCAATAGTTTTATCAAAATCAGCAATTAATTTTTTTGCTTCATTGTTTTTATCAAAAATTTGCCCAAGAGCTGTTGTGGCGTCTTTTAATCCGTTGATTAAGTTATCTCCGGGCTTTTCAGCCTTAGTCGAAACATCAAAACTGAAATCAACAATGGCGGCAGTAGGAACTAACTCCTTAAGCTGCTTATAATATCTTGCAAAACGCTGCCCTACAATAATAAGGTGGGATTTGCAGCTGCAATTATTTCCAAATTAGGCTCGCGATGGTTACCGATATTTTTAACTGATGCATCTTTTACGTAAGGACTGTCTGCCGGCATAACACCTTTCGGTACGGCGACAAGCTTTACACCCCAATCGGCAAGCGTTTCAAACGTTCTATTATCCAACGCTACAGCCTTTTCAGGTTTTACCTTAACCTTTACGGTTCCGTGGATATCCTTAACCTCAACCTCTGCAACCGGTGTAGAATCTTGCTGAGAAGTTTTTTCCGCAGATTCATTGTTCTTGGAGCAGCCGAAGGCCAAAACAAATATAAAAAGTGATAAAGTAATGGTAAGGACTAATCCTTTTTTCATAAAAATCCCTCCTATAGGATACTCGATGATTTTCGAGTGATGGTTTTATTTTGATGAATGACAGAGCAAAAACAACTTAGTTTATAACGGTGCATAAATTGCAACAGCTATCAACACGGTTAAGATCATCTGGCAAACATCAGTCAGCCTATACTAACATACTTTCAAGACTTTTATAAACTGCTCTTTACAATGAATAATCAATTTGTCTATTATTAGGGTAGTACAGCGTTTTTTTAATAAGTTCGATTAAATTTTTTTAATACATTTTACCAAAAACGTAAAAAATTTTATAAAAAAGAGTCCGACACAACGGTTTAGTTTTTGACGTCCTTGTCAAAAACTAAACCACGAGTTTTAAAGCTTTGCAAACAGTCTTGCTTTAAAACATCGTTTCTGCGTGGAACCACCGCCATCCGTGGCGGTTCTGAGTTTTGACGTCCATGTCAAAACCAAACCTGCGAGTTTTAAAGCTTTACAAATTACTTTGCTTTAAAACATCGTTTCTGCATGGAGCCACCGCCATCCGTGGCGGTTCTGAGTCCGACACGGCGCAACGGTGAGCAATTTACCATAGGAATGCTTAAATCCGCAGCCCCTTATTGTTGATACTCCTATTTTTATAACAGGAACTTAATTACAAAACGCTACAGTAGTGCCGGCAACGCAAGTAAACCTTTGAGGTTGAATAGTATATTAAAAATACAAACCTGACAAACATTCCGGTATATAACGGTGCAATTGTTTTTAAACAGTACGTGTGTCAATAACCAGTGAATATTTCACCCCTAAAGGGGGTTAATTTTGCAATGAAAATTGCACCCCTTAACACATCGAGTTATCCTGCTTTTGCATCTTTAAGTAAGAATTCATAAATCAAGTCAATAACTACTTGAGGCAGGTCTCCGGTTCGTCCAACCGTATCGGTTCGGTATATATCATCGAGCGGTACAATCGGATAGAATTCATCATGTATTAAAGCGCGTATACCATGCTTTTGGGAAATCAATACATTTACCATTGTGCCTGCGCCGAATTTATTCTGCTCAATTTTAAACAAATGGTTTTTGATTGAGATGGTAGATCCGCTTGAAAGTTTGCGCGTAATAACCGATGACAACAGTTTATCAAGATCGAGTGTTTTTGGCGTCGGTACAAACATTGAATATGAATCGCAGGCAGGAACACCAAACTGTTTGTTGAAAATACCGATATACTCTTTTAAGAATTGATTTGCTTGCTCTATGGTTGTAATTCCGCGTCGTGCAAATTCAACAGGGAGTCGGCTTTGTAAAGTTTGCCATAATCGCTCAACACGTCCTTTTGCTTGTGATGAATGAGCCGGGAACATATCGATTCCTAAGTACTTGATAATTTTGCCGAATTGTGTTACTTGTTCCTTGGTTCCTTGTAATTGCTCCTCAATGGATAACTGTTTTTTTGCATTAACAAAAAAAACGCTACACTTATCCGGATAAAGAGCGGCAGGGAGTCCGTAATTTTCGAGTGTCTGCCGCAGAACTTCTAAATATCCGAGCAGGCACTCGTTTTTGCATAAATAAAGACCGGTAATCATTCCGCGCGCATCATCAATAAAAGCATGTAATGCGGATTTTTCTTTCCCGCCGAACCAAGGAAACGGGGTTGCGTCCACTTGCAACAGCTCTCCGAAGCAAGCTCTTCTCTCGCGCGTTTTATGCACCTTCTTTCGTGTTCGTCTTTTCTTTGGTGAATAAATTCCATGTGATAACAGAATACGGCGCAGAGTCGAATATGACAGCTGCAATTGATATTCTTCAGTTACTATTTCATGAAAATGCAAAAAATTGCTTTTTGACAATGCGGGATCGCTTCGCAGCGCAAGTAATCGCTGCTCAATTTCTTTCGAGGTCTTCTTTGCAGAGGGACGCTGACTGTTGCCATGCAGCATTGCTGCTAAACCCTTTTCTTTGAACGCCTTTTTTAATTGCTGTACGCGTCTTCGTGAAAGGTTTAATCGAAGCGCAGCCTGTTGTACCGTACATCTCCCTTCTAAGCAGTTGGCGATAACATGTCCTCGTGTAATTTGATCAATGCTCATAAATAATTTCATTCCTCCAGTGTAATGTAATAAGTCAATAATTTCACCTCGGTAAAATATAGGGGCGAAATATTCATTGAAAACTTATAGGGGTGAAATTATCACAGATTAAAGACAAAAAATTTTTTATAAACTTGATTAAACGCTATACATAGTTTATCAGAAATATTTTATTTATCAAGTAAGAATATATTTTTTTGTATAAAGAGATTTAACATCGTTTCTGTTTAGAACTATTGGCGCCCGTGCCCGTTTTGAGTTTGACAACGGTGAGTAAACTTACCATAGTGATGCTGAATTCCTAAGCCCTTATTGTGGTGCTCCGATTTGTATAACAGCAAGTTAATTATAAAATGTTTCTGTGATGCATATTACAGGAGAAGTTTTGCTCAATCGGTATTTGTTTTTAATACGGAAAGGAAGGCGGACTGCGGCAGCTCAACATCGCCGATCATCTTCATGCGCTTTTTGCCTTCTTTTTGTTTTTCCAGAAGTTTTCGTTTGCGGGTAATGTCGCCGCCGTAGCATTTTGCCAGCACGTCCTTGCGCAGAGCATTGACTGTTTCGCGCGAAATAATTTGATTGCCGATGGCGCCTTGGATGGCGATTTTGAATTGCTGACGAGTGATTTCTTCCTTGAGCTGAGCGCATACGTGCGATGCTTTTTTATACGCATTCGGGCGGTAGGCAAGCTGCGCAAGGGCGTCAACGGATTTTCCGTTTATTAAAATATCAATCTTTACCAAATCGGTGGGACGCATTTCGATGAGTTCATAATCAAATGACGCATAACCGCGGCTGACACTTTTTAACCGATCGTAAAAATCAAAAAGCACTTCGGCGAGCGGCATTTCGTATATCATTTCTACGCGCTTTTCGTCAAGGTAATTCATACCGGCTTGCACACCGCGCTTTTCCATACAAAGGCTCATAATGTTTCCGAGATATTCGGTAGGCGTAATAACCATTGCCTTAATATACGGCTCATCGGCGGATGCTATTTTAGTTTCATCGGGATAATCCGCGGGGTTATCACAAATGATAGTTTCTCCGCTGCGCAAATGAATTTGGTAGCGCACAGAGGGGGCGGTAAAAATAACCGACTGGTCAAACTCTCGCTCTAATCGCTCCTGCACAATCTCAAGATGGAGAAGTCCTAAAAAACCGCAGCGGAACCCGTGTCCCAAAGCGAGCGATGAATCTTTTTCCCATGAAAGACTTGCATCGTTTAGTTTTAATTTTTCAAAAGATTCCCGCAGCTCTTCGTAATCATTGGTGTCAACCGGATACACAGACGAAAAAACCACCGGCTTTATTTCTTTAAAACCCGCTAAGGGTTCCGCACAGGGAGCATTTGCATCGGTAATGGTATCGCCGACGCCTACATCTGAAACGGTTTTTATGCCTGCGATAATATAACCGACTTCGCCTGCATGCAAACACTCGGTTGCAACCAGCGCAAAAACAAACACACCGGTTTCTTCAATTTTATACTCGGCTTTGTTATTCATAAAACGTATGGTCATTCCCGGTTTTAAAACGCCTTCAAACACGCGTACATGAATAATAACACCTCGATACGGATCGTAGTTGCAGTCAAAGATGAGTGCTTGTAAAGGATTATTATCCGAACCGGTGGGCGGCGGAAAATGGGTTACAATCGCTTCAAAAAGTGCGTCAATGTTTTGTCCCGTTTTTGCGGATACCGGCACAGCCTGCTCAGAATCAAGTCCTAAATCATGATCGATTTGATGCAATACCTCCGGGATGTTCGCCGCAGGTAAATCTATTTTGTTGATAACGGGAAGAATTTCCAAATTGTGTTCAAGCGCAAGATACATGTTTGAAAGCGTTTGAGATTCAACTCCCTGACTTGCATCCACAATTAAGATAGCACCTTCGCATGACGCAATAGCGCGGGAAACTTCGTAGGTAAAATCCACGTGTCCGGGCGTATCGACAAAATTGAGTATGTATGCTTTTCCGTCCTGAGCCGTATAAGGGATGCGCACCGCATGGCTTTTGATTGTAATGCCGCGCTCTCGTTCAATATCCATATCATCGGTCATTTGCGCCCGCTGGGCTCGCTCCGAAACAGCCTTTGTTTTTTCAATAAGTCTGTCTGCAAGGGTGGATTTTCCGTGATCAATATGAGCGACAATACAAAAATTACGAATGTTATCGGGATTAAACATGGGTCATACTATATTAAAAAAACAGGGGGTTGTCCAGATACTGCCCGAACTGCATGAAGCTATCAAAATAACCCGCTTTTCTGCGTTTCGCATACACATCCGCAATAACTACTTTGTTTTCTTCATTTATTCGCACTCTTTGAATTTCTATCACGTCTCCTTGTGTAAATTCGTTTTCGTCCGCAAAGGTTCCGGAAACAATTCGCTCAACGCGATAAGTATTTTTTTTGCCGGTTGAGCCAAATTCAAATCCGAACAGCGGCGTGAACGCACGATATGATAGGTCTTTTTCGTAAATAAGTTTTACCGGAAATTCGGGGCGGGCAGCTGTTTGTACAAACCAGTCTTTTTTTACATACGAGTCTATAGTGTCGGGTTTGTTTTTATCCTGTAGCGCATAACCCGATATTTTGATGATTGTATCGGGGCTGTAATGTAAAAGCTCTTGCTGCAGTTTTTCGATTGTATCAATCGGGGTATCGTTTATAGCGGTGATAATGCTTTGTTCGGGAACTATTGCAAGTGCGGCGGGGCAGCCGGGAATTGTATACAGCAGCTTAACCCCCTTTGTGTTCGACAAGGCTCTTGGCGCCAATACTTGCCCGAATGCACCGAGCCATGAATGTTCAACTTTTCCGCCGCGGTATAAGTCGGGCAGAATGAGTTTGAGAAATTCAACCGGAATAGCAAAGTTAAGTCCTTCAAGCGATTCAAGCCCTGCAAAAACAATTGCCTGCACATTTCCTTTTTCATCGACAATCGGCCCGCCTGAGCTGCCGGGATTTACTGAAGCATCAATTTGCAGCGCATCACCGAGAGAAAACAGTTTGCGGTTTTTAGCAGATACAATTCCTGAAGTCAGGGTTTTATCCAGTCCCGCAGGGGAGCCGATTGCGTAAATCTTACTGCCGATGCTTAAGCCTTCGGATGAGCCGAGTTTAAAAACAACCTCGGGTTCAATTTCGGTTTTTAATAGCGCAAGGTCAAAAATAGAATCCCAGCCAATTACTTTTGCAGGAATTTTTACATTCTTATTTGCGGATGGTTTAATATACACCCTTGAGTACCCCTCGTATTCTGGGTCTACCTCGCTTTGAATTACATGATAATTAGTGATAAAATATCCTCGTTTATCGATGAAAAAACCGGAGCCGAGTATCTTGTCGGAAAAGCCTCTGCCTTTTTCAACTCGTATTCCTTTATCAACCCAAACGGTTGTAGTTCCTTTTATCATTTTTGCAACGGTTTGAATTGAGGGTGCCTCATCTTGCGGAGTTGCTTTTGTATCTTCAAAAATCTCTAATAGAATATCGCGGTGTAATTCTTTCCATGTTGCTTTTTGTGCAGTGCGTATTTTTTCCTCTGTCCAATTTTGCGGCGCTTCTCCAAGACTCTGCAAGGATTGATAAAAAATCAGCGCAGTGTACCAATCTTTTTTTTCTGCTGCGCTCAGAAAGGCTTTTTGCGCATTTTGCACCGCATCGCGGTATAAGTTTAAAACATCGGCATTATCGGATGTGTTTTGCAATAAAACTTTGGCGCGGCAAAGCCCCTGCAAGGGCTTATCGGCAAAGTTTTTTCGCGCAAGTGAAATTTCATAGTTGATGCTTGCGGTTTTTGAAAAATCTCCGGTGCTTTGTACTGTATCGAAATTTTTGCAAGAAATAATCAATACGGTGCAAAAAAAAACCGATAGAATGTTGCGCTTATATTTTGTCATTATCCGGCTCGTTCTGCATTTCTTCAAGCTGCTCAACAAAAATATATCCTCCCGATCGCACCGCAAAAAACGGTACGGTGTTTACTTCAACAAAATATGAAACAACCGGAGCTTTGGTTTCGTTAAATACTTCCAATATTTTTTTTGTAATTGTTTCCGAAAAAACGGGCGGCTTTCGAATCCAATACAGAGGAAATTTTGTATCTTTGATAATCGCTTCTGCTTTGTCATTTGCGGTTAATTTTGCGGGAATGGTTTGTTTATATTCAACGATAACCTTTTGACGGGTAACCGGATGTGTCCACCTACATTGTGCATTTCCGGATTTAAATTGAGTGTATACGATTTCAGGAGTTCCATCTTCATCGTTATCCCATTTTTTTGTAATATCCCCGTTGGTAAGATATTCTTCCGAGTACTCATAGAGTTTGTTTTTATTAATATCGGTGAGAACTATTTGGAGCTTGCCCTTTGGTGAATACTTTTCAATTGTTTCAAAATAGCCGTCCCCATCGCGGTCAATCTTTTTTTGAGAAGGCCTGCCGTTGACATAATATAAAACCGAGTAAGGAATTTCGTTTATCCGTGTTTCTGATGATATCGGCACTCCTTTATCAAAATATGTTTTTGTTATTGCGCCTTCGATCATATCATCGGAATACTCATAATACGCTGCCGCAAAAATTAATTCCCGCTCGCTTAAACCGGATACATTTTTTGTTTTAAGAGTAAAAAAGTCGGTATACTTTTTTGTTAAAGAAAATAGGTTTATATTGAGAGAGCGTTGTTCTACCGGTTTCCATGCAAAAGATACGGGGCGTAAAGTATACACGCCTTTTTTTGTTTTTACGGTATTGATCCAAGGATACGTATCGTAGTCTACCTCGTATGCTCCTGCTTTTCCTATAATTTTTGTAGGAGTTCCGTAAGAAGCATCTATTGTATATTCGGCAATACCATCCTGATCGGTATCAAATTCCGCTAATTGCGGTCTGCCCGAAGTGTATAATATTTTTGACGAAATAATGCCGTCTCTGTTGTCATCGGTAACGAGTACGCCGTTAAAGGTTGAAAGATCTGCTGCCATTTGCTTTCGTAAATTAGAATCTCCTATCAATTTACAAAAGTCAACTAAAAGGTCGGTAAAAAAGAATCGATAGGGTGTTTCTTGTGAATCGGCAAATTTAAACGGGAGAGTGAGGTTGAAAAATCGCTCTACCGCTGTTTTTTCATTGATAATGCCGTATTTTAAGGCGGCAAGAATAGAAAATGCCTGTGCATACGGCTCTTGTGTGCTGTTGTTTTGGGCATACATGTTTAAGTAGATTTTGAGTTTCCGCACCGCTTCTTTTGTATTCGGCTCAAAGTCAACCGCATACAATAATACTTCGGGGTCGGAATCTTGCCAAACGTATAATTTACTGATGATATCGGATGCAATCCTTTTTGCTTTTGCTGAGGGTGTCCGATCTTTTTCTTGCAAAAAAAACAGTTTAGGGAAACGGGAATCAAATGCCCATCGGTTAAGAGAAGATACAATGGCATCCTCTGCTTGCGAAAAACGTTTGAGTCCGTAAAGGGCAACTGCAGTATAAAAATCGCTGTCTGCGGAAGGGTAGGGGATATCTGCAAGTACGGCTAACGCCTCATCGTATCTCAGTGTTTCGGTGTATAATTTTGCAAGGAGAATATTGATTGCGGTGGCATCGTAAAGGCGCCACATCATACCGAGAGAGGAGGCAAGTTCAGCGCGTTCAATAGCCGCAGCACGGGTATAGCCAAGCTCTGTATAACAAAGAGCCTCAATATACGGCAAATCGGCAAGTTTTGCATCGTATACTGAACCAAGTTGTGCCTGAAACAATGCTTCTTGCCATTTCTGCTGTGCGCAGTTTTCCGCTGCAGACTGAAGATGTTTTAATGCCGCCGCCGCATTGACTGCTTGTGCGGAATCCTGTGCAGAAACAAAAGATATACCTAGTATAAAAAATACAACAAAAACCGATCGCAATAACCTTTTCATTAATCGCTCCATTAGAATTATGACAAAAGCCGGTTAATATGTTGACAACTGTTTTTTGCTTAAACATCAGTTGTTTTCCGAAAACCGGTTTTTATATCCGAAGGGTTTTCCATATATCGCACGGACAGTTCCCCTTACTTCTATAATCGGCATATTTTCTTTATGAGCTAAGCTTACAGTCCATTCGGTAAACAATTTTTTTATACTTTTTTTACCGCCTTTTATCGTAAGCATATCTCCTTCAAGCCATGACCGTATACAAAGAGGAAGTGGAAAGGGGCCGATGCCTTCATAATCTGGATTAAGAAAAATAAAAATGCCTGTGCTTTTTTTTCGTATCTCAAAAATTCCGATCGGACTTTTATAGTTTCCTGTCTTTTCTATCCATAAAAGATAGCCCATTTTTTGACTATGGGCAATATGAGTGTCGGCTTTTGAAAAAATGAGGAGATCTTTTTCACGGAAGAGTTTGATACCAGACGTTTGCACGGTTTTCTTGCCGGAATATAGTGCGAGTCGTTGAATTGAGGCAAAGGGGATTCTTTTGTGTATTTCTAAAAGATTACACGCTTGCTGTATAAGACGAATGCGCAGCGGAAGCGGGAACGAGGTAAAAAAAGCATAGTCAAGAGAAAGTGAGGCGTCCCTGTATTTTTGCCAAAACTTATTTGCTTTTTTTTGTTTTTTTTCTAACAGGGTATCACAATAATCCGAATCCGCCTTGATGCGTGCTATTGCGGTATCGAGTCCTGATTGCCATCCGACAAAAACACTGTGTAAGACCGGAATGAGGGTGTGTCGGATCTTGTTTCTTAGGTATACTTGTTCAAAGTTTGTTTTATCTTCACGCCAAAAAATATTACGTTGGCGTAAGAATGCTTCTATTGAGGCTCTTTCGACAGTAAGAAGGGGGCGTAGGTATTTTCCGCGGACAAGCGGAATTCCTGCAATGCTTTTTGGGCTGCCTCCTTGAAACAATCGCATGAGAATTGTTTCGTACATATCATTTTTGTTATGCGCGGTGAGAATAAAATCCGCAGAAACTTCTATTGCGGCTTCTTCAAAGGCGCGGTACCGCAGTATTCTAGCAGCATCTTCAGTACCTGTTTTACGGATAGATGCCAACTCCTTTACGCTGCCTGCCGGAATTGTTTTTACTATACAAGGAACAGGCGGCTGTAAATGCGCACAAAAAGAAGAAACAAAGTCGGCATCCGCTTTTGTCTCATTTTTTTCACGAATATTATGATTGACGGTTACTACAAAAAGTCTATGATTAAAATCGGTATTAATTGTGTGCAGAGCTGTTAATAAAGCAAGAGAATCCGCACCGCCTGAAACAGCAATAAGCAGGCGATAAGTTTTTTTTACTTTAAGAATCGAGGAAAGATTTTGTAGAACGGCATCTAAGAGACTGTCTGCCATAGGAGAGTATGCCGCAGCATGCAGGTTCTTTATACAGTTGAATGCTGCGGTCCCGGTATTTACTCAGCAGTTTTTTCAGTAGTTGCTGAATCGGCTTTTTCTTCTGTTTCGCCTTCTCCTTCGGTTGTCTCAGGTATGTCAACATGTACGAATTTGAGGGTCGCGACAGGTAAATCAGGATCGGTAAGAATTTTTACTTCTCCCTGTACTTTTATATCGCGGACATGCAAAGCCTCATTTAAATCCAGCTTGCTTACATCTACGATAATGCGTTCAGGAAGATCTTTCGGTAAACATTCCACTTCAATGTCTGTAAGTCCCGATTCAAGTACCGCTCCTTGTCGAACTCCTTCCGGAGAACCTGAAAGGCGTAGTTGTATTTTTGTACGAAGCACCTTTCCTCGTTCAACTTCGTAAAAGTCTACATGTTCAACTGTGTCGGTAATAATATTATGTTGATAGTCTTTTACAAAAACCTCAAACTCATCTTTATCATCAAGCTTAACGGTTATGATGGTACTTTCGGTAATATTCCTAAACAACTTATAAAAATCGTATTGAGAAACATCAATAGGAATGGACTTTCCAAATCTATCATACATAACAGCAGGTAAACGTCCTTCTCGACGGCATCGTGCAGCAGCAGCCTTTCCCAAGCCGGTTCTGCGCCGACCGCTTAATATTCTCTGACCCATAACTAAAGAACTCCTCATAAAATAAAAAGGATCTTCCGTAGTGATATACAATGTAAAATTACGGTATATTTACAGAAGATTAAAATAAAACGCTTAAAACAGCCTTGGAGGTTTCCTCCATATCTGGGACGGTAGGATTCGAACCTACGGAATGACGGCACCAAAAGCCGTTGGCTTACCACTTGCCGACGTCCCAATAACCGCATCAAGTACGGATTATAAAATTTTTTAAAAGTTCCGTTCACACAGAGCTTTATTTGTATTTATTCAAGATTCGGTTTTTTCTATGCCATAATTATTTTTAATTATAACTTAGATCTCTCCCTTTTCCGCTTCAAGAGTCTTTTCATATGCGGCAAGAATATCGCGTTGCATTTCCGCTCTGAACTCAGGTGAAATAGGATGACCTACATCCTTGTTCTCTCCTGAGCGCACTTTTCTGCTTGGCATTGCGATAAAAAGCCCTGTTTTGCCTTCAATTATCTTGACATTATGCAGAACAAAACAGTCATCAAAAGTGACGGTTACGTAAGCTTTAAGCTTCCCTTCCGTGTTTACATTTCGTATCCGAACATCTGTTACCTTCATTTCGAGCCCCCTTCAATTACTATTTGCAGAGCCAGTATTTCGACATCCCTAATATAAACTAAGCAAGCATAACAAACATTTGGCACCAATTCCATTGCTTTGAAAGCATGTTGTACGCCATTTTTACCTGTTCTTCCGTTTGATATAAACCAAATACTGAAGAACCTGCTCCGCTCATCATTGAAAAGGTCGCCCCCGAATGAATTAAATCATCTTTTGCCTTTCGGATAGCAGGATATTTATCCTGCAGCACCGTTTCAAAACTGTTAAAAAAGCGCCAATGCTTAAAATCCAAGGCATACGCCGAAACAAGCTTGTTTTTATCCGTAAACTTCTTATCTCTATCATAACTTTCGTAATTATACCTTGCATCAATAAGATTAAACGCTTCCGCAGTTGAACTACAAACACCCGGCCAGATTAAAAGACCAAAACAATCGACCCTTGACTGAAGCGGACATACTTCCTCACCGCGCCCGGAAACAATTGCCGCGCTATTCCCTAAAAAAAAGGGAACATCGCTTCCAACGCCTAACGCAATTGTTTTTAATCGCTCGGCAGTTAAATCAGCCTGAAAAAGTTCATCCAGCCCCAGCAATAACATTGCGGCATTTGAAGAACCGGCTCCTAATCCTGATCCTGCAGGAAGATGTTTTAATAAATATATATCCACACCTGAGCCGATACCCGTCGCTTGTTTAAAAAGCTCATAAGTACGTGTTAAAGTATTTTCTTTCGGTAAATCCATTAACGGAGAAAATACGGTACAGCCTTTCTTTTCGGGACGTTTTATAACCGTAAGGGTATCAGCAAGAGAGATCCGCTGAAATATACTTAGCAAGTTATGATAACCGTCCGGTCTAAGACCAAGAACCTCCAGATGAAGATTAATCTTTGCATTTGCGAAAAGACTAATTGCATCAGTCGTCATGTTTGAATAAGTATACCGAATAACAAATAAAATGTCAATTCATTATATTCGGAAATTTTTACCCTTATTACGGGGTTGCAAGAGTTTATTCTCGCTTGACTGTGGAATCTGTAAATTCAAGTCGTGTGTATTTTTTTTCGACTGGGATGTAATTAATTTGCTGGCATGTGATTGGGGTGTTGGCAATGACGTGCGTGCAGATTCAATATTCCTATGGTAAACTTACCCACCGTTGTCAAAAACAGAACAAATTCAAACGATGTTTAAAAGCTTCAATTTTACAATTTCTTATTGATGCTTTTAAACTCTCAGCACTGATTTAATCAAGAATACTAAAAATCAGAGCATGGCGGTGGCTCCAAGCAGACGGTTTGGTTTTGCCATGGACGGCAAAACACAGAACGGGCACGGACGCCCGTAGTTCCAAGCAGAAGCGACGTTTTAAAGCAAGGCCGTTTACAAAGCTTTAAAACTCGCAGGTTTCATTTTGCCATGGACGGCAAAAACTCAGAACCGCCACGGACGGCGGTGGTTCCACACAGAATTGAGTTTGAAAACTACCACAGCGTACTCGGAGTTTTCAAACTCATAGGTTTGGTTTTGATAAGGACGTCAAAACTCAGAACGGGCACGGACGCCCGTGGTTCCAAACAGAAGCGACGTTTTAAAGCAAGGCCGTTTACAAAGCTTTAAAACTCGCAGGTTTCATTTTGCCACGGATGGCAAAATCAGAACAATGTAAAACGATGTTTAAAAACTACCGCACCGACATAAATAGGAGTTTTTAAACTCGCAGCACTGATTTAATCAAGAATACTAAAAATCAGGGCGTGGCGGTGGTTCCAAGCAGCAGCGACGTTTTAAAGCAAGAGTGTTTACAAAGCTTTAAAACTCGCAGGTTTTGGTTTTGACATGGACGTCAAAAACTCAGAACCGCCACGGACGGCGGTGGTTCCAAACAGAAACGATGTTTTAAAGCAAGGCAGTTTACAAAGCTTTAAAACTCGTAGGTTTCATTTTGACACGGACGTCAAAATGAAACCGTTGTGTCGAACTCTTTTTATACAATTTTTTGCCGATTTGAATTTTTATTTTAATAATAAGTATATGCAAGAACACCCGATAAAAATGAAAACTTTTGCGGAACCTTTTTTCGCTGAGGAAGGAGATATTTGTCCGCACGTTGATTCCGATAATCCCGCATATAGCTTGGGAAAAAGTTTTGATGCTGTTGCGCTCTGTGCTGAAACTGTTTTCGGAATTTCCACTTTATTTCCCTGGCAGCGGCTTGCGATTGCAAATATACTTGATGCAATCCGTGCGGAAGAATCAATAGAGCAGCAAGTAAAAACAAATTCCCATAAAGATCCGGACGCTGATTGCGAAAATTTTGAACGTTATGACCAAGACGGCATTTTGCGCGGCAGGCAAATTGTCCTTCTGCCTACCGGAGCGGGCAAATCACTTTGCTTTCAAGTTCCTGCTTTGTTGCTGGATAAACCGACGTTGGTTATTTATCCTTTACTTGCTTTAATGCAAGACCAGTATCGGCGGTTAAAGGAAGCAGGACTTGAGCCCGCTCTTTTTCGCGGCGGACAAACCCCTGAAGAGCGCCAGCATAATTTTTCCTTACTTAAAGGCGAAAACGGACATCAAAAAGCAAAACTTATTATTGCAAATCCTGAAATTCTTTTAGCGGGACAGGTACTTAATGAAATTGAAAAAATCGGTATTGCACATCTTGCGATTGACGAAGCGCATTGCGTCAGTGAGTGGGGCGACAGTTTCCGTCCCGCTTACCTTGAGCTTGCTTCAATTATCAAAAAGCTTAACCCTCCGGCTGTTACTGCATTCACCGCTACTGCCGGAGATGCAGTGCTTTCGCGCATTTCCGAAATTCTTTTTGAGGGACGAGCGCATATCGTCCGGGGAGAGTCCGACCGCCTGAACATTAGCTATGCAGTTCGGCATTGCAGAGTAAAGCAGCCGGCTCTTCTTGCGGAGCTTGAAATTCGAAAAAGACCTTTAGTGATTTTTTGTGCAACACGAAAGGAAACAGAACGCATTGCCGCTTTTTTACGAAACACCCTGCATGATAAAAACATTCGTTTTTATCATGCAGGCTTGCAGCGGGAAGAAAAAACCGAAGTTGAGCAATGGTTTCATACTCATGATTCCGCAATTCTGGTAACAACTTGCGCGTGGGGAATGGGAGTTGATAAAAAAAACGTACGAACCGTAATTCACTTTGACCCTCCTCCCACTGCGGAATCATATGTGCAAGAAGCCGGACGAGGCGGGCGCGACCGGGAAGCCGCAGAGGCGGTACTTTTATGGAGCCCGAAAGATTCCGAAAAGCTTGCCACAATGTCAGAAACGCAGCAACAGCGCTCAATGGTTTTACGGGATTTTGCCGAAAGCAAGCGCTGTCGTAGAACAGTATTGCTGCATGCACTTGGAGAAAAAAATGCGGTTGCCCTCAATCCGGGGGACGAGACAATTGCCTGTGCCGGCTGCGATGTGTGCAATGGCACTGCAAATTTTTTTTGCGCGGATGAAAAAGCCCTTTGCAATTTTGTGCAAAAAAATAATCTCCTTTATACTTCGGAGGAGTTGGTTGACCAGTTAAAAACTCGCATAAAATATTGGACTGCAAAAGATTTTAAGTTTTTAATTACTGAATTGATTAATACTAATATTCTCAAAGAATCCGATTCTTTTTTTCGAAAGAAAAAACTTACGCTTGCCTCTTCCAAACCAAAAAGCTAAAAAGTATTTCTTATTTTATCGGTACGAGAATTTGCAGAACATCCGTCTTGTTCATTCCTTTTTTTTGTCGGCATCAAGGGCGGGCTTTTTATCTTCTTGTTTTTGATTAGATTCGATAGCGGGCGCGTTTTTGTCCTGCTTTTTATTTACGGCGGCATTTTGTTTTTCTTTATCCTGTTTACCGGATTTTTGCGCATCGTGCGGATTTGATTCGGAAGAAGTTTTTTCAGTTTTCTGCTTTATATCGGAATCCGGTTTTTGTTCGTCTTGCTTTTTGTCCTTGGAATCTTCTTTTTTTTCTTTTGGCGGATTTTTTAATGCTTCAAGTTTTTCAGAAAGTTCATGCAAAGTTTTTATTTCCTCACTCCCTTCAAACTCTTTTGTGAGAGTTTTAAGCAAGTCTTCCGCTTCCGTATAATTTTTTGTGCCGATAAGCATCCGAACATAATTCATAGCTTTTTCAGGATTTTCGGTATCGGAATCGTAAAGGGATTTATACATTGCCAAAGCCTGCTTATTTTGCCCCGATGCGGCAAGCGCATAGGCATAGGCAGTTGCGATTTGAATATTTTCCGGCGCCGCTTTATGTTGCTTTTTGAGGATTGCAGCCGATGCGCTCCAGTTTTTTTGCAAGCCGTACACGCGGGCAATACTATACTCGGCCGCATTTTTAAACTCCTTAGTTTTTGCCACCAATGCATAATACTCTATTGCCTTATCATATTTTTTGAGCTCTTCATATGATTCCGCAATATCAAAAAATTCTTTTGCGGGAATAGCATCCGCATTTCCTTTTGCATATAGGCAGGTAAAACTTCCGATACAAATCATAACTGCAAAAATCTTATACATTTTACTCCTCAGTGTAAATTCACAATATGCTTATGTTCCCAATACTGTTTCTTCAATTTTTCGAATTTGAGAGCGGTACAAGCCGGCAATATTTGCACCGTAATCAGCAAGCAGCTGAATAATGTTTCGCGGATGTTCGTGGGTATCTATGCCGTTTAATCGGTCTCCCGCATCGCCTAAGCCAGGCATAATATAAGCAGCTTCATTTAAAACCGGATCCATCCATAACGTATAAATGGTACAGTTATCAAGAGCTCGGGCAATACGAAGAGCGCCTTTTAATGCGGAAATTACATGGAAACAGCTAATTGACTTTGGCTTTACGCCTTGTTTTTGCAAATATTTTACAACCGTTACCAAACTGCCACCTGTAGCATTCATCGGATCCGCAAAAATGAGATCTTTCCCGTCAAGGTCTTCAAGAGAAAAATAGGATTTATTCAAATCAAGAATATACTGCATGTTATTTTCTTGGCGAGTATCATTACGGTTGATTTTAAAAAAAGCAAAAGGAGTTACATATCCGTGAGAAGAGTATTCTTCAATTTCTTTTGAAACAATCATTGAGGGTAATAAAGCTCCGCGCAGCATTACGCATTGGACCGTGTTTTCGATTTTATAATCGATATCGGTAATTTTATGTACTGCATAGTTTTGCACAGGGTCGGTTACCGGCGTTTTTGAAATAAGATAATTTTTTCTATCTTCGTGTTTTCCTCGATACGCAAGTTTAAAAAGCATTTCAAAGGCTCTTTGCGTATAATAAATAAATTCGTTATGCCCGGTATTGATATTGCGTAATTTTGCAATTACTCGTGAAGCTTCGGCGTGGTTTTCATGTTGAGTTTCAAATGAATAAACTTTGAGCGAAGACACTTCCTTGCAGATTTCCTGCATAACCTGTCCCATCTCATCATAGGCGGCAATAATATTTTTTTCCGCAGTTTTTTCATCACCATCTGCAAACTGTTTAAATGAAAGCATTGCCGATTCATATAAACTATTCATTTTTTTTAAATACGCAGCATCTTTTTCAGTTAAATAGCCGTCAAGAGCATCCGCTTCCATTATTAACTTTGTTTTGTTCTTTTCCATAAGCCTCCAAACCTCACCGATAATAAAATATCTTTAAATCTGTAAAAACTAACCGAGTTTTTAGAGATATCTATCAACCCAAAAAAAACGCCCTCTAATAAGGGCGTTCAAAAATATTAAATCCAGAATCTGCAACCGATTGAAAGAGGAATTTCCCAAGCAAAATATGCGCTTGTTCGACCATACTTATATTTCGGATAAAAACCCACACCGAGACCAAGAGCCAGCTGAATGTACGGCTCTATTTTTTGTTGTGAAACAAAAAAATTAAACCCTACCGGCATGCGTGCCAAAATTAAGCCGCCTGCACTTGTTGCTGCTCCATAATAATTGAAAAAATTAACAGCGCCTTTTCCGCCTACACCGATATACCAGTTAAAGGTAGCCCCCTTCTCAAGATCTTGAATTTTATTATTTAAGAACCAATAATCAACTGCTAATCCAAGTGTACCGCCCCAATAGCCGCCTCCGCCCATGACGGTAAATACAAGGTTCGGCTTTTCAAGTTTAAGTGAAAGACCTATGTAGCCGCTATAATAATATGTTCCGGAAAATCCGAGCTCGGGACCGATTCCGATTTTTGCAAACGCTGTGCTGCAAAAAAGAAATAAAGATGCGATAATAATCAACATTCGTTTTTTCATAATAAACTCCGTTTTTGTAGTGCTGCCGAGCAGTATAGCAAAAAAGACTGTTCAATGCAAGCTTCGTAAAAGGAATTTTTCGATTATCGTAAACATTACAGTAGTGTATTGTTTTGTAATTATTGTTAAGATTAATCGGAACATCAACAATAACAGCTTGTAGAGTCAGCATCTCTATGGTAATTTCCACGGACGGCAAAATCGGAATAATGCAAAACGATGTTTAAAAGCATCAATACAAAATTATAAAATTGAAGCTTTTAAACTCGCAGCACTGATTTAATCAAGGTTCCCTCTAAAAACCCTGTTTTTAAGTGTGTAAAAGTTGCCAAGCGGGTGTTTTCGTAGTATTTGCTTTTATAATGACGTAATTATTTGGTGGTTTTTTTCAACGCAACTCATTCGTCGCATTCTCCCCCCCCCCCTAAAACCTCATTGTCCTTTTCTAAGATAACAATACCGGCAAAGGTTATAGGTTAAGTTCATCATAGTGATTGTAAATGTTGCCCGCGTTAGCCCTATCGTTCTGATGTAAATACCGTGCATTGAATTTGTCAGCGCATTACGTGTTCTATACGTGCTCTTGTTTTTGATTTTTTCCTATTGCTTATTTTCTATTCTTGTGTGAGTTCTCTTCCACGCGCTCCGCGTTCGCAAATTTGATTTTCTATATTCTTCTGTTTTAAAACTTTCTCTATCTTTTCTCCGATGTAGGCACTGTCAGCATAAATAATGGTATCTTCTTTTGTGATCAGGTTTTTTAATTCTTGGCTATCATGAACATTGGTAGAGGTTACGGTTGCTTTTACAATGAGTTTACTTTTTGCATCTACTTTTGCATGGTTTTTATATCCGAAAAAAGACTGCTTATTCTTCTGCGTCCACCGTGCATCGCAGTCTTTTTGCGCCAGTTTTGCCCCATTTTTCTTTGTTTTCCACTCTTGCGGTATTTCCCGAGCGCTCTGTTCATTTTCCTCTCTCGTATTATGTTGTATTGGTACCTCAACGATCCTCGCATCAATGATTGTTCCTTCTTTGCCGATTAAGTTATTTCGTTGTAATTCCCTCGAGAACTTGTCAAATAATTTCCTTGATACTTTTGCTTCTATTAGTTTTTCTTTAAACAACCAAATTGTTTTTGCGTCAGGCACTTTGTCTTTTAACCCTATTCCCAAAAAACGCATAAAGGATAATCGATCATTTATCTGATATTCAGTTTGATCATCGCTTATGTTATACATGCGCTGTAGGATGACAATTTTGAACATCATCAAAAAATTAAATGGCGGTCGACCGCCCGGTCCTTTCGGGTATTTCTTAAGCGCTTTATTTAAGATGGGCAAAAATAGTTCCCAATTAATTTTTTCGTTTAACCGTTCTAAGCAATCGCCAAGATTACTCAATACTCGCAATCGATCTTCTTCGTCAAAAAGGCCTCTTTGGTTCATACCCTAATTATAATAAATTTTTACACATTCTTTCAAGAGTTTTTAGAGGTACCCTCAAGAATTCTAAAAATCAGGGCGTGGCGGTGGTTCCAAACAGAAACGATGTTTTAAAGCAAAGTAGTTTACAAAGCTTTAAAACTCGCAGGTTTAGTTTTTGCCACGGACGGCAAAAACTCAGAACCGCCACGGACGGCGGTGGTTCCAAACAGAAACGATGTTTTAAAGCAAAGTAGTTTGCAAAGCTTTAAAACTCGCAGGTTTAGTTTTTGCCACGGACGGCAAAAACTCAGAACCGCCACGGACGGCAGTGGTTCCACGCAGCAGCGATGTTTTAAAGCAAAACTATTTGCAAAGCTTTAAAACTCGCAGGTTTAGTTTTTGCCACGGACGGCAAAAACTCAGAACCGCCACGGACGGCGGTGGTTCCAAACAGAAACGATGTTTTAAAGCAAAGTAGTTTGCAAAGCTTTAAAACTCGTGGGTTAGTTTTTGCCACGGACGGCAAAAACTAACCCGTTGTGTCGGGCTCTTTTTTTAATAAAAAAATACGGCACGGGCGCAGTTTTGCTATTTAACTTACGTTAATACAAAGGGCGTTTTATGAGTATTCCGCAATCAATTAAACAATTTCGTCCAACTCAGTTTGGGGCGGTCGAAATTCGGTTTATCGGTAATTATTACTATGTGTATCAAGTCTCATCCAAGTGGGATGGCGCAAAGGGCAGAGCGCAGAAAGTCACGGGCAAGAGTATTGGTAAAATCACGGAAGCAGATGGGTTCATTCCAAACGCAAACGGACTTCGTTTGATGCAGCAAATGCGCAGCACTGCTGATGTCGCACCTACGGTAAAAAATTATGGTGCGTATGAGTTACTTCAGCAATTGACACCGGAACTTAATGATAAACTCAAACAACATTTTCCCGATATCTTCAGAGAAATCCGCACGATAGCACTGCTGCGCTTGGTGGGTAGTATCTGCTCAGCTAAGATGATTCAACCGCTGTTCCTTGATTCCTATATGAGTACCCTATGCACTGATATTGCTGTTTCCGAAGCTTCCGTACGAAAGTTCATTGCGCGCCTTGGTTCGCTGCAGGAGCAAGCGGATGCCTTTATGAGGGATCAGGTAATGCCCGCAAACGCGCTTTTATTTGATAGCACATCAATCTTCACCCGTTCTGCCGATTCCCTTGCGGCAAAAGGATACAATCCTCAGCACAGCCGCCGCACACAGGCGAGAATCCTGTATGTCTTTGAGAAAAATTCACATAAACCGGTATTTTACCGCGTGTTACAGGGTTCAATTGTGGATAAAGTCGCTTTCATGGAAACAGTACATGCTGCCGGCTGTAAAGATTGCATTATTATTGCGGATAAGGGCTTTTATTCCAAAGAAAATTTGGCGGCCCTTATGAATGCAGGTCTTCAGTTCATCTTGCCGCTTAGAAAAGATACCGTCAATGTTGAGCCTGCTTTTTATGAGAATACTGATGATAGCAAATGGGATGGTGTATTCACATATAACAAACGGCCTATCTGGTTTCGTAAAAAACCAAGCGGTACGAAAGGAAATTTTATCTACACCTATCGAGACGATTCTCGTAAGGCAGAATTGGTCGGTCAGTATGTAGAGAAAGTTGAAAAGTTTTATGGTGAGCGCACGCATGAGCCGAAAGATGTTTTAAAGAAAATCAGAATGGGCTATTTTTCTTTTTGCAGTAATCTTGATGTATCCGCGAGGGATATCTACATGAATTATAAAGAACGCTGGGATATTGAGCAATGTTTTGACTACCTGAAAAACAGTGTATCTCAGTCGGCATCACATGCACATACGGATGAGTACTTTCGCGGTTGGGCATTTGTTAATCACATCAGTCTTTTGTACTACTATGGATTGTTAAACGCACTGCGGAACTCAAAGCTTGATGAACAGTATTCGGCATCGGATGTTTTGAAGCTTACAAAGAATATCTACCTTGTTGACAGCGGCGATAATCAGGGCTTCAAGCTGTCAGCTATACAAAAGAGAACTCAACGTATCCTTGATACCCTTGGAATCGATCTATTACGTAAAAACTAAGGGGTTTGTGTTATTAAAATAAAATTCCTGCGGAATACAGCTTTTTATTTTTCTCTCAATTTTTAAAATAAAGCTCGGTATATAATAGTTTGGTTAAAAATTTTTTAGGTCTTTTCGATTAATTATCTATTTTTTTCTATCGTATTCAAAAAACCTGTGTTATAATAACCGTATATTAAACAGAAACCGATAGGTTTTAGGAGGTTTTGATGAAGAAGATTGTTTTTTATGCAATGATGTTGATTGTTGCGGTTGCGATTTCAATTACCGCATGTACAAAAAATGACGGCGCGACTACGGGTACAAAAAAAGTTATCCGAGTAACTACAAAGTTTGTTGATAATGAACAAACCGCAAAGTCTCTTGTAAAAGTTGTTGAGGGTGTAAACAGCCGTTCAAACGGGACTCTTGAATTACAACTTTTTACATCCGGTACGTATCCGTATGGAAAGGACGGCATGGAGCTTATTGTAAACGGCGGAGATGTTATCCAAGTTGACGGTATTAACTTCATTGCGGACTATGTTCCGGATTTTGATGCGGTAACGGGACCTTTTCTGTATACGTCGTTTGATGAATATCTTGCAATGACAAAATCGGATTTGGTAGCTGCGCTTAAGCAGGAAGCAGTGGAAAAACACGGTATTCGCATTCTTTCGCTTGACTGGGTATTCGGTTTTCGCAGTATGATGCTCAAAAAACCGGTTAAAACGCCGGATGATATGCGCGGGCTGAAAATCCGTGTTCCTACCAGTCCCTTGTACACGTATACGCTTGAAGCAATGGGCGCAAATCCTATTGCCATGCCCTACCCTGATACCTATTCCGCAATTCAGCAAGGCGTTATTGACGGGGTCGAAGGTTCAATTCTTACGTATTGGGGAACAAAACAATACGAAAACGTAAAAGAGTATTCTCTTACCCGTCACTTACTCGGTGTTTCAGCAGTGACTATTTCAGAAAAATGCTGGCAAAGTCTTACTGCCGAACAGCAGCAGATTCTTACCGAAGAGTTTCAGAAAGGCACCGATGATAATCTGAAAGAAACTATTGCGCTTGAGGATGATTACGCTGAAAACTTAAAGGAGCAAGGCGTACACTTTTACGAAATTGATGCTCCGGCATTTGCCGCTAAAGCTGCAGTCGTATATACCAAATTCCCAAAATGGACTGCCGGTATTTATGATCAGATTCAGGCAGAGCTTACAAAAATCAGAGCAACACTGAAAAAATAGTTTTATTACCGTATTTAGGCAGTCTCGATTTAAAACCCGCTGCCTAAATACACAAGATTTCAAGGGGGATTATGTTGAAGCTGAATAAGAAAGATTTATGGGATAATTTTGAATTATATCTTGGAGGGGTATTTATAGCGATTACGGTCATAACGGTTATAATCAATGTTTTTACCCGTTATGTACTTAAATTCACATTTATATGGGCGGAAGAAATTGCAGTTATCGGCTTTGTCTGGACAATTTTTTTGGGTGCGGCAGGAGCGTTTAAACATAAAATGCTTATGGGTGTTGATTTTTTGCTGCAAATAACAAAAGGTAAAATGCGCGCGCTTGTAGAATTAATAAGCAATTTATTTGTTTTTGTTGTTGCAATTGCGATGTGCTCAATGTCGTTTATTTATGTAATAAATTCAAAAAAAATTACGGCAGCTTTGCAGATTTCATATAAGTGGCTTAATGTTGCCATTCCGCTTTCATTTATGATGATTTCTCTTTATGCGATTATTAATTTAGTTCATAATATTTTAAGACTTGCCGGAAAATCCGCCGATAAAACTGTACCGCAGGAGCGTGATTGATGTTTTTTCTCCAACCGATGTTTCCTATACTTATTTTGTTTATTTTATTCTTTTTGAATGTCCCGATTGCACTTTCTTTAATCGGTGCATCATTATATTATTTTGCATTTATCAATACCGGAATTCCGATGTCAATGGTTGTTCAACAGTTTATCACGACAGTTGAATCCTTCCCCTATCTTGCGGTTCCCTTTTTTATCATGCTCGGTTCCGTTATGAACTATTCAGGGATAAGTGATAAACTGATGGATATGGCTGAAGTGCTTGCAGGACATTTAAAAGGCGGGCTTGCACAAGTTAACTGTTTGCTCAGCGCTTTAATGGGCGGTATTACCGGCTCTGCAAATGCTGATGCCGCAATGGAATCAAAAATACTCATTCCCGCAATGCGTCGAAAAGGTTTTCCGATTGGTTTTGCTTCCGCTGTTACGGCGGCATCTTCAGCGGTAAGCCCCGTTATTCCTCCCGGAAATAATCTGATCATCTATGCGATGATTGCAAACGTAGCGGTAGGCGATATGTTTCTTGCCGGATATACACCCGGTATTTTAATGACAATCTCGCTTATGATTACGGTATACATTATTTCGTCAAGAAGGAATTATGCACCGACAAGAGACAGAATGGCAAGCATCGTCGAAATCGGAAAGCAGATATTAAAATCAAGCTTTGCTCTTGTTATTCCCTTTGTTATCATACTCGGAATGAGAATGGGCGTTACCACTCCGACGGAGGCCGGTGCTGTTGCGGTGTTGTTTGCTCTTGTTGTCGGAATCACGGCATACCGAAAATTGAGCTGGAAACATATTCCGCTTATTCTAAAAGAAACCGTGCAAAGTACGGGATCGGTTATGCTGATAATTGCCTCTGCAAAGGTATTCGGATTTTACATGACCAGCGAACGTATTCCTCAAATGGTTACTCAAATGCTATTGTACATGACAGAGGATAAATTCGTTTTACTTATGGTCATCAACATATTGTTACTGATTGTCGGTATGTTTATAGAGGGCGGAGCGGCGCTTGTTATTTTAGGGCCGCTTCTTGTTCCGGTAGTACTTGCACGCGGAGTTGATCCCCTGCATTTCGGCGTTGTTATCATTGTTAATATCATGATTGGAGGCCTCACCCCGCCGTTTGGTTCAATGATGTTTACCGTGTGTTCAATAGTAAACTGCACGCTTCAAGATTTTATTAAAGAGGTTTGGCCGTTTATTGTTGCCCTGCTTATTGTGCTGCTTCTTGTTACATACTCCGAATCGATTGCACTTGCAATTCCTAAATTTTTCGGATATGTGCCAATTCATGCCCCAATGTAACCGGTACGCATAAACTTACAAAAGCTGCTCTAAAAATCAGAGCAGCTTTTTTTTGCCTCTTTTGCAGAAAATCACCGAAGATATGCAGCAATCTCTTTCAAGTCTAAAAATATAGCATCGGGTTTTACATTTGATTCTTGCACCGTATGCATATCGGATTCACCGGAAAGCACAAGTAAGCCATGCGCGCCGTTATTTACACCGGTAGCAACATCCGTATATAAGCGATCGCCGACAAAAGCAATTGCTTCTTTTTTCCAGCCGGTTCGATGCACAATCATATCAACAGTGGTTTTATACGGTTTACCTAAAATCTTATTCGGTTTGGAACCTGTCGAAAGCTCAATCATTGCCATAAAAGAGCCTACATCGGGAATATACCCTCCTTCTACAGGGCAGTTAATATCGGGATGCGTTGCAAAATACATTGCACCCGCGCGGATAAAATTACAAATGTTTTTGATTTTTTCATAGGTAAGCGTTTGATCAAATCCAAGCACAACAATATCCGGGTTTTCTTCAACCAGCGCAATGCCGGCAATTGCAAAACTTTGTACAAGCGGCTCCGTTCCCACTAGATATACTTTTTTTTCCGGATAGTTTGTTTGCAAATATTCTATTGTAACATCACCGCTTGTCATAATCTGCTCACGGCCAATCTTGCAATCCATCTTTGCAAGTTTATCAATATAGTTTTCAGGATTCTTTGATGAATTATTTGTAAAAAATATAAAATCCCTTCCTGTTTTTTTAGCTTGCTCTATAAAATGCAGGCTCCCCGGAATAATTGTATCGCTTAAATAAAAAGTACCGTCCATGTCCAGCACAAAATGTTTACACCTTTCTAAAAGCGCGCAGATATCGATATTCGCATTCCAATTATCAACTTCTTTTTTTTCAATCATCGCTCATCCCTTACATCTTGTTGCCGTAATTCTACTGTAAGTTATTTCTACTGTCAATTAAAAAATCCTGTATCATTATTATTTACCTTCTTGACTAAAGGAGAAAAAAAACGTATGCTACGGACAGTTTTTGCGGATGTCGTATAACGGCTATTACCCAAGCTTCCCAAGCTTGTGACAGGGGTTCGACTCCCCCCATCCGCTTTACTTCTTTTGTTTACTCATCCGTTTTTAATACATTTTGTACAAATCATAAAAAATTTTATAAAAAAGAGTCCAGGTTAGTTTTAAAAGCTTCTATATATAGAAAGAGTCCGACACAACACAACGGTGGGCAATTTACCATAGTGATGCTGAATCTGCAAATCCTTATTATTGGTACTCCGATTAAGATACCAGCAACGTACTTACAAAACGTTACACCGTAAGATTAGCAGTTTATAGCTTTTCTTTTTAATCCCTCAAAGTTTTTTAGTCTTTTCTCTGCCAATGCAGGGGTACTGTTAATTATGAGCAGTAAAATTAAATCGGTTGTTCACATTGCATTTTTGCAAAGAAACGCGCAGCCTCTTCCGTATGCCGTAATTGAGTGTCGGAACCGAGAGCGGCTCCTTCAATACAGGATTTTTGAGCAAGCAAAAGTTCTGCACAACGGTTCATATCCGATCCTTGCGTATTCAGTAAATTTTGAATATTGCGCAACCGAACAGCTTCGCTCATGCCGTTTAAAAAACGCACAAAAGCAGTTTGGCTTTTTTGTGTCGGCGACTGAGGCGTAACCGTTGTACTGTACGCACCGGTAATAAGCCGCTCCATAGTGGGCGCATCAAATTTTTCCGTTGCACAACTTTCAATCGATTCTATTATTTGCGAAACAGAATGGAGAGGATCGGGGGCTCGATAAGTTGCACAGCTGAAAATAGATTCAATCGGCTCCGGTGCGGTAAAGGCGCCATACGCCCCGCCGATTATTCTAATCCGCTCCCATAGCGGCCCCGCACTTAACCAGCTCGCAAAAACAGCTTCCACTCCCTGCTTATCGGATAAAGAAAAGTGAGGAAAAGAAACTGCGGTAAACCCTACTTGTAAAGCTGAGGGAAATAAAGTTAACTGTTGCTTTGCAAAGAAATTTGTTTTTACTTCAACATGTAGATTTTTACCGGGCGCAGGCTTTTTCAAACCGCTTAAATGAGGCGGCAACGCTTCTGCAAAAACCTTAAGATTTTCCGCTGTTCCGCAAAGGAGCACAAGCATACCGGAATTTAAAATCTTCGCATGAATACTCTTCAGTTTCTCCGCTTCCGATTCAGGAAAGTCTTGCTCGGCACAACTTGCATGCAATTTACGTAAAAAGCGTATTTGCGCGGCGCCCGAAAAAAGTTCGTCAATTGCTTTTACCGGAGAAAGAAGCGATGTTGTTTTAAACAACATTAAAAGATGCCCTGAATGAGCGGGAGCGCTGTCCATATCATTCTTTTGTTGCACTAAAAGATCTTTTAATCTTTTTCTATCCGAGAAGGCGGCAGTTTTTAAATACTGAAAAATAAAATCAACGGCAGGTTTTATTAATTCAGGCAACATTTTTGCCCGAATAAGAAGCCAACTTCGCCCCACAACTTCTTCCCGCAAAAGCTTTGTTTGGTTTTGTAGCAGCGGAAGTTCCTGCACATTAAGATCTCCCGCATTGACACAACTTACCGAAAAATTTCCGGTTAAATATGCAAGCTCCGATGATACTTCATGCCAGCTCAATGTATGCGTGTCTATACCGGTAAGTGCATTTGCATACAACGGAAGGTACAACGCTTCTTCCATACTGAAATTATCCACCGGTATTGCAAGTTGTAAATAAGCAATATCATTTGTGGGTAATTCATGAATAATAGCCGGAACCTCACCAAAAAATTGCATTGTTTCTTCTATTGCGGGGCGAGGAACGGGAAGATCGGATTTTTTTAAATGCGGAATAAGCGCAAGTTTTTCTTCTGAGTCTACCTCTTTTTGTCTTTCAAGAAGAATCTCCTGTTCTTTTTGCAATTTTATCCGCATTTCTTTTGTTAATGTTTTTTCATATGCTTCCGCTATTTTTTGCAATTTTGCATCAAGTGTGGCTGAAAAATCTTCATCGGGAAAAACCGAAAGCATTGCAGAATGCTTGTTTTGTAAGAGGAATTTATCGATTAAGCGTTCCACATACTGAGGGTTTGTCTTGATCGCTGCCTTCAGCTTTTCAAAAGCGGGAATATATCGCAAGGAGCTTTCAGGTCCTTTTCCGTGTATCCAACCGCGCAAAGAACGCTGCATCAATGTTAAGGAAAAGGGGCCTGAACCTCGCCGTATTTCTCTATTTGCAAATTCAATACTGTTTAATGCGCTGTCAATATCTTTTTTATCTATTCCTTTTTCGATAAATCCTTGCAATGTTTTATGCAGAAAGTTTTTAAATTCGCGTTCCCTTCCTTTTTCTGCGCCGGTTATGCCGATAAAAAATAAAATATTTTTTAAGTCCGCCTGACACCCGTTATACACATAGAGATCGGTACCGAAATCAGAATGCAAAAGAGCTTTTGAAAGAGGGGAACCGTCATGCCCTAATAAAACTTCTTCAAGCAGAAAAGCATCCATAAGATTTTCCGCTGTATCGGATTCCGGAAGAAGCCAGGTTTCTACAAGTCCGCAACGATCCATATCCATTCCTTCCGAAGCAGGCGCATAGCGAGACAAAAACACAGGCTCACCCATATGCGGAATTAGCGGAATAGACTCCGGCGGTTCGGCCGGTTCAAAGCAGGAAAGAAATCGTTCATGCAGAACCTGCATTTGTTTTTCCGTAGGAATATTGCCGTATAAAAAAAGTTTACAATTACACGGATGATAATATTTTTTATGAAAGCCGCGGAATTGTTCATAGCTTAAACTTGGAATTGTCGACGGTTCTCCGCCGGAGTCATACATATAAATAGAATTTTGCGTAACCGATGCCCTTGCATAATCATACATTAATGAGTCAAAATCCGCATAATTTCCGCGCATTTCATTAAGCACAACTCCTTGCAGACAAAGCTTATTGTTTGCATCAAATTCAAACCGCCAGCCTTCCTGCTTAAAAGTCCACTCTTCAATTAACGGAAAAAACACCGCATCGCCGTATACTTGCAAGAGGTTAAAATAATCCGCTTCTACAACAGAGGAGGCAGGGTACACCGTTTTGTCGGGAAAGGTGAGCGCATTTAAAAATGTTTTTACGCTTTGTCTGGAAAGCAACACAAAAGGGTCTTTAAGCGGGTAATTTTTTGAACCGCAAAGTACCGAGTGTTCAAGAATATGCGCAACACCTGTGCTGTTTGCCGATGCGGTCATAAAAGAGTACGCAAATAAATTTTCTTCATCATCATTCAAAATATGGTAGAGCTCAAGCCCTGTTTTTTTATGCTTTGCATAAACACCGACTGCCTGCATTTCAGGCAAATCATGCTTCCATATAATCTCAAAACCGTGTATTAAGGCACCCATTCTTCATCTCTTCCTTCAATAATAAATTCTCCCCGCTCCCATGCGCGCCGCAATTCAGTTAAAAACTGATTGGTTACTTCGTTTACCTCTTTGAGGGTTGACGGATTTGTTTTCTTTTCATCTTGAATATAGTATGCACGATTTTTTGAAACATTCGACAGTATTTTTTCAATAAAGGCTTCATGTTTTCCCGTAATAAGTTTTGCAACGGTGTCGTCGGTAAGCGTTGAAAGTTTTTTCTGTAAATAGCTGTTATTGATGCCAAGGATATCCTCCAACGTGAATAATCGTTCTCTGATATTTTGCTCCAATTCGGGATTAGAATCCGAAAGGTTTTGTAAAATATCGTGTTCGGTGGCAGGATCTATCTTACGTAAAATCTCTGCAAGTACCGCTCTGCCGTCTATTAAATCCGTTTTTCCGGTTTGCAAGCGCTGATACTTTTCCTGCATTGAATTACTTACCTGCCTGAACACTTCCGGAAGAATAGTTTTCAGTTTTGCAAGTCGAAGAATAATATCTTTTTTTTCTTCAGCAGGAAGCGTTTTTATATACTCAGCCGCTAATTTCGGTCGTAATTGAGAAATTACCAGTGTTTTTGTCGCAGGCAGTTCTTTATCCAAAAGTTGCGCAATTTTTTCAACATCGGCAGAGTCCAAAAACTCAAAAGGTTTTGTCTGCTTTTCGGGAACCGCTGCCTTTAAAATTTCGGAAGCTTTTTCCGCACCAAAAGCTTTGGTAAGCATACTTTCTGCTGTTTGTATCCCTCCAAGAGAATTCTTTGAACTTTCGTACAGCGCGGAAAACTCACTTAAAATATATGTTGCTTCGTCCTTATCGATATGGCGGATAGTAACAAGCTCCGTCACAACTTTATCAATTTGCTCCGGTTTGAGCTGTTTAAGTACTTGTGCCGCTTGCTCCACACCGATTAAATACAAAAATTTTGCAACCTTACGATATGAGCTTTCGGTTTTTTGATCGGCAGAGGGAACCTTTATCAGCCCGCGCTTTAGCATTTCACTTTCAATATCGGTCATTGATGTACTTCCTTATCTTCATCGATTCTAATAATTACTCCCGACGCTTCAGTGGCGGTTTTGGTGCCGGTAATTAACACTGTTTCTATAGTATCAAAACGGTGAAAGACGGCAAAATCGGTTTCATATTGTTGAATTGCCGCTTCAATTATTGCTCGGTATCGGCTCCCCGCCTCATTTGAGGAAAACTGAACTTCGCAGTTTTCCTCCTTTTGCCAAAATAACACTCGGTCGACTTTAGCTAAGGTTTCTAATGATGCATAATTTTTCCTGTATCTTTTTATCTCTTCCTGAGCCTGTGCAATCCGCTGCATACTGCGGTATTTATACATGGCGGTGTCAATGGTACCCGCCAAACTGTCGGGATGAATAGGTTTTAATAAATAGCCGTCATAATTAATATCATCGGCTTTAGTCAGCAGCGGAGTATCTGCGGCGGACAGCAAAAATATCATCGGAGTTTTTACCGAGTCTTGTATTTTTATTGCCGCTTCAATGCCGTTGATTTTGCCTTGTATACCAATATCAAGAAGGATTAAATCAGGATTCAATTGTTTTGCAAATGAGATAGCATCTTCTGCCGTTTCTACAGAGGCTGCAACAGTATATCCTAATCGTTGCAGCATGCTTTGTAAGTCAAGCGCTATAATTGTATCGGATTCCGCAATTAAAATATGAATTTGATTGGTTATTGTTTTAGTCATAGTATTGTTAACACAAGCCTCTTTTCAAGCAAATGAAAAAGTCAGTATTTTTCGATTAATTTCTTTACATTTTCTAATTCAGAAAAACGGTGAGCAATCGGCTTTTTGCCTTTCTTTCGGGATTGTTTTTTATCATAAGCAATCGCGCGTTCATATAAACTATATAATAACTCTGCTAAAATTGTTATATTTGTCGGTAATGCATGAAACGCCATATTCCTGTATACTCGGTCAATTGAATCCATACGAATATTTTCTTCCGCAAGCGTTCGTAAATGCGGCAATATATCTCTGCGCACTAAAAATATAAACCGCGAAAGAGCGATAATATCTTCGTAAAGCTCATCGAGATGAAATCCTTGTATGATAAAATCATCGGCATGTTCGGTAAGATCGCTTATATGCCGCGCAATATCTATATCGGATAATATTGCTGCAAACAAAGGACGCAAAAACCGAGTAGCAACTGTGTCCGCATAATGTTTACTGATAGACATAATAAGCTCTGAAATTATATGATCCTCTACTAACATCTTATATAGTATAGATCCAAATAGTATTTTTTTCAAGGAAAATAATTCAAGAATCAGGGATATGAAAGATTAAGGCCTTGGGTAGCCCTGTACCTCCCCCTAAAAGTTGGACACGGGCTGCTTAAAAAAATAACTTTCGTGTCCAAAAAACGGGGGGCAGTACAAATTATTTGGCAGACGGGTGGCGGTCATATATGGCGAGGGCGGTAAGAGAAAAGTTTAAAAAGCCCTGTGTTACAACCGGTAATATTCGAGATCCGAAAATTGCAAATGAGATTCTTGCAAGAGGCGATGCGGACATAATCGGTATGGGGCGAGGTCTTATAGCCGATCCGGAATGGGTAAACAAAGTTGAGTTTGATAATATTCCCGAAATCAGAAAATGTATTTCATGTAATATCGGTTGTGCCGGTAACCGAATCGGTATAAACAGACCTATTCGCTGTACGATTAACCCTGCAGTAGTAGAGGGTTATAATTTATAACTGTGTGTGACTATAAAATTATACAAAATACTGGCTCTATGATTAAAATTTTGTGAAGCAGCCGACGTATTTTGTCATTGTGATAAATAATGATAAATTATCATAATCCCCGCTCTCATAACGAAAAACGGGGCGGCGTTTAGCTTATGTACTTTCTTTCGGTCTGCCGGGCTTTTTCCGTGCTTTGAAACGTGCGAGGTCGGCGTCAGTCCATATATACATTTTTCGGTTGCTGGAGCCTATAAATTTTACTCCATTTGCTAAAGCCCATTTTCTCGCAGTAATTTGCTTGCAACCTGCTTTTTTTGCTACTTCTTCCGTTGTCATTTTACCTCGTACATATCTTAAAAATATTTATTCCAATGCTGCATAGAATAAGTGCTATTAAAATTATCAGTGTAATTATTAAAATCCTATAAATCTTTTTTTTCATTTGACAAAACTCCTAAAATGTGATATAATGGAGCAGGCTCTAAAATAAGAGCCTGCAATCTACTTGTTTATCGAGCAAGTAGTTTAATGATTATTTCTAGCAATTTATCGATGACTGCCAAAATACCAGCGATAAATTGCTAGAACCAGAGCCGTCTTTTCCGACGGCTTTTTCTTTTTACGCTTATGCATAAAATATCCTTCCCTTAAGATGATTATATTATATCATAAGCGTTATATTTTGTCAAGTACTTTTGTGAAAAAAGTTAAAAACTTTTTGTTGTTGTGCTAATCCTTAATTAAGTACCATAAACGAACGGTATAGTTAACCGGACGAACTTCATTCGCTATTGGCATGCCGCCATAAGAGAGCCTGAATTCTGTAGCCTCTATCAAATAAAGTTCTTTATAATTATTTATTAATGTTTCATTGACAGGAGTGACAATGCCGTTATCAGGATCCTCAACCCTCTTTCTCTCTTGAAAAACGCCGCTGTTTCCTGCGTTTCCTTCTCTCCCTTTTACACCCGCAAAACCGCCGCGGTTCCCGTGAAATCCTAGCCAACCTTGTGCATCAGGTATGCCGCCTGCCTGCACTCCTCCATTAAATCCGTTTGCATTTCCGCCTTCTGCTCGAAAGAACGCGCCGCCATAGTTCGCTTTTTCCCAATGGTATCCATCGAAAGAAAAAAGTGTTCCGGGCTCAGGTTTTCCCGGGAATTGTACGTAGGGGGTATTTTGAAAAAATAAAATAAAAAGATTTTCTGCGCTCGGTATCACGCTTACTTTTGAATCGATTTCTTTTTTTAATGTATGCAAATTAACTAAGTCGTCATTTTCCGTTGCGTTAGCAGCCTTGAGTGTGCCGGTATCAGTTCGCAAAGCAATCGACTGAGGCGTCGCGTCGGGGCTTATGCTGTTTTGAAAACCGCCCGCTTGTTCCAATGTTTTTATTCTGTTGTCTTGCGCCGCTTGACTTGCGTCGACTTCCGCCTTTGTGTAGTAGTCGGTAACCTTTGTATCGGTGTAGCCTTTCGCACTTGTAAGCGTTGTAGCGTCTCCTGCCGTTATCGTGTCGGTTATTGTGTTTACGATATTTGCGTTGCCGTGGAGGGCTTCGGCTATTTCGTAGATTGTGTCGAGTGTTTCGGGGGCGGCGCCTACGAGGTCGCTAAACGCTTTATCCAGCTGTTTTTTTGTTTACGGCTTCCGTTTCAAGCGTTGCTTCGCCCGTCGTCAAGTTGCCGTCTTTATTTCTGATAGCGTTATGGTGCGGCTTTAGGTCGTTGACATGGGTTTCAAGCCGTGTTGCCAGTTGCTCCTCATAGTCGGAGGCGTTGGGGTCAAGCCCTTCGGAAAAGTCGTCTTTTGTCAAGACGGCTTCGTTCGCCTGCAAAACATGATAAATCGTTCGGGCGCTTTCCGTTATTTTGTTTTGCGTCGCGTTGTCTTGCTCCCGCTGTTTTTCATTGAGCACATTCAAGTTTACAAGGTCGTTTCCTTCCGTTGCATTCGCCGCCTGCAAAGTACCGGCGCTTGTTCGCAATGCAAGCGAGTTCGGGTTAACATATTTACTAGCGCCGTGCGGCTCGGTGTCTACTTTGTGGTTCGCGAGCTCTTTTTTGTTCGCTTCCAGCTTATCGTTTAATGCGTTCACGTCATTAGAGATTGCGTCGGCGGCGTCATATATTTCATTGATAATTTCCGCCGTTACAAAATCTCCGCAAACTTTATAATCAATATAAACTTGTGAAATGCTTTTGTACACAGTAATTCGCGTCCAGCAATTCTTATTTGTTATTTCCGTTGCGATGGTGTCTTCGTTTTCAAAATCAAAATCAATACCGCGCCGTAATTTTTGTCTTTTTTCTGCATCGGCGTAAATAAAAAAATCTTCTTCAAAAAAAATACTATGTGCCAGCTTTTGCGGAACGCCTTGTATCACGTTGACCACTTCTCCGGTAACTTTATTTTCAGGCGCACGTCCTGTTTCATCTTTGTTCATTAATCTTGTGTAACTCATAAATTCTCCTTGCAAAAAAAATTATATAAATGTTGTTTGTGTACCGTCCTGCACCGGACGGTCGGCTAAAACAAACCCGCCGAACACGCGGCAGTCCCTATTGTGTTTTTACGTTTCTCGTAACGTTATTTTTTGCGTTAAATATCCTGCGTACTCCAAACCTATTTCGTCAACGATGCCTTGACTGTAGTTCGGGTAGCGCAACTTCTTAAAACCTAAAAAGTCATAAAGCTGTATGCGCGGGTCGCTCCACGTTTCATCAGAAAGCGCGCCGTTTAATTCTTTGTAATACTTCATTGCAGTTTTCAAAATCTCTTCCGCGCTTTTTTTATCACTGACGCCGTCGACCGAAATGTTCTTTACAATTTCGCCGTTTATTTTTATGTTCTCTTCGTTGCGCGCTTGTATCGTTATTTTCTGTTCGCTCTTTTTGAGCCGCACGCCGTATACGTTTACCGTGAGCGTCTGTGGAACGGCGGAATAGTTCCACGCTTTGACGGTAACGCCTTTTTCGGTGCGCGTCATATAAAATTCGAAAAAGCCGCGTACAAAATAATTGCCTACTTCAATGCGGTCTACTTGTATATCGCCCGTTGTTTCAACGGAAAATATTTCCGGCTTATTCGGTATGTTGCGCCGCTCTATTTCCGCCGCGTCGTTTTGGTTTTCCGGCTGGAACTCAAGCTCTGCGCCTCGTATATATTCGTCCGCGTGCGAGTAAACGGGAAAGTCTTGGCTGTCAATAATTGTACTTGCCGGTTTTTCTTTTACACAAATAAAAATCGTGCACTGGTCGGTATCATCGCGCTTTTCATAGTTCCATAGTTTAACCGTTACGCTTTCGAGTGCGCCTTTGTCGTTTTTCTTTGTTTCAACTTTATACTCAAAACTCCGATATAAAAAGTCATCGCTTATTTCTATGTGGTGAAAGTTTTTCGGCAGTTCTCCTGCATAAAAAGTTTTTTGATACGATACGGGTTTATTTTTTTCAGGAATAAAAACGTCGTTTATGTATTCGGTGAGTGGCATTGTCTCCCAGTTTTTCGGTTGCTGTATTATATCCTTATTATAAAACAATACTTTTTTATCTTTTATAAAAATACCGTTTTCATATTCGTATGTTGAGTAACTTAAATTGATAACGTTCGGAATAAGGCTTTGTGTTTTTGTTGCGTTTGTTTCTTTGAACTCATTCAATGCAAAATAGCGCTGCGGGTAGCGAAGTGTTGCGTGTTTATTTTTCAAAAGCGTTGCGACAAAAATATTTCCGCGCGTTGTACAAAAGACATTCGTGTTGCTGCACAATTGGTTGAGAACTTTTGCGACCGTACCGTTCAGCGGCAATAATGAATACGTTATATTTTTTAATGTCGGGTCAATACCGAGCGGCTCAAGCCCTAACTTCAGCGCAACTGTTTTAAATACTTCATACGCGCTTTTGTTTTCAATAATGCCTAAACTGATTTCTTTGTCTTTTTGACTTCCGATAAAATCCGTACCTTTAATTGTCGCCTTTGCTTCGCTTAATTTACTTGAAAAATCGGTTACGCTAAAAACGCCTAAATCAAGCACAAAACGATTTTGCATTTTATCTTGTTGCATTGAAAGCACAACTGAAAATGTCGCGGTCGTTGTAAGATAGTTTACGATTTTAGATTTGGGATTTTCCTTGTCAAAGATACGGTCGATATTTGAAAGCGTTAAATCAATGGTGTTAAAATAAAGCCGTCCTATTGAGCCTTCTTTGTTTTCGCTTTTTTTCTGTTGATATTTTATTTTAACGATTTGACTTTCGTCGAGCGCGTATTCAAAGCCTGCAAAAAACGAAACAACCCAAATGCGTTTATTCGGCGTCGCTTTTGTTATGTGTAGCTCAAGGTGTGTTGCGTTTTTGCATTCAATCGGAAGTTGCAAAAAATTTTTTGTGTTGTTTTCTATTTTATATGTTTTTACCGGCGTGCCGGTTTGATTGTTTGCATATACTTTTGTGGTAAATATGAATGAAAATAATTTAGAAAAAAATACGCTCGGCTTAAGTGGATCACAAGTTAAAGATATGGTGCATAAACTTTTAGAAAAATATAAATAAATATATTAGCCTCACTTTAAAAGTTTTATAAGCGCGATTATCCTCGATGAGTACAAGGTAATTTTCCAAGCAAGGTAATAAATAAAAAATACTGCAATTTTAGAAATTAAAATTTGAAAGGATTAGAAGCCTAACAATACCAGTAGATTGTATCTACTGTAGACAATGTTGGCAGAATGCTACTTTGGCTCTGCCTAATTTTTTTGCAGTTGCTATTGTAACGCCGATAATGATGTTTGCGGTGATGTTTTTTGTAGATTGGCGTCTTGGCATACTTTTGGTTATTCTTACGATTATCTCGATTGCGTGTATGTTTGGAATGTACGGCGATATGACTTTTATGGAAAAGTACGCAAAAGCCCTCGAAAAAATGAATTCGGAAGCGGTCGAATATGTGCGTGGAATGCAAGTAATAAAAATTTTTAATGCGTCGGTTGCTTCGTATAAATCTTTTTATAATGCAATTTCCGATTACAAGGACTGTGTTTTTAAGTATACGATGTCGTGCCGTGTGCCGTATAATTTGTTTTTTTAAGGCTTCCAAGTTTGTTTTATACTGCTCGGGAAATTTTTTAAACTCCTTTGCCATTCGCTCTATTCCTGCAGGACATAAAAAAGCGGGCGTGTTTTTCCCTTGTTTTCCTAGTGAAGGAATTGATTCATCAAAGAGTTCTATGTTTACATCAACATCAAACAGTGTTTTTACCGCCTTTTGCGAAAGCTGAATAAAATACGGAATGGAGTGTTAAGCATAAAATGAAAAGGCAAAACTTTTGCTGTGCAAATAGAAGCTAAATTATTGACGCTCAAACGGATTAGATAAGGTGAGCTTAAAAAAATAAAAATCTAAAATTTTTATGCACAAAAACGACTTGCTTTCTTGCGCACTTAAGACAAGAGTAAAATTCAGTTGTCGTTTTGTGTTGGGAAAAACGCTCCGCTTAAAGAAAATACTTAGTGTTGAGAAAATTTTGCATATTGAATAAAACACAATAGGCATCTTGAAAAACTTAAAATTCCAAAAATTGTTTTTATGCACAAATGTGGCTTGCGTTCCTTCGTACTCAAGAGAAGAGTAAAAAAACCAAACACTTCAAAAAAGCCTTTCCTTTTGGGCTTTTAGAGGACATTCCCCGCAAAAATAAAGCGACTTTTCCGTACCAAGCTTTGCTTGATACGGAAAAGTTCCAATACCCCGATTGCTAAAACGTCAATCGGGGTAAGTTTAAGTTTTATTTACCTCCTAATTCCTTTTCCAGTATTTATCTTTATATGTGGTTGTTAACAAATCAGCGGCTTTTGCTGTATCATCTAAGCCGCTTGACGATATATCTGCATGCTTGTTTTTATAGTTCTGGTCATCATACACCGCCCAGCCATTTCTATTAGTAAAGGTAACAGAAGTAAGCTTGCTACAACCTTCGAAAGCATAGTGCCCAATCGAAGTAAGCCCATCAGGCAAGGTGATGCTCGTAAGCCCGCTACAATCATAGAAAGCACCGTTTCCAATCGAGGTAAGTTTTGTACATGCAGAAAGGTCGATGCTTGTAAGCCCGCTACAACCAGAGAAAGTATCGTACTCAATCGAGGTAAGCCCGTCAGGCAAGGTGATGCTCGTAAGCCCGCTACAACCAGCGAAAGTATTGTACTCAATCGAGGTAAGCCCGTCAGGCAAGGTGATGCTCGTAAGCCCGCTACAACCAGCGAAAGTATTGTACTCAATCGAGGTAAGCTTTGTGCATGCAGAAAGGTCGATGCTTGTAAGCCCGCTACAATCATAGAAAGCACCCCACTCAATCGAGGTAAGCTTTGTGCATGCAGAAAGGTCGATGCTCGTAAGCCCGCTACAATCAACGAAAGCACCAATTCCAATCGATGTAAGCCCGTCAGGCAAGGTGAGGCTTGTAAGCCCGCTACAACCAGAGAAAGCACCACTCCTGTCTCCACCATTAATCTTCGTAACACCTTCGGGTATAATTATTTTGCCACGAGGTTTTTCACCGAGATAGCCTTTATACTCATCAATTGCAGTACCATTTTCCACAAGATTAAACTTTGCATAATTGGTAACGGCGTAAATAGTAGTATTCGTGGTAAACTTATAGTCGTCGCTTAAAAGCGTGCCATTTTCATTTCCGAGACGCCATTGGTAAATGTGGTAGTCGCCATTATTCCAACCGTAACTCAATTTTACTTTTTCTTCAATAGAGGTTTTTACATCTTTCCATTTTTGTCCCTTTATTGCCGTTTGAGCTGGAAGGCTTGTATTATCTATTCTTTCATCACCGGATATCTTAATTTGAATTCCACTGGGAGAATCTTTTTTCTCCTCAGCTTTCTGAACATTGCCAGGTACTTCTGGGGTGTCAGTTGGCCTTGGACAAGATACAACAATCAATGCTGTTGCCAATATGGCAAAGCTAATAAAACGTAACTTTTTCATACGAAATCCTCCTGTAATAAAAAGTTACTATCTATTATATATATATATATATATCAAGTGGTTTTTAAAAAAAAGTCGGACTTTTTTTTTATTTTTTTTGTTTTAAGATTTGCAAAAAACCAAGGTTTAACCGTTCATTAGTTTTTCGTTTTTTTGTTTTATAAAGCTTCGATTTCGTCTGTGCTTAAGCCGGTAAGTATAGATATTTGATCTACCGAAAGCCCCATCTTTAGAGCGTTTTTCGCTGTTTCTATTGCTTTTTGATAAGACCCTTTTTCTAAACCGATTGCTTCACCTTTTTCTAAGCCAATTGCTTCTGCTTCGGCTCTTTGTACAGCAATATCCATATCATAATCATATTCCCATTTTAGCATATTTTTCACCTCCATTATATTTTCCTCTAAATAGCCCTTGAGTACACCTAATTCAAGGCACTCATCAATTGCTTTATCAAAACCTTTTTCATTTACCATTTTAACTAAAAAAGCATAATCTTTCAAGATTGGCGACTTTTCTAAAATTTTATGCCCTTTGTCGTAATTAATATTTATAACCTTAACAACAAGGTCTATCGAAAACTCGTCGCTACCCTCGATAAAAAAATCTGAAAGCTGAAGCTTGCTTTCCAAAGGAAAATTTTCTTTGCCGTTATAAAAAACAAAAAATACAGGCTTTGGAAATTTTTTCATTTTTCTTGCAAACCAATTCGGAGCTTTTAGAACTTTTTGAATCGTGAGTATAAGGTAAACCAAAACTCGTAGAATAATTAATTCTGAAATAGTCGACTGGTGTTCAATAAAAACGAAGAGCTTTCCTTCGACCAAGTATGCAAGGTCATTGATGACGGTCGAATAAAAAGGTGTGCCAAGCCTAACGTTTTCCAGAGCCTTCGTGTCGGTTAAATTTTCATTAAAAAGGGCATTGTACAATTCTAAAAAATGCTTTTTTCCTTGTACGCCTTTTCCAAATAAATGAGTAAACACATTGTCCTTGTAGGCTCTCTTTGGGCTTGGGGTTAGTTTTTTCATAGGCGGTTTCCTCCTTGAATTTAAATAAAGCGACTTTTCTTTTCTTACTCTTGATCAGTTATCCATAAAAATTTAAAATCCCATATTCCCAGTAAAATAAAAAACCGTCTACACATAAAGCATAGACGGTTTTTTTGGTGCTAAAAGGTTTTAGAGCTATTCTAGCACAAAGCGTTTTTTAAGATCTTCTTCACTGGCACCCTTTTTAATTGGCTTATCAGCTTCTTTGTCCACAATTTTGACGCCGAATTGTTCAAAATCCTCCTGCGCTAGTTCAACCCAACGACTAACTTCGTCAGCAGGCATTTCTTCCTCTTCCGCTATTTCACAAAGCTCGCCAATAAACACATGAAGCACATCTTCTTTTGAATATTTCTCTAGCACAAAGCGTTTTTTAAGATCTTCTTCACTGGCACCCTTTTTAATTGGCTTATCAGCTTCTTTGTCCACAATTTTGACGCCGAATTGTTCAAAATCCTCCTGCGCTAGTTCAACCCAACGACTAACTTCATCAGCAGGCATTTCTTCCTCTTCCGCTGTTTCACAAAGCTCGCCAATAAACTCATGAAGCTCTTCTTCTTTTGGATCTTTCTCCTCTGGTTTTTTCTCCTCAGCTTTTGGATCTTTCACCTCTGGTTTTTTCTCCTCAGCTTTTGGATCTTTCTCCTCTGGTTTTTTCTCCTCAGCTTTTGGATCTTTCACCTCTGGTTTTTTCTCCTCAGCTTTTGGATCTTTCACCTCTGGTTTTTTCTCCTCAGCTTTTGGATCTTTCACCTCTGGTTTTTTCTCCTCAGCTTTTGGATCTTTCACCTCTGGTTTTTTCTCCTCAGCTTTTGGATCTTTCACCTCTGGTTTTTTCTCCTCAGCTTTCTGAACATTGCCAGGTTCTTTTGTGGGGTTAGCTGGACCTTGGCAAGATACAACAATCAATGCTGTTGCCAATATGGCAAAGCTAATAAAACGTAACTTTTTCATACGAAATCCTCCTGTAATAAAAAGTTACTATCTATTATATATATATATATATTTATGTCAAGTGGTTTTTAAAAAAAAGTCGGACTTTTTTTTTATTTTTTTTGTTTTAAGATTTGCAAAAAACCAAGGTTTAACCGTTCATTAGTTTTTCGTTTTTTTGTTTTATAAAGCTTCGATTTCTTCGATGCTTAAGCCGGTACCTTGTGCAATTTGTTCCAGTGGTAAGCCCATGTCCTTAAATGCTTTCGCTGTTTCGAGCTTGTTTTGATGAGCACCTTCCACTTTTGCGGTAAGCTTAAAATCAGCCTTTTCGACGCCTTCAGGTACATCTACGCTAAAGCTCACAGCAAATTTTTCCGGTTCTGGTATAGGTTTTTGCTGATTTTGAACCTCCGTGGTTTGCATACATCCAAATAGCGTCGCCAGCAACGCTAAACCAAGAACAAGCATTATTCTGCTTGTTTTCAAAAATGCTTTTTTCATAATAAAGCTCCTTTATAAAAATATTCTTGCGTTTTTAAAACGCAAAAAGCCCAAAGACGTCTTTTTACAAAAACAACTTTGAGCTTTAAAACCAAAATAAAAACAGCAAAAAATGAGCACCAATTCAAAAATGCTGATTTCTCGCTCTTTTGTAAAATATATGTTAAATCGAAATTGTATCGATAAACTTTTATCGTGTGTGTGTGTGGGGGGGGGGAATTAGGCTATTTATTTGAGCAGAAAATATTGGGCATGTCCTCTGCCTTTTTGTAAAAAATGCTTTTCTTGCAATGCAAAAATAAAATACATTTACAACCATATTATTCGCCTAAACCCTTAAATATAATTGTATAGAAAAATAAGTTTTGTCAAGCCATAAATAATCCCGCAAATTTTGAGCTGATAAGCTCAAAATTTGGTAGATTGGAAAAACAGGTTTGGCAGACTTATTATTAAATGTTACAACATTTTTTTAAGAGCTTAAAAGAATCCTGGTTTTAAAGAGACGGAATGTTTTTACTGTTATTTCCGTTCAGATACTCTTTAACATATGCAACGAAATAATCGAAAGCAGTAGCATCGCCTTCAACTGTAAATCGTGCTTTAAGTTGCTCTCTAGTAGTGTCCTTCTTGATTGGTTGACCAGGCGTACTGTCTACAAGTTTAAGATCTAAGCCCAGCTTTTCGATGGCCTTCGCACCATCTGGAACGGCAGGAATATCGTCAAATTTTAGCGCTTCTAGAGCAGCTTTAATGAACTTTGTCAAAAAAGAATCGGCTAACTTAGGGTTATTGGTAAATTTAAATCGTTCTTTAAGTTGATTTGGAGTAATCTCCTTAGTGACTGGGGTGTCAGAGCTGCTGTCTGTAACTTTTACGCCTAAGCCTTCGAACATTTGATTGATTTTATCAACTACCGTTTTCACATCCTCAGTGGAGAGGTCTTTCGTTCCGCCTAGTGGTGTATTTCCATCAGGGGATGTGTTACCGCTTTCACCTGGAGCTGGAGCTGGTTGTGGAGCTGGTGTTGGTGTTGGTTGAACCTTACCACCAGTGTTTTCAGATGCTTTTGGGGTGCCACTTGTCCCAGGGCAAGATACAATCAATGCTATTGCCACTATGGCAAAGCCAAGAAAACGTAACTTTTTCATAAAAAATCCTCCTGTAATAAAAAGTTACTATCTATTATATATATATATATATATGTCAAGTGGTTTTTGGTGAAAATTGTCAACGCAATTTAAAAATGTCCTATATTTCTGCAATGTAAAAATGTCCTATTTTCTAGGCATTCAGTTTTACGTCGGATGCTTTCTCCTTCTTATTTTTACTGATTTCTACATAGCGAAAGTTCCTTGTTGTTCCAAATTATTTTTATCGTTCCGTCTAGGAGCGTTCGCACTATGACCTTTGTTCGCGGGCGTGGCAAACCAGTCTCTCGTAAAATCTGAAATTTTCGCCTCTCGTACTGAACGACATAATCATTACTAATGCTCCGCTCTTTTTCATAACAGAAAATTTCCCGTAAATCCTCATCGCTTGCAGAAGGTGCGTGTGATTTTCTTTGTGTGTTTTGAAGGAATACTTTTAATTACGTTGTATAAACTGATGTATGTAGGCATGAATCACGGTTTGGCAAAAATGGCTGTAGATAAACTTGAAGATTTATTTACAAAAATGGAGGCAAAAAAGGTAAGTTTTGGAACTGAAGAAAATTTTGCTCATTATAATATCGAGTTTAAAAATGTAAGTTTCAAATACGAAAAAGATTTTGTATTAAAAGATTTAAGTTTTACCCTTGATGCCGGAAAAACTTACGCTTTTGTTGGTTCGTCGGGTGGCGGCAAGTCGACAATTGCAAAATTAATTTCGGGCTTTTATTCACTTGACGGTGGTGAAATTTTAATTGGCGAAAAACCTTTAAGCCACTATTCCGAAAAAGCTTTAACTGCGAAAATCGGTTTTGTGTTTCAAAATGCAAAACTTTTTAATAAAATGAGCCTTTATGAAAATGTGCATCTTGCAAAACCTTCTGCCAGCCGTGCGGAGGTAATGGACGCTTTTGAAAAAGCACAATGCAATGATATTTTAGAAAAGTTTCCCGAAAAAGAAAATACGATTATCGGAACTACGGGCGTGCACTTATCAGGTGGTGAAATTCAGCGAATTGCGATTGCGCGGGTAATGTTAAAAAATCCTGAAATAATTATTTTAGATGAAGCAAGTGCCGCCGCCGACCCGGAAAATGAATACGAAATTCAAAAAGCTTTTTCAAATCTTATGAAAGGCAAAACGGTAATTATGATTGCTCATCGATTGAGTAGCATTGTAAATGTTGATGAGATTTTAGTTGTAGAAGATGGTCAAATTATTGAACGCGGAAGCCACGCCGAACTTATGGCGGGCGAAACAAAATACCGCCATTTTCAAGACCTTTACGCAAAGGCTAATGATTGGAGGATTAAAGAATGAAAAAAGTACATGCTTTAACAGAACGTGGACGAAAAGGTTTAATAAAATCGAGTATTGGCACCTTTTTTAAAAATGTCGCGAACGTATTGCCGGTGATGCTCGTCTTTTATTTTTTGCAGCAAGTTTTGGTAAATAATACTTGGCACGCAGCGTATGTATACATTATAGCGCTTGCGATTATTGGTGTAATAATGTATATAATTATAAATACTGCTTATGTTTCTCAGTACACTGAAACGTATCGAGAATCAAAAAACTTGCGTGTGGATATTGCAAATATTTTAAAAGATTTGCCCCTTTCGTATTTTTCTCGCTACGATATTGCCGACCTTTCACAAACGAAAGCCTCCAACCGCTTTTCAGTGCCGATTTTTTTTTGCTCATGCGATTTATTATACATATTTTGCATGTTTATGCTAGTAAAAATTTCGCAACAACCATTTCCGTATGGACGGATACATGTGGATTGCTTCGCTCACGCTCGTAATATCCGGGGATATACAGAGATTAGCCGATGCTCGTTCAATGCGAAACTTTTGCCTAAAGCGTCGTTTGACGTTCTTATCGAGTACTTACCCAAAGCTAATAAAGACTTAACGTCTTATTGCAAATTTATAAGCGTTAGTTTACAATTCAATCTATCGGATGGGTAAATTATGGTATCTTATTTAAAAAGATATAAAAACGCATTTGATTTTCTCCTTAAATTTTATCACTCTGATGCTATTTCACTAGAAAAAAGCATCAGAATAATAAAGATAAACAATGTTAGCGAATCTTTTTTCCCTGAATTTTTCCTGCTGTTACGCCAAAACCACCTATCATTTTACCTTCGACTTTCTTAGTATTTTTATCGATTGTCCCTTTGTACTTTGGTTGAAGTATACCTTTTGGTTTAACATAAAATTTACCATTTGAATCAATAGTACCGGTTGCAGTAGCTTTATTAACGGTAAAGATAAATTCTCCGTTTTGTTTTGCTTCAGCTGTCCATGTGAACACTTCCATATTTGTAATTGGATGTATGATGCTTCCGGAATAAAAACCGACATATTCATTGGAAATAGGTCCTTTAGGTGTAGTTGCACATCCAACCAATGTAAATACAGCCATCAAAACTGTTGCTACAATCAGAGCAACTCCAAAAAACTTTTTCATAAAAAATCCTCCTCGCGATTTCTAATAAAGTTGCAATATTCTAAAAAAAAAACGATTTATGTCAAGCGTTCGCATTGCCTCACGTTAAATCTAACCGAAATAAAAACGGTTCATCACATAAAAATCTAACCCAAATATAATAAGCCTTGCGAGGCTAAACTATGGGATTGGATATGAGAACAAAAAAGATACTTTTGGAAGAAACGGCAAAACGCTATTGTTGGGCATCAAAAAAAGAAAAGACAAAAATTATTGATGAGTTCACTGCAACGACCGGCTACAACAGAAAATACGCAATTCATGTGCTTAAAAATAAAGCCGTGTTGCATACGAGTGCTTTCAACAATGTAAAAAAGGTTTCAGTTAAAATAATCAATAAGCCTCGAAAAAAAAGAACGGTTAATTTCGGCAAGTAGATATCTTGCCTCATTAACCGGTCGAGTTTTAAAAAACTTTGGAGCTTGTTCGTTTTTCAAAACATCGCATTATTAAAGTGCCGTTTCTCGTTACACTTGCGAAACGGCGGAATTCATCAAGCCTCACAAACTGATGTTTGTTCGTTTGCTTAATTTGTTTAAACCTTAAACTTGCCGACTTCGTTGTTGAGCGAGTCGATGGCGTTTTTGTTTTGGTGTGCCATTTCCTGAACTTCCTGCACGGCGTTGTTTATCTGCACGACACCACTTGCCATTTCGTTCATACTGTCGGTTATCATTCTGGTGAGTTCGTCAAGTTTTTGCATTTCTTTTGCAATCGTGCGTCCGCCAGAAAGCATTTCCGTCGAACCACCTTTTACCTCGCTCGTAACTTCGCTGATAGTTTTTATAGTTTGCAACACTTCTTTGTTACCGCGATCTTGTTCCTGCATTGCGGCTGCCACAACTTCTTCACGCTCTGCAATCTTGCTAGAAACCTGATAAACGCGATTAAAAATTTCCTCCGTCGCTTTTCCAGCCTTTGTCATTTCTACAATAATCGCAATAGTTTCCTTAATCATCGCACCAATTTGCTTTCCTTGATTGTTCGACTCTTCGGCGAGCTTTCGGATTTCATCCGCAACGACCGCAAAACCCTTTCCACTGTCGCCCGCGTGAGCCGCCTCAATCGCAGCATTCATTGCGAGCAAGTTGGTTTGGCTTGCGATGTTTTGAATGACGTTTGCAGCTTCACCTAAAGCATCAGAACGTTCCGACATTTGTTTTACAAAATTATTTGCGTCAACGGCTCCGTTTCGACCTGCCATAATCTGCTCCGCCAAATCGCCCATCGCTTGGTTGTTTTCATTTAGCGACTCTGTAATCGAAGCAATGTTCGCGACCATTTCTTCAATAGAAGCGGACGACTGCGTTACGCTCGTTGCTTGGCTTTCGATGCTTGCGTTTAGCTGTTCAATCGTACGGATAATTTCTTCCATCGTTGCAGACGTTTCGGTAACGCTCGCAGACTGATTTATCACTTGTTGCTTTACGCCTTCGATATTGCTACTGATTTGGTTGACGGCACTTGCGGTTTCGGTCATATTACTCGAAAGATTTGTGCCAAGCTCATGCATCGCAACGGCATTGACACCAACCTTTTTGGTCATAGCTCTGATTTTTTCCATTGTCTTATTAAAATAAGCCGCCATTTGTGTCAGCTCGTCATTTCCTTGCACAGGTAAACGAACCGTCAAATCACCTTCGCCTTCGGCAATATTCTTCAAAGCGTCGACTGTTCGGTTAAGCGGTTTTGTAATTGACTGTGCAATAAAAAAGATTACACAAAAAGCAGCAATCAGAACCGCAATATCAATAAATAATAGTTTTATTCGCAAACTATACAAAGGTGCTTGAAGTTCCTTTACATCTTGCGTAATAACAACCGTCCAACCTGTTTGCTTCATTTTTGCAAATCCACCAACTCGGTCAATTCCATTGTACTTAAAGTTTATCAAACCCGATTCTTCTGAAATAGCTTTACTCATAGCGGTAGCAAGGCTTTTCAAGCTTGGATCGCTTTTTGCTTCCTCGATTCTGTTAACTCGTTTTGTTACAAAAGTCAAATCGTTATTTGCAATATGCGTACCATTTTTGTCTAAAATAAAGATTTCGCTTGTTTTTCCTTCAAGGTTAAAGTCGGGCAAACTATCCATACTCAAAAACCGACCATCTATTTCTAGCTGAAACGCTCCAAAAAAATTACCATTAATATCAAAAACAGGAACACAGATAACGGAAATCAATTCATTATTGACTTTGGAAATGAATGGAGTGGAAAAATATGTGTTCCTTCCACCTTTAGATTCAATAAACCAATCTTGTTTTGACACATCAACTACATCGCCATTTGCAAGGTACAGACGACCTTGTGCGTCAACTATCCAATGTTTGATATTTTCACCTTGTGCCTTTGTGAAACCTTCAAGTCTCTGAGCTTTTTTCAAGTAACTTATATCAGGGTCTTGCAATGTATCCGAAAGTGCAAGCCCACTAGCATATTCCCACCATTCACGCATATGGGAATCAAAAAGCTTTGCAGCATTGGCGGTCGCATCAGTGAGACTTCTTTTGAGGTCATCAGTTATCATTCTTTTGGTTGTTCGATCTACGATTGTAGCTAGAAACATAATGCTCAAAAGTATCAAAGCCCCAATAAAAAGAAAGATGCGGACGCGAATGGACGAAATTTTCTTTTTTCGCCTCATCATTGTAACCTCACTTTTTCGGGGGGGGGGGGGGGGGGGGGGGATAATACTAATTTTTTCCATCTTCGTCAAGTCCTTTTTTTATGATATTTTGCCGACTATTATATACATTTTTTTTATTTTAGTCAAGTGTTGATTAAAAAAAAGTATAATTAGTTTTTTGAAGTTTATTACCCAAAAAAATAAACCATAGTTTTCGGTCGCACATTCGTGCGCCTAGTTGTGTCAAACCGAAGCTCACATTGAAAATACGTACTTCGTATTTGAAAATACAGACTTGAGGCTTATCACTTTTTAAGAAAATGCATTAGCGTACTTATACTTCGCTTCGCTTATTTGTAAGCTCAATTGTTTTAAGTGTTATTTATATATGTGTCTTAAAAGTTAATTGTGAGAATACCATTAGCGTATTTTATGGAATTGATTTGCGAAATATGACCTATGCTCTGTTCTCCTGTCATAGTAGTAGCATTGAGGTAGCCTTTAAAAAATTGCAAAATGCTCTGTTAAAGGCATCTCGACGACACGACCGGCAAAAAACCTCAATCAGCTTATCCCGATACGCACTTTTTTCGACTGGGATGAACGAAAACCAGGATTTTTGGAGCTTGACACTGAGAGCACATTGTGGAACAAGTACTTCAGGTGAATATATTAGGTTATCTCTAAAAACTAAAAATTTTAAAAGTTTTTAGAGATAACGCGGAGTTTTTTGTCCCTCAGATTAGGGACAAAAAACGTCCTATTTTTAGCGTCTAATTTAATATTTTTACATAACCACTATTTTTACATTTTATCTTTTCATACATAAAACCATTACCAAGCCTAACATTTAGTTAGACTTGGTAACTTCAAACCTACACTACAACTTCTTTTTTAGCTTTATGATATACGTTATTTTTGATTCTTTCGGTTCTGATGATATGACATAGTTTTCCCCTAAAGGTTTCATCGTAAACACTTCATAACCAATCGATGTACCATCAATCATAAACCAAAACTCATTCATCTTTTTTTTCCAGGAATTTTCTATTTCCTTTATCTTCCGCATAGAACGAGCATAGCCTAACTCATATTGTATTCGAAAACCACCATCTTTGTATATCGGCATACCATTTTCATCACACTTATCGGTATATATACGGCCATTTGAATTCAATTTGAGTAAACTAACTTCATTTTCTGTAAATCTAGTACCATCCTCTTTTTCGATGTAAACACTTATAACGAAAGGTACATTCACTATCCCGCCAGCACACGAAAATATACTAAAACAAATCAAAGCCCCAAAAAGTAATGCTAAATTTTTTTTCATAAACTTATCCTCCTCATATGAATAAACTTGCGGATATTAAATTATCCTACGGTAAAATTGTACCATGCTTTTTCTTATTTGTCAGCCCTCGCATTGCCTCACGTTAAATCTAACCGAAATAAAAACGGTTCATCACATAAAAATCTAACCCAAATATAATAAGCCTTGCGAGGCTAAACTATGGGATTGGATATGAGAACAAAAAAGATACTTTTGGAAGAAACGGCAAAACGGTGGGGCGAAATTTTCACTGGTCATTGAACAAGCACGGGCAATGGTCTTGACACTTTTCCCGATCAATGGCACAATATTGCAATGACTGGAATATTTGCAGCAACAAGCAACAAGCAACAAGCAACAAGCAACAAGCAACAAGCAACAAGCAACAAGCAACAAGCAACAAGCAACAAGCAACAAGCAACAAGATTATGAAAATTTAATTTTTTTTATCAAATCCCTACCGTCCGATCTGGACAATTTTCTTATATTTATTTTTTGTTTGCTTTTAATCAATATCCCAAAAAACTTTTTCAAAATAATCAATAAAAATAATAAGCTCTATCATCTCCTGATAGACTCAATGGTGTATAGTATTCTTGTATATAAAATTTTGGTATCTCCATTTCCGCGGTCTATATACAAAGCCGATTCGACGCGGTGTGCAATGGCGGAAGTGAATACAAATATGTTTTTAGGAGGCGTCTTATGTCACAGATGCTAAACAGAGGAAAAGAGCTGATACGGATCAGCCCCAAGGATTCAAAGAAACTTGAGTACTCAACGAATGATGGGCGTTCATGAATGACTCGTTATTCCAGCAGTTCCAGTCAAGGTGCGTTTCAGGATTTAACCGACAACGGAAAAGAAATCCTTGCAACGACAGAAAAGGGCTTGTTCTATTCCACCAATGACGGCAGAAGTTGGATGAGAAGGAACTAAAAGATTTGCGGCGGGGAAACCTGCCGCAAATTACTGAGCATAAACAAAAAACAGATTTGATGGGAGATAAAATTATGAACTATTGGTTGCACAGAATTGCTCATTTGGAACCGGTGAGTTATCCGTTGCTTGAAAACGGATTATTGTCGATTGGGTTTTCAGACTTTTGTAATGAAACATTTTTAAACAAAGTATCAAATGCCGATGAGGATTTTTTTGATAATGCGTTTCAAAAAAACTGGGGTCACAAATCAAGAAATAGGAAGAACCTTTGGCGGTTTATTGCTGAAATGGATAAAGGGGATTGGGTTATCGTGCCTTCATGGAAAAGTTTTTCGGTTTATGAAATAACCGAATCTTGTGCATTGTTAGCTTCGGATAAAACACTTACCTTGCCGAAGGCTGACTGGAACGGTACAAGTATTGAGTATGATAGCAAGACCGGTTTATTAAAATTGCAGGGTGAAGCAGAATATTTAGATTTAGGGTTTGTGAGAAAAGTAAAACCCATTTGTTTGGATATTCCGCGTGCAGAGTATGCCGACAGTAAATTAACGGCACGTATGAAAATACAAAGAACCAATGCCGATATTTCTGATTTAAAGGAAAGCATTGAAGACGCAATTAAAAATTTCAAAGCGAAAAAACCGATTAATTTAAAATCCGAACTTATGAATAAATCAATCAAGAGTTGGAAAGCTCTTATTAAAAAATGTTTGCAGCCTGAAAAGTTCGAAAAACTTGTGCAAAAATATTTTGAAGCGGCAAGAGCAAATAGCGTTATCATTCCGCCGAAAAATCCTTCGGGGAAGGAAGGTTCGGAAGATGTCGATGTGATTGCATATTTTGAAAACATTAAAACTGCGATAAATGTTCAGGTAAAATTTCACGACGGTGAAACTTCCGACTGGGCAATTCAACAAATAACTGAGTTCGCAAAAATAAAAGGCAATAATTCTGACGGCTATGTAAATCAGTATTGGGTTATATCGATGGCTGACAGCTTTTCTGAAGAAAGCTACAAAATGGCAATAGAACATAATTGTGTGTTAATTAACGGGGATGACTTTGTTGAGATGTTACTCAATGTCGGCATTCAAAATTTGGACGATATTTAACGCCTGATTAAAAGTGAACCTGTGTATTATCAAACGGAAAATTATGTACAAACTAAAAAAGATATGTTCCGTCGCTTTTGAAATACCGCTTGTGTTTGTTGCGATTGCGTGTTTGTCTTTTCCGCTCATCGTGATCGCAATGCCGCTGCCGATACGGGCAATTGAAATTCTTATCGCGTGCAGCTTTTTATGGGCGAAAGCTCTTTCACTTGAAGCGGTGTGGAACTACAAAAATAAAACAATATCTTCATGTTTGTTTTGGTATTGCTTCTTTTCATTTGCAGTGGAATTCGCTTCCCTGCGGATGATTTTAATGTTCGGCACAGCGGAAAATAAAATACCGTTTCTCCGCTACTTCGCTAATCATCAACTCAATTATATCGTAGGTTCTTCAGTTTCTTTGCTTCTCTTATTTTTTGTGCTATTGCTTATACGTATAAAATTTTGTAGAATGGAAATGTCTATCGCAAGGATTCTTTTTACTGCTATTCCTCAGCCATGTGATGAGCAATGTATCCAAGAACAATTTCGTACTAATAAAATTACTGAAGAAGAGAAGGATAGAACAATAAAGAATACGCGAATCGAACATAAATTTATTGATGAGTCTCAGTGTCTAATAAAAGTTTTCAAGATCAATGTTATGGCACCGCTTTGTATTTTTGTACTTACACTGGCAGGCGGGATAGCAATAGGGCACTATCAGTATCATCTTTCGTTTAAAGCAGCAATACAACAATATGCAATGCCAGTTACGCTTACTACCTGCATGGTATTTGTGCCGATTATGATGTTGTACTCCGGAATGGTGTATAAACGTGAGAATTATGTTCCAAAAACTGCATTCAAGGATCAAGCGGTATGATAGACAGAAGTAAACTGACACGCCAAAAAGGTATCAAAGGATTTTTATGGTGGTATCTTGAAAGTGAAAATAATTCCAAAACAATTTTCACTGATATTATCATTTTTCTGGCTGTATTACTTTCTGTAAGCTTAACTATTTTTGAATTGGTTCATCAAAATAAAGATTTACCTTTATGGATATTTCAGCTTGATTATGCATTAAGTATATTTTTCATTATTGAATATGCGATGCGTTTTTATATTTCGACTGATTTTATCTATGATACAAAAACAAAGGGATTTGCTTCAGCCGTAAAGCATAAAGCGGCATGGATTTTTTCACTGTCTGCGTTATTGGATTTAATTGCGCTCTTCCCGCTCATTCGCTTTTTACGTGTGTTGCGTGCGTTTCAATTTTTGCGCTTTATTAAATTACTTCGGCTCGTACGCATAGTAAAGCTTCGCAGTCTTTTTATCCATATTTCGTTATTTGTGCGGAGCTTACGAGAATCGTCTTTTTCATTTTTAATTTTATTTATCGCAACATTACTCGTTGTAGTCTTAAATTCAATCGGTTTATTTTTAGCTGAAAGCAAAGCAGGTGGAACGACTTCGTTTTTTCCGTCTTTTGTGTATATGTTAAAACTGATTGGTTTTACAGATGATCGTCCGACAACGATTCTCGGAAAGGTGTTTGCGTCATTGACGCTTTTTGCCAATATCGCTTTTATTGGATTTTTTATTTCAATCATATCATCAAAAATGGGAGAAATTATGGATAATGTAAAAAAAGGTAAAACGGGAAATTTAAATATTAAAGATCATATTGTTTTATGCGGATATACCAGCTCCTCAAAAAAAGTGATCGAAGAATTAGTGAACAACAAAAAATATTGTTCTAAAAAAATTGTGTTGATTACGGAAAAAGAAAATCCTGATATCGGCGGTATTATTTATGTAAACGGAGACTATTCCGATATTGAGATGTTGCGTAAAGTAAATATAAAAGATGCAACTCTTGCCGTCGTTTTTTCCGAAAGCAAAAAAAATGAAACCATTAAAAATGTCGATATGCGTACCGTTTTAACCGTGTACAATATTGAACAGGAAAATTCAGCCGTACACACCATTGCCGAAATCATTAATGAAAAGAATGCCGAAATTATACAAGAAAAAATTAAAGGCGATGAAATTGTTTTTAAAGATACAATCGATGCACACTTAATTGTAAACTGTATCAGGCACCCCTTTATTTCTTCGATGCTTTATAATTTTTTGAACTTGGATGGGAGAATTTTAAATGAGGAAAAACTAAGCTATTTCGGATTCAACGAGCCTACAACATTTAAATCGCTAAAACAGCATCAAGTTGAATCGGATATTGTGATTATCGGTTATATTGATTCACGGAACAATGCATATTTGGCACCTCAGAGTGATGTCCGCATTGAACCAAGCGATAGAATAATTTATATTGATGAAGCGCAAAAAAAGCAGTAGGGATAATTACTTTTTTTATAAACGCATAATACTAACGCAACTATGTCAAAAACAAAACGGCTTGAAGTAAATCATTTGATGTTGGAACGGCTTGTGTATATTCACCAAGAACTGAGTGCGGTATCTTACCCGAATTGTACGCAGCTTGCCAAAAAACTTGAATGCAGTGTATCGACCATAAACCGCGACATCGAATTTTTACGCGATAGGTTTTATGCCCCGATTATATATGACTATACAAAAAGAGGCTATTGCTACTCAAGGGACTATACGCTGCCGTTTACCGCACTTTCGCCGAAAGATGCAAGTATTCTTTCTCAAGTGAAAATTTTACTGGCTCACTACAAAGGCACGCCGCTTTATAAAGAGGTGCGTGATGTTCTCGATATGCTATTGCCTCAGAATGTAGCATACGATACCGAATGTATGCAGCGGATTACTGTTCCGCCCGTCCCGCCGATACGGATTGGCGAGAAGGTTTGGAATAAAGTCTATACGGCAATGCGCAATAGTGCGATCATTGAATTTGATTACAACGGAAGGCACCGCACCGAAACGACGCACCGACGTGTGCACCCGTACCAGATTTTAATTGACGAAGGTTTATGTTTTGTATTCGGCTTTTGTGAGTTGCGGAATGCGGAACGCCTCTTTTGTCTTTCGCGAATGCGGAATCTCATCGTAACTAAAAACAAGTTTCGCCTGCCGAAAGATTTTGACTTTTCTTCCCGATGCGGTGGCGGAAAGTTCGGCTCGTTTATTGAAACGACGGTGCAAAAATACACTATTCAATTTTACGGTCCCGCCCGCCAATATGTCAAAGATTATCTTTGGGCTGATGATCAGAAAATAATCGATTACGATGATGAAGGCATTACGGAAATTACTTTTTCGTCTGCACAAACTTATCGCGTTCTTGAATGGGTGTTGTCGCAAGGCTCAAATGCACGGCCGATTAGTCCTGTTTTTTTTGTTGTCGAGTGGAAAAGCGAAATTAAACGCATGGCGGATTCGGCAGGGGAGAATTGAAGTACGTGAGCGGAGGCAAGAGGCAAGCATTTTATTTATCTTGCAGCTGACTTAAAGTAACGGCTTTTTTAATAAAAGCGTTGAGAAGCAGTATGGCACAATTAAATTAATCTTTAATAACGCGGAGTTGGATTTTACGGAACGAAACAAAAGCAAGGAAAGGAGGCTAGCCCGTCATTATACTATAACTCAAAAGGGGACGGCGAGAGATAGAATAGGGGAGATTTCTATTGTGTCTTGACAAGTACATGGGACAAAATAAAAAAAACACTTGACTTTATTTTTTTTTCTATAATAGAAAACATCATTTTATTTTCAAAAATGGCTTCAAAATTTTTATCAAAATCAGTTCTTTCCATATTTTTACTCCTTTGGAAATAATTATTTCTCAGTTGTTTGTTTTCTTCTCAGTACTACTCTTCCATTTTTCACTTCACATTCTTCGTAGTTTTTTAGTACATCTTTTATGACCGAAGCTGCTATCCCAATAGCGAAAGCAACTACTCCAGCAATAATTGCTACTTCAGCTGTTGTAAGAACTATTGTTGTTCCGCCAAAAGCAATCGCAGCGGCAAGACTAGCCGGTGCAGCACCAACTAATGATAAACCGCCGGTTACCGGTGCTAATATCACTCCTGCAATAAGTCCACCGATACCGAGAACACCACCACCAATAGCAACGCCCTTTCGAATTTTTTTAGCTTTGAGAGCCTTTTTAATTCCTTTTGCCATTTCACCTTCAAATATTATTTTATCCGGAAGCTCTTTTTTCACACGTTCAAAATCATTCTTTGTTCTTACGATTATTTCACTCATAATTTCTCTCCTTCTCTCACAAGTTCCTTCTCTTGTGAACTCAAAAATATTTTGTTCGCTTTTTGATTTAAGCCTTCAAAAAGCAAGCGGTTTCTTCATTCTCAACCATTACTCCTCATCTCGGTTAAGCATTTTCAACACACCGGCTACAATCGCTCCAATCGATATGACGACGGCAGCGGTCACGGCTTGATGCACTTGTGCCGAATCGGAAATACCGGTTTTACACCACACGGCAAAATGCTCGCAGTTGTTAAAAATGAGGTTGTACTTTTTTTCTCCGAGTCGTAAATATGCTCTTTTAACCGTTTCATCCGCAGAGTACAGTGTATACTTTTTCGGGTCAAGCCGGCACACTTTTACTTCAAAACCGTCTGCAAAATCGGCAAGACTCGCTTCTTGTACTTTTATATCCACCCCAAAATTGCTGCTTTTATCGGAGTAGTGAACAACTGTGTTATTGCCGATATAAATTCCGTAATGCTTGTATAAACCCTTATTCACAAAAATAATGTCGCCCCTTTGAAGTTCCTCCGACAAGGATATCGCCTGAGCGGGCTGAATAGCTAGATTCTTTTTCATTTTATCATTCTCCTTAAGTCTTCCACTCCTCCGGTAGCGGAATGCACTCTGTGCTTTTGCACTTCGGGCAGCGGATGGGAAACAAGGCTTTTGCTATGACATTGAACGGAGAAAAACTTCCGACTCGTTTCGAAAAGCCGTATCCACAGTCTAAGCATTTGTATAGATTATTATTCTATAAAATTGACGGTTTTTATAATATCTTTGTAATATTTTTTTAAATTATCAAATCCTATTCTTCTTAATCGTTCAATTTTGGTAATATATTTTTTTATAAGGAGAGGTTGTTGTTCTTTAGAAAACAGTTTTTTAAATTTTTTAATTTTAGCTGCCCAAGCTAGCGGTAAAATAACTTTATTTTTATCACTATAGGATAGATCAAAAAAATCAGTCAAAGTTTCAATATACCCTTCGTAACCATGGCTGCGATCTCCGTAAATATCTTTTTTTTTACCGGATTGTTTCCAGTATTTAAAAGAAATAAAATATGGAATAAGAAAGAGGTTAATATAGTCGGATATGGATTTAGAATTTAGCAAACCTAACGAAATATCAATTGGCGTTGCAACGCATAGTGCACCGTCTTTAAATTTATGATCATAATCAATAGCATTATCAACATCAAATACTTCCGGTGGAATGTCAGGATAATTATTGTTCATAATTATTTTTAATCTTGGGGCGGCTTCCATAACAAAACCTTTATATTTACCGCGTAAAATAAAACGCCCTTCAAAAATTACCTGAGCACCTTTTCTTTGTATCGAAACTTCCGGGAATTCTCTTCTAATACAATCAATACTTGATTCTATATTTCCCAAGGTTTTGCTCCTCTATTAAATTCTTTAATGGGAGCGGTTTTTTTATCTTCCAACTTAGGAAACCTATCACCAAATTGTTCTTGCAAGATAAGGGAAGCTCGGTTGTTGGAAGCATTTTTTATTGCAGCTGTAATATCATCGTATAAATCACTTAAATTTGTGATTAGTAATTGTTTTTCCTCCTTTGAATAATTTTTCCATAAATCTTCATACGGAGAAACAGGCTTCAATATTTTACTGTTTTTATTAAGTGATAGCAAGCATTTGCTTAAGGTGTTATGTAATGCAACATCATCCAGCTCATCTTTGCAAAAATTATTTACGGCTAAAATGGTTAATTCAATGCTTGAAAAATCAAATCGTCTATAATCGCGCCATGCTTTTAAATATCGTATAACACGATTAGTTTGTTCATTTTCTCTGTATTTATAAAAACCAGTCTTTAAACTCTTTTGAATCACTTGCAATCCATTTATTTAATTCTATATCCGCCAGTTTTGCATGGTTCTTTTTCATAACATAAATAGGAAAATCAATATGAAAATCTCCTGCATAAATGAGACGCACACAAGAAGTTTTATCTTTACATCCGTCTTTTGTATGAGCTTCTAAAGCATCGGTAATAAGTTTATGAGCTTCTTTCGGTGTGGGCCAGGTAGTTTCATTTTCTAATAAATGTTGCAAATAGATTCCATCATCAATATCCACTTCATTATCACCAATCGGATTTAATGCCGTGTTAATTGTAAAAGAACCTTGCGACATAAATTTGGGCTGATTTAATTTTAATTCATCTTTAAAATATTTTCGTATTTTATCGCGAACAACATCTCGTCGATGAAGAAGCTCTTCTTTTTTCTTTTTAGTCAGTTTAATTTTACTATCAAAATCAATAAAAGCTTGATGTAAATTTGTCATAATTTTACTCCTTAAAAAATTTTATTATATCCGATTTGTTCTTATTAAAATCATGATTACTTAATTCGGATAACATAGAATACGCCCTCGGACTGACATAATCCAATGATAATTTTTTATATTCTTTTTTATTAGCTAAATTTTTGCTTTCAATTCTTAAATATTTTTCTACAAAAAGAGCTTTATTTCTGGAAATAAAGCTTAAAATATCATCCGTTCCAAACGAGGATATTTTCATAGGAACGGAAACTATTTTATTCATCCACTTTATTAAGCCGGATTTTCTGTCTTCAACCGAAACGGTTTCTTTAATTGCTGATAACGGATTTCCTATCGATAAAACATTTATTCTTTCGTATTCCTTATCTGCACCTACAAAATAGGTACAAGCTTCGATCACAGCAAAAAGAGCCGGATTGTTTTGCCATAAGCCGCCGTCTACAAGTCCCCGATAATTACCAAAACGATGTAGCGGAAAATAAGTAGGAGCAGCCGAGGTCGCAAGTGCAATATCTACTAATTTTGTATTAAGGTCGCGTGTTAAACTTCCATTGTGATCTGTTTTAAAAATAAGCGGTTGACAATTTGATACATCAATCGCAGGGATCAAGATTTTTGTTTGGCAGTCTTTGACCTTTTTATTATCAAAAAATTTTGTGAGCGCTTCGCATAATGGCAAAGCCGAGTATCTGTATGTAATTAGCCAACATAATTTTGTATACCACTTTTTATTAAATATTTGATTCCCGTATTTTTCATAAAACGAAACAATTTCACAGGCTTTTCTACCTAATGCCAAGCCCAAAGCAATAATGCCGCCGGTAGATGTTCCTGCGATTAAATCAAATTTTGATGCATAAGTTTCTTCTTTTGTAAAAAACTCTTTCTCAATAAGGGTAAGTATCTTTGCGGAATAAAGCCCCAATATACCACCGCCATCGATAGAAAGTATGTTGAAAGCTTTTTGTGTTTTTTTTGCTGTCAATAGTTAAAACAGAGTCCACTATATATCTTATCCTTTTACATTACGAGGATCATTCCCATGAGAGTCTCTTTCTTGAATACTACCGTCTTTAGCATGAATAAATAATTCAGTGCCATGTTTACGGCTCAACTCCCGACCTTTATCAATCGCTTCTTGTTTTGTATCTACATGGATAGAGGCTCTGTTGCTTCCTGCTCGTTTAACATCCCAGCCACCTTCCGGATTGGGTACAATGTGATGTGAATCTACCATTTTTAAAACTCCTTTGTAGTAATTTACATACTATAATGTAGGGATAATTAATCAAAAAGTAAATAGTTTTTTTTAATTTTTTTACCTTGCAGGTACATAAATTGGACAGCTTTATGAGTAGCAGCATTATCGGCATGTGGCTGGCAGTATTGCCGGCTTGTGAGCGGCTATAGTACGAGCTTATTAACTGTATATTACTTTTAGAGCTAAATAAGTGAGAGATTTCTACTGCCTCCCACCTATTGTTTGATTTCTCCTTAAGTCTTCCACTCGTCAGGTAGCGGAATGCACTTTGTGCTTTTGCACTTCGGACAACGGATGGGAAACAAGGCTTTTGTTACGACATTGAACGGAGAAAAACTTCCGACGCGTTTCGAAAAGCGGTGTCCACAGTCTAAGCATTTGTAGTACTGTTGTTGTCCGGAGGACGGAGAAGTAAGGGGATTGTTAGGTATCATTGTAAAGCTCCTTTAGAGATAATTATAAAGTTCCTATAAATTCAGCGGTGAGTGTGCTTCAGCACACGAATAAGCTGAATTCAGTGTGCGATAAGCACACAGATAAATAAGCGAGTTTTGCAATTCGGTTTGCCAAGCAAAACTTGACCGGCTAATGAGGCACGGTAACTCGTGCAGAAATTAACCAGTGAATTAATCACGCAAAACTGATCTTATTTCTTCAAGGCAATATGCAAGTTGGTCTGCATGATAGAATTCACTTGCTATGCCGGTGTGTAATTTTTCGGATATTTCAAGATACGGAATAACAGTTTTATTATTTACATCTGTTTTTATATAGAGCACATCATGGGTAAAAACTAATCCGAAACAGCTAAACTGACAATCACGATAATTTATAGGTTTCGTTGCGTTGAAATTAAAAATCTCAATAAATCCGTAAATATTGCGTCTCTTTATGTTCGAAATAATATATGTTTCAATTGCATAAAAGAGTTCAGAGTTATCTTGAATTTCACCAAAGCTATGATAATACTTTCGATTTTCCTTATCTGTTTTACCGCTTTTTCCCTTCAATAACAGTAAGGAAGGAAGAAAAATTTTAAATGTATTGCATTCGTTATAAATCTTTGGTAAATAGTTTGAAACAATTTCTTTTATTTTACTTTTATGTACTTCAAGCAAAGAGAGCTCTTTTGTGTTTTTATGATGTTTTAAATCATAGCCGCAAAAAGGACAAAATTGCCATTGTTCATTTACTTCAGCATTGCAATTCTCACATTGCAGTAGTTCAAATTGTGCTGCACCGCACATATCACAAAACTTTGCATCACTCGGCAGCAAAGTTCCGCATTTTTGACATTTCATTATAAAACCCCCTTACCGCATTTTTGACAAAACTTTTGATTTGCTTTTAAGTGATTACCACAGTTAATACAAAAATGAGGCTCACTTATTTTTTCAGAATTTAACGAAAGAGAATTACTTCTGCGAGCAATATGCGAAAGTGATACATTAAAAACTTCTGTGACTACCTTTTGCATTTTTTCACATAAGTCGCTTGCTTGATCAATATCTGAAAAGTCATTTTTAATCATGACATTGAGTTCTTGTTTCAGTTTACTTATCTCACTTGAAATATCGGCTAACTCACTTTCATTTTTCTCATCATCGTATTGACTATCAAAAGCTTCATAGCGCTTTTTATCAAAACGAGCTTTGTAATAATCGCGGGTATTTTCGATATTACCTTTAATTTTACGAAAATTATTTTCAATAATTGCCAATGTTCGTATAAAACTTTTATTATGTTCAATTCGTTTTTTATCAGCAGCTATATACGCATCAAATACTTTTTGAATCTTATCTACTATTTTTTCTACCTTGTTTGTATTCGGAACATTGCACGATTCCAAAAATTCATGTAACGGAATTCCTTTGTGATACGAGAGCGACTCATCTTGTTCTGTAAATTTATTTTTTGCACTGTAAAGTCCAAATCCTTCAAACTTAATTCCTTTATCGATTAAAAGTTTGTAACTAGTATCTAAAATTTGTTCACATTCATCACTTGGTTTTAAGTCTGCTTTATTTGCAACAATATAAATTTTTAAGTCAGGGTTTTGTTCCTGTATTGTTGCGAGTTCATGAAGTTCATCATCCGTAAATGTTCCCGCATCGCAATTAAAACACCAAAGTACTGCATTTGCATTTGTGACTGCACTTGCGGCTGCCGCATAATCACTTTCCGTTTCATGTGCGGCTTCAAAACCCGGTGTATCAATAAAACAGAGATTATTAAAATTGCTCACAAAGCTGTTTTTAACAACGATATGATGAATAATTTTCTTTATATTCAAATTAAATGCTTCAATCTTCCCGTAACGAAATAGTTTAAAAATATTTTCGGGCACTTGCACGCGTCCGCCGCTATATGAAAACCCCGTAATATCCAATTCGGAGCCATTCATAACATAGGAAGAAATTGCCGTTGCTTGATCCATTGCGATTGGAAGTACTATTTTTTTTGAAGCAAAAAAACTGTTAATAAACGATGATTTTCCGCTGGAAAAAGAACCGACAACCGCAACAATGGTTTTATTCAGTAAGGCTTCATCATATGGTATAAATTTTAAATCATTTTCAACTTTTTGCAGTGCAAGAAGACATTGCGCTTCTTCAGCGAGACTGTCATTCCGGTTCGCATACTTCATATAGTCATTATACAAAAGCCTTTGGTATTTTTGAAAAGCATCATTCACTTCCGGTTTTGCATTGATAACATTCGCAACAAAATCCATTTTATATTTTCTTTCATCAAGCTCTTTTTGTAAATTTTTAATTTGCAGACTGATTTCTTTTGAAACTTCTGCAGATTCTGTTTTATGCCTACTGCTTGATTTTATCTTTTCAGTTTCAAGGTCATCATCGTGTTTTACATTAAACATTTAATTTCTCCACATCTGAGCGCATTCGTTTAATAGTTTCAAGTGCAAGTTTCGGCTTTTCCAATTCTCGCTTTCGTTGTTCCAGTTTTGTAATATAACTGTCCAAAAGCCTTGAAGAAAAGTTACAACTTTTGCAATCATCGACTATACGCCGGAGTGTATCACTTATCAGCGATGTAAACTCCCGATTTAATTTACTCACGAATTCATCTGCAAGTGAGAGTATTTTTTCCGCCTGATAATGTGACGAACTGAGTGATGATGAAAAATCAGCCCCGGTGTATTTAAGCGTGTTATAATCAAACTTTATTTCTCCGATGATTGCCCGTGCGTTGCTTGCAATTTCTTTTAATGCAAGATCATCATTTTCATCATAAGTAAAAATTGAAAATTCTTGCCAAGTGTTTTGGGCTAGCTCTGCAATTTTTTGACTTAAGTCTCCTGTGACTTCTCGCATGAAGTCCAAAACATCATTATTATATTCTGCAATATAGTCATCAATTGCACTTCTGATTTTTCCCTCGTTTGCAACGATTACATCGTATGGATATTCTTTTTTCCACCACCAAAAACCACTTGTGCGATACTGTGTTTTTGAATCTTTGGCTTTAGCGATACCGTCGCTTGCGGTTTTTTTTGAATATTTTAAACTACTCAATGCATCCTTTTTCACTGTTCTGTACCATTCTTCTGTACAGTCGTTTAATTTATCGCTGAGTTCTTTTTTGAATATAGAATATTTTCTTTCTGCCGCTTTAATTTCTGCTTCTACATCGGAAATATTCTTTTCTCCTATCGCACGCACCTTGCTATCCAACAGGTCAAGTAGTTCATCTTTTATAGTAACGGCTGCTTCTTTTCGTGTACTTGCGAATGTAGTCAGTTTACGATTAAGTATTTCTACTTTGCGTTCTTTCACTTTTTGAATACACTCAGTAATCGGCTCGATATTGCCCAAGCGTTTGAGCCATTCTTTACTGGTATTCACATCGCCGTCTGAAAAGTAATCATGATAATCACTCGTTAAGCTTTTCCAAGTATGTTTTCTGCCTTCATCCCACGAATCTTTTTTCTCAAATGTTCTATACATTGATTCGCACATACCGCTTGAAAGAAACAAACGAGTATCCGGATCATTAAGTAGCGTATTAAAAACTCCATCATAATTTATCTGTTCTAAATTTCTTGTCGCAGTACGTACAAGAATTTCCTTTATTGTATTGATCACATTATCTAAATCACCGTTTAGTTCTTTATATTCAGGATTATAAAGTTGACTATCAATTTGACTTGCAATCAAATACAATTCCCGTATACCGTTTTTCTTTTGAATCTTTTGCATGACCGACATATCAGTTTTCGAAATAAATTGCCGTGCAGGCGATAAAATTAAAACCACATCACATTCGCGCAATGCCTGTCGCGCTCGTTCATCTCGTGACGGAATAGGATCATTAAAGCCCGGAGTATCAATGATGGAAATACCTTCTAACGCTTTAATGGGCATTTGTAGTCTCACTTTGCTGGTAAAAGGCATGTACTTTCCGTTTGAACCGACATAGTCTTCCAAGCGTCCGGCAATATCCGTTACCGTTGAAACGGTAAATGTTTCACTCCCCAATTTTATCTTTTTTATTGAGTTTTTAATCATTTGATACTGCTCATGTGCACCTACAAGTTCTATTTGATCGCTTAATTCTTGTTTTGCTTTATTCCGAGCTCTTTCTTCCAATGCCTTTTTTTCTTTTGCATCAGGTTTAGTTCTAGTACCTGGTTCTTGTCTTTGCTTCATTTTCGACCAGTTTGTCATGGCTTCAGTTATATTATTTTGTTCCAGCTCCTTGAGTCTCTGTTCGTATGCTTCAGAATTGGCCTTTAATTTTTTTATATCCGCGTCGGTAAAAAAATCAACGGTAACTTTGCATGTTTCGCCATAAGTAAGTTCCGTTAAGGCGGCCGTCATTGGAGTTGCAGCTTTCGGCAAAATATCAATGCCGTCAAAAAACAATGCATTTAAAAGCGATGATTTTCCGGCTTTTACTGCTCCTACAATTCCTATTTTTAAATCACGACTTATTTCTGCAGCTTCTTTATATTCGGCTTTTATTTTTTCTTCATCATCTAATCCGTTGTTCACAAGCAACGTAGAAATCTTTTTTGAAAATTCAGCATCGCTTGCATGTTTAGTTTTTAATGTATCAAATTTTTCTTTTATTGCTAAAACTTCCTGCAACAAATTATCGTTATCATTCATTTTCGTCATAGTTATCGCACCTTACTGTAATATTTAATTTTACCGAAACTTAATTTTAACATGAGCTTCAATGCCGTGTTAAATGTTTTCGGATTTTTCATTCCGCGTATTGTTTTATTGCTGCTTTACATTTGCAGTATAAAACAGCAATATCCGATTTATCCATGCGCTATCCCCACGAATAGATTGCTCATTATGAAATTATTCTTTCCAGTGCAGTATCAATTCTCACGGAACAATTTTCAAGCATTTTAATTTTACTTGTTACCTCAGTATTTATTTCGAGTTCTCTTTGTGCTTGCTCAATTTCTTCTTTTTTCTTTGCCAATTCCGCATCGTACTTTTCGGAAATAGATTCAATCATTTTTGAACTGCTTTCCTTCAATAGCGAAACAATATTTTTCGATAGTTCCCGTTTTATTGGAGGAATTTGTGCAATGATATTTGAACGAATTTTCTGTTCCTGTTTGATTTCCTGCATTTTTCCAAACACCGCGTCAATAATTGTCGGCAAGGCTATAATTATCAATTCCATCCATGGCGCGAGAATCTCTGTTGTAATACCGAAAACTGTTGCCGCTGTTGTTGCTCTATCTCTACCGTGCTTTGTTTTTGCATTTTGCTTTTGACTTGCTAAAAAATTTGAAATAGAGCTTCCGGTTAAGTCAAATAAATTACGAGCAGAGGTTTGTAATGCTTCAATAAATTCAGGAATATCATAGTTTGAAAAAACAGCATCGACATGTGAAAGCTCATCTGCAAATTCAGCAGAAAACCGCGTACTGGTAGTAAGCATAACATCATTAATTTTTGAAGTAACTACACTTTGCACAATTTCATTTATTGCATCTTGTACGGCGGTACCGCCTGAATTTATACCACGATTAACAAGAAAGTCTAAGTTCACATTTATTTCATTACCGACCATATCAGCAATAGCACTTGCCTCGCTTGCAAAATTATTATTTTTTTTCCTGCTCGATAATTTTCATTTTCTTTTCTTCTATTTTATGAAGTGCATTTTCCAAGTCGGCAATAAACTGCTCATTCGTTTTTTTATCTTTTTTTAATGCTGAAATTTTTATGTTAATTGAGTACTTTACATCAAAGCATTCATTTTTAATCGTTTCAAGAAAAACTTTTTTAAAAAGCTCGTTTGCATTAAGTAATTCGGCAAAATTATTAAAAAGCGAAACATCATCTTTGTTAATTTCAAATACGGTTTCAGCTTTTCCGGTTAACATACTTACTTCATTTTGCACCTCATTTTTAACGGCAGCTACTTCGTCAGAACTTCGTAAATCGGTTTTAGAAATAAAGAAACTGCATTCACGCCCGAAGGTAAGTATGTTTTGAATTTGCTTTTTCATTGAAGCTGAAATTGTTCCGGCGTCGACCGGAGTAAGCACAACATAGTGAGAACCTTTATCTAAATAATTAAAAATTGCTTTGTTATGTGCATCCAACGATGAATCAAATCCCGGCATATCCACTAAGACAATCGGCTCTAATTTTTTTAACGCCTCGCTCTTGATGTACCGGCGAAGACAAACATAATTTGTGATGTCGCTATCATCGTTCAATCGTGTTACCATGCCGTCACTTGTAACGCCTTCACAATATTCGCTTTCCGAAAAATAAAGTTCGGAAGGAATTGCCGTTTCAGGATTGATGCCGACCGACAGTACATTTTTTCCCATGAACTTATTCAGCAGTGAACTTTTCCCCGCACTAAACCCCCCACAACCGGAACCAATAATTTTCCGGTGTTCACCGCCTCAATTAACGTTTGCGTACTTGTCGTTTCAAGTTCTGCATCCTTTTCGATCTGAAGCACTTCATCCAATACATCAGAAAAAAGTTTTCTGTTTTCTAATTCCATATTTTTACTCCTTTGGAAATAATTATTTCTCAGTTGTTTGTTTTCTTCTCAGTACTACTCTTCCATTTTTCACTTCACATTCTTCGTAGTTTTTTAGCACATCTTTTATGACCGAAGCTGCTATCCCAATAGCAAAAGCAACTACTCCAGCAATAATTGCTACTTCAGCTGTTGTAAGAACTATTGTTGTTCCGCCAAAAGCAATCGCAGCGGTAAGACTAGCCGGTGCAGCACCAACTAATGATAAACCGCCGGTTACCGGTGCTAATATCACTCCTGCAATAAGTCCACCGATACCGAGAACACCACCACCAATAGCAACGCCCTTTCGAATTTTTTTAGCTTTGAGAGCCTTTTTAATTCCTTTTGCCATTTCACCTTCAAATATTATTTTATCCGGAAGCTCTTTTTTCACACGTTCAAAATCATTCTTTGTTCTTACGATTATTTCACTCATAATTTTTCTCCTCCGTTCACAAGCCCTTTATTCTTGTGAACTAAAAATATTTTATTCGCCTTTTGATTTAAGCCTTCAAAAAGCAAAAAGGCTGTATTTAATTCTTAAGTATAAATTCATAACTAAGAATTAATCTCAGAATTAATCCTTGCTATTTTTTGTTTTTGTGATTGCAACTAAAATTTTTATAATTTCTTGACAATCCGGATAAATGGAAGAAAAGTTTTCTTCGCTCAAATACCCGCTTTCATGCAATAACTCCAACCAATACTCCGTCTCACTGGCTTCTTTTAATGCAATAAAAAGTTTTGCATAAAAATCAGCTTTACTTTGCCCTCTGATTGCTTCCTTCACATTTGCACCGATACTTGTACCGCTGCGCAGCATTTGTTTTGACAAAATAAACTCCCGCTTATCATCACACAAGATTTTGTATATCCGTATAATCTTAAGTGCAAAACTCTTTGACTTCTCTACAATAACATTGTCGGTTTTCATAATTCATCATTCCTAATTCCCCATTAGAATAAATTTCTAACTCCTCATTCATCATTCCCAATTCCTCATTAGAATAAATTCATAATTCCTCATTAAGAATACATCCTCGCCACTTTTGCCGCTTCTTTCCGTACCGCTTGCACGAGCTCCGGCGGCTCAAGCACTTTTACCGTCGCACCTTGCCCCAAGCAAAAGCGCATGATTTCTTCAAACTGCGTTGTAGAAAAACTCACCTCGACACTTTTATCGGGCAGCACCTTTACCTTTTGCTCATCGCTCCAAAGATGCTCTTCGGCAAAAACGCCGACCGCAGGCGAAAACAAAAGCCGCACGGTAAAAGGCGTCCGCTTTCCGAGCCACACGCCCACATTGGTGTCGATATAATCGGCAAGCTTAAAATCCTCCGGCACTTCAAACGCGTCCCGCTCCAGTAGCGAAATTCCGCTCATCCGGCTGAACGCAAAAATCCGCACATCGTTTTTTTCACGGCAGCGTCCGATTACATACCACGCACCCCGCTGACACACAATATGATACGGCTCGCACACGCGCAAACTCGGCTCATTTTGTTCCAAACTGCGGTAAAAAAACTTCAAAGCTCGTTTCCGCTTTACCGCGCTGAAAACCGCTTCAAAAACTTCAGGCTCTATCGGAGGTGCCGGTTCGCTGATAAACGAAACCCCGTCATCCAACCACAGCGTACTCACCGAAACCAAATCTTCGGGAAGCAATGCCGCCAGTTTTGAAAACACCGCCTGAAGCCTCGCCTCAATCGGCGTATTCCGATACTGCCGCAATGTCTTTTCAAAAACCGCCACCGCAAAAAGTTCCTCGTCGCTCAAAAAAAGGCTTTTCAGGAAAAAAGTTTCGCTCGCATAAAAATAACCGCGCCGCTTCGCATCGTAGTCAATCGGAGCGTCGTACATATCTCGCAAAAACTCAATGTCCCGCTCAATCGTTCGCCGGCTCACCTCAAACAGCGCCGCAAGTTTTTCCGCCGTCGGATACCGCCCCGCTCGAATTTCTTCGTCAATCCGCAACAGTCGCCAAAACTGCACTCTCCGCTCATTCATTGTCATACCTCATTCTAGCACACGCGATACGACAAATACTGTCGGAGTAAAAAAATAAATTGCTATTTCTATTTGGGTGTTCCGCCGCTGCTTTAAATCCGTGTCGGCAGCGCCGTCGGGCTTTTCGGGGCTCCGGTACGAACGCACGAAAATTGCCGTGCGTTCGTGTACAAATTTCGGCATTTTGAAAAATGCCGAAATTTCCCCTACAATCCCTAACACAAAAAATGTCCGTATTTTTCGGCGGACAGTTCGCAGTTCCCATACTTGCCGCCTCACGTCTTTTGTTGACCGTGCTCATTCTTAAACACGGATAAAAAGTAAAGAAAGGTTCTATTGATTGATTGAGCAAAAACCGTGCCAAAATTAAAAGCACAAGTCAGAAAGCTATAAAACATTTGGAATGAGAAATATTCAACTGCATTTAAATATACCATACGCTGCATACATCAATCCGTTTAATCAATGATAGTTACTCTATCATAGTACAATGAAAATATCAAGATAACAAAATCGATAAGCGGCTTTTATCGAAGGTTTAACTTCGCCGCTGAAATGGCGCGGCTCGTTAAACGCCAAGTTTTGCTTGGTAAACTGATTTGCAAAACTTGCAGTTTGTATGCCGTTTCTCACTATGTTGCGAAACGGCGGAATTGAACAATTTTCGAAAATTGATATTTCCTCAATTGTTCAATTTTAAGGAAGGTTTTATTGGACTCTAGCATTTGTTGTAAAATTATGCTATACTTCTTTTATTCGGTTTCTTAAGTATTATATAGAAAACACAGGTTATTATACTTGAGAAACATATCGTTTTTAATATTTATTGTGGATAAGAGTGACGTATGAATAAATTACATTGGGCGGATTTTGCCGCTGAAAAAATTCTGAGAGAGCGTGGCGAGCTGGACGAATACACATGTGCGTCAGGGATTACGCCTTCGGGAACCGTGCATATTGGAAATTTCCGCGAAATTATTTCGGTGGAATTGGTTGTTCGGGCCTTGCAGGACCTGGGTAAAAAGGTGCGTTTTATTTATTCTTGGGACGATTACGATGTGTTCCGTAAAGTGCCTTCGAATATGCCGAAACCTGAAATATTGGAAAAATATTTACGCTATCCGATTACGGAAGTACCCGACACCTTTGAACGAGACGAAAGTTATGCGCGGCACCATGAAATAGAAAAAAGAACGCGGTATTTTATTGATACTGCTAATCTGTTTTTTTTAGGAGGATATTATGTCATTTGAAATGGTGGGAAGTGTATTTACGATTAAATTAGATGCGATATTTACACTTGCACTTGCGTCTATTCTTTTACTGCTTGGGTATTGGGTAAAGAATAAGGTTAAGGTAATCGAAAAATACTGTATACCTGCTCCGGTTGTCGGCGGGTTCTTGTTTATGTTTATTACCTATGCGGGGCATGTAAGCGGAACTTTTTCTTTTAATTTTGTAAATACGTTTCAATCTCCGTTTATGCTTGCGTTTTTTACAACAGTTGGACTTGGGGCGAGTTTTAAATTACTCAAACAGGGTGGTAAGCTTTTGATTATTTATTGGCTCATTGCCGGCGTGATATCAATTTTCCAGAATACAATCGGAATTATTTTTGTTAAAACAATGAACATTCCTGCTCCTTACGCACTGCTTTCTTCGGCTATTTCCATGATCGGCGGACACGGCGCAGCACTTTCCTACGGAAACACTTTTGCGGAAATGGGATATGAACAGTGCCCGTTAGTGGGAGCTGCAGCCGCAACCTTCGGTCTTATCACTGCGGTACTTGTCGGCGGTCCTCTTGGAAGAATGCTTATCGAAAAGAATCATTTAAAACCGTCCGAAGATGAAAACTTTGATGCGTTATCTGCTCAAGCAATCAACACCCAATCGGTTGAGCTTACCAGTCTTGATATAATAAAAAATGTTGTGGTAATTATTGTATGTATGGCAGCCGGCTCTCTTATTGCTAAATTTATAAGCAGCCTTATTGCGATTCAAAAACTTGAATTTCCTACCTATGTAGGCGCTATGTTCGCTGCGGTTATTGTTCGGAATGTGAATGATAAATTTAAATTTTACAAGTTCAGCTATCCGCTGGTTGATGAAATCGGAAATGTTATGCTGAGTTTATATCTTGCGCTTGCTATGATGACGCTAAAGCTTTGGGAGTTAGCAGGACTCTTAGGCGGCGTATTGCTTATCGGATTGGCTCAAGTAGTTTTTATGATTTTAGCCGCATACTTTGTAGTATTTAAATTGCTTGGAAGCAGTTATGATGCGGCGGTAATGTGCGCAGGACTTTGCGGACACGGACTGGGAGCAACGCCTTCTGCAATCGTAAATATGACAGCGGTCAATGAACGATACGGCATGTCAAAAAAGGCAATGATGATTGTACCGATTGTCGGAGCGTTTTTGGTTGACATCATTTATCAGCCTCAAACCATTGCATTCATCGGTTATTTTGTTCAAGCCATAAAATAAAACATAATCAAAACCCGCATGCATAATTACAAAACAGGTTTGCGGGTTTTGATAAAACTTTTCTTATCAAATTATTTTTATAATTAGATTTTAGATTTTTCATAGGTGAAAAATTTTATCAAAGAGAGTTCGACACGGCGCAACGGTAAGCAATTTACCATAGGAATGCTTAAATTCGCAGCCCCTTATTGTTGATACTTCGATTTTTATAACAGGAAGTTAATTACAAAACGCTATAGTAGTTTTGTGTTGATGCTTTAAAACATCGTTTGGAATTTTGCAAGGGTGGGTAATTTACCATAGGAATGCTAAATTTGTAAGCCATCAGTTTTGATGTTCAGGTTAATATAATCGGCGATTATTACAGAACTTTATGTTAAGTGCGTGAGCTTTGATAAGCAAAACGGAAAAGGTAAAATCCTTTTAGCAGTACAGCTTCTTCGGAATAACTGCATCCTGATTTAGTCAAAGTTTTTTAAAATCTTGATTTTTTTATTTCTTTGAGTATACTTTTTTTATGTATTTAGACAGAGAGCTGTCGTGGATAGATTTTAATGCTCGCGTTTTGGATGAAGCCGCTCAGCAAACAGTTCCGCTTTTAGAACGATTACGTTTCATCGGAATTGTATCATCGAATTTTGATGAATTTTTTATGGTACGAGTTGCGGGCTTAAAAGAGATGATATTCGAAACCGCAAAAACTGATAATCAATCAGAGCTTTCATATATCCAAGAGCTTGAAAAAATAGAAAAAAAAGTGCGGCTCCTTTTCGATAAACAAGAGCATATTTTGCATTCAGAAATTTTACCGCAGTTGGCTCTCAATGGTTTGTGTTACAAAAAGCCGCAAGACTGCACCGAAGCGCAGCAAGAATTTTTTACGGAATATTTTCAAACAACTATTCTGCCTTCATTAATCATCAGAAAGGCAGACTTAAATACAATTTTACGGGCAGTTACCAATATACAACTGCATATTGCATTTCTTGTTGAAAAAAAACAACAAGGCCTAGAGTCAAATAAAAAGACAAGTGAAATAATGCTGGTGCAAAAACCTTCTCATCTTTCACGATTTATTTTTTTGCCGACAAAAGATGTAACCGAGTTTGTATTGCTTGATGAGCTTATCCAATTTTTAGGAGAAAGCATTTTTCCTCAATATAATATTTTGGCACATATGATTTTTAAAGTAAATCGTGCGGCAAGTATGACTGTTGATGAAACTCGGGACGAAGATTTTATCCAAGCAATGGAAGATGTGTTGCGTCGGAGAAAAAATTCTTTTTTGGTTCGAATGAATTGCACGAATAATAGTCCGGAACTTTTAGAGAGCTTGCAAAAAGAATTTAATTTACTCCCGAAAGAAATATATGCAAGTGCCGGTCCTGTCGGACTTGCGGAATTTGCAAGTCTTGCAGATATCTGCGATTTTCCAAAACTTAAAAATTCACCATGGGCGCATAGTATTTCTTCCTCACTTGATTTACAAAAAAGCCTTTGGAAGCAAATACGAAAAAAAGATATTTTACTGCATGTCCCCTACCATTCTTTTGATCCGGTGCTGAAACTTATATCAAATGCCGCAACGGATAAACAGGTTCGTTCTATCCAGATGACTTTATATAGAACAAGCCGACATTCACCGGGAATAAAAATGCTTCAGCGTGCAGCAAAAAAAGGAAAACGAGTTCGGGTTTTTATTGAGTTAAAGGCACGCTTTGATGAAGAACAGAATATTGAGTGGGTGCGAAAATTAACACGTTCGGGTGTTACCGTTATGTATGATTTACCACACTACAAGGTACATGCAAAAATGTTATTGATTACGCGCCAAGACAAAGACGGAGAGCGCGATTACCTGCATCTTTCTACCGGTAATTATAATAGCAGTACTGCAAAACTTTATTCGGATATTTCGCTTTTTACCGTTAACAAACAAATGACCGAAGATGCAAAACAAATCTTTGAATTGCTTGCCCGCAGCCCGCAAGAAAAAACTTTTAAAAATAGCACGCTTATTATCGCACCGCTTTTTATGAAACAAAAATTACTTGATCTTATTGAGCGTGAACGACAAAATGCGCTCGCCGGTAAACCTGCATACATTACTGCAAAGATGAATAGCTTATCGCACACCGAGTTAATTGATGCCTTATACAAAGCAAGCATTGCGGGCGTTTGTATTCGCTTAAACGTACGCGGTATTTGTATGCTTGTGCCGCAGGTTGCCGGCTTAAGTGAGAATATTCAAGTTGTCAGCATTATTGACCGCTATCTTGAGCATAGTAGAATATTTCAATTTTGCAACAACAGAAACACTGAAACGTATCTTGCAAGTGCGGACTGGATGCCGCGTAATCTTGAGCGTCGTGTCGAACTTATGTTTCCTGTTTTTGACGAGGATAACAAAAAAGAAATATCCGACATACTTGAAACCTATTTTCAAGACAATTGCAAAGCACATTATATGCAAAGTGACGGCAGTTGGAAACGCGCAGAACCGCAGGGTGTAGTTTTCCGCGCACAAGAAGAATTACAAAAAAAATATCAGCAAGGTTGAAATTAAAAAAAACGCACCATATGATGATGCGGTTTTGAAAAGTATTTTATGTTTTTTGTTTTTCACTACAAAAAGCCGATTGCTTTTTCAAGTTGTTTCCGAACATACGCAATCATCCGAAAATCCCCATCGATTCTTTTACTATTCCCATCACATCATCTTTTGTTAAAATTTTGTATCCACCTGTTAAAATAAATGTCCTTCGGCTATGCCTTCAAGCATGTCTTCGGTAACGCCAAGTTCTCTTGCGTTCATCACAACACCGATTTCGTTCATCCACGCAGTCATTTTTTCCAAACCTTCCAACGCAATTTGTTCATCGCTTTTTCCGCTTGGGGATACATTTCATACGTTGATGGCATAGCGCTTAAATTTCGCTAGACCATAGGGCAAAATATGTTTGTAATACGGAATGGATACCGCCGACAAGGTCATGCCGTGAGCAGCATCGGTATATGCACCGATGCTTTGTCCAATCATGTGAACCATCCAATCGGTTGTCTTTCCCATTGCGATGAGGCCATTTAAAGCAATCGTTGCCGTCCACATAATATTGCTTCGTGCCTCATAATCTTCGGGGTTTCTAACGGCAATTTTTGAGCTGTGAATAAGAGAGCGCAGTAAACCTTCAGCGATATAATCGGAAGTATTGTCATCGCTGCCCGAAAAATATTGTTCTAAAATATGCGACATGATATCAAAGATGCCTGATATCATTTGGTACTTCGGTACCGTAAAAGTATACCGCGGATTTAAAATAGAAAACTTAGGCATAACCGCTTCACCGAATACTTTTCCGATTTTTAATTTTTTTTCTGTATTAGTGATACCGGAACCGCCGTTCATTTCCGAGCCGGTTCCCACCATTGTAAGAATACAGCCGACCGGAATAATTTTTGTATCGGCTCTTCCGCTTTCACAAAAAACTTTTCCCAAGGATCTTCAGTGCAATGCACGGAAACTGAAACCGCTTTTGCATAATCGCATACGGAGCCACCGCCTACCGCAAGAATAAAATCAATTTTATTTTCTTTTGCGATTTTTATTCCTTCATATAATTTTTTTAAAGTGGGGTTCGGCATCACGCCTGCATCTTCAATCACATTCTTATTTTCTTTTTTCAAAATAGAAATAATGTCATCATAAATTCCGTTCTTTTTTATGGCCCCCCCGCCGTATACAAGCAAAATATTTTTGCCGTAATTTTTCAATTCACCATGTAAATTTTCAAGTGAATCTTCTCCAAAATAAATCCGTGTCGGATTTGCGTATTTAAAATTTCCTAACATTTATCTGCTCCTATTGTTTTTTTAAGATTTTATTTTTCTAAAGAAAGTGTAACGGTAATACTACCTACCCCTAAGATTTTTTTCAATTCGCCTTGGCTTATATTTTCAATTTTCCCAAGGCGTGTAAAATTCCAAGAATTAGTATCGTAATAAATAACAAAGGAATTACCCTGATACAAAATTAAATCACCCGGCTTTGTTATAATGGATTCATCGTTCCGCGGCAGTGTTTTTCCCAAGCTTCCTACTTTTTCAAAATTGCCGTAGTCGCTCATGGTAATTACAAGCGGCTTTTCGGCAAGCATTTTTTTAATGCGCGAGTGGAAGAGTTGTCAACCAAGCTTGCCGTTAAAATCCTATCTCCCACTTTAATATACATTATGTTTGTATTCATTATTTCTTCCTTTATATTTTCATCTTTTTCATTTGCGATTGCACAAACGGAAAACATCCCCATGATGCAAACGATAAACAGTTTCATAAATACTTTCTTTATATTAGAAAGCCGGCTGTTTTTTATACCCATCGTTTTACCTCCTCATGCGTAATTTATTTTTTTGTTTTATATAATGCCCAAATAACTCCGCCGTCTAAAACTTCTACATTCTTTAATTCAAAAGCCTTATCTTTTATTTTTGTATAAGGTTCTTTTGCAGTAAAGAATCTCGAGGCATTGGGATCTCCATTTGCAATCGGTGCAATAACCATGCTGACTTCATCCACAAATCCTCTATCTAAAAAAGTCCAGTTTATAGTACCTCCACCACCTACCATAAGTCTTCTTATTCCAAACAATTCCTGTAGTTTTTCAAACATTATTTCAAAATCTATATTATTTTGTCCAGCTACAATGTATGAAATTTCTTTACTCCTTAAAAAGGCTTTGTAAGCATTGGATGCCTTTTCTGTTAGAACTTCTATAAAATGTGTAGGAACTCCTCCATAGTAAAAAGTATTTGTTTCGAAGGCAAGCTCTCCTTTTGGATCAATGGAGATATAATACATCGGCATTTTTTCTACAGCTACATAGTCGCCACCCGGAACCTTTGGTGCATTTTCATCTAATTTTGGTTTCTTATAAAATGTCACATTGTCTTCTGTTGAGGTTTTACCGTTTAGATATGCATCTATTTTTATCTTACTATCTTTTGACAAACACAGCTGTTGATAATGTTGAGAGGCTATGTCAAACTCCGGCAAATCCATTGAATTAATATTTCCATCGATGGAAGTATGTGTGTGAATAATAATATATGTTTTTTTCATTTTGATTTTCTCCTTGTCTTAACTTTGCATAATTCCGTATTTTCGCTATCCCAAACAAGTTTACCTGTTTTTACCGCTTCTTCGTACTTTGCAATTTTGTATTCCAATTTTTCCAAAGCATCATCATACTTTTTTTTCTTTTCTAAAACTTCAACCCGCGCTTTCTTTAATAAATCGCATCGCTGTTTCAATGTTGTATCGCCTTTTTGAAATAATCGCACATACTGAGCCAACATTTCTACAGATAGCCCCGCACTTTTAAAACAGATTGCGGTTTGAATCCAATTTAAATCTTCTTCCGTATAATTACGAATTCCTCCGCGTGTTCTTGCAACTTCAGGGATTACACCTTCTTTTTCATAGTAGCGAAGTGTGTTCGCAGTAATGCCGAAGAGTTTTGCAACTTTCGTTAACTGTCATTTTTGTATCCTTGTAAAAATATTTTTGAAAAATTGTAACTCTTTTTTCAATACTTTTACTATACAACTTAGAGCTTACTCCAAGTCAAGGGTTTAGTGTAATGTTTTGTGATTAACTTGATGTTATACTCAGCTGCATGTCAACAATGCCGGCTTATCGAATTCTGTGTACCGATAGTAAACTGCCGCAAATAAGAAAATCAGAGCGGACATAGACGCTCGATGCTCTACGCAGAAGTACTGTTGCCTGCCGTATCAAAAAAAAAGGTGGCAAAATTCGGAAACTGCATTTTGCCTATGGTAAGTTTACTCGCCGTTGCGCCGTGTCGATTTCTTTCTTTATAAAATTTGTATAAAAATTTTAAACAGTATTGACTTAGAGTTGACTCTAACTATTATATTTTAGAAGAAGGGAGCGCTTTACAGAATTATTCCGGCAAACCCGTATCCTGAAAAATACAAGGAATGCACCGAAGTTGCCATAGCGGAACGAGATGCTAACGCGCGTCCTGCAATTGCAAACTCGCTCCGGTCTATTGAAAAACATATCGCATCATTATCGGTTATCCGATATGGTGGCAAATGTTTATGACGGACTTTTTGTAAGACCGTCCGACGTGAATGCTATCGGCAGGTATTTAAAATAGAACGGATTGACAAAATAAAAAATTGATTTAAGCTATAGTGATAATCATCGAAGAAAATATTTTTCCGAATTTACACACTTTAAAAATTTAAATAGGAGAAGAGTATGAGAAAAGATTTTGGTGTAAAGACTTGGTTTTATCCATTGCCGGTTTTGATTGTGGGCACTTATGATGAAAACGGAAAGGCAAACGCAATGAATGCGGCTTGGGGCGGTATTTACGATACCAATCAAGTAATTATTTGCTTGAGTCCCGGACATAAAACCGCAAAAAACATTCATGCGAAAAAAGCTTTTACTATAAGCTTTGCGGATGCTGATCATGTAGTTGCGGCGGATTATGTCGGTATTGCTTCCGGGAATAAGGTGCCCGATAAAATGGAGAAGGCGGGCTTTACTACGGAAAAAAGCGTGTTTGTCGATGCGCCTATTATCCGCGAATTGCCAATGGCTTTGGAATGCAGACTCATAAAAACAACCGAAGAAGGAAACTTTATCGGCGAAATTGTTAATATCAGTGCCGATGAAAAAATAATTGGAGAAGACGATTTAATTGACGCAGAAAAGCTTCAAGCAATTTGCTACGATCCGGTTCATCATGATTATCTTGTGCTCGGAAAAAAAGTCGGTAAGGCTTTTAGCGATGGGAAGAGTTTGGAATAAAAATTAATCTACGGCTGCATAAATGTTAGAGTTAGCACTCATGCAGCTAATACTTTTTAGTGCGTCTTTGCTTTTCTAAAAAACTTGATCTTTTTTATTGCCCAATCATAGTGGCTTGAGGCGGAAGAAACACAATAACTTCCAAGCGTGGTTGTGCCCGTCCATTTAAACTTTCCCTTTTGGAATAACTCCTCGTTGGAAAACTTTTCTATTTCGGTTATAACCTTTTTGTGCCTTTGTTCTAAAAGCTTAATAGCATCATTGCAGGAAGTTTGTTGGTGCTTTTTCCAAAAAGAAATATTCATCTCGCCGTAGGTTTTCCAGTTATAAGGCTCGGGTAAAAACGGTTTTTCTTCACCGGTCATGTTTGAATGAATCCAATGAAGCAACAACTCCTGCCATTCATACAGATGAATAAGAACATCCCGTATATTTTTATCTCGTTGCCAATGAGCTTCTTTTTTATTTACGGAAACATCAAGATTAAATTCTGCATTCAATTCTTTTTCGTTCATGTTCTTAATTATTTCCATCAGTATGGAAAAATTACTTTCCGAATCTTTTAGTAAATCAGTTTTGCTTTGTGCTCTTGCCATTTTAGTTGTATCCTTTATTTTTAACAGTACAGTTTTGTATCTTATTCTAATATACCATTCTCTCATTAACTTAGAGAAGTGCATTAGCGGTAATAGCTTACCGTATTTTGCATTCCTATGGTAAGTTTACTCACCCTTGCAAAATTCCAAACGATGTTTAAAAGAATCAACACAAAACTGTAAAATTGAAGCTTTAAAACTCGCAGCTACTGTAAACAGGAATACTAAAAATCAGGGCGTGGCAGTGGTTCCAAACAGAAGCGATGTTTTAAAGCAAGACTATTTGCAAAGCTTTAAAACTCGCAGGCATAATTTTGCCATGGACGGCAAAATTATGACGTTGTGTCTGACTCTTTTTATAAAATTGTCTTGGTTTATATAAAATGATTTATATACATTCAAGTTAACCGCAGAACAGTACACTACGGGGTCTGCATAAGTCTGGCATAACTTTCCCAATTTTCAGCAGTTTCATATGCATTGGACGGAATTAAAACACTCTCGAGCGATGTATCCATAAAAACTTGTTGCCCAAGCTCCGGAGGAACAGGAGAAGTTAAAGCAATTTGTGTAAGCTCTTTGCAGTTATAAAAAGCTGCATTTTTTATCGAAACAATCCGATCGGGAAAAATCAGTTTTGAAAAACCGCAATTTGTAAAAGCACGTTCATAAATAGTGAGTTCTTCTCCTTTTTCAAAAGTTATTTCTTTTAGCGAAACACAATTAGCAAATGCGGAGTTTCGTATTTTTTGTATGCCGGCAGTGATGTGTATTTCTTGTAAATTTCCACAATTCATAAAAGCCGCCACTCCGATTTCGGCTATGGTAGGAGCTATGGTCAATTTTCGTACCATTGAGCAATTTTTAAACGCAGAGTCGGGTATTTCTCGTATGCTGTCAGGAATCGAAATCTCCGTCAGCGAGGTGCAATTCATAAAACCGTTACCGGCAATGGCGGTAATAGGTTTGGTGCGATAAGTTTTAGGAATAAACAATTTACTGATTCGCTGTATTTTCTGCGGATTTGCTTTTACTATAAATCCGCTATCTTCGGTTTCGGAATCTGTAAAGATTAGATAATCATAGATTTCTTCTTTTTCGATTTTTTGCTGCACTGCATTAGATGATGCTTGAACATTATTTTTTTCTATATGCACACAACCGGAAAGGAACAATAATAAAACAAATACCAGTGAGATCTGTCGTATAGTTTTTTCAGCATGCATTGAATTTTCCTTTAAATTATTAGTCATCGTAAACATTAAACCATTATTAGTTCTATTAATTACAAAAAAACCGCCAAGCAAAAATGCTTGACGGTTGATTTTTCGAGTTTATTTCTTTTTTCCCTGATTTGCAACGGCATTTATTTTTGCCGCAATTTTTTCCTGATCGCCAAGATAACGCTTATCAATGACTTTAAAATCCTTATCAAATTCGTACACAAGCGGTACACCGGTTGGAAGGTTCACACCGATAATTTCTTCATCGCTTAAATGTTCAAAGTATTTAATCAACGCACGCAAAGAATTTCCGTGTGCGGCAATAAGCACTCGCTTGCCGGCAAGCATGTCTTTTTTGATATACTCTTCAAAATACGGAACCGCGCGAGCAATTGTGTCCTTTAAACTTTCGGTAAACGGTAACTCATTTTTATTCTCATTTCGATACGGTGTTTGTAAATAGGGGCAGCGCTCATCTCCCTCTTTTAAATCAGGCGGAGCAATATCAAAAGAGCGTCGCCAATTTTTTACTTGATCTTCGCCGTATTTTTCCGCAGTCTCAGCCTTATTTAATCCTTGCAAAGCACCGTAATGCCGCTCGTTTAATTTCCAGGTTTTAACAACAGGAAGCCAGTTCCTGTCCATTTCATCAAGAATAAAATTCAAGGTGTGAATCGCTCGTTTTAAATACGAGGTATAACAAATATCGAAATCAAACCCCTCTTCTCGCAGCGCTTTGCCGCCTTCTTTAGCCTCTTCCATACCTTTTTCCGAAAGCTCAACATCTGTCCAGCCGGTAAATAGATTAAGCTTATTCCATTCACTTTCGCCATGTCGTACTAAAACTAATTTCATAACATCTCCTAAAATTAAATCTCGTGTTTTACTTCTGCTTATTATACTTTTTTATTGAAAAAAAGCAAGGCGGTTAAAGTGCCGATTATCTTTTTGGCGGTGCGATAGCATAGGAATGCTTAAATCCGCACACATCACCGATGAGTATAGCAGCAAGTTAATTACAGAATGTGATACTTGTTCTACTGCGATTGTTTAGCCTTCGATAATGCCGACGCCGTTACTGGTTCCTATTCTTGAACAGCCGAGTTCAATATACATTTCAGCATCGGCTTTTGTACGAATTCCGCCCGAAGCTTTTATTTTGGTATCTTTTTTAAGATACTTTTTAAAAAGTTTTATGTCATCCGTACTTGCACCACGGGAGCCATAGCCGGTTGAGGTTTTAATAAAGTCGGCATTTGCGTTTTCAACACAAGCGCAGACGTCGGCAATATTTTTTTCTTCAAGGTAACAGGTTTCTACAATAACTTTCAGCAGTGCGTTTTTCTTATGGCAAGCATCTGCAATGGTTTTAATTTCTTTTGTAACAAACTCGGTATTTCCTTCAAGCAATTTCCCAATGTTTATTACCATATCGATTTCTTCCGCTCCGTCGGCAATTGCCTGTTCTGCTTCCGCAAGTTTGATTGCAGAAACTTGTGTTCCGAACGGGAAACCGATAACGCTGCATGTTTTTACCGTTGTATCGGCAAGTGCTTTTTTTACGATTGCCACATTACAAGGATTTACACAAACGGAAGCAAACTCATATTTTTTTGCTTCATCACAAATACGAATGATGTCATCTTCAACTGCATTCGGTTTTAATAAGGTGTGATCAATATACTTATTCATTTCCATAATTATTCTCCTTACGTATAAGTTTTTCCGTGTCTCTAAAAGAGGACGGAAAATATAGTTGCCGTCGATGAAGGGCAACGTAAAAATAGGCTGCCTGTTTATTCTATTTCCTTTAACATTTGAAATTTTTTCATAAGGATATCTAATGAGCGAATACATTCGGCTGCAAGAATTCTATCTGAAAATTCTACTGTGAGTCTATAAAAGTATTTAAACATATCATTAAATGATTCCATTTCATTTCCGTAAATAGTTTTAAAGTTCTGATGTATCTTACTTAAAAGTGCTCTGTTTTTTAATCCTCCAATGCGTTTTAGCTTGTTCATAATATAATCTAATTGCGCTTGATCATTACCTTCTAAAAACGACATTGGCTCTACCTCTGTTGACGAAAGAATAGATGCGTTTAAATAGGAAAGTAAATTCAGCAAATCCTTTGCATCAATTAGATGAGAAACTTGTGCAAAACGCTGCGTATCAAAATGGGTTGATAAATCGGAAGACTCAGGTTTGTCATCGGTTATTTCAATTGTATCAAACTCTTCTATGTTTTCTTTATTTTCAACTGTAGCAAATTCATCTTCGCTTTCTTCATCTTCAATCGGTCTATCTTCCGAAAGGGATTCCTCAATAGGCTTTTCCGGCTCTGATAAATCGATTTCTTTGGTTATATCCTGCGGGTCAAACTCATTGCTGTACTCGGTGTTTTCCGTTATATCTTCCGAAAGGGATTCCTCAATAGGCTTTTCCGGCTCTGATAAATCGATTTCTTCGGTTATATCCTGCGGGTCAAACTCATTGCTGTACTCGGTGTTTTCCGTTATATCTTCCGAAGGTGATTCTTCGAGAAGCTCTTCCGGTTCTGATAAATCGATTTCATCGGTTGTATCCTGCGGGTCAAACTCATTGCTGTACTCGGTGTTTTCCGTTATATCTTCCGAAGGTGATTCTTCGAGAAGCTCTTGCGGTTCTGATAAATCGATTTCTTCGGTTGTATCCTGCGGGTCAAACTCATCGCTGTACTCGGTTTTTTTTGTTATGTTTTCCGAAGGTGATTCTTCGAGAAGCTCTTGCGGTTCTGATAAATCGATTTCTTCGGTTGTATCCTGCGGGTCAAACTCATTGCTGTACTCGGTGCTTTTTGTTATGTTTTCCGAAGGTGATTCTTCGAGAAGCTCTTGCGGTTCTGATAAATCGATTTCTTCGGTTGTATCCTGCGGGTCAAACTCATTGCTGTACTCGGTGTTTTCCGTTATATCTTCCGAAGGTGATTCTTCGAGAAGCTCTTCCGGTTCTGATAAATCGATTTCTTCGGTTGTATCCTGCGGGTCAAACTCATTGCTGTACTCGGTGCTTTTTGTTATGTTTTCCGAAGGGGATTCTTCGAGGAGCTCTTCCGGTTCTGATAAATCGATTTCTTCGGTTGTATCCTGCGGATCAAACTCATCGTTGTACTCGGTGCTTTCCGTTATGTTTTCCGAAAGGGCTTCCTCAATAGGCTCTTCCGGTTCTGATAAATCGATTTCTTCGGTTATATCCTGCGGATCAAACTCATCGTTGTACTCGGTGCTTTCCGTTATATCTTCCGAAAGGGCTTCCTCAATAGGCTTTTCCGGCTCTGATAAATCGATTTCTTCGGTTGTATCCTGCGGATCAAACTCATCGTTGTACTCGGTGCTTTCCGTTATATCTTCCGAAAGGGATTCCTCAATAGGCTTTTCCGGCTCTGATAAATCGATTTCATCGGTTATATCCTGCGGGTCAAACTCATCGTTGTACTCGGTGCTTTCCGTTATATCTTCCGAAAGGGCTTCCTCAATAGGCTTTTCCGGCTCTGATAAATCGATTTCTTCGGTTGTATCCTGCGGATCAAACTCATCGTTGTACTCGGTGCTTTCCGTTATATCTTCCGAAAGGGATTCCTCAATAGGCTTTTCCGGCTCTGATAAATCGATTTCATCGGTTATATCCTGCGGGTCAAACTCATCGTTGTACTCGGTGCTTTCCGTTATATCTTCCGAAGGGGATTCTTCAATAGGCTTTTCCGGCTCTGATAAATCGATTTCATCTTCGTTTGTATTTGCAAAATCATAATTGCTGATGAGATTTGAATCGGTATCGGCAAAATCAGGCTGTGGCGGTTTTGGACGATTTTCGGTTTTGGGAAAATCGAAAGCGTTTTTTTTATCATTGGAGAACTGCAATGAATCGATTTTATCATTTAATTTGTTAGCAAGTTTTTCAAGTGTTTCCGCAGCCTTTGCAAAAGCTGTATTTGCTTTTTGCACCGGATCAAAGTACGGACTAAATGGGAAATCTTGTAAGGGGTTCTCTTGGTGATTTGTGTGCGGAGGAAGTGCCGGGGTTTTTTTAGAAGCAGGGTCTGCTGCATTTTTTTGGCTTTCAGATATTGTATCATCTGCATCGGAGTGTTTTGATGAAGTTGATTTTTCTTTGCCTTTTAGTTCTTGATTGGAAAGGTCTTGATTAAAAATATCCTTATCATCAAACGGTATAAGATCAGCGTCGGCTTCTCCAAGAAAATTATTATCGGTTAAAAAATCTTCTTTATTTTTTTGCTGATTTTTTTCCGGTGACTGTTCATAAAAAGGTTCAAACTCAGCTTCTCCAAGATTTTCACTATTGTCTATAAGATTGTCGGGGGAGAGTAGGGGAGCTTCACTGTCACGGTCTGTTTCAAAGTGGTGGGAACCGTTTTCTTCCTCAAAGTCGGATACTGTGTCGTTATTGTCGGTATCAGAACCCGAAAAGATATTTTCTTTTTGATCGTACTCGAAAGGATTTCCCATTTCTTCTTCCGGGATATCGCTGAGTTCACTGTCTTCAGAGTTATCAGAGGAATCGGAAATATCATAAAGCGGGGAGTCAATTGAAAGATCAAGTTCATAATTTTCTCCGTCTTCATCTTCTATTAATGCTTCATAGGGAAACGAAGATGTGTCCTCATCTTCTTCATCAAAAAGAGAAATGATATCTTCATTCTTATATGTAGGGAGGTTTTGTATTTCAATATTATCTGCATCAAAAAATTGTTCATCGTCATCATTTGAAAAATCAATATTGGCATTCAGTCCTACATCTTTTTCAAATGCTTGCGCAGCTTTTTCGTATAAATCAAGAGTTTGAGAAAAGGAGGCTACGGAATTTTCAATATCGCCGCTACTTTGGATATTTGCGATTTCTCCGGCAAGATGAATGGCGCTTTCAAGTTCTCCGTATTTTTTCATTAAGGCGGCTATGGCCCTATTGGCTTCTATATGATTGGCATCTTCTTGCAGTATTTTTTTATATTCATCATAAGCAGCTTTTGGTTTTTCCATAGTTTCAAGAATCTCTGCAAGACGCATTCGTATGGGAATATCTCCGGGTTTGTTTTTTAAATATTGTACAAGCTCTTCTTTTGCTTCCTCATATTGATGAGAGAGGAAGTATTGTTCAGCCAACTCAAGTCTAAAATCAATTTGGGACGGTGCAATTTCAAGGATTTTTTTAAAAGCTTCGCTTGCTTTTTCCGAATCTCCTAAAAGAGAAAAAAGCGTGCCTTTTACTTTTAACGCTGCAATGTCGTTATCCCATTCAGGGTCAAAATGAAGAACAACTTCTTTTGCTTTTGCGTAATCTCTAAGCTTTAAGCAAACTTCTGTCATAGTAACTAACAGTTCTTTTACTTTACTCGCAGTTCCGCCTGCAACTTCAAGGGCATGTAAAGCTTCAAGATATTTTTTTTCAGCAATAAGAATTTCCGCTATGCCTACCGCGGCGGGTGCAAATTTATTATTGATTTTTAAAGCTTGAGTATAATAAATTTTGCTTTCTTTTTTAAATCCCTTTTGTGCATATAAGGTACCGAGTGCTGTAAGGTTTTTGTCGGATTCTCCTTCAATTTGTATCAGCGTTTTATATGAATGAAGGGCAAGATCTGTTTTCCCGATTTTTAAATAAATGTCTGCAATGTTTTTTTGTGCTTCAATAAAGCCCGGCATTGTCTTTACCGCTTCAAGGTAGGACTCAAGCGCTGCGGTGAGTTTTCCTTGCTTATAAAATATGTTTGCAAGATTAAAGTGTAAGAAAGGATGATTAGGGTCAAGCAACAAGCCTTTATAATAGGTTTCAATTGCAAGTTCAGTTTTTTTTTCTAATGCTTGAATAGTTCCGAGATGATTATAGGCAAGCACATCGTTAGGGTTTAATTCAAGAACTTGTTTAAAGCAGTCTGCCGCTCTATCGTACACTTCTCCTTCTTTGTATGTATTCCCGAGGTTGTATAAAACAGTTTCTTTATTTTTGCCCAGTTTGAGCGCTGTTTTTAATATGGCAACGGATTCAGGTAGTTTTCCCAAACGGCGATAAACGGTACCAAGATTGTTCAGTACATCAGCATCTTGAGCATTTTGCATTTGTAATTTTTTATAGACGGATAATGCTTTTTGAAATTGTTCCGATCGAAGATACAACTGTCCCAAAGCCGAATATATTTCATACTCGTCTTGTTTCTCTAAATTTTTATTGCTTTCTAAAAATCCCTTTAATATTTTTTCACCGAAATCAAAATCTCTTGAAAGCAGTGCCGATTTAACCCGATGAAGCAGCCGTTCGACGTTTTCAGACATAAGTCTTCCTCATATAATTGGTTTACGTAAGAGACGGTATGAAATCTATTACGCATAAGGACGAGCGCTTGGATTAAACAGTTGTTATAAGACCGCTTTTTCGTATGGTATGCGCCCCTCCGTTTTGTTGTAAAACAAAGCGGAGAGGAACGAATTCAATAGAATGATGTGTATAAAGATGAATTCAAAACTATGTATGAAGCTCTGTTTTCAGCTACTTACAAAGCGCAATTGGCGCAAAAGTTTCCGCTTTTAAGGCGGCGCCGCCGATAAGACCGCCGTCAATATTTTCTTTCGCCAAAAGAGCCTGAGCGTTTTCCGCTTTCATAGAGCCGCCGTACTGAATAATAATCGAATCCGCTGCGTCCTTATCATATATATCGGCAATTATTTTCCGTACATAAGCATGAATTGCATCCGCATCTTCGGGAGTGGCTGTTTTCCCCGTGCCGATTGCCCATACCGGCTCGTATGCGATGGTTACTCGTTTTAAATCCTCTTTTGAAACGCCGTCAAGCCCTTTTCTGGTTTGTGCTTCACACACCTGCTCAGCCTTACCGGCTTCCCGCTCTTCCAACAATTCACCGATACAAAGGATAACTTCAAGTCCGTGTGCAAGGGCAAGCTTCACCTTCTTATTAACCATTTCATCGGTTTCTTTGTAAATATGACGCCGCTCCGAATGCCCTAAAATCACAACCTGCACGCCGAGGTCTTTTAATTGCAGCACGGAAACCTCACCGGTGTGAGCACCCTGCTCATCAGTGCTCATATTCTGTGCACCAAGTAGGACGTTCGTGTTTTTTACAACCTGTGAAACCGCATCCAAGGCAGTAAAGCTTGGCGCAATCATGTACTTATGCGGCCCGCCCTTTACCGCTTCCACAACATCTTTTGCCAAAGCAACAGCCTCGGCCTTTGTTTTGTGCATCTTCCAGTTTCCTGCAATAAAATATTTACGCATAATTTCTCCTAATAAATAAATTGTATAAAAAGTTTTTCTCTCATTTTGTTTCAACGAGTTCTGCTGGTATAATGTTTTTTTGATAACTCGATCCGCTTTTAACTCATTTCTGCGTGGAACCACGGGCGTCCGTGCCTGTTCTGATTTTTGCCGTCCGTGGCAGTTCTGATTTTGCCGTCCATGTCAAAAACTAAACCACGAGTTTGAAAACTCCCTGTTATAAAAAGGAGTCCGACACGGCGCAACGGTGAGTAGCTTACCATAGTAATGCTGAATCTGCAAGCCGGTATGGGTAACACTCCAATTAGTACAACAGCAAGTTAATCACAAAACGCCACACCGGAACACATACCGCACGATTTTTGCAAAACAGCGTTCGGCGCCGTTTTGCGGTAAAACAAAACCCGCCGAACATGCAAACCAGGCTGTTTTTCAGTCTCTGTACTCAAGCCTTATTTTGTTTCGAGGCAGGCAATACCCGGCAATGTTTTCCCTTCAAGGAATTCAAGCGAGGCGCCTCCTCCGGTTGATACATGGCTCATACGGTTTGCAAGATTAAACTTATTCACCGCCGCAACGGAATCTCCGCCGCCGACCACACTGACAGCGCCCTTATCGGTTGCATCGGCAACATAGTGCGCAACCTCGGACGTCCCTTTTGAAAAAGCTTCAAACTCAAACACACCAACAGGTCCGTTCCACACAATGGATTTTGCCGCGGCAATTTCCTTTTGATATAAGGCAAGCGTTTTTGCCCCGACATCCATTCCCATCAGATTATCGGGAATATCCACGCCGTCAACCATAACGGGTTTTGCATCGGCTGCAAAAGTTTCCGCGCATACATGGTCAACCGGCAAAATAATACGAACATTCTGCTTTTTTGCATTTTCCAGCAGCGTTTTTGCCGTATCCAAATAATCATCTTCTACGAGCGATTTACCGATTGCATGACCCTGCACTTTCAAAAAAGTATACGCCATACCGCCGCCGATAATCAAAGCGGAGGCATTTTTTAACAGACTGTCAAGCACGCCGATTTTGGAAGAAACCTTTGCGCCGCCGATAATGGCAATCATCGGTTTGGGCGGATTTTTTACCATTGGTTCAATATATTTTACTTCCTTCTCCATCAAAAAGCCGCCAACCTTCACCTTCATAAATTCCGCAATCGTAGCGGTTGAGGCATGGGCACGGTGCGCGGTTCCAAAAGCATCGTTTACATACACATCGCCGTAGCTTGCAAGCTCTTTTGCAAGTACACGCTGTGCATCAAGTTCTTTCGCCGTCTCCTCCTTATGGAAACGGGTATTTTCCAGCATCAAAACGCCACTTTCGGGCAGCGCATCTATGCGGGACTTTTGTCCCATACAGGAATCTGCAAACTCAACGGAAGAGCCAAGCTTTTTTGCAAGATACTCGGCAACGGGCTTCATGCGGTTTTTGCCGTTAATAAAAGCCTCTTTATCAAAAGGCTTCCCGTCTTTTGCCGCTTTTTCAGCAGCCTTCTTTGCATCCTTTTCGGGATCGCCAAGATGACTCATCAACACCAGTGAGCGCGGCTTCTGCTCAAGAATATATTTAATGGTCGGCAATGCCGCAACAATTCTGGTATCATCCTGAACCACTCCGTCTTTCATCGGCACATTAAAATCAACACGCATAATAATACGCTTATTTTTAAGCTCAATATCTTTTACCGTTTTAATCATATAAACCTCCGTATCATACTAAAACTGAATCATATTCTATAAAAATATAACAACTTGCGGAAAAAAGTTCAAGAGCGCCTGCGGTGTATTCACGACAAGAGCATGAAGAATAAAAGCCGTAATTCTGGTGTCCGTAGTGGTACCATAGGAATGTTGAATCCGTTTTTGCGTTCGTGGCAATTCCCGTGGAAATACCGAATCCGCAAACCGCCTATTGATGCTCCGATTAGCATACCGGCACGTTAATGAGAGAATGGTGCACTGCTCGCTCTTTGTATCTTTCAGTATTTATTTATATGCAAGTAATAAAAAGATATCGCTGATTCCGCTTATAATGAACCCGATTCCGATGATAACAGCGGAAAAAGATGAAATTTCGGTTGGGTTTAAAATTGAATATACTCCAAACGAAATGGCCAGTATTGCAAAGCATAAAAAAATCCACCAATAGGCAAATTGATTTTGTTTTGCTTTAATTGCTTGACTCAAATTAAGTATGCCTTGCGTAAAAAGAAAAAGTCCGAAAATAATACCAACTATTGCAAGAATAAATTTCGGTTGTAATAAAAAAAATATCCCGGCGGCAATTAAAATACCGGCACTTACCAGATTGATCCTTCCGCCGCTTATATTTCCTTTGTAGTACAACCAGCGTATCAACTGGTAAACACCAAATAGAATTATGGCGATTCCGATACAGGTTACAATAATAATATTTATTGTTTCCGGTTTTGATACACAAAGAATACCTAAAATTAGATAAAAAACCGCTAAAATAAAAAATGAAAGAGAAGAATTTTTATTCATAATGAACCAACCTTATCATTATCTTTCTTTTATTACAAGTCTCAGGGAATCGGACACAGAGCTCACGCAACTGTTATGTCTTTTCCAATTTGAAAAGATACTCGTGGAGGTGAATGTTTCTGTTTTTTAAATTGCGGGATGCGCGATAGGCGGTATATGGTATTCGGATAATATTCACCTTGCCGTAAGTTTCCAATAATTGTTTCATATCGTCAAAAGCGATAAAGCCTTCGGAGTTATAGCTTACCAGAATAAATTTTGCCTGTGCGGCAGCGATAAGGGAGGCAAGATGTTGCGGAGCGCTTTGACGTTTATTGTAGCCCGAGCGGTTCCAGTTGTTTGGAATGCCCGAAACTCGGCTGAGCGGAGCGGTAATTTTGTTTTCGGCAATAATGTTCAGCATAAAATAATTTGAGCCATAGGGATGCTGATTATACGGCGGGTCGATGTACAGGAAATCCAGCTCCGGCAGTGAATGTATGAGTGTGTTTGCATCTTGCTGAGAGATTTTTGTTTCGCATGCGTAATTACTGAACACGGGCTTAAGGATGCAGATCGGTTTGGTAATTCGCTTGAGGGCATGTTGCCCCGCACCGCCGAAACAGACGATGCCGGTTTGCGGATTCTTATAAAACCCTTTAAAAATACCTCCCGTGTTTACCTGCACCGATGCTTGATATAAAAGGGGGGCTAAAAAATAGTCTTTTAATGCGGGATTAATCTTTTCTATATTTATGCGAAGAGTATCGATAATACCTGCATTTTCAACAGTGTAAAAAACACGTTCTCCCGATTGTATCATCTGATTGTTTTGCGGCGCATAATTTTCGGTAATAATTCCATGTACCATTTCGGTGTTCAATTTATCTTGCAGAAATAGAAATGCTTTTTCATATGCGGTGCGGTTAAAATCAGAATAGTTACTTAGATAGCATCGATTTATGATAGCGGAATACAGCTCCAAATTATTTACATAGAGTTCTTTGCTCCGCTGTTTTAGCAGGCGGCTGACAATGCCGGAACCTGAAAAAATATCGGCGGAAACAAGCTTTTTATTTCCACAGTAGTGATAAACATTTTCTATTTCTTTATCGATATAAGGCAATAGTTTCCGCTTGTTCCCGATGTAGGTAATAATTTGTTCGGTTAAAAATCTGGGGTTTTCCGCTTTTGGCGTTTTGTTTTCAAACATGGCGAAGTGGGTTATTACGGAAACCTACTGTGCCGCTTTTAATTTTTCCAACAAAACAGAAGCGGAATAATTTTTTGGATCAAGCTCAAGCGAATGATGCAGCATTTCTATGGCACGATTTATTAATCGTTTTTTTGCTAATATTTCCGCTGCTCGATATTGTAATCTGCTTTTTTCTTCGGAACTTTGCGCAATTTCTGCTGCGCGGATAAAGTTTTCAACAGCGGAATCCGATTCTCCCATTGCATCAAAAACAATTGCGGTATTAATGATTGCAGCTTTTTTAGTGTTTGCCCCTTCCATCGCCGCAGCGAATTCCCGCAAAAGGATTTCGGCGTTTTCCGACCGGGATGCTTTGGCCACTGCCGCATAAAAGTTGTCTTCAGGCAGGAAGTCGGTTTTTTCGATACTGAATGCAGCGCCGTAATCCTCCGTGTACATAAAAAACCATCGAGCATAGTTTCTGATTGTTTGATTTTGGGGGAATTGTTCAAGGAGTTTCCACATAGCGGCGCTGCTTCCGTTAAGGTTCTTTTTTGCAATATACTTATAATGAAAAGCTTCTAAATGAAAGCGGATGTCCGCATTTTTATCTGCAAGGATCTCTTTAAATAAATCTTCGGGAAGAATAGTAAAACGAGGAGAAAGAAAGTATTCTTTTTCCATCTCTAAGGAATAAAATCCTTTATTTTCCAAAAAACTTGTTATTGAATCCGATTGTTTTGCGTTGTTTCGAAGTTTTGCAAAAGCACGTATGTATTGAGCCGTTGCAGGGTAATAGGTTTTATTAATTTTTATACAATGGATTAATGCATCAACGGACTCTTTTTCTGTCGGAGCGGTGAGCGCTAAATTATAAAGCGCATCCATCGGTTGTGTGGGGAAATAATCAATATATTGTTGCCAAAAGGCTTGAGCGCGCTCTTTGTCGTTTAGACCGTAGGCTGCATCTGCGGCAAGCAGAATATGAGCTTTTGCATTTTTTATTTGTTGCTTACTTGCGGTACTTGAATCGGCGAGTGCAAGAGTAAGGGGGAGGTTTTCAAATACAGTTGAAAAGTACCCTTGATCAAAGGCAAGCAATGTCCACAGATAAGGGTTTTTCAGATTTCCCTGCGGTGAAACGGCATCTTTTAAAATAAAGGCTTCCTTCATTTTGCCTTGAACCGCTTTCATAATTGCCGCATTTTGTAAAAACACTTGAAAGCCCGTTTTTTTAAACGCAGTTTTCCAAAATTCCGGGCTCGTGTTTTGCGTTTTTGCTTCTACATCCGCAAGGATGGATGCTTCCGCCCCCAAAGCTTCATACTTACCGTATTTAACATAGTCCACATAGCGGGCAGCATCGGCAAATCTTTCTTCCCTTAGAAGAATGGAAATAATTACTGCCGGCAGGCTATCATCTTCGGGGTTTTTTCGCATTCCCGATTGCAGAGTTTGTAACGCGTCGGGAATAGCTTTAAAAGAAAGTTGACGTTTTACAATACTTAGATGTTCGGATGGCGTCTTTGCTTTTTTACTAAGCTTAATAAGATCTTTTAAAATTCTGGTATTTTCTTTTTTTGGAATGAGACTGTCAATATATTCAAGTTTTTGATGAAATTCTTCGGGATTTGTTTTTTTGCAAGAAAAATAAAAGGAAAGTGAAAAAACTGCCAGTACTGCTAAAAAACATTGAGCTTTTTTTGCCATAGCAAAATATTACGCAGTCTTTGCAATACTGTCAAGTATGGCATTTACAAATTTAAAGGAATCGTCTGTCCCGAAAGATCGTGCGAGATTAACGGCTTCGTCAATTACAATAGCGGAGGGGGTATCTTTTTGAAATAATAAAGAGTATACACCTAACCGTATGATAGCTTTATCCGCTTTATTGAGGCGATCAAAATCCCAGTTATGTAAATTGTTCTTTATATGGGTGTCGATTTCTTCTAAATGTTCAAGTGTCCCGAGAAAGAGCATTTTCGGAAAAAGAAACGCTTCTTCCGAAACAGGCTCTTTTGTTTCAAACCATTCAAATTGAACAAGTTCTTCGGGAGAACTTTGTCCGAAATCCCAAGCAAATAATGCCTGAAATGCAAGAATTCGCCCTCTTCGTCTGCCGATTTGCATTTTTTACCAAGCTAGAAGTTTTTTCAACTCTGCATCGCTTACAAGCATTTTATAATTTTCCGGCTTTTTAAGCTCTGCAGCAAGATCGGTAATTGCCGTTTCAAGCGCTTTTTGTTGGATTTGCATCATCAACATGTTCTTTATTGTTTCATATAAGGTAACCGTATTGTCAGGCTCAACAACATCACTTAATGTAAGGATTTTTGCGGAATCTTTTGCCAATACCATAAAGTTTTGATAATCCAGCGGAGTTTCATTTACTTCTGAAACAGTGTTTATATCCATTTTAAAGATCTCAAGCAATGCGTCCATAGAGAGTCCAAGCTGCTTGGCGGTTTCCGATGTTTTTGCAAGATAAATTTCTCCGGCAGAATACCCTGCTTTTGGGGTATTTCCTTTAGATTTGATATCCGCCATAGCTTTTTTACCTGATTTTTTAAGCTGATCATTAAAACCCTTTGCTTTTATTTTTGCAGCATTCGGATCGGTTCCTTTCGGAATAGAAACCAAAAAGAGTTTTACCGTATCGGGACGAAAGAAAATTTGTTTGTTCAACTCGTAATATGATCGAATTTGGCTATCTGTCGGTCCTTTGAGTTTTTGAAATTCAGCTGATTTTTTTTGCATAACATAGCGTTGTGTGCTGAGTTGAGTTTTTAAAAAAGCCTTATATTCCGCAAGCGTCATACCATTTTGCTTCTTCATTAACTGATCTAAAGAAATCTTTTCCGTTTCTTTAATATAGTCGGCGAATTCCGCTTCGGTTGTCAGTTTGCCCATTTGTTGTGAAAGAATATTATTGAAATACTGATTAACTTCGGAATCGGTAATTCGGATTCCTTCTTTTATAGCAGCTTGAGCAAAAAGCCTTTCTTCAATAAAGCTATCCATAAATCGACGCCGATCCGCTGTACTCAGTTTTTTGCCAAGCTCTTTTTCGATGGCAGTTACTCTGCTTTTTATTTGACCGAGAGTAATCGGCTCACGAGTTTGTATTGAAATTTGAGCAATCGGCTGCAAAGCCGACTGCGCGGTAAGAAAGCCGAGAAAAACGGCAAAGAAAAGAACCGCAGTAATAATTTTTTTCATTAGACAGTCTCCGTAAAATAGTCGCGTACTTTAAGCGATGTTTTGTTGTCAATAATATACTATTGCATAATTATATATTTATAAACAGTTAAGAGTTTTTTAAGTTACGCTCTCGATGATTTTCATGCATTATTTTTCCAATTCAGCCCGAATTCGGCGCACTCCAGCTGATGAGGACTGCTCTTTTTTAATAACAAAGTGTCCGAGTTGTCCGGTATGCTCCACGTGCGGACCTCCGCAAACTTCTTTTGAAAAGCTGCCGATAGAGTAAACCTTCACTGAATCTTCGTATTTTTCACCGAAAAGAGCCATGGCTCCGCTTTTTTTCGCCTCATCCAAAGACATTACTTCAAAGCTCACCGGCAAATCCGCCTGTATTTGCTCATTGACAATGCGTTCCACCTCCGCCTTTTCTTCGGGGGTCATCGGCTTCGGGTGTGAAAAGTCAAAGCGCAAACGCTCCGCCGTAATATTGGAACCTTTCTGTTCAACATGATCACCCAGCACCATGCGAAGCGCTTTGTGCAAAAGATGCGTTGCCGTGTGGTAGGCGGTTGTCTGTTCGGAATGATCTGCAAGCCCGCTCTTAAAAATCTGCTCGCTTCCCGCGCGGGAAAGCTCCTGATGTTTTTTGAACGCTTCGTCAAACTCTTCCCTGTTCACCTGTAACCCGGATTCCCGTGCAAGTTCTTCGGTAAGCTCTATCGGAAAGCCGTAGGTATCGTACAGCTTAAAGGCAAGCCGTCCGGGAATAATCTTTTTCGGGTTTTTCAAAAGGTTTGGCAGCATTTTTTCATACTCCGCCTCGCCTTTTTTTAAGGTTTCGAGGAATTTCTTTTCTTCGGCTTCAAGACTTGCATAAATCTCGGTTTCTTTTTCTTGCAGCTCGGGATACGCACCCGTATATTGTCCGATAACTACCTTAGCGGGAGTCGACAAAAAGCAGCCTTCAATACCGAGCTTTTTACCGTGTCTGACCGCGCGGCGGATAATTCTTCGCAGTACGTAGCCTGCGCCGACATTGGAAGGGGCAACGCTTTTGGGATCACTTAAAATAAAGGTTGCGGCTCGCACATGATCGCAAATAATTCTGATGGAAATAGCATCCGCCTCATTCTGTCCGTAGGTCTTTCCGGATAAGCGCTCAACTGTTTGTATAAGCGGCGTGAATATCTCGGTTTCGTATACGGATTTTTTTCCTTGCAACATTGCAACCGTACGCTCTATGCCCATGCCGGTATCCACGCAATGGCGGGTAAGCTCTGAATAACTGCCGTCTTTGTTTTTATGATACTGCATAAAAACATCATTCCATATTTCTATGTATTTGCCGCAATGGCAGCCGGGCTTACAATCGGCACCGCAAGCATCTTTTCCCGTATCAATAAACATTTCGGTGTCCGGTCCGCAAGGTCCCGTTTCGCCTGCAGGCCCCCACCAGTTATCCTTACGCGGCAAAAAGTAAATTCGTTCTTTAGAGATACCGAGCCGCTGCCAGGTTTCCGCGGATTCGGTGTCTTTCGGCACCTGTTCATCACCGGCAAAAACCGTAACGGAAAGCAGGTCAATCGGAATGCCCAGATATTTTTTATCGGTTAGAAATTCAAAACTATATTCAATTGCTTCTTTCTTAAAATAATCGCCGAGGGACCAGTTGCCGAGCATTTCAAAAAAGGTTAAATGGGCGGCATCTCCAACCTCATCGATATCGCCGGTGCGGATACATTTTTGATAATTGGTTAGACGAGTTCCCGAAGGATGCGGCTCGCCCATCAGGTATGGCACCAGCGGATGCATACCCGCCGTAGTAAACAAAACGGTCGGATCATTATCGGGAATTAAAGACTTGCCGGATATTTCGACATGTCCTTTGCTCTTAAAAAAATCAATATACTTTCTGCGCAGCTCATCTGCTGTAATTTGCATTTTCATAACATATATAGTAAAAAATACGATGAGAATTGTCAACTGAAAATACGAAACACGCAGAGCTTAGGCATAAACAAGTGTCAACCGCTCCTTGAACCACGTGCTTTTGCTACTATCTTAAAAACGCATTGTAAAAGAAGCCAAGGGAGCCTTAAAAGAGATTTCAGTACTACTATAACGGTTTCTAATTAAGTTGCTGTTATACCTATCGGAATATCAACACTAATGGCTTGCAGCTTCAGCATTATCACGGCAAATTGTCGAAATGACAAAATCAGAACAAATTCAAAACTCGCAGACTTAATTTTGACATGGACGTCAAAAACTCAGAACGGGCACGGACGCCCGTGGTTCTAAAGAGTGCACACCTCACACCTATAAGTGTGAACACCTTGCCTGCAAGGAGGTGCTCTGCGGATTCAACCTCCCTATAGTAAATTGCCCACCGTTGCTCAATTCCAAACGATGGTTTAAAGCATCAACACAAACTATAAAATTGAAGCTCTAAAACTCGCAGCACTGATTTAATCAAGAATACTAAAAATCAGGGCGTGGCGGTGGTTCCACGCAGAATTGAGTTTGAAAACTACCACAGCGTACTCGGAGTTTGACTCCTTTTTTTATGATTCGTATCAGATGAATTAGACAAGGCAGGCAAAATATCCGCCTTGCCACAGTCGGCGGGATTTGGTACACTAAGCCTCTTTAGGTGCGGGCGCTTGCCGGTATGGCGGAAAGGCGCTTACTTTTTTAACACGTGGCGGATTCCGTGTATGCGGTAAGAGGATTCGGTTTTTATAAAATAGAAAGGGTATAAGTATGGCAGAGTTATTGGCTCCGGCAGGAAATCCGGAGGCACTTGATGCGGCGATAGCGGAAGGAGCGGATGCGGTTTATTTGGGTTTGAAGAGTTTTAATGCGCGGATGCGTTCTTCCAATTTTGCCTGGTCGCAGTTTGAGGCGGCGATTGAGGCGCTGCATAAGCGTAATAAGAAAATCTATGTTACCGTGAACACGGTAGTAACCGAGTCCGAAACCGAGCGTTTGTATCGATTTTTAAAATATTTGAATACGGTCAGGCCGGACGGTTTGATTGTGCAGGATTTGGGCCTAATGCAAATGGTGCACACTTATTTTCCACAGCTTAAAATACATGCTTCCACGCAAATGAATATCGCAAGTGCAAAGTCGGCGAATGCGCTCAGTAAATGGGGCGTTTCGCGGGTTGTCTTGGCGCGGGAACTAACCGCACGGGAGATTGCGGATGTCCATCTGCATACGTCCTGCGAGCTTGAGGTTTTTGTCCACGGCGCGCTTTGCGTAAGTGAGTCGGGGCTTTGCATGTTTTCAAGTTATTTGGGCGGGAAGTCCGCAAATCGGGGCATGTGTACGCAAGCCTGCCGCCGATTGTATTCGGCACACACTCCCGAAGGAGATGAGCAGGGCTATTTTTTCTCGCCATCTGATTTACAGCTTATTGAGCATATTCCGCAGCTGGTGCAAGCGGGAGTAGCCTCATTTAAAATTGAGGGGCGAATGAAGAGTGCCGAATATGTGGGCGCAGTGGTTTCCGCGTACCGTTATGTGCTTGATAACTGGCAAAAAGATGAACGGGCGGCGGTAGAAACCGCAAAACGTATTTTGGCAAATGATTTTGCGCGGTCAAAGACTACCTTTTGGATTGACGGCGCAAAGGCGGATGAGGTGCTCAATCCGCATCAGGCGGGAGGAACGGGTATTTATCTTGGGCGTATTGCCGAGCTGCGTCAGGATGCGCTGCCCTTGACCGCCGCTGACGGCACATCCATACCGATGCACTCGGCAGCGCTGAAAGGCGCCTCTTATACGCCGCTTGTTGGGGACTCAATCCGTTTACACAAAAAAGACGATACCGGACGGGAAAGTTTTAAAATACAGGAGATCAAAGAAGAGGGCGGTAAAACATGGATTCAAATTCCGGCGCAGTTCGGAAAAGGCGATTCGGTGTATTTATTGCAAACCAAGGCAATGACAAAAAGGTATCCGCAGGTATTGCCAAAAAACTTGGGCGATTACCGCAGACAGCCCGCTGATGAAAAACTCCCCGCCTTTTCGCTTGCCGCGGAAAATCCTGCTTTTCAACAAGAGTCAAAACCCGAGACGGGAAAGTCGCTGCGGCAAACCGAAAAGGACGCCGGCGCGCGAAAAAAAAGAAGCCTTGCAAAAAAAAGCACCGATGTTTTTCCCGAAGGCTTTTATGTGCAAGTTTCTTCCATGCGGGATGTGCATGCGATTTTGGCGGATAAGCCGGTACGCATTATCATCAATTTAAATGAAGATACGTGGCAAGGCTTTAAGGAGGCGGAAACGGGAAAGCCTTTGCCCTTTGTAAAATCAGAGATATTCATTGCGCTTGACCCGTTTTTGCCCCAAGCGCAGGAAGCGGAATTACAGGCGCAGCTTGAGTATTTTATCGAAAACGGATATCGGAACTTTGTGGTGAATAATCCGGGGCATATAACCTTGCTGAAAAATAAGAATGTGCAGCTTATCGCAGGCCCTTATTTGTACGTGTTCAATCGCTATGCGGCGGCATGGCTGCAAGAGAACGGAATCTATGCGTTTATTCCCCCGATTGAAAATGCGCAGGAAAATCTTGAGTCCTGTTTTGCGCCTGCCGTTCGCCATCAGGTATTGCAGACGGTTTTCTCGTATCCGGCGCTTTTCAGAATGCGGTTTACCTTACCGAAAAGCTATAATTTTCTGTATTTTTCCGACAAGCAGGAGCAAACATTCAGAGCCTTTTCAACCCCGTCCGCTTCCTTTGTGCTGCCGGAAAAGCCATTCGCAATCACCGACAGAATTGCCGGCTTGCGGAAAAAAGGTTTCAGCCGCTTTTTAATTGATTTTTCTCATACTTCAATAGAGCGGGCAAATTATCGCACGATTATGCAAAGCTGCAGAGCGGGAAATGCGCTTCCGGATGTTTCCCGTTTTAACTGGAAAGAAGGCTTTTATGATCCGCAAAAAGTTGAAGAACTCAAAAAACTCGGGGAGCGCACCAAAAAAGAACAGCAACAACAGCGCACCGACTGCCGCTCCGCAAGCAAACACCGAAACAAGGCACCGGCATCCGCTCAAACCTCCTTCAAACGAAGAGAGTTTTCAAAAAAAGGCGGGAAGAAACGGTAGGGGAGTGTTCTGTAATTAACTTACTGGCATGCTGATTGAGATGTTCAATAATAATGATTACAATTCAGCATGCCTGTGGTAAATTGCACAAGGGCGAACAAAAGGTAGAATTTCTAAGGGTTCGCCCTTGTGCCTTCATCAATACAATCATTGGTAATCTGATAACATACACAATCAATCAATGAAAATAAAAAAACACCCTTAAACGCCTTTTAAAAGAGCTGCTTAAGGGTGTTTTTGTTTTTATCGGCTTTCCTTATCGTTTGGGAAGTGCCTGATATTTTACATCGGGGTCATAGAGACCTTCACGTCTTTCACCGCGGATGCTCGGAATTACCAAGATGGTTTCCGGCTCAACCCAGTCGGGATTATTTGATTCAGGGATCTTGTCCTTATTTGCTTCATACAGTTTTCTCCACATAAAGGGATCATTGTATACGGCAGGATTCTTTGCAATATTCCAGAAACACTCTCTATCCAATTTCCAAGTAAGCACTTTGTATTCCGAGGGAAGAACTTTTTCGCCCTTTTCGTTGTACAAAGCTTCTTCGGCGGCTTTTCGTGCAGCTTCCTCTTCGGCAGCCTTACGAGCGGCTTCCTCTTCAGCGGCAATTCTTGCAGCTTCCTCTTCAGCAGCTTTTCTTGCGGCTGCTTCTTCAGCAGCTTTTCGTGCCGCTTCTTCTTTAGCTGCCTTATCTTTAGCGGCTTTTTCCTTTGCCGCCATTTCGCGTGCCGCTTTTTCTTTGGCTGCCTTTTCCTTAGCGGCTTTGTCTTTGGCTGCCTTTTCCTTAGCGGCTTTGTCTTTGGCTGCCTTTTCCTTAGCGGCTTTGTCTTTGGCTGCCTTTTCCTTAGCGGCTTTGTCTTTGGCTGCCTTTTCTCTTGCTGCCTTTTCTTTAGCGGCTTTTTCCGCTGCCGCTTTGTCAGCAGCTGCTTTGGCTATAACTTTATCTTCTGGTTCTACTGTTTTCAGTGACTCCAAAGCTTTTTCCGCACAGGTAACCGCAACATCATAGTTTTTATTGTCAAAAGCTATTCCGCCCGCTTTAATTGCTTCTCCGGCAATAAGGTATTCGGTCGGATAGTTTTTATCGGCTTTTTGCTGCTTTGCCCATGCATAGCGGGTTCTTGCCTTATTCATCGCGTCTTCCGCTTCATTTCTCGCCATCATTCTTTTGATATATTCTGCGGATTCTTGCGCAAAATTCTCCGCAAGTTGAGAATATTCTATTGCGGTATCATACTCTCCGGCATCATATGCTTTTTCCGCTAATTGCGTATACGCGCGGCTTTTTCTTGAATACTCATTATCATCATAGGAAATTGCAAATAAAGAGGTAATTCCTAAAACGGATACGAGTGAAAGGAATAAAAAAATCTTTTTCATTGTACACCTCCCTCTATCGGCTCTTCAGTCGATTCAATTTTTTCCGCATTCCCGTTTACTTCTTCCGAAGAATTTTCATTCATTTCCTCAACGGGAACTGTTTCCTCAGCTTTTTCATCTTGAGGTGCATTTAACACATCTGTCGGGAGAGGTTCAACTTCTATCGGTTCTTTTGAAAAACCTTCGGCATTTTCAGGTAGAGGGCTCTCTTTATCCGCTTCATTTGCAAGCTTTGCGGAAAGTTCTTGTTTTGTCTTTGCCGCCTGCATTGCCTTTTGAGCTTCCAATCGTTTTGCCTTAATTATTTGTGTTAAATCGTTATATGCTTGAGCAGCAGAAGTGTACCCTCCATATGATTGCTCATATTGAGCGGAATTCTCCGCTTCTTCAGCTTTAGCATATATTCCATCCGCTTCCTCTTGCTGGGGTTTCAAACTCGCGGCAACCTTTACCGCCGTTAATGCCGCTTTTGCATCATCGGCTGTTTTTTTTGCATCTTGCGAAAGAGACTTATATCCCGCATCTATCACCTTATTATAGTACATAAGGCTTTCATTTGATGTCTGCAAGGCGGCAACGGAATCGCTTTCATAAAGTCCGTCAATCTTTTTCTCCGCCTCTTCCCCGAGTCGATAGCTTTCTTCGTCATATTTTGCAAGTTTATTTGCTTCAATTTTTGAGCGTTGATTCGCTATCTTCATTTTATTCGCCAACGTCTCGTATTTGTCGGCGGCAGCAGATCCCAAGCTATTCGCTTTTTTTAAATCATCCTGTTCTTTTGCTTCCGATGATTGTTTTTCCAAATCTTCAATTTGTGCAAACTTTTCGGGATAATATACATTTGCTTCCGCTTCAGTTGCAGCATTTTTGGCTTGCATCAATCTTTTTTCGATTTTAGCATTTTCCGCCATCAATGCTTTTCGTTCTTGAGCTTCTTGTTCCGCTTTTGCCTGTGCTTTAGATTTACAACCGGTAAATCCTAATACAAGGAAAAGGGCGGATAAGCTAAAAACCAAAGTTTTTAATTTCATCTCATTGACCTCCATTGTACAATGTTCCTTAATATGAGCTTTTGTTTATCCGGCATTATTTTTTAAAAGATAAACAGCTATCTTAAACAGTATACTGATTTTGCATTTTTTGCAAGTAGCTAAAATTTCTTTTCACACCATACAGCTCGCCGTTACTGTGTGCATGTTCGAGAAAAACATAATTATATTACGGGCGAATTTTTTCATTTTTACATTAAAGCTTCAATGAAAAAACCGGGCTGTCCATTCCAATTGTACCGCCTCTTCTGCGAAAAACAAGCAACGTTATTCCCTCACGTCCATAAGTTGCTTCTTGTACAACCGCAATCGGCGGCACAATTTCCATTACCATCCCTTTCGCATACACAATGTTCCCCACCTGAACTCCGCTTGCCAAAATCCCGTAGCAATACAAAGCCGCGGCTTTTATGAATGCAGAGAGCGGCCTTCAAAGAACAGCGTGCGCAAGCTGGCAGGAGCATTTTTCTATATTTTTCTCTCTTGACAATCTGAATTATTCGTATAATACTTAAAATATATTTTACGAAACTCCTTTATGTGTACGAACACCTTATAAAGGCAGCTGCAAGCTGATTGCAAAACAACCTATAAACGATTTCGGAAAAACATGAGAGTTGCGGAGAAAATTGTGAAAAAGTTATCGCTCATCTTTATATACGCGCTCATCCTGCTTTGTAATTCATGTGCAAAGCATTCCGGAAAAAATCCGGTGTATTCTATTGTTCAGGGCGTGTATGATGCAAAAAATTTAGGAACATCGGATATTCACATAATGGAAGGCGGGTGGGTTTTTATTCCGCAGGAATTTACCGATCCAAGCCTCGATTTTTCAAAATATACTCGCTTTGAACATATTAATACATCATGGAATCATTATGCAAAACCGTTACCGACATGGAGTTATGCAACCTATGCAGTAAAAATAAAAAACTTGCGTCCCGAGCGCATATATGCGATTAAAACTTCTACCGTTTGTTCAGCTTTTACCGCATATCTTAACGGGAAAGAATTTTTTCGATCCGGTACGGTAAGCACTTCCCGCGATGCAGAGGTTTTTAGTTGGAATGCTCCTTTTGTTATTTTACCTACACAAGGCGCAACCGAGGCGACCTTGGTTTTTCATGTTTCAAATTTCAACACTAATAAACCGGGGTTTTTAAAGCCTATCGAAATAGGTTTTTATCCTAAGCTTTCAAATGCAAAAACCAGAATGCTTTTAGTACATACTATTCTGGCAGGAGTGTTGCTCATCACGGCGGCTTTTTTTCTCTCTCTCTTTTTATTTTATCCGAAAGAAAAATATGCACTGTATTTCGGAGTTTTGTCCGCAATTTTCAGCATACGAATATGTTGTTATGATGAGTTTTTGCTTACGATCATTATTCCGCAAATGAATGCGAATACGCTTTTTAAACTCGGTTATATAACTTTTCCCGCAGGTGTTATTTTTGCATCATTATTTTTGAATACTTTATTCGGAAAAATAAAAAAAATATATATGTGGGGTTTTTTACTGCCGGCATTTGCATACATCATGGTTATTTTTTTTACACCCATATACGTTTCCGCTAATTTGCTTTTTATAATTCAGATTTATACATTATTACCGGCAATCTATAATATAACCATAATTATCGCTGCGGTGTTAAAACGCAATAAATTGGCGTATCTGATGTTGTGTGGGGTTATTTTCTTTTTTGTTTTAATGATTCGGGATATTTTAATTTCAAACAGGATAATTGAGGGTGTTTTTTTATCACACATCGGTATTTTTGCAATATTGATTCCGATGGCTATTATCGTATTAAAGAATTTTCAAACCACTTTTGAAAATCTGGCAAATCTGGCAAATCAGATTGAAGCGACCAATGAATCATTGGCAAAATTCGTTCCGAACGAGTTTATGAATTTCCTAAATAAAAAACATATCGATGTGCAGCTTGGAGATAATGTTTTAAAAGATATGTACATAGCCTTTATTCACTTGGGGCTTTATACTGGATTGGAAACAGAGAAAGAACGGCTAACACTTTTAAAAATTTATAATCAAACTTTGGCGCATATTAACCCTATTATAGAAAAACACCGGGGCTTTATCGATAAGTATTTAACCGAAGGATTGATGGTGCTTTTTTACGGCAGCACTGAAGATGTAATACGGTGCATGCTTGAAATCAGGACATTTATCAATAAGGAAAATATAAACCGTCAAGCCGATAATCTTCCCGACATAAAGCTTGGAATCGGAGTTCATTACGGTAAGCTCATGCTTGGCACAATCGGAGAAAAGGACAGAATGGATTGTACGGTTATTTCAGATGCAGTGAACGTTGCGTCGCGGCTTCATTTTTACGCATTGAAAAAAGGCGTGCATATTTATGTCAGCGAAATTGTAAAAAGCCGGTTTTCTCCCTCATCTGCCGATATCGCGGAATTTTTATATGGAGGACAGGTCAGATTTAGGGGAAAAGACACGCCTATTCGTATTTATGAGGTTAATGCAGTATGAATTCCGATATAAAAAAAATCATTTTAGGAGCCATTCCATTCTATCTTTTGCTCATAGCGCTATATATCATCTATTTGGGAACACCGATAAGCAAACGAAATATAGTAGATGTAACGGTTGAAAAAGGTACTGCATTCATTCCCGGCGACAGAGCGGCTCTTTTTTCATTACGCGGAGAATTCACTTTTACGCCAAACCGTTTTTCTGTATTAAAAAATCCTGATCGGGAAACCTATGGAAAAATCCCCGGCACTTTTTTGCATACGGAAATGAATTCAAAATTCGGTTACGGCTCCTACGGCTTAGAAATTTCCGGTTTGGATCCTGATGTAATTTATGCAATGCAGGTGGCACATGCCCTAAGCAGTTGCAGTATTATTATAAACGGAAAAGAGGCGGACAGCCAGGGAAAGCCCGGTATCGATAAGGCAACGGAATTACCGGGAACAAAATTTTCAGAAACCGTCTTTCGACCCCTACCGGACGGCACCGCTACTATGATTTTTAATGTTTCCAATTTTAGGAATACTAAGGGTGGAATTACCGGAGCGATTATTTTAGGAGAATCATCAAAGCTGGCGGAAAGGATTAGAGGAGATTTTATTTTTGCCGGGTGTATTTTTGCCGTTACTTTTAGCGTTGCAATTTTTTTCTTTTTACTTTCTTTTTTTATAAGCAATCCTCGTTTATTATTTGGTTTGCGCTTGCATCCATGTCGCTGGCTCTTCGCGGAATCTTTTTTTATCCGCATATTGTGCCTACTTTTTTTCCGAATTTATCTTGGTACGCTAACTTTATCTTACGATATGTTACGGTGCCGTTACCTGTTATTCTTTTCACGGTATTTATACGCAAAGCACTCAAACTCTGTTATAAAATTCCGTATGTTTTAATTTTATCGGTATCTATCGTATATGCGGTTTCAACCCTGGTATTACCGCCCGAAATTTCATCACAAATACTTATTTATTATCAAATTTTTATGATTTTCGGTGTTCTTTATACTATTTATATTACGGTTATCGGGTTGATAAAAAAGAAAGAGTTTTCTGGGTGGATTTTTAGCGCTATAATAATTTTATTTCTTTTTGGAATCTATGATTTATTAGTTGCGCTGAAAATAATTCCCGGCAGGTTTCTTATTCATGTAGCATCGATTTTTCCCGTTTTACTGCTTTCGGTAATGGTATTAAATGATTACGCCGGATCAATTAAAAAAATACAAGATCTTACCGAAGAAATGCAGCTGATAAATAAGTCGCTTGTCAGATTTGTTCCCGAGCAAATTATTACTCTTTTGCAAAAAAAATCGATTAGAGATGTTAAACTTGGTGATAATGTTGAGCTGACTATGCCTATTCTGTCAATCGATATACGATCCTTTACACATACATCGGAAAAACTATCGCCGAATCAAGTTTTTGATCTTTTAAACAGATATTTTACCTTTGTCTCTCCGATTGTTAGCGAGTATAACGGTATTATAACAAAATATTTAGGAGACGGTTTTTTTGCTTTATTTCCCGACGGAGTTGATGCCGCTCTTGCTGCCGGTATAAAAATACAAAAAGCTTTGCAATCAAAAAACATAATGCTGCCAAACACCCAGCCCCTTCGGATAGGAGTAGGGATAGATATGGGAAATATTCTTTTAGGCACTATCGGAGATACAACACGAATGGACAGCATTATTATTTCAAATGCATACTATATTGCGGAAATATTACAAGAGTCCACCAAAAAATACTCTTCAAGAATAATTATTTCCGATAGAATATTTGCGTCACTTACTGATCCCACGCAATATTTTATCCGTCCGGTGGAAAAAATAAAAACAATATCAAACAAAGAAAACTTTTTGTTTGAAGTATATGATTGTGACGAAAAAACTATCAGAGATTTAAAATATCATTCACAAGGATATATAGAGCATGCGATCCAAGCACTTTCCGATAAAGGGGCTGCGGCTGCACGTAAATATATTGATGAGGCATTAAAGATTTATCCGAATGATCATGTGGCACTCTACTATAAAAAAGAGTTTTTAAAACAGGTGTAAATCAGCTTTGTTTTAATGTAGTGTTCTGTAATTAACTTTACGTGTTATACCGGTAGCGTCATCAACAATGATTGATTGCTGTTCAGTATTTCCTATGGTAAATTGCCCACCGTTGCGCCGTGTCGAACTCAGAACCGACACGGATGTCAAAAACTAAACCTGGACTCTTTTTCATAAAATTTTTACGATTTATTTTTATTAGTAGTTTCTTTGTCAAAACCCGCCTTGATTAAAACGCTTTTCCCCTTTATATTTTTATAAAGATACGCAATCACGTAAAACCGCTTGGGTATCGGTTAGTATTATTTTTCCTTGGGAGTGTTGTGATGGGTGATGGTATGAATAATGGAATTTTTGTAGGTGCGGGAGAAAGGCCTGTTGAGCTTTTACCGAGTAAGGCAAATAGGCACGGCTTGATTGCAGGGGCTACCGGTACGGGCAAAACCGTTACGCTTAAAGTTCTTGCCGAAGCATTTAGCGACTTAGGTGTGCCTGTTTTTTTGCCCGATGTAAAAGGCGACCTCTGCGGCTTTGCCGAAAAAGGAGAAATAAATGATAAGCTGAAAGAGAGGCTCGATGTTTTAAAAATAAGCGATTTTGAATTTAAAAATTATCCTATACGCATTTGGAGCATAGTTGATGCAATCGGACATCCGATACGTGCTACAATTTCGGAGATGGGACCGCTACTTCTTTCCAGGCTTTTAGATTTAAACGAAACTCAGGAGGGTGTTTTAAATATTGCATTTCGCGTTGCAGATGAGGAGGGTCTTCTTCTTTTAGACTTAAAAGATTTAAGAAGTATGCTTGTTTACGTCGGAGAAAATAAGCAGCGTTTAAAGTTACATTACGGAAATATTTCGGAGGCTTCAATCGGGGCAATTCAAAGAGCCTTGCTTGTTTTAGAAGGCGAGGGGGCAGACCATTTTTTTGGAGAGCCTGCTTTGGAGCTTGAGGATTTTTTTAAACAAAATTCCGAAGGGCGCGGTTTTATAAATGTTTTAAATGCCGTAAAGCTTTACCAAAAACCGAATTTGTATTCTACGTTTTTACTTTGGTTTTTATCGGAGCTTTACGAGAGTTTGCCTGAAGTTGGCGATGCCGATAAACCGAAGATTGTTTTTTTCTTTGACGAAGCTCACTTACTTTTTAGTGAGGGTTCGAAAATTTTAATTCAAAAGATTGAACAAATAATGAGGCTTATCCGCTCAAAAGGTGTTGCCGTATTTTTTGTAACGCAAAACCCGACCGATATTCCGGATACTATTTTAGGGCAGCTCGGAAATAAAATTCAGCATGCACTGAGAGCCTTTACACCGAAAGACCAAAAGGCAATACAACTTGCGGCTGAAACTTTCCGCGTTAACCCTCAGTTTAGCACAGCGGAAGTTATCACCCAACTTAAAACAGGGGAAGCCCTTGTTTCGTTATTGCAAGCCGACGGAAGTCCTTCCGTAACGGAGCGTGTTCTAATTGCTCCGCCCCACAGTAAAATGGGCACAATCGATGAAGCTAAGGTTAAAGCCATCGTAGAAGAATCTCCGCTTTTGTATAAATACAAGGATATGATTGATAGGGTTTCCGCCTACGAAATTTTAACCGAGCAGTTTAATCAAAAGACGGAAATTGTTGTGCGCGAAGCCGAAGAAAAGCAGCTTTCTAAAGAAGCGGCGGCAAAGGCTCGGGAAGAAGCCGCAATTATTAGAGCGGAAGCCGCAAGAATACGGGCTGAAAACGCAAAGATGCGGGCGGAAGAAATGGCTGCGCGTAAAAAGCAAACAGAATTTTCCCGGCTCGGAAAAGTTTTAGTTGACAGCATGACAAGGACAGTCGGCCGCGAAATCACCCGCGGCATCTTCGGCTCAATAAAAAAAATGCTGAAGTAGGGGGAGGTACCTTTTTCTTCTATAGTATACTGTACCTCCCCCCAGTCGGGAAAAGTTTTAAATTTAACTTGTAAAGTAAAAACCCTTTTAAACCGCAAAACGCATATTTTTATTCAACAAATTTCTATTTTTTTCTCAAAAAAGATGCACTTTTTAATCTCTTTTTTTATAATACACTGTGTTGCCAACAAGTATGACCGCAAAAACGTAATAATTTTGCCATTGTATTTGTATGACCCTTTGCCTTACACGGCAAGAGGTACATACCAAAAATATATACATGGAAAAGGAGGTGAAACACATGAAATACGAAAAACCGCAAGTAGTTGCACAAAACAGCAACTCAGGTTCATTCGCAGCAGGCTGCCCGACAAAGGATACCTATGATAGTTGTGACTGTAAAAACTGCGAAAGAACAACATAATCGGATTATCGATTTTTAAAATCGGGGCCATTGCGGAAATCCGCAATGGCATTTACCCGGGCGGCAGAGCCGCTTGGGTATTTAAATAAAAAATTAGGAGTTAACAAATATGAAATTGTATTCACATTTTTCTGCAAATGGTATTAAACTGGAACCAATGCCGTTTAATAAAGAGTTATTCATGGAAGCCTACCTTATTGAAAATCCGGAAGTATTAGCTTTGAACGAAGATGATAAAAGTTTTATAGGATTGATCGGGGCTGAGGTTCAGGTAGGCGTTGGGCGGATAGATATGATGGCTGCATACCCGGAGAACACGTATGCAATAATTGAACTTAAAAACAGGATGCTAAAAGAAGACGATGTTGCCCAATTATCCCAATACTTTGAAAAGACGGAAGAGATTAAAAATATAATCAATGAATATGAAACCAATGGAAATAATGCCCAAGGTAGAAATTTTATCGGTATCCTTGCCGGACCTGATATTGATGTTAACTTACAACAAAGAATAATAAACGGTGAAATAAAGATTCAAGGAAATATTCCGCTTATAGCTATTACTTTAAAACGGTATAAAAGCGAACGCGGCGAAGTCTTTATTTTGACTGAACAGTATAAACCGCAAAACATGGTTCAACGGAATACTGAACCGTATACGTTTAACGGACAAACATATTCCAAGCGCCGGCTAGTGCATGCTGTAGTAAAAGATTATCTTGCTAAGCATAAGAAAATTAGCTACACCGAATTAGAAGAAGCTTTTCCTAAAAGGATTCGAGGGTCCTATGGAGTATTTGATACACTTGAAAACGCAAACAAAATATTCCAACGGGCAAACCGAGCAAGACATTTGTTAAATGAAGAAGATATTTTATGTGTCGGCAATATTAAAATAGCTGTTTGCGGAGAATGGGAAAAAAATAATTTTGCTGAATTTCTTAACTGCGCACGAGCACTTGGGTATACTATCGCTGTTGCTAATAACGAATAACAAATTGTAATTTTTATTATTTTAAGGAGCGTGCAATGTATTATAGGCAAAAATTTGATACCTTTATCCGCGACTATGACGGCTTAGGTTATATTACAAACACAGGGAACTTTTCCGACAGGGTGGTAAACGGCAGCGGAACTGTTTTTTTAAACGCGGTTTCACGCGAGGGGCAAAGTCTCGAAGCGATTTGCCAAAAGGCTGCCGCCGCTTTTATCGGCGTAAAAGCGGAAGATCTATTGGAAGATGTAAAAGTTTTTTTTGATGAGCTTGTCGAAGACGGTTTTTTAACGCGGGGGGAAACAATTGCGGAGCTGGACGCAAACGACGTGCGTTTTTCCTATGCCGCCATTGAGCCTAAAACAATTAAAAAAGATTTTACACCCGTTATTCCGCGGGCAAAAGAGAGCACGCAGGATGTTTTGGAAAAGCATTTTAAGCATAAGCCCCCCAGCTTTCAAGCTTTCAAATAGAGCTTACCAGTAAGTGTAATGAGCGTTGTGTGCATTGCTATATTCCGCACGAATTTAAACTTACCAACATAAGCGAGGACATGTATTACCGAGTGCTAAAGCAATTGCACGAAATGAAAACCCTCAGCCTAACTCTTTCGGGCGGGGAACCGATGTGCCACCCTAAGTTTAAAGAATTTTTACAAGCGGCAAAGGATTATGATTTTTCGGTGAATGTGCTTTCAAACCTCACCCTCGTTGATGATGAGGTTATCAGCCTAATGAAAAACTCCCGTCTTTCTAGCGTACAGGTTTCGCTGTACAGTATGAACCCCGAGCATCACGATGCAATCACTTGCTTAAAAGGCTCCTTTGAAAAAACAAAGAATGCTATTTTGCGTTTAGTCGAAAACGATATCCCCTTGCAAATAAGCTGCCCCACAATGAAGCAAAACAAAGGCGACTACCAAGAGGTTTTACGCTGGGCGCATGAGCACAAGGTTCGTGCGGTTACCGACTACATTATGATGGCGCGCTTTGATCACAGTACGGATAACCTCGACAATCGGCTTAATTTAAGCGAAGTAGAAAAAGTTATCACAGATATTTTACAGGACGACATTGACTATCAGGCGGAAATACTAAAGCCCGATTTTTTTGAACGGATAAAATCATTAACTCATGACTCCGACGGTATTGTATGCGGAGTAGGTATTTCTTCTGCCTGCATGGTTGCAAACGGGAATGTCTATCCTTGTGCGGGCTGGCAAGACTATGTGTGCGGCAATGTAAATGAATCTTCTTTAAAAGATATTTGGTACCATTCTAAAAAAATGAATTTTTTACGAAACATCCGCAATAAGGATTTTCCCGAATGAGGCTCCTGTGAAGACAGGGCATTTTGCGCTATGTGCATGGTACGCAATGCAAACGAAAACCCCGAAGGCGATCCCTTTAAAATCAACAAACATTTTTGCAAGGTTGCTGCCCTTAATAAACGCATCGTAACCGACTGGCGAAAAAATAAATTACAAACAGTATGATAAAGCTTAATACAATTGAACTTGAAATTTCAAACCCCTGTAACGAAAAATGTGTGCATTGCTACCGCACTTGCTCTTCAACCAAAAAAGGTTTTCTTTCGTTAGATGATGTAAAAAATATTTTTTCGCAATGCAAAAACATCTTGGCTGAAAAAACTTCTGTTACTATTACAGGAGGGGAAACAACTCTTAATCCGCAATGGAAAGAAATCCTTGCATTTGTTATTAGCAAAGGGTGCAGAACCAGTCTTTTTACAAACGGCACTTTGTTAAAAGAGGATGATGTTGCGTTTTTGGCAAAGTATTCACAAGAGCAATTAAAAGAAGTGCAAATTTCTTTGTATGCGCTTGACAGTCAAGTTCACGATGCGGTAACGCAATTAAAGGGTTCATTTGAAAAAACAATGAAAGCCGTTCATCTTTTACGTAAAAACAATGTTCCGATTTTTATCTCATGTCCGGCAATGCAAATAAACAAAAATTATTTTCCGGATGTAATGCGTTGGGCGGATTCTGAAGGGATAGCATCCTGTGTTGATATTTTTATTTTCGGAACCTCGGATTATACCGAATCGAATTTATGCCAAAGACTGAGCGATGAAGATTTGGAAGTTTTTTTTAAAACAAGCTTGGAAGATAACGGTGCCCTTTCGTATGTTTGGGGTTCTGAAGAAAAAATCCTTTTGGAAACTATTCCATTTTACGGCGGAGCCGTACAGTCGCTTTGTTTTTCAGGCGACGGTTCTATTTTTCCTATGATTGGGTGGTATGCGTATTTGGGAAATATTAAGGACAACAACATTGAAGCCTTATACTTAAATCATCCGCTTTTACAAAAAATACGGAATATTTATGCAAGTGATTTTCCCGAATGCAAAAAATGTGATGTAAGCAATTACTGCAATTTTTGTCCAAGCCCGCACCTTTGCGCAAATAATGGTGAATTATTTAAACTTGATAAAGAGTTTTGTAACTATATTCATAAGAAAAAAAATTTTATACAGCGTAGGGATAAAGTTTTATCATTAAAACAATAGGAGAAAGCGTACAGTATGACAGATAACCATATTCACATAGGAACTTTTTATAACACGTATTATGATGCAAAAACAGTGTTTGGCGTTTTAAAAGAATCGGGCGTAGATGAATTTTACTATTCTTCAACGACAAGCGGCATGGCCTTTAATACCGCGCTTGATCTTATGTCAATTTATGAGGACATTAAAAAGGAAATTACAGAGGCTCAAGCTGTTGCAGAGAGCTTAAGTCTAAAGGCTCATCCCTTGTATTGGGTTATCCCTGAGCTGCATTATACAGGGCTTGAGGTGCAAACTGTTTTGCAGGAAATACCCTACGAAGGTTTTAAATTGCATCCGCGGGCTAATAAGTGGGATCTGCAAAATTCACAAACGCGGGACCTTGCACATGGAGTTTTTAAAACAGCGGATGAATTAAAACTGCCTGTGCTTATTCATACCGGATACGATGATGACCGGGCTGATTTATTTGAGGAGTTTTTTGCTAGTGCACCCAATGCAAAGATAATTCTTGCACACTGCCGCCCCTTGGAAACAACCCTTCGGCTATTAGGCGAATACAAAAATGTTTTTTGCGATACCGCCTTTGTATCGCGTAGGGACATAAAAAAAATATGTTCTGCGGGCTTTACCGATAAAATTCTTTTTGGTTCCGATTTTCCGATTACGGTTTTTTTATACCACGCGTACGGAAAATGGCTCTGAGAATTTTACCTACGAAGAATTGCGCATACAGTATGCACGTGATAAACAAAATTTTTTAATATGATGTGAATATAAGATTTACATACCATAATGGGGCTGCTGTATCCGGCACAGTCAGGAAAATACTATAACAGGAGGCACTACCAATGCAAAACAATGAAACAAAACCTAATACGGAAGAAATATTTTCTCAATGCTTAGAAAGAGCAGAACAGGGAGATGCCGAATCTCAATATAAACTGGGGCTCATGTATTACAATGGCGAAGGCACGGAAGTTGACAAAGAAAAAGCCCTGTACTGGTACACAAAGGCTGCTGAACAGGGCGTGGTGAAAGCCCAAACTCGGCTCGGCTGTATGTATGCTGATGAAGAAGCCCCTCCTGTTGATAAAAAACAGAAGCTGGAGCAGTATACAAAGGATGCTGAACAAGGGCACATGCATCACCAATGGCTGCTTGGGTATGTATATGATATCGGGAAGCTCGTTGCCCATTTGCCATGGACAAGTGATGAGAGCAAGGCTCCCACTATTACCGTTGATAAAGAAAATGCCCTTTATTGGTATACGAAAGCTGCAGAACAAGATCATGTTGTAGCGCAGTATAGGCTTGCACAGATGTACGAGCACGGCGATGGAATTGCTATCGATAAGGAAAAAGCATTTTATTGGTATACAACGTTGGCTGAACGAAGTTGGGACAGCACTGGATGGGAAAAACTAGGAGCGGTTTACTATGCACTTGCCGGAATGTATATGCGCGGTGAGTACCCCGCTGTTGATACGGAAAAAGCGTTTTACTGGTGCACAAAGGCTGCAGAGGAAAGCCATGCAGAAGCGCAATACCTGCTTGCAACTATGTATCGCGATGGTATTGGAACAAGCGTTAACAAGCAGGAGATGTGTTATTGGTACACAAGAGCCGCTGTTCAAGATAATGCCGAAGCGCAATTTCAACTTGGGCAGCTCTATTATCGAGGAGAGGGCTGCAATGCCGATAAAGAAAAGTCTGTGTATTGGTGGAAGAAGGCCGCCGAACAAAATCATGCCGAAGCACGAGCCGCTCTTGCGAGGAATGAATAAAAAACAAAATAACACAATACCATTAGAATAGGAGTTTTATTATGGGAGAAGTTATGGTACATGTATTGAATTATTTGCAAACAATCACAATTATGCCGAATAAAGGCGGGGAAACTTTTAACACAGAGCTGGATTTATTTCAGCATGATAGTTTTTCAGGAAAATTGAGAGGCGAGGCAAATAATTGTATTATTTTTAATGCGGATTTTGATGCTTTACAGAATTTTGCTAATGAGTTCGGCATTGAGCATTTTGTGTTTGGCAAAAAACTTGATGACGATGAGCTTATATGGGAGTATTACAAAAAAGATAACGGAAAATTTAAACGTATGATGAAATCCTACGGCTTTGGGGAAATTATGACTGGCGGAAGTCCTAGTTACAAGATGAAGGGGTTTGGCATTTCGATTCCTTTTTTTGAAGAAGGGGAAAAAGAGGTGGAAGGCGAGCTGATGAAAAAGATAAAAAAATTTGTTGAACCTTTTGCCAAAGCTGACTACTTTAAGGGCAAAAAAGTTGATTAAAAAAATAGGGGGCATTCAGGCCGCATATTGGTGGAAGAAGGCCTCCGAACAAAATCATGCCGAAGCGCAAGCCGCTTTTGCTGCAAGGGAGAACACATAACGTGATGAAGAAAGTAGCCGCATGTATATTGTTTGTTTTTCTCATTGTTTTTATCTACGGTGAAGAGCAGTTTATAAAGCTTTAAAACTAACTTGAAGCCAGATTTTTTTTGCGTGCCTAAAACAGCGCAAAAAGAGCCACAGCGGCAGCGAAGTCTATAACTTAGTTTTTTGCATTTGTGATAAAACTAAGTCGACGAGTTTAAAACCGAAATCTAATGCGTACGCTCTGTGTATCCGGTTTGTTGCAATTTATCGAGCATCGTGCAAAAACTTAGTGAGTTTTTGCATGATGCTCGATAATTCTTTTGTAAATTTTTGTACTGTGATAACGTACAAAAAATCGCAAAACGATCTAAGAAAAACCTCTAAACAATTCTGTTAGAAAAATTCTTATACTTTAAATTTTTTTAATTCATTTACAAGGTTTTCAATATTCTGCGTATTTTTTTGTGTAATATCATTAACTTCCTGTACGGCTTTATCGATTTGTACAGCTCCTGATGCCATTTCATTTATATTTGCAGTGATGGATCGAGTTAAGCTATCCAGTTTTTGCATTTCTCGAGCAACTGTTTCACCACCGGTAAGCATTTCCGTTGATCCGTTTTTTACTTCAACAGTAATTAAATTGATATCCTGTATTGCTTTTAGAATTTCATTGCTGCCTGCTTCCTGTTCCTGCATTTTTGAAATAAGATTATTGCTAATATCCTGTACCCGTGCGGATAATTCAAATATGATATTGAACTTGCCTTCGGTAGTCCGCGCAGCATTTGCAAGCGTTTCAATTTCCGTGCTCAATGTTTTTAATGTTGTGGTAATTGCTCTTCCCTGGCTGCTCGATTCTTCTGCAAGTTTTCTAATCTCATCTGCAACAACGGCAAATCCTTTTCCGGAATCTCCTGCATGGGCCGCTTCAATAGCGGCGTTCATCGCAAGTAAATTCGTTTGGCTTGCAATATGTTGGATAACATTACTTGCATCTAAAAGGCTGCCGGATTCTTCGGTAATTTTTTGTGTAATAGTTGCTGCCGTCCCGACTATTTCTTTTCCGTCCGCAGTCGCCCCGTTTAACTCGGCAATTGTTTCATTAGCCGTTGATATAAATTTTGTTATTGAAAGAATATTCGCAACCATCTGTTCAATTGATGATGAAGATTCCGCAACATTTGTTGCCTGATTTTCAATACTTCCGTTAAGCTGTTTGATTGTTCGAATAATTTCTTCAATAGTTGAAGCGGTTTCAGTTACGCTTGCCGCCTGTGTTAAAGCCTGCTCTTTTATGTCGCCAATATTTGTACTCATTTGATTTATTGCCGACGCGGTTTCAGTCATATTGGTTGCAAGCCTTTTACCGGTATCCTGCATTGCGTTTGTATTCATACCGATGCTTTGTATCGACGCACCGATTTTTTCTATTGTCTTATTAAAGTTTTCGGCAAGTTCTGTTATCTCATCGTTATTTTTAATCGGCAAGCGTACGGTTAAATCGCCATTCCGCTCGGCAATATTTTCCAATGCCGCAACTGTTTGTCTAAGAGATTTTATTATCTGAACAGAGAAAAGATATACAATAATCAAAAACACAGATACAAGAGCAAAACCGATAAAAATTAATGTCTTTCTCAGACTGTAAACATCAGTCATAGCCTTGTCTAAATGATCATGTACAATTACTGTCCAACCGGTTGTTTCCAGTTTTGCAAAGGCTGCAATTTTGTCGGTGTTGTGCCAGTTGTAATAGCCATACCCCGGCTCGGTTTGTTCAAGTGCATGCTTTTCAAAAACGGCAATGCTTGCGCGTGTAGAATCCGTTTTTGCAAGCTCGATTGAATTTTCCTGATTTTCAACTAACATCGGGTCTCTATTATCCGCAAGATTTGTACCGGTGTTTCCGATAATATAACAACCGCCAGTGTCGCTGAGTTTTACATCATCTATTAATTCTCCAAGCCACTCTGCAAGAACTGTTGTATTCAAAACACCGACAATCTTGCGATTGCGATCATAAATAGGGGTTGAGAACACCACCAGATATTTATTATATGAGCGGGAAAGCAGCGGTTCGGACGCAAACGGTTTTCCCTGCATTGCGGATAAAAACCATGGTCGATCTCTAATATCAACCTTTCTGCCGTCAGTAGTATAGCGAATGCCGGTGGAATCATAAAGGTTCACTTGCTTTATATTGCTTTGAAAAATAGCCTTACTGTTTAAGACTTCCATTTTTTCATCATAAGAATATTCGGACATACCAAGAATCGGAATAGCGGCAAGCTCTTCCAAAAAGTTTAAGTACGTGGATATTCCATTGTCAATTATTTTTACGGTATCTTCTGCTTTATCAATAAAATGATCGGTAATTTTTTTAATAACCGCTTTTCGTGCGGTATATACGGACACGTAAATTGTCACACTCAATGAAATGACAATCATCAATCCGAAGATGATGATGAGTTTATTGCGAAGAGAAAAACGTATAGATTTTTTCCCTTCAAAGACCTGGTGATTATTCATGCGAAAGCTCCTTAAAGTATTCTTTAATAATATATCATAGCTTTATTCAGGGTGCAAGTTTTTTATCATTAATTTGTATCAGAAATTTGACATTTGAAAAATGCTTTTAATTATGCAGTAAAAGAGTACCTTAATAAATTCTTTTGTCAAAGCATATAAATTGTGATATGAGAAGGTTTTATTAAAAAAATAAAAAGTAATGAAAGTGTGATATTTATAAAAATATATATTAAGGAGAAATGTTTTTTATGGAAAGAGAAATCGGAAAACTTATTCCGGTTTTTAATTTTATAATGCAGCACAAAATCTTGCATACGGTTTACAAAATTGTCTTATAAGTTTCAGTACGGTAACAACGTACAAAAAAATATTGAAAACCCTCTGCGCATTTTTAAAGCGATGCAACGCCGGCTCTTTAAAAACAAGCCGGACTATAGCAAAAAAATTCAAACCGCAGCGTATACTATTATAACGTTTTGTAATTAACCGCTATATATGTTAATCGAAGTATTAGAATTCAACATCCCCAGTGTTTATTTTTTTGCGACGGACGGCAAAACTCAGAACGGGCACGGACCGCCCGTGGTTCCACGCAGCAGCGACGTTTTAAAGCAAAACTATTTACAAAGCTTTAAAACTCGCAAGGTATAATTTTGCCACGGACGGCAAAATTATACCGTAGTTCCATGCAGATGGGTTTGGTTTTGACAAGGATGTTAAAACTCAGAACAAATTTAAACGATGTTTTGCCTGATAGTTTATTGTAAACAGGCAAAACTCGTTGGCAAAGCGAAGGCAAATTATTAACGCTTTGCCCTATGGTAAGTTTACCCACCGTTGCTCAATTCCAAACGATGTTTTAAAGCATCAACACAAAACTGTAAAATTGAAGCTTTAAAACTCGTTGGCGAAGTTAGAGTAAATTTTCAAAACTTCGCCCTATGGTAAGTTTGCCCACCGTTGCGCCGTGTCGGACTCTTTTAATAAAATCGAATGGTTGTGGTGCCTCTGATTAAGTCAAAGCGTTCGATAGTGTCAAGTCAGTGAAATCGAGGCACTTGCCTCTTGTCGTGGTTAAGCTTCTTATCCGCTTTATTCTTCTTTTCAAGTTTGCTATACTTGTGGTATGGATAAAACAAATATTGAAAAATATGTTGAGCTTATTTTAAAGGTAGGGCTCAATATTCAAAAAGGTGATAATCTTTTGGTGTTGGTTTCGGAGCATACGCTTGGGATGGTTCGCGAGGTTACGCGGCAGGCGTATAAATTGGGGGCACGGGATGTTATCTATGATTTTTCGGATGATGAGATGACGCTTGCCCGTTATAATTTTGCTTCGGATGAGGCGTTTAAGCAGTTGCCGCAATTTAAGGTTGAGTTTTTGCGCGAAGCGTATAAGGCGAATTATCATCGGCTTGCGTTGATTGCCCCAAATCCCGAGTTGCTTAAAACAGTTGATCCTCGGAAGGTTTCGCAGTGGCAGCTGGTGTATGCAACCGCTATGAAGCCGGTTATGAAGTACACAATGGAAAATCATGTAAAATGGACTGTTGCGGCGCATCCTTCGCCAGCATGGGCGCTTTCGGTTTTTCCTGAGCTTGGCGAGGAAGCGGCGATTGAAAAGCTTTGGCAAAAGATATTTGAGGCAACTCGGGTAACTTGTGATGATCCGATAAAGGCTTGGCAAGAGCATAACGAGCAATTAAAGCGGCATCAAAAATTTTTAACCGAGATGAATTTTGAAAAACTTTTGTATCGGGCGCCCGGGACTGAGCTTGAGGTATATTTGACCGAGGGGCATCGCTGGATGGGCGGCTCGGCTCAGACGCTTTCCGGAGTTGAGTTTACGCCGAATATTCCTACCGAAGAAGTGTTTTCTATGCCGCATGCGTATAAGGTAAACGGAACACTGAAGTCAACAAAGCCGCTTGCCGTGCGCGGGCAAATTGTTGACGGGTTTCATTTTACGTTTAAGGACGGAAAAGTTATTGATTTTGATGCGGCGCAGGGAAAGGATGTTTTGCGGGATCTACTGAATACCGACGAAGGGGCGCGCCGGCTGGGCGAGGTTGCCTTAGTTGGCGATAACTCTCCGATAAGCAATACCAAGATTCTTTTTAAGAATACGCTTTTTGATGAGAATGCTTCCTGCCATTTTGCAATCGGAAATGCGTATAGTGAAAATATTGCAGACGGGGCAAATCTTTCCGATGAGCGGAAAAAAGAGGTTGGAATGAATAATTCGGTTATTCACGTGGACTTTATGGTAGGCGGACCGGAGCTTTCGGTAATCGGGGTGAAAAAAGACGGCACGGAAATCCCGATATTGCAAAAGGGAAATTGGGTGATTTAAATTTAAAATAAGGGGGTAGCTTTGATAGATAAAAAAACTCTGCTTGCGGTTTTTCAAAATCGCTATGCATGCAAAAAATTTGATTCGAGTAAAAAAATACCAAAGGATGAGGCTGACTTTATTTTAGAGGCGGCGCGGCTTTCTCCTTCATCGTTTGGGCTTGAGGGCTGGCAGTTTGTTGCCGTTTATTCGGATGAGCTTTTGCGTAAAAAAATCGGCGAAGCCTGTTTTGCGCAGGACAATGTTTTTACCTCTTCGCTCATTGTTGTCAGCCTTTGTAAAGCCGCCAAAGCTTATGCCCCCGAAAGTGCCTTTGTTCGGCAGCGCGCGGAACGGTTTCCCGATGAGCTTGCCGCCTTCCTTGCCGATTACCGGGGATATCATGGATATCTGCACTCGGCGGGAAGGCTTGATGAGTGGTCACGGGCACAAACCTATATTTGCTGTGCGAATATGATGACCGCTGCGACCGCATGCGGCATACAATCCTGTGCGATTGAAGGTTTTATCAATGATGAAGTGCTTACAATTCTGAATTATTCCGCAGAGGAGTGGAATGTCGGCATTATAACCGTATTCGGCTATGCGGCCGGCGATAATTTTGAACCGCGCAAAAAAATACGAGAGCCAAAAGAAAGCATCATCACGTGGCGGTAAAACCGGAGCGTAAAACAGGTGAAAGCCCCAGCAAAGAGAAGGCGGAGATTTTCCGTTTTGATTTATTGAGTTCTCTGCGGAAAAAAGCTATAATCAGCGGTATGCGATTAGCGGTTTTTTTGGAATTGGTTGAGATTAAAGCAAAGACGGCAAGTTTTTTTCCCTTTTTGTTGGGAGTTTTTTTTGCTTTTTATCATTTTGGTGCGCTTGATATTCCGACGGCGCTTTTACTGTATCTTGCAATGTTTTTATTTAATATGCTGGTAGATGCGCTTGATAATTACATGGATTATCATCGGGCGCAAAAAGGACACGATTATAAAACAAAAACAAATATCATCGGCAGGGAAAATCTTTCGCCAACGCATATTCTTCTATTGATTGTTGTGCTTTTTATACTGTCGGCGGGAATTGGTTTATGCCTTGTGGCAAAAACGGGTCTGCCGCTGTTGTATTTAGGCATGTTTTCGTTTTTGGTGGGAATTACCTATTCTGCGGGGCCGCTCCCGATTTCTTCCACGCCGCTTGGCGAAGTGTTTTCGGGGTTTACAATGGGTTTTTGCATTCCGCTTATAACCGTTTATGTGTGCACAAAAACAACAGCAATCTTTTCCGCAGCGCAGCTTGCGCGCATTCTTTTTGCCTGCATTCCGAATATCTGTGCTATTGCCGCCCTCATGCTTGCAAATAATATCGGCGATTTGCAAGAAGATATCATCAATTTGCGGTACACCTTGCCGTATTATATCGGAAAACCGAAAGCGCTTGGTTTGCTGAAGCTTTTGTATCTCGGCTCTTTTTTTGCCTTTGTCATGGGAGCGGTGATAAAAATTTATCCGCTGACAATGTTGGCATCGGTTTTATTTTTACCGCTTATTTTAAAAAACGCAGCGGCCTTTCGCGCTCATCCGAATAAACAAACAGGCTTCATCGCCGCGGTAAAAAATCTTTTTATTATCTCATTGATTCAAAGTCTTTTGTTTTTAATCGGATTATGTGTAGAAAAATTCATTTTTTAAAAGAGTTTGAGTCAAAAAACGGGTGTCTTGAACACTGTTTATCGGTCAGAAAAATTGCTTTTACATCTGAACTCGGAATTTAAAAAATAGGGAAGGTTTCATATCCTGCCGCTTTTAGTTTTAATCCGATTGAGCCTTTAGCATCTTCGGGGGTAAATAGCTGATAATAGATGGTGCCGCTTGCCCTTGTCTCTTTTTGTATTTTTGCGGTAAATCCTTTTTTCTGTAATTCCGTAAGAAGCTTTTCCGCATTTGCCTTATCTTTAAAAAAGCCCAGCTGATAACCTTTTGGAATGCTTATTGCGGCTTCTTCTTGTTTTGTAGCCGGAGTTTCGCGGAATTTTTCGGCAATCGCTCTTGCCTGCGTATACTGCGAATCTGTATATGTTGTGGTCTCGCTTAGGAATTTTTTTATCATATCAGGATTTCGCGGCATCAAATACCAAAAAACGGAAGGACTTATGTCAACAGAACCTGAAACAGCAGCCGCTTCCATACTTTTCGGAAATTGTTTGACAAGCTTTTCTTTTACCGCCGCATCCCCATTTATCCACCAAAGCGTAAAAAGTAAAATACTATGATATGCTGCAAAGCTTTTTTTTGATGCATACGCTTGTATCTTTTGCAAAGCGGCGGAAAATTCCTCTGCATTCGCTGCGGTTTGAATGTCCAACAGCGCTTGATACAGCAGAACTTTGCTATGGTCTGCGGAACCTGCGGTGCAAATATCGGAAAGTTCCTGTAAAATTTCATGCGCTTCTTCGGTTTTATCCGATGCCATAGCGGACTGAGCCGCGTCAAGAAGATGCTTAATCCTTTCTTTCCCTTCGGAAAGAAAGGCGGCTTCTTTATATCGCAAAAGCGCTTCCTCATTTTTCCCGTATAAACGTAAATAGTTTGCAAAAAAAAGAAATCCTGATTTTCTGTCTTGCACTGCAGAAAGTTTTGGAATTTCTTGAGAAAAATATGCAATTGTTTTTTCCGCCGATGCTAAAGATAATCCCGAGTTGATAAGTTTTTTTACCGCAGGCGAGTACCCCGATTGAGCAAAAACTGTACCGTTTAAAAAAAATGCAAAAAGAAAGAAAATGATCGGTTTCATAACTTAAATATCGGCATTTTCCGTCCAAGTCTCGCTTGGTGTGTTTAATGTATTTGACACATCCGCTTGCTGTTGCTTTTCCTTATTTCGCCCGAACCATCCCTTTTTCTCTTTTTTAAGAGTAACCGTTTCTACTCCGGGTAAAACTTCGTCTTTGGTTTTCGGTCGGCGTCTGATTAAAAAAGGGAGAGTCATAATACTGCCGAGCAAAAAAGAGAACATGACGGTTATGAATATCGGAATGTTTTCAAAGGTATGAAAAATAAGAGAAACATTACAGCGGTTTTCCATGTTAAACCCCGCAAACAGGGTTACCGCCAATACAATAAAAATAAAATATAGTAATTTTCCGGGCATTATCAGTCCTCGCTTTTAATAGGTATCGTTCTAAATGTTTTTCCCTGTACAGATTGTATCTGAACTTTGACAAAATGTCCAATAGAATTTTCAGGATCTGCACCGGTAAGCACCGCCATCTCGCCGAATTCGGTATGTCCGAAAAGCTCATCCGGATTATTACGCGAACGGGATTCTACTAACACAGGGAGAATGTGATTGACTCGATTCCGCATTTTTTCCGCGCTGGTTTTCATTTGCAAATCAATTACCTGTTGCAGACGGGCGATGCGCACCGCATCGGGTATGCGATCGGGAAAATCATAGGCGCGGGTACCTTCTCGCGGGTTATAATGATACATAAAGGCGGAGTCAAATTGTACCTGCCGCATTAAATCCAAGGTAAGTTCAAAATCTTCTTCACTTTCGCCGGGAAAACCGATGAGAATATCGGTGCTTAATGCGGAATCGGGAACTTTCGTGCGCAGTTTATCCACCAATGAAAGATAATGCTCCCGTGTGTAACTTCGGTTCATGCGCTTTAAAACAGCGTTTGACCCATGCTGCACCGGTAAATGTATCAACTTACAAACGCGCGGCTCTTCGGCAATAACGGTAATTAACTCATCGGAAAAGTCCTTCGGATGGCTTGACATAAAGCGAATCCAACGGATACTGTCTTTTTTTTCGCAAACTCGAGCAACTCGCCGCAAAAGTTCGGGGAAAGTGATAAGCTTTCCTTCGGAATCTTTGCCGCGGTAAGAATTCACATTTTGCCCTAATAAGGTAATTTCCCGCACTCCTTTTTCTGAAAGCTCCTCAACTTCAGCAAGAATCGCTTCAAGACTACGAGAAATCTCTCTGCCGCGCACATAAGGCACAATGCAGTATGTGCAAAAATTATTGCAGCCGTTCATAATCGGTATAAAACTTTGAAAAGCTCCTTCTATATATGAAGATTCGGCAAAATGATACCCTGAGACCGGCTTTTCTAAAAAATCTTCACCGGAAAATTCTGAATGATAATCGGTTTTGTTAAGCTTAGACTCAATCTCTTTAAAAATAGCGGTAAACTGATTGCGCTCAAACATACCGACCACATAATCCAAACGTGGAAAATCTTTTTTGATTTTATCGTGCAAGCGCTCCGCCATACAACCCATTAAAATAATGGAAAAAGCTCTTTTTTTCTTTAGAGCGGAAAAAAGCCCGAGTCTGCCGAACACACGTGTTTCAGCAGTAATGCGGACGGAGCAGGTATTTATGATTAAAAGGTCACATACATCCGCTTTTTCCGCCTTTTCCCAGCCTCTTTTTAATAAAAGCTGTTCGACGGAAGCAGACTCTGCAACGTTCATTTGGCAACCGTAGGTTTCAAAAAAATATGTCATACAATAATCTCCACTGCCGCGTTATGCGATACTATGAGCGATAAGAGGAAAATCAAGAAAGAGCTAAAGAAAAGCTTGTAATAATTACAGTAATTACAAAGCCTTTTTGGTTAAGACCTTGTATGCAATTTCCGGGCTTTCCGCCGCCAAAAGTTTATTGCGCAGCTCTGCATTTTTAAGTTTAGTACTAAAAAAAGAAAGGGTTTGCAAATAATATGCGTGCTGATTTGTTGCGGCTGCAATCATAAAAATAAGGCGCACAGGCTCGGAATCTATTGGTTCAAAATCAATAATATCTTTTTGAGAAATGCCTACCGCCATCACTAAATCGGTAACCGAAGTTAACCGTACATGCGGAATTGCAATACCGCAGCCGATTGCGGTAGACATAAGCTCTTCCCGCTTAATAATTTCATCGGTAAGCTCACTGCGGTTTTTTATCTGCGGGGCGGTGCCTAATACATCGCTCATTTTTATCAGCACATCTCTTTTGGTTGAATAATCAAGCGACACCACTCTATCGGGAGATAAAATGTTTTCTATTTTTATATCTGCAGTTGAAATTCTTCTTTGCTGATTTGATAAACGGGCATTTACCCAATTTTCAATTTCATCTTTTTTAAACCGCCAAACCGTTCCGATTTTTCCCGAAGGTATTTTCCCTTTTTGTGCCCATTCATACACCGTTCGCTCCGAAATCCGTAAATAACGAGCAACTTCCTCTATGGTAAGAATTTCCTCTGACAAGTGCAACTCCTCAACAGAATTTTTAATACATATCGGCATATATCCATTTGCTTGTTTTAATGTATACCGGACGAAAATTAGCAGATCCCGGTAAAATATGCCACTCATATTGAATGCGGTTATTTTGCATTAAAGCGCATCAAATGTCAAGAGACTGTAAGAGCTTGCCCACGACAAGAGCTGAGAAACCTCTTCTCATATACAATGGATAATCAGCCAATAAAAGTCCTGTGAAAGAATTGTTATAAAAAATTACTGTTAAAAGAGTGGAGAGAGTTTCCCCGCAACTCTTTTAAGAATTGTTTATTTTACTTTCTCCGCGACAAAACGTTTTTCTAAAGCTTCTTTTTTTGTACCTTGTAGAACAGGCATGTTCGGCATTTTATCCTTGATTGTATATTTTGCGGTTCCGGAAATATTTTCCATGTGTTCCGCTGCCGTTTTTGTCATATTTTTCACTGTATCTGCGGGAAGTATAGTTATTGCGGCTCTTGTTGCAAGACTGAAGATAAAAGTATCGTAGTAAATTTTTTGCTCATTACTCATGGCATTCGGTAGGACGGGCAATACGGGGTTGGACGAGTTCTTAGCTTTTTCTATCATAAACCGCTGCTGTAATGCTTCTTTCTTTGTGCCTTTTGTAATTGAATCGCCGGGCTTTTTATCAACAATTGTATATTTTGTTTTCCCTTGAATACCTTCCATTTGTTTTGCAACAACTTTCACGGATGTTTGTACGGCTATTGGCAGTACGTCTGTAAGCTCCGCAGCCGTTTCAAGATCGGTGATAAACTTGTCATAACACTCTATCTGTTCATTATTCATGTCACTCGGTAGATTAGGTAACAGGTTTGACTGTTCGTCATGTCTTTCTTCCAACACAAAGCGTTTTTCCAATGCATCTTTTGTTGTACCTTTTGCAATAGGCTTTCCTTCATTTTTATCCACAATTTTTAACTTTGATTTTGCAGCTTTTAAATTTGCGGAACCTAACAGTACATGCATTTTCACAATTTCTGCAGGAACATCATTGAAATTTGCGAGCGTTTCCAAGCTTGCCAGCAATTTATTAATAGGAAGAGATTTCGCTGTTACCGGAATCAGGATCACTGTGATTCGGTCGGTTATCATCTATATACCCGCTATTATTTGGCTGCTCATCATTATTTATTTGATCATCCGGTATTTTATTATCAACATTTGTTTACACCCTCCAACGCAGAACAAAAAGACGGCAAACATTGCAAATACGATTAAAATTTTTGCTTTTTTCATACTAAGTCTCCTTGTAAATTTTTTTGATTAAAAACAGTATGATTTTTCATAACGTTTAATCCTATCCTAAGTGTATTACCTGTTTCAAACAAAAGCACGCCTTTTATTTGTTTCAAGCAGAATATACTTCAAAGATAAATTCTAAATAAAAATTCGACACAGCCTCTGGGGCATAATCCTTAAAAGTTACCATTCCGAGTTCCTCCCAAGGCTTAGACATGAAAAAATAACCACATCGAGAGAGTAAAAACAATAATCAGAACGGGCACGGACGCCTGTGGTTCCAAGCAGACGGGTTGGTTTTTGATACGGATGTCAAAACTCATTGAGTTATTAAAAGAACAATTATTAACTAAAATTATTACTGTAGAATACGTTGATTTGCAAAAATACTGGTAATTTTTTGCTTTCCCCTTGTTTTTCAATAAAAAAGATGTTATAATAGCACAAATAGCGTAAAGTACCGGTTTGTTAGGCTCTGTTTTTGTTTACTATTTGAACAGAGTTTTGGCGGACGATGCAATTTGGCGCTGTTTTGTAATTTTAGGAGGCTTATGTATGAAAAAGCGTTTGTTAATTGTAGCCGTTTGTGCGGCTCTCTGTATGGTGTTTTTTGGTTCTTGTACCAAAACTGAAGAAGGAAAAGAATCCGGCTCGACAGAAGTAAAGGAATCTACTCCGGTTACTGTCCGGCTGATAACTGATGTTACCAGTATTGCGGATAAATCTTTTAATGCCGCCGCATGGCGAGGTATTTTAAATTTCTACGGAGATACGTGGGAAAATACGTCAAAACGGGGAAAGTATTATGATGTCGTAACCTGTCAAACACAGGATATGTATTTGCCGACATTAAAGCAGGTTTCCGACGAAGGGTACAGTTTGATTACGGCAACCGGTTTTTCCTTTGCCGACAGTATGACCGAAGTTGCGGCTTTGTATCCCGATTTGCACTATTTAATTGTTGACGTTGATTGGCTCAGCGGCCCGAATCTTATGCAGGCAACCTTTGCGGAAGAGCAGGGTTCGTATCTTGTCGGTGTTGCAGCTGCGCTGAAAGCACAGGAAGACGGTATTAAAAATCCGAAATTCGGCTTTATCGGCGGTATTGCGGGCACAATTATTACCCGTTTTGAGATCGGGTTTGTGCAAGGCGTGCTTTCGGTTCTTCCCGATGCGCAGATTCTTGACTATTATGCAAACGACTGGGGAAAACCGGAGCTTGCAAAAACACAGGCAAAAAACTGGTATGATTCGGGCGTGTATGCAATCTTTTCCGCAGCGGGCGGTACCGGAAACGGCACTATTGCGCAGGCAAAAGAGTATCGCATTCAGGGCAAAAATGTTTGGGCTATCGGTGTAGATTCCGACCAGTATGAGGACGGTATTTATGCGGAAGGGCAATCGGCGGTACTGACCTCCATGATCAAACGAGTTGAAAGCGCCACCGAGTATGCACTTCGTGCGGTAGAAGCGGGAACTTTCACCGGTGAAATTGTTGTGCTTGACATGGCAAAAGACGGTGTTGACTATTCCACCAAAAACAGCGCATTAAGCAAAAGCATTATCGATAAAGTGAATGCCGTTAGAAAAGATATTATTGACGGAAAAATAAAAGTATACAAACGATATGCCGATGCACTTGATGCAAAAGTTGTGCCTGCAGGTTTATCTGCAAAAGACGATCAGTAAAAACGGAAGGCGGAAACTCTGCTTTCCGCCTTTTTCCATATTTTATGTAAATTATGAATACAGCTATCAATGCCATTGAAATGCTGGGAATTACTAAAATATTTCCCGGTGTTGTTGCGAATGACAATGTCTCGCTTATTGTAAAAGAAAACGAGATTCACGCCTTGTTAGGTGAGAACGGGGCGGGTAAATCAACTCTTATGTCTATTCTTTTCGGTGCATACGCCGCCGATTCCGGAACAATTAAAATCAAAGGAAAAGAGGTGCGGATTAAAAATCCGAATGATGCAACTGCCTTAGGTATCGGTATGGTGCACCAGCATTTTAAACTGGTTGCAAACTATACCGTTACCGAAAATATTATCCTCGGGATGGAGCCCACTACCCGTTATGGCACCCTTGATATCAAAAAGGCCGAGGCCGAGGTTGAAGCGCTTTCCAAACAATACGGCTTGCAGGTTGATCCGCGGGCGCTTATTTCGGATATCTCGGTGGGAATGCAGCAACGGGTTGAAATACTAAAAACGCTTTATCGCCATGCGGATATCATGATTCTTGATGAGCCAAGCGCCGTGCTGACTCCGCAGGAAATTGATGAACTTATGGAAATTATCAGAAAGCTGAAGCAGGAAGGAAAGACTGTTATCCTGATTACGCATAAGTTGCAGGAAATTAAAGCGGTGGCTGATCGCTGTACTATTTTGCGGCGCGGAAAATACATCAATACGATTGAGGTGGCCGAAACTTCCGAAGAGCAAATGGCGGAGATGATGGTCGGGCGAGTGGTAAAATTCCACATCGATAAAAATCCTTTGAACAAACGGCAGCTTATTTTTGAAACTCGGAATTTATCGGTTCACGGATCCGATAATCACCATCATATAGAAGATGTTTCTATTTCCGTGCACGCCGGCGAAATTGTCGGGCTTGCGGGTATTGACGGCAACGGGCAGCGGGAATTGATTTATGCCATCACCGGATTATTGCCGGTTGATTCGGGGAATATCTTCTTACGCGGAGAAGATATTACCAAACTTTCCATTATTGAGCGTGTTCATCGAGGCTTGGGTTTTATTCCCGAAGACCGCCAAAAACACGGGCTGGTACTTAATTTCACCGTAGCGGAAAACATGATCATCAAAAATTACGATGAGAACGAGTATTCGTCCCGCCTTTCCACCCTCAATTTTAAAAAGATAAAGGATAATGCGGAGCACCTTATTGATGAGTATGATATCAGAACTGGCACGGAGCGCGGAACAGCGCTTTGCAAAAGTTTGTCGGGAGGAAATCAGCAAAAGGTTATTATCGCACGCGAAATAAGTTTGTCTCCGGATTTTCTGTTAATTGCCCAGCCGACACGGGGTTTAGATGTTGGGGCAATCGAATATATCAGAAAGCGTATTCTTGCGGAACGGGATGCCGGCAAGGCTATTTTGCTTATCTCTTTTGAATTGGATGAGATTATGAATCTCTGCGATAGGATTGCAATTATTTCTCACGGGAAGATTGCAGGTATTTTTGACGAAGGAACTCTAACTGAAAAGCAAATAGGAGTTATGATGGCAGGGGCACAAAGTGAAACATAATAAACAAAATAAATCACTCGGAGAAATTATTGTCGCCTCCGACACACTCTTATCCTTGATTGTTGTGGCATTAGGTTTTTTGGTGGGGACGGTGCTGATTCTGATTATCGATAAAAACCCCGCCGGCATGTATAAGGCTATTTTGCAGGTGCTTACCGGCTATAATATTGACCGCGGCAGATTTTATATACGCTATATCGGAGAATGGCTTTGCCAGTCAATGCCGTTTATTCTCTGCGGATTTGCAATGGGTTTTGCAGCCCGCGCAGGGTTATTTAATATCGGAGGCGAAGGGCAATACATTGTCGGACTTACGGTTGCGCAATTTATCGCTTTTTATTTTCCGCAAATTTCAGTATTACACTGGCTTGCCGCCCTCTTGTTTGCCGCCTTTGCCGGCGGGCTTTGGGGCGCGATTGTCGGCTGGCTTAAAGCAAAATACGAGGTGTCCGAGGTTGTTGCAACGATTATGCTGAACTATATTGCATTATACAGCTCGCGAATATTGGTCAGCCTTATTCCCGGCACCAATACCTACCGTACACCGAATTTTCCGGCCAGCGTATTATTAAAAACCGCCTTTCTTGAAAAACTCACCGGCGGCTCTCGGCTTAACATCGGTATAGTTTTTGTAATTCTTTCCACACTGGTGTACTGGTTTATTATGGAAAAAACAAGTGTCGGCTTCGGGTTGCGGGCAACCGGTTTTAACAAAGAAGCAGCCCGTGCATCGGGTATTTCGGTGGTAAAAAGTATTGTGCTTTCGATGTTTATTGCCGGAGTTTTTGCGGGGCTTGCCGGTGCTATTGTGGCGCTCGGCAGTTTCCGCTACGGAAGAGTAATTGCCAGTATGGACGGGTACGGTTTTGCCGGTATTGCTGTTGCCTTAGTAGGAAACAATCGGGCGGGCGGAACCCTCCTTGCAGGGCTTTTGTTCGGCATGCTTTCTTCCGCGCAACCGCTGATGGAATCAAACTCAATTCCAAAAGAAATTACCTATATTATTCAAGGCTTGGTAGTTGTCTTTATCGCACTTCGGGCAGGCTTTGGCATTATTGTACGCAATTCTTTAAAAAAGAAACTTCAAAAGGAGATACAGCATGCTTAGTCTTTTAAACAAAATTCCTACAATACTGATGCTTGTCTCCCCCATTCTGATTACCGCAACGGCGGGTATGATTTGCGAACGGTCGGGGGTTGTCAATATCGCCCTTGAAGGCTTGATGGTATTCGGCGCCTTCGCTACCGCAACCGTGCATTTTTTTACCGAAGTCCCTTTGGGAGGGTTTTCAATCTGGTTTGCCATCCTTTGTGGAGGCGTGTTCGGTATGATCTTTTCGCTTATTCATGCGTTTGCCTCTGTTTCTTTGAATGCGGATCAAACAATTTCCGGCACCGGCATTAACCTTTTGGCAGTCGGTGTTACGCGCTTTATTTCGCAGATTATTTTTAAGCAAGAGCAAACAAAGGAGTTTATGCTCGGAATGATGCCTTCTTTTGCTGGAATATATCCGACCGCCTATGTTGCGCTCATTATTATTCTTTTGGCATGGTTTATTCTTTATAAACGTCCGCTCGGCTTACGTCTTCGCTCCTGCGGAGAAAACCCGCAGGCGGCAGCTTCGGTCGGCATCAATGTACAAAGAATACGGTATATGGCGGTACTTACCTCAGGGTTTTTGGCAGGCATTGCAGGCGGCTGTCTGGTACTTACCACCAATACGCAGTTTAATTCAACGACCGTAAACGGGCACGGCTTTATTGCGCTTGCCGTTGTTTCATTCGGCAGATGGCGCCCGATCGGCATTACCGGTGCGGCAATTCTTTTCGGCTCAACCCTTGCTTTTTCGATTATCGCAAACGATTATGAACTGCTCAAACGACTCCCGTCGGATATGTTTAATATCATGCCGTACCTGATAACGCTCATCGCCCTCGTGGTTTTCAGCGGCAAAAACTATGCACCGGCATCGGTTGGTTTGCCCTATGAAGGCGGCAGCAGCTAGGCATAATTTTGCCGTCCGAATCATAAACAATTTTAAAAAAAAGAGACAAACCTGCGAGTTTTAAAGCTTTGTAAATGCCTTTGCTTTAAAACTCGTATTATTAAAAAGTCTTGCTTTTGCCTCCCCCTTTGCGCTTTCTCCTCTTTTTGCTATACTGGGCACAGGCTTGAAAGTTTAAAAATAAAAAGCCTTGTAGGGGAGGGCTCGTACTATGCTCACTGTAGGAAAAAAAGCTCCGGCTTTTACATTAAAAAACGAAGATGAGGAAAGCGTAAAGCTTTCGCAGTTTAAAGGGAAAAAGATAGTGCTTTATTTTTATCCGCGGGATAACACTTCGGGTTGCACAACAGAGGCTTGCGCGTTCCGTGATGTGTACGATGATATTTTGGATAAAGGTGCGGTTGTTATCGGCATCAGTCCTGACAGCGAAAGCTCCCATGCAAAGTTTAAGGCAAAACATGCATTGCCTTTTTATCTTTTGGCAGACCCCGAAAAAGAGGTCATCCAAAAATATGAGGCATGGGGCGAAAAGTCCATGTTCGGCAAAAAATATTTCGGCGTTGTTCGTTCAACGTATATTATCGATGAAGAGGGAAAAATAACGCACGTCTTTCCGAAGGTAAGCCCGAAAAATCACGCTGCGGAAATTCTTGCGGCTTTATAATTTCTATGAACAAACAATTTCTTTCTCAAAAAGCAAAAGGCGTTATTGCGATTCTGCTTTCGGCATTTATATTCGGCTGCATGCCGATCCTTGCAAAAAAATTTTATATCCACGGCGGCAATGCTTCAACGCTGATATTTTTGCGATTCTTTTTAGTCTTACCCTTTCTCTATATCGTTCTGCGGACACAAAAAATCCCGTTGGCAATTAGTGCAAAAGAATTATTTCATCTTATCACCGCATCAATATTAGGATACTGCATATCTGTTTTCCTTTTATTTATCTCGTATGATTATATTTCTGTCGGCCTTGCAACGGCGGTACACTTTATTTATCCCTCATTGGTAGTTTTAGTATGCATTATTTTTTTTAAAGAAAAAGCAAGCCTTATCAAAATAGCTGCAGTACTTATGGCAACGACAGGAGTCTTTCTGTGCGGAAAAAGCGGAGAAATTGCAAGTTTTTTCGGCTTACTGATAGCCTTTCTTTCGGGGGTAACCTTTGCCGTCTATGTTATCTACATTGATAAAAGCCCTTTGCGAAAAATGAATGCAATAAAACTTACCTTTTATCTTTGTGTAATTTCGGCGGTCATCATGCTCGGATATTCCGGCATCCGTAAAGAGCTCAGTCTCGAGTTCGGCATACCCGCTTGGAGCTATGCGCTTACGCTTTCGATTTTAGTATCTGCGGGAGCCGTTAATTTATTCCAATACGGCATAAAAATAATCGGCGCTCAAAACACTTCGATCTTAAGCACCATAGAACCGATTACCGGTATTTTACTCGGCGTAGCCATATTACATGAAAAACTTGATATACTCTCTATCTCGGGCGCATGCCTTATTTTACTCGCAGTATTCTTAATCGCCCTTGGACCGCGTAAATAACCAAGACTCTTTTTTATAAATTCGTGGTATTCTTTTGAAACAGCAAACATGTCTTTTACTGTATCTAATACAAATCATAAAAAAGAGCCCGACACGGCGCAACGGTGAGTAAACTTACCACAGGGCAAAGCGTTAATAATTTGCCTCCGCTTTGCCAACGAGTTTTAAAGCTTCAGTTTTACAAAACAGTGTTGATGCTTTAACACATCGGTTGGAATTGAGCAAGGGCGAAGTTTTGAAAATTCACTGTAACTTCGCCAACGAGTTTTGCCTGTTAGCTGAGACGCTCAGGCAAAACATCGTTTGGAATTGAGGAGCGGTGGGCAATTTACCATAGGGCTACTGAACCACAAGCCGTCCGCCGATGCTCTAATTAGTATACTGGCAAGTAAATTATAGAACGGTATAGCAGCCGGTATAACTTTTTTATTTTTCTGCAAAAAAGTGTATTTAGGTAGTTGACAAAAGTGTACGGTTTTGGTATCTTCATCAAGCTGTCAACAACAAACGACAGCTTGTCAAGCTTAACAAAGCATACGAGAACAGAATTCAAATCTTTTAAAAAAACTTAAAAAAAGAATGAAAGAACTCTTGACAAAAGAATGAGAGCTGTGATATAGTCTTATTCGCTTCTCGCTGACTGCGATTACACATCCGGATGGCGAGTAATGATATTTGACAGATAGAGGGAAGGGAAAGAAAAGAATAAGCCAAGGCAAAAGCTTTGGTAAGAGAAGCGTTTTACGATTAAGAATGAAATAAAGAGTAGTAAAAGTGAAAGCTTTTGCTACAGGGTTCCTTAAAATAAGGTTAAGGATACTCTTTAATTATTGGTAAAATCAGGCTCTCTTAGCAATAGGAGAGTTTGAAATATAATAATGGAGAGTTTGATCCTGGCTCAGAACGAACGCTGGCGGCGCGTCTTAAGCATGCAAGTCGAACGGCAAGGGAGGAGCTTGCTTCTCCCCTAGAGTGGCGGACTGGTGAGTAACGCGTGGGTGATCTGCCCTTAAGATGGGGATAGCTCCTAGAAATAGGAGGTAATACCGAATACGCTTATACGGATAAAGCCGTATAAGGAAAGGAGGCTACGGCCTTGCTTGAGGATGAGCCCGCGTCCCATTATGCTTGTTGGTGAGGTAACGGCTTACCAAGGCGACGATGGGTATCCGGCCTGAGAGGGTGGACGGACACATTGGGACTGAGATACGGCCCAAACTCCTACGGGAGGCAGCAGCTAAGAATATTCCGCAATGGACGGAAGTCTGACGGAGCGACGCCGCGTGGACGAAGAAGGCCGAAAGGTTGTAAAGTTCTTTTGCCGATGAAGAATAAGAGGATGAGGGAATGCGTCCTTGATGACGGTAGTCGAGCGAATAAGCCCCGGCTAATTACGTGCCAGCAGCCGCGGTAACACGTAAGGGGCGAGCGTTGTTCGGAATTATTGGGCGTAAAGGGCACGCAGGCGGGTTGGTAAGCCTGATGTGAAATACTCAAGCTTAACTTGAGAATTGCATTGGGTACTGCCAGTCTTGAATCACGGAGGGGAAACCGGAATTCCAAGTGTAGGGGTGGAATCTGTAGATATTTGGAAGAACACCGGTGGCGAAGGCGGGTTTCTGGCCGATGATTGACGCTGAGGTGCGAAGGTGTGGGGAGCAAACAGGATTAGATACCCTGGTAGTCCACACAGTAAACGATGTACACTAGGTGTTGGGGCAA